>CAZDMR010000009.1:0-87948 GCA_964506795.1 uncultured Acidobacteriota bacterium | reverse complement strand
TTTGTAAAAGAGACCATAGACTTAACCAAAGCGAATGAGTACAAAGAGAAAGGAGTTAAGATAGTATATGGCATTCTGCCCGCCATCCTGCACTTTTACTACGCCCTGAAACTGACGGCGCCGGATAAGGTATACGTTTCTTTTCCCGACATCTTCCTTACTCTGGTGATGAACGGCTTCTTCCACAAACTCAGCCCCCTCCTGGAGGATGCGGAAAGGAACGGGATCCCTTATGGATGCCGCCACTGCGCCCTGAACAAGACAAGATACGCCGCCCGCAAGATGAAGATTATCCCCTCGCCTGATATTAGCTGGATATGGGGTTTCATCTGCGATGAAGCCCCCAAGATAGACGAGTTCATCCGCATCTATCATGACCCCGAGTGGAAGACTTACATTACCCGCCTACCCCATGACCAGCCCTTGGGCACGGTTGAGGATGAAGTCATCAGCCGGGTGGAATACCTGGCCGCCCAGATGAAAGACGGTTTTGAATCTTCCCAGAGGGAAATAGGCATCAAGGTTCCCGAGCAAAAGATAAACGAGGTGATTGCCATCTGGCAGAGGTACGCCAACAAACTGGCGGAGCTGGCCCTCCTCATGGCTACGGACCCGCAACCTCTGGGCGTAATAAGCGCCCGTCCATTCTGGGAACCCTTGTTCTGCCCTTTCAACACCGGCATTGAAGACATGGAAAAAGCGTTGGATATTATCATCAGGGAGGTCAAGCAAAGAGTAGACAGAAAAGAGGGCATGCTGCCCAAAGGGGCGCCAAAATTGATGATTTACAGCGTGCACCCTTCCGTCCCCTGGATAGCCAAAATGTTTGAGGACAACGGCGTGGGAATACCCTTCCCCGAATTCTTTACCCTTACCAAAAAGCAGCTGCAGCCCCCCTCATTTGAAGACCCCTATATGGCGGCGGCGGAGAACTGGCTGCGGACATCCGGGATGGTCAATCCAGGCTATAAGGCCGAACAGATATGCGAAAAGATGACCACGCTTCAGGTAGACGGCATCGTCATGGGATTGATGGACTTTGACCGATGGCTGGGCTCCGACCACAGGCTGCTGGCCAGAATGATAGAGGAAAAGACCAAACTGCCCGTATTCTATATCGAGGGAGATAACTGGGATGACAGGGACTACAGCCCGGAAGCGTTAAGGACGAGGATTGAAAGCATATGCGAAATAATGAAAATGCGGAAAGCCTAGCCGGATGATTTACGTCGGCATTGATATAGGTTCCATCGTCAGCAAAGCGGTCGTCATCAATCAGGATGAGGAAATCCTGGCTTTCTCCCAGACGCCGACCAGCTATGACCGCGAACAAAGCGGAGCTGAGGTCCTCAGGCTGGCCCTTGAAAAGAGCCAAAAGACAGCGGATGACATAGAGTATATTGTTTCGACCGGCTATGGCCGCCGGGCCTTTGCCTCCTCAGACAAAGTCCTTCCCGAAATAGTCTGCCATGCCAAAGGGACCAAGTTCCTGTTCCCGGAAGTCAGAACCATCATTGACATCGGGGGCCAGGACAGCAAGGTAATGCAAATCGACGAACGCGGCATGGTCGCCCGGTTTGAAATGAACGATAAGTGCGCCGCCGGAACGGGAAGATTCCTGGAAGTGCTGACCGAGAGGATACTGAACGTGCCTATTGAGGAGCTTGGTCCGCTGGCGTTGCGGTCTAAAAACCCATGCACCCTCACCAGCATATGCACCGTCTTTGCCGAATCAGAGATCATATCCATGCTTTCAGAACACCGGGCCAAGGAGGATATAGCCTTCGGCCTCAACAGGGCCATCGCCAAAAGGGTTATTGCCATGGGTATCGCGGGGCAGATTATCTACAGCGAGCCTATAGTTTTCTCCGGAGGAGTCGCCAAAAATACGGGGGTGGTTAAGGCATTTGAACAAGAACTGGGCAAGAAGGTAGTAACCCCGGAGAGCCCGCAGATAACGGCTGCCCTGGGGGCTGCCCTTTTTGCCGTAGAGCATCCCAGGTAAGTTCTACCCCGCATTACCTGCATTCGGTCGATTAAGAAGATCTCCGAGGCCGGTGCGCTCCCGGACTTTCGGGAACAATTCCGGGAATATTCCGGATGTCCGGCTGCCCAATCGGCATCCTGTTCAAGCAAAGTGCGCCTGAAGGCGGGCGTTTCGCCGGCATTGCGGCAGGGCTTGGCGGAAGCTCGATCGCCGCAACGCCGCCTTTTTATCCATTGCATCATTGCCGGCCCCGATTCGCGCTGTCCTTCTCTGCTCATTCAGGGCGTTCACGCCCCGTTATGCAGCAACGGCAGGAATAATCTTGCAGCCGGCTACCAGTTGACAATGGCCCCGCTGGCGCAGAGGCTGAAGCATTCGCGGCAACCGGTGCAGGACAGC
This sequence comes from uncultured Acidobacteriota bacterium, assembly GCA_964506795.1. Lineage (GTDB taxonomy): Bacteria > Acidobacteriota > UBA6911 > UBA6911 > UBA6911 > UBA6911. The sequence goes on along the minus strand of CAZDMR010000009.1, from coordinate 85,562 downwards.
GGAGAATCGTCGAGCTTCGCCACTTTGCGGTCAATGCCGCGCCCTTGGAAATACAACTTCCCTTCTTTCTTCACCTCGGCGCAGTACCGCACGCAGAGGCCGCAAAGACTGCAGTCCGATATCCCGGTCTGAAACCGGGACTGCGTAACCCCGTATTCCTTGGCGTACTGCTGCGAAGCCGGCCAGAGGAGTTCGATGATCATTTTTCGGATCTTTCGCACTTTCTCCGTGTTGGTGCTTACAACCAGACCTTCTTCGGCCGCATACATGCAGGAGGCAACCAGCTCCTTGCGGCCGTGTTTTTCAATTTCGACCATGCACATCCGGCACGCGCCATAGGGTTCCAGCGCGTCATCGTGGCAGATGGTAGGGATAAAAATACCGGCCGAACGGGCTGCCTTTAGGATAGTGGTCCCTTCCGGAACCTGGACCGATTTTCCGTCAATCTGCATCGTTACACTTTTCATTTCGATCTCCCATTTATATTCCGGCAACCGGAGCTTCAGGCTGCGCAGCAATCCAAGCGGCCGGCACCTTAAGCACGGCACTGAATTTTTCGGGGCATTCCGAATAGCACACTCCGCATTTGATGCACTTTTCCTGGTTGATGATGTATTTGCCGGCTTCGGTCTTGTCTATCGCTCCAACCGTACAGGCCCGTTCGCAGGCTCCGCACCCGATGCATTTTTCCTGGTCAATTTCAAAAGCGATGAGGGAACGGCACACACCGGCGGGACAGCGTTTCTCCACGATGTGGGCTTCGTACTCCTCGCGAAAATGCCTGAGGGTGCTCTTCACCGGATTGGAAGCGGTCTTGCCGAGGGCGCAGAGCGAGGCCTCGTCCATGAACTCGGCAAGTTCTTCGAGCAAGTCGAGATCCGATTCCTTTCCATTCCCCGACGTAATGTTTTCGAGAATGCGCAGCATCTGCCGCAATCCCTCACGGCAGGGCACGCACTTCCCGCACGACTCGTGCGCCAGGAATTCGATGTAATAACGAGCCGTGTCCACCATGCATGTGTCTTCATCCATCACGATCATGCCGCCTGATCCCATCATCGAGCCGGCTTTGGTTAGTTCGTCAAAGTCCACAGGCAGATCCAGAAGCGACTCCGGAATCACGCCGCCGGAAGGACCGCCGGTCTGAACGCCCTTGAATTTCTTGCCGCCGGGGATTCCGCCCCCGATTTTGAAGATGATGTCGCGCAGCGTAATTCCCATCGGGATTTCGACCAGGCCTGTGTTTTTGACCTTGCCGACAAGGGAAAAGATCTTTGTTCCGCTGCTTCCCGGGGTCCCGATCGAGCGGAACCACTTTGCCCCCTTACTGATAATGAACGGGACATTCGCCCAGGTCTCCACGTTGTTGAGACAGGTCGGTTTGCCCCATATGCCTTTTTCGGAGGTGTGGACGTACTTGGCCCGCGGTTCTCCGACGCGGCCCTCGATGGCCGACATCAGCGCGCTGGATTCGCCGGACACAAAGGCTCCCGCGCCGCGATGGATTGTCACATCAAACGAAAATCCTGATCCCAGAATGTTTTCACCGAGCACTCCCAATTCCCGCGCCTGATCTATCGCGATCTGCGCGTGCTTGCGCGCAAGCGGATATTCCTGACGCACATATATATAACCTTCCCCCGCACCGACGGCATAGGCTCCGATGATCAGGCCTTCAAGCACACTGTGAGGGTTCCCCTCCAGCAGGCTGCGGTCCATGTAGGCCCCCGGATCTCCTTCGTCGGCGTTGACGACCACGTATTTGGGTTCGCCCCGGGCGTTGCGGGTTGTTTCCCATTTTCTTCCGGCCGGGAACCCTCCGCCGCCGCGGCCGCGCAGATTCGCCTCTTTTACTTCGTTCAGCACCAGTTCAGGATTCATCTCCGTCAAAGCCTTGGCCAGCGCTGAGTAGCCCCCAACGGCGATGTAGTCGTGGATTTTGGCGGCATCAATCAGAACGTTGTTTTCAAGCAGAATGCGTTGCTGGTTTTTGTAAAAAGGGATCTCCGCCGCGTGGCGCACGCGCTTCCCCGTGGTCTCGTCGAGATACAGCAGCCGGTCGATCGCTTCATCGCCCAGGACGGTCTTTTCCACAATGGAGGCTACGTCTTTGACCTTAACGTCGAGATAGCAGATCCCGCTCGGCTGGATGACAACCAGCGGTCCCCGTTCGCAGAATCCATGGCATCCGGTCCGCCGGACGGCAACTCGATGCCCAATCCCCTGTTTCTCAATTTCTTGATCAAAGGCATCGGCAACCTTCTCCGCGCCATAGGCGCGGCACCCCGTGCCGGTGCAGATTGTGACGCTGACGGGTTTCGCATTGCGCTGGAAAATGATCTTCTTCCTGAGTTTTTCCAGATCCTCCATGCTAGTTAAGCGGGACATTTGCAGATTCCTCCTTCTCGACAGCTTTAATAATTCTTTCCAGTTCGCGCCGCGACGGATTCTGGTAGTGCCGCCCGTCGATTTCTACCACGGGCGCCAGCGCGCAACAACCGAGGCAATGGACCTCTTCAAGCGTGAACCGCTGATTCGAGTCCGTATGTCCCGGCTTAATCCCGAGCGCCGCAGAAACGCGGGCCAGGGTCTCCGAAGCGCCCCGCACGTGGCATGCCGTGCCGGTGCACACCTGCACCTTGTGGCGTCCCTGAGGCTTAAGGCTGAACGCCTCGTAAAATTCGGCGATGGTATAGATCTCCCGCAGAGGGACGTTGAGCCGGCCGGAGATCCAGCGCATGATGTGCCGCGGCAGCCAGCGATAGCGGTCCTGGACATCCAGCAGCACCTGGATCAAGGCTCCCTTTTGAAAGTCATAATTCTGCATGATCCTGTCGACCGCCATCAGCTCCTCGCGGGTGTCCAGGATGATGCGTTCCTTGCGCTTGATGTGTCCGAGGCTTTGAGCGTGGTACCTTGCCTCCGATTCGAGGCTCGCCAGTTCGTCGAGCAGCTGGCCTTTTCCAAGCCCCATTGAATAGGCTTCTCCGAGCACATTGAGCCCTTCAAGCAGCAGATCCTGCCTGTCCGGCCTGGCGGACTCGGCTTTGGCCGCGGCCGGAGTTTCTTCCTTGGCTTCCCTGCGCAGCACATGCAGATTCATGCCGCGCCGCACCGTCTCAAGCAGCTTCTCGGGTTCGAACGGTTTTGCCAGGAAATCGAAAGCGCCGATCTTCATTGATTCAACGGCCGAATCCACCGTGCCGTGCCCCGTAACGATGATGGACACAATCGAAGGCTCGATATCGGCAAGGCGGCTCAAGACTTCAAGTCCGTCCATGCCGGGCATTTTCAGGTCCACCAGTACGACACTCGGTCGCACCGAACGCACGAGCTGAAGGCCTTCCGGGCCGTCCCGCGCCACGGCCGCGTGGTATCCGCCTACCTCAAGCGTTTGGCGGCATCCTTCCGTAAACATTTCTTCATCATCTATCACGACCACATCGAGCGGAAGTGTCCGCTCATTTGTTATCTCTTTCGCTTCCATGACAACCCCTGTCTGGCCATAAATATGCACCGCCGACCATCCGGCGGTTTCCATCGTTTTAATGGCAACAAGCGTGCCAGAGCCTTGGCAAAAGCGGCGGAATCCGGAATCTATTATCAAGCAAGGATTAAAAAGGATTGAAGGGCGGGCGCCCGCGCGTGCGGGCTGAAGGATCCGGTACGTTTTGTATCAGCGTTCGGTCTGCGGTGGCACAAAATGAACCGCAGAAGGAAAACCTGCTTCCCGGAATCAGGCAGGATTATGGACTTGGGCTGATTTTGCTAAAGACCGTACTTCTGCATTTTTTCACGGAGAGTTTTGCGGTTGATCCCGAGGTAGTGCGCCGCGCGCGTTTTATTTCCCTGGAATTGCTCCAGCGCTTTGACGATTTCCGCCTGTTCCAGGCGTGCAAGCGCGCCTCCATCCGTCTCGATTGCCGGCTCGGCATCCGCGGACGCATAGGGCAGGTCCGAGAGTCCGATCACTTCGGATTCGCAAGTCACGACGGCGAATTCCAGCGCGTTTATCAACTCCCGCACATTTCCCGGCCAGGCGCGGCCTTTCAGGAAATCCATTGCCTCATCCGATATCGCCATCACACGCTTTCCTTTTTCGGCGGCAACTTTCTTGAGATAAAAAGCGGCCAGGGCAGGTATATCGCCCGCGCGCTGCCGGAGCGGCGGGATCGGGATTTGAATCACGTTAAGGCGGTAATACAGGTCTTCGCGGAATTTCCCCTCCCGAACCGCCTGCTGCAAATCGCGGTTGGTCGCGGCGATGATGCGCACATTCACCGTCTTTTTGTTTGTGCTTCCGACGCGGGAGATTTCCCGCTCCTGCACCACCCGCAACAGGCGGGCCTGCATGTTGATTGTTATGTTGGCGATTTCATCCAGGAAAAGAGTTCCGCCGTCGGCGAGCTCAATTTTTCCGACGGTGTTTTCCACCGCGCCGGAAAATGCGCCTTTCACGTGGCCGAACAGCTCGCTCTCGAACAGGGTCTCCACGAGAGTGCCGCAATCAACGGTCACGAAAGGCCGGTCGGACCTGCGGCTGAAACGGTGCACGGCACGGGCCGCCACCTCCTTGCCGACGCCCGTCTCTCCCGTGATGAGGACGGTGGAATCCATGGGAGCAGCCTTGCGAATCAGGCGCAGGACTTCTTTCATCGGCTCCGAGCGGCCCACCAGGACTTCGGACGGCATCTGGCGTTCCAGCTCCTGGCCGATGCATGCGCTTTCAAGCGTGCGGCGCGCGGCGTTGGCCGCCCTGTTGACCAGGGAGGTGAGCGCTTCGGGCGTGAACGGCTTCGGCAGGTAATCGTAGGCTCCCTGCTTGATTGCCTGCACGGCGGACTCGATGGTAGCGTACCCGGTGATCATGATCACCTTTGCGTTTGGCGAATCCTGCTTCAGTTTCTGCAATACTTCCATGCCCGGCATGCCGGGCATTCGCAGGTCCAGCAGGATGACATGGAACGACTCCCGGCGGGCTAAGTCGATCCCCTCGACGCCGCCGGCCGCCGAGGAGACGCTGTAGCCGCTCAATTCCAGAGTCTGCTCGCAAGCGATGCGCAGGGATTCCTCATCGTCGATGACCAGGACTTTTCCGCGGCTTGCCATCACTCTTCCTCCCGCGCGGCCGGCAAGGTAATGGTGAACATGCTCCCGGATTCGGGGGAACTGGACACCGCGATATCCCCATCGTGCCTTTGAATGATCCCGTAGCTTACCGACAACCCGAGTCCCGTGCCGTGCCCGACCCCTTTCGTCGTGAAGAACGGATCGAATATCCGGTCCATACTCTCGGGAGGGATGCCGCAGCCCGTATCCGTAATCCGGATCTCGATGGAACCGTCCTCGTCGCTGTTTCCGGTTTCGATCGTGAGCCGCCCCTTCTCGCTCATCGCGTCTATGGCGTTCAGAATCACATTCATGAAGACCTGCTGCAGCTGCGAGGGATCCGCCTGGATCGTTTTCAGGTCGGCCGCGTATTTTTTAACGACTTCGATGTTGTGAAACATGTGTTGTCCGGCGAACAACTGCAGTGTGGAATCCAGCAGTCCGTTTACATCAACGGGCTCCGCCGACGGCTCGCGCTGGCGCGAGAAATCAAGCAGGCTTTGCACGATGGAATGGCAGCGCTTGGTTTCCTTTTCGATGCGGTCGAGGTTTTCCTTCGCACGTCCGTCCACGGGCACCTGCTGCGCCACGAGCCGACTGAAAAGGAGAATGCTGGCCAGCGGATTATTGATTTCGTGCGCGACTCCGGCAGCCAGCTGTCCTATCATGGCAAGCCGGTCCGAGCGCATCAGCTTTTCCTGATTTTGCCTGCGCCGCTCACGGATCGCGCCCTGCATCCGGTTGAAGGCCTTGACCAAAACTTCTATTTCCGGAGGAGAGCGGTCGATTTTGATGTCCTGCAGCAAACCTCCGGCCCTGACTTTTTCGGTCCCCGCAATCAAGGCTTTAAGCGGCTTCATGATCGAGTCCAGCAGCCAATATGAAACAAAGCAGGCCAGCACAAGAGCGCCGACGCTTAACAGCAGGAAAACCCTCAACGCCTGCTCTTTGGATTCGCTGAACTTTTTTTCAAGCAGCCCGAGCCCCAGGATTCCGATAACGCGGCCTTTTAAGTCCCGGATCGGTTCGTAGGCCGTCAGATACCAATCGTTGATGACAAAGCTGCGGTCGATCCAGGATTCTCCCTTCAGCACAACCCGGCGGTACACTTCTTCCGAGACAAGGGTTCCGGCCGCATGCCGTCCTGAATCGTCGGTGGCACTCGTGGCCACGCGCTTGTCTCCCAGGAACAAGGAGAGGACTGCCACGTCCTTCCCGTCATATTTCTCGTCCCTGTAAAGCCTTCTGCGGATGCTTTCGACCAGCTGTGTCCGGCGGTTCACTAATTGCCCCCCGCAGAGCACCGCCAGAATGCGGCCGTCGCTTCCCAGGATCGGCGAAGCCGTCATCAACACCATGGCCGCCGCGGCATCGCGATTCAAATCCGCTTCCGCAAAAGCGGTCGAAACCGCATCGATGCGCGCCCTGGCGGCCGCCTCGCTTCCTTCCAGCGCAATTTCACGCCCCGAGAATATCATGGTGGACGAAACGTCGGTTTTCTCGGCCGAGACCCGTGACGCAATATCTCGAATCGGCCGGGATGGAGATTTCTCCCCGGGATTGCCGGCGCGCAGCAGCACATTTCCATCGGGGTCCGTGAGCGTCAATATATCGAGGCCCTGGCTGTCTTGAATGGTTTCCAGCGGCTCCCGCAGAGCCTCGATTTCTCCTTTTTCGATGCTTGTCCTCAGGAAGGATTGTTTTGAATTCCGCTTAACCGCCTCGGACACGCCCGCGCCGTGCTGCCGGTAAAGCTCGCGTGCGGCGCTTAGATCGACTGCCGCGATGTCCTGAACCTTCGGCAGCAGCCGGTGGATTACGCGGAGGGCGAAAAACGCCGTCAAGGCGATGCTGACGACGGCAACGCTGACGAACGATAGCAGCAACCGTGCTCGAAGCGATAGCCCGCTCATGCTGTGTCCTGACGGTCTAGCCCGGATTAGAATTTGACTCGAGGGATTTTGTCCTCTTTCATGGTGTCAGCCATGGTCCAGAAATAGGCTTCGCCCGTATAGATCTGGAATACGGCAAGCAGAGGGTTTTCCGGTTCCGTAATGCCGAAATCCTTAACAAAGGGCCGGTCTTCGATACACTTCGCCCTCAACTTGAGATCGTCGATAAACCGAACCTTGCCGGATACCCTCATTGCCTTGCTGTAATCCTTGTTATTGAAATAAACTTCCACCTTCGGATTCTTTTTCAACTGTTTGTACAGGGCTTTAACTGTTTGCGCCTGGAAATAAAATCCCGTTTCATCCGCGTACCACATGCCCAAAGCCCTTACCCTCGGCTGATCTCCTTCCGCTGTGGCCAGGCAGCAGGTTTTATTTTCATTGGCGAAATCCGTGTATTCTTTAAAATCCATATTTTTTCTCCTCGATGACGGTTCCGGGGGGAAAGCATTTGCCTTATTTCAACTCTCTGCTGGAATATCCGAGGATGCGCCGGGCGACGACCAGACGATTGATCTGCCCGGTTCCCTCAAAGAGGTCGATGACTTTTACATCGCGCATCCATTTCTCAAGCAGCAGCTTGCGCGAGTAGCCGAGGGAACCCATCAACTCGATTCCCTTCTGGGCGATTTTCGTGACGACATCGCCCGCTTTCGCCTTGCACATGGAGGACTCCACCGTGCTTGGTTTTTTTTGGTCTATAAGCCAGGCGGTTTTTACCACCAGCAGCCAGGTAGCGCGCAATTGCGCTTCCATGTCGACGATATCCCGTTCAATGGAAGTCAGGAGGTTTCGCGGAACCCCGTAGCGGATTTTAATGCCGTTCAGCGCAAGCTGCTCCTTGACAAACTCCACCACGGCGCGCGCCACCCCCAGCCCGGCCGCAGCTGCGGCCGGCCGGGCCGCATCGAACGTTGCCATGGCGCCTTTGAATCCCGTGCTCGACTCTCCGCCCAGCATATTTTCCAAAGGAATCCGGCAGTCCTCAAGAATCACAACGGCCGTTTCGCTGGCTCTCAGCCCCAGCTTTTTCTCGAGCTTGGTGATTTTGACGCCGGGAGTTTTGGCCTCAACGATAAAAGCCCTTATTCCCCTGCTGCCCGCCGCCGGATCAATCGTAGCCCAAACCACCAGCGTGCCGTCCGATTCTATCAGCGACATCTTCGCCGTTGTCACAAACAGTTTCTCGCCGTTGAGGACCCAGCTGTCTCCGTCCCTTACGGCGCGGGTCCGGATCGCCGACGCGTCCGATCCGCAGTGGGATTCGGTCAAGGCCATACATACCCACGTAGGCCTGTCGCTTTTGAATTTCTCTCTCAGCCGCTCCTTTTGTTTTTCCGTCCCGACCACCTGAATGAAGATGCCCCCCAAAGCCGGCCAGGGAAGGCACAGGTAATATCCTATATCCCCCCAGGAAATCATCTCGTTGATGTGGAACTGCAGCATATAACGCTCGTCGAATAGCGCCGCATCCGGCCCCAGGCTGTCGATGGATTTGCGAGCCGTATTCCAGATTAAATTTGCGAAATCCCAGGGGAATTCGTGCTCATGATCGTCATAATAGCGGGCGTTCGGACGTATAAGGTCGCGGGCGATGGATTCCGCATAGCGCCGCTGCTGTTCTATCCGTTGGGAGTTTTCAAAGCTGATCATGAAAAATTCTCCTATGCGATGGCGATTCCTTCCATGACTCCAAATCCGCGAGCATTGCGCAGCCAGAGTTCCACCGGAAAATCCCGGATAAATCCGTAGCCGCCTAGGATCTGAACGGCCCGGTCCGCAACCATGAGCGACATGTCGGCGGCAAAGTTCATCGCGGCATAGGCTTCGCGGTCCGCATTCTTTTTCTCGTCCAGGCGCCAGGCCGCTTCCCACACAAGCATTCGAGCGGCTTCGATTTCCGTGATCATATCGGCTAACGTAAACGCGATCGACTGGCGCTGGGCGATCATCTCGCCGAAAGCTTTCCTGTTTTTGGCATAATCCAGCGCAAATTCATAGGCCGCGCGCGCGACCCCCACGGCCATCGTCGACAACGCCACCCGCGAGCAGTTCAGAATAAGGCCGAAATCGCACCCCGCCTCGCCTCCAAGCCGCTGCGAGGAAGGTATTTCACAATCCCGGAGCTCCACCGAGTAAAGCGGAAATGCTTTCATTCCCATGTTCTGTTCGCGTTCCTTAACGATAAAACCCTTCGCGCCCTTGGAAACGAGAAAGCCTTCGCATTTCCCTTCGAAGAACGCGTACGCCAGAATCCAATCCGATTCCGCGGCAAAAGGCACATTGCATTTGACGCCCGAAAGAATATATTTCCCGTTCTTTTTAACCGCCGTTGTTTTCAAGGAATTGGGATCGAAATCCATGCGGGGTTCCATGAGGGCCGCGGAGCCGTACACATAGGATTCCCCGCAGAAATGCGGCAGCATCTCCTTTTTCTGGTCCGCGGTCCCGCACAGCAAGATCGGAATGGCAACCAGGTTCGGCGCGGACAGAGCCAAGGCGGCGCTGAGGTCGCCCCAGGCCAGCTCTTCCGCGGCAAGGGCCCATGTGAGAGCCGAGCGCTCGCCGTATCCGCCGTATTCTTCGGGGATGCTGGCCGGCAAAAGCCCCAGCTCCCAGCCCGAGCGCATCCACTCGGGGTCCGGTTTGCCGTCTTCGTCCGCGTCGCGCATCCGCGTGCGGAATTCTTTCGCCGCCAGTTTCCTGGCCGCCTCGATAATTATTTTTTGCTCGTCCGTCGGCTCGAATGAGTACATGTCAGACCCTCTTTATTCCGCCGTATTCAAACACACCATCTTCACCTCGGTGAATTCCTGCATGCCCACCATGGAGCCTTCCTTGCCGAGGCCGCTTTCTTTAACGCCTCCTCCCCACGGCATTTCGGGCGTGAGTATGTGAGTGTTTACAAACACCGTCCCCGCCCTCAGCTCGCTCACGTATCTCATGCCTTTTCTCATATCTTTCGTCCACACCGAGGCGCACAGACCATACGGCGAGTCGTTGGCCAGTTTGATAACTTCTTCTTCCGAGGAAAATTTCAGGAAGCATGCCACGGGCCCGAATTTCTCCTCTTTCGCGATGGTCATGTCGTGGGTCACGCCGGTAAAAACCGTAGGCATTACATAGTAGCCTTTGTCGAGAGGCGCTTTCGTCGGCCGCGCTCCTCCAACGATTGCCTTGGCCCCCTGCTCAAGTCCCGCCTTTATGTAACGCTCGAGCTTGTCGCGATGCTCGGCGCTTACGACCGGTCCCATGAATGTTTTCGGGTCCTGGGGATCGCCCACGACAACCTTTCGCGCGGCAGCGGCGAACTTTTCCACAAACTCGTCATGGATGCTTTCGTGCAGATAGTATCTCCCCGGACCGGAACAATGCATGCCCGCGTTATTGAAATTTCTGAACGAAAGCAGCTTCACGGCGGCGTCGACATCGGCGTCTTTCAACACGAGGACAGGATTGTTACCTCCCAGTTCCAGGACAAGGCGCTTCACCGTTTGACTGGCGGCGGACATAATCCCCTTCCCCGTCTCGCTGCTTCCCGTCATGCCCACCAGATCGATGCCGGGATGCGAGGCAAGGGCTCCGCCCACGCTGCCGCCCGGACCCGTGATGACGTTGATCACGCCGGGAGGCAGATCCACTTTCCCCAGAACTTGCGCAAGCTTGAGACCGATCCCGGAATTGATGCTGGGAGGCTTGATGACGCAAGTATTCCCGACGGCGATGCACGGGCCGAGCTTCACGGCCATCAGAAGAAGCGGCACATTCCATGGGATAATGAGGGCGGATACTCCTACGGGAACCCGTTGAAGATAGGTGAACACTTCGGGCACGGCGGGGACGAACTCCCCCATAAGCGTCCGGCTCGCCCCGGCCGTATAATCCACAATCTCCGCGGCATACATAATCATGCCTTTGGCGTCCGACACGGGGGTTCCGTGCTCCAGGGTTTCAATAACCGCCAGGTCATCCGCATTCTCCCTGATCGCCGCCGCGATTTGGCTTATTTTCTTCGACCGGTCGGACTGCTTCATTTTGGACCAGGCCGGGAACGCCTTTTGAGCGGCCGCCACGGCCTTATCCACATCCTTCGGCCCGCTTAAAGGAACGCGGGACAGCTCTTCTTCCGTCGCCGGATTTACAGTGGTGAAGGTTTCGCCCGAAACGGCATCAACCCATTCGCCGCCGATCCACATCTTATAATTCTGCATATCACAGTCCTCCCTATTTCCCCGGATTTCCCGTGCGGGAATCCACGCTTCCGCGCCGTATGTCCGGGGCTCGACAAAGGGGTCACGAGAAACTTGAAACGGTAAATTTTAATTGTGCCTTATACAAACGTACTTCAGCTGCGTGTATCCTTCGGGACCCAGAACTCCGCCTTCTTTCATTAAGCCGCTCTCTTTGAATCCACCCCAGGGAGTTTCGGCAACGAGGTTCATATGCTGATTGATCCAGACGGAACCCACGCGCAACTCATTGACGAACTTCAGTCCTCTCGCATAATCGTTCGTCCAGACCGATGCGCAAAGGCCAAAAACGCTGTCGTTGGCCTCCTCCAAAACCTTGTCATCGGAAGAGAATTTAAAAAAACCCACCACGGGGCCGAAGACTTCTTCGCGCGCGATGGTCATATTCGGCGTCAGCCCGGTAAAAACGGTCGGGACAAGATAGTACCCTTTGTCGAAAGGAGGAGCAGTCGGCCTTTCGCCCCCGCATACCAGCTTCGCGCCTTCATCGATGGCGGTTTTGATGTAGTACTCTATCCGGTCTCTTTGTTCCTTGCTGACCACGGGGCCCATTACCGTGTTCTCGTCCGAAGGATCGCCCACCTTGATCTTCCTGGCCGTGTCCACGAATTTCTCCACAAATCTATCATGCACCTTTTCGTGAACATAAAATCTTGAAGGCTGGGCACAGTTCTGGCCCACGTTTTCGAACGTAATCATGCAGAGCTCTTCGGCGGCGGTTTCAATGTCCGCATCTTCAAGAATGATGGCGGGATTTTTCCCGCCCAGCTCCATCATGGTTGTTTTTACCGTCTGGCTGCTGGCGGCCAGGATGGCCTTGCCGACTTCGGAGCTGCCGGTAAAGCTAATGAAATCTACGCCCGGATGCGAGGAGAGATCATTGCCGATAGTGCTTCCCGGTCCCGTGACGAAATTAATGATGCCTGGAGGCAGGTCCAGCCCGCTGATGATTTCGGCCAACTTCAGGCCGATCCCGGAATTGATGCTTGGGGGCTTGACAACGCAGGTGTTGCCGGTAGCAAGGCAAGGCCCGATCTTGGTGGCAAGCAAAAGGGTCGGGACGTTCCATGGCGTGATAAGCGCACACACGCCGAACGGTTCATACTTCATATAGACCAAGGTATTGGAAGTGCCCTCGGGAGCGCCCTTGCTCGGAGTCGCCGGAAGGACCTTGCCCATATGGACCCTGGAAGCTGAGGCGGCAAGCTCCATATTTTTGGTGGCGAATTCAATCATGATGGGCGCATGTCTTGCAGTGGCTCCGTGTTCCAGGATTTCCAGCCTGATGAGTTCGTCTCTATGCTCTTTCAAAGCCGCCGCTACACGGGCCACGGCGCTGGATCGCTCTTCCTGCGTTTTCCTTGACCAGGCCGGGAATGCTTTCCGGGCCGCCGCCACGGCTTTATCCACGTCGGATTTATCCGCGAGCGGAACTTCCGCAATGACATCTCCATTTGCCGGGTTGTGCGTTCGAAAGGTCTTTCCGGAATCGGCATCAACCCATTTGCCGTTAATCCACATTTTGAATTTTTCCATGGTCTCTCCACTTTGATCCTGCAGCGCCTGCGCCGGCGCGGCGTCTCATCCGCCGGCCCGCCGGAATGTGATCTTATATCAGGCGGTTCAGATAATTGTCGGAACCGGACGAACCGAGGTAAAAAAGCAAAAGCAGCCCCAAACGATGAAAGAACTTCTCCGCGGAGACATATCCCCTACCGCGTTTCACGAGCTGCACGCCCATTATAGGCGGATTTGCCCACCGGGCAAGTCTGTTGAGCCTCTTCGAAAATAAATACAAAGCGCCGGTCTCAGTCTTTACTCTTGAATTTCAGGGGTTCCAGAACGGCGAATGATACTAATGTTTTAGTATCACGCAAAAATGAATCATTTTTATGCCAATTTTGCATGAATTTGTCTGCTATTTGGCAATTTTGCTTGATTCCGTTCATTGCTTTGTGGACAAAGAGGGCTTCTGCCGCCGGGGATTGCTGCAAAGCTGCCTCCATAATAAAACATACAGCGAGCGCTGGACTTGCCGGCCCGCAGAGGAGGAATTCATTAAGATTCCAGCCATCGGCTCCCGGTTTTGGCTCCTTGTTTCCCACTTGCTGCCTCTAAAACCAATCAAACTCTCGCAATGCAGCGATTAGAATACCAATCTCACCTGTACATTCCGGCGTGCCCCACGGTGTAGTGGAAAATGGGTTTCTTGACGTTTCTCACCGTTAACGGCCCATGTTCCACTCCTTCGGGGATGATGGCAAGAAAGCTTTTGTTTAACTTATATTGCTTTCCCTCCACCCATAATTCGACCTCGCCGTGCAGTTTATAAATGTCATCGAAATCGCTCCCGAAAAAGGCAATTATTTCCGGGAACGGATGAGTATGCTTATCGACAAAGGTCACATCCCGCCCTTTGAGGCCCGATCGTTCCTCAGGCCAGATCCATGCCGTTTCGGCATGAAAGCCGGCCCCCGGCACAACCTCGCTGTCCAGATGCGCAACACGGTGAATAAATTCATTGGGGATTTTTTTCCTGAAGACGGGCGTTTTCCGACCGGCCTTGTCGCCGAAAACAAAGTATTTCCGGGCGTCGCTTAAGCCGGCGTATTTTCCGGGCTTGTCCCCAAGCACCGTATGCTCGTAGGATGAAGTGTAACCCATGCTGAAATGGAATACCGGCCTGCGCATTCCTCTCATATCAATAGGGCAGTGCCTCATCCCGGCAGGGATATAAGCAATGCAGCTTTTATCAAACGTTACGGGCTGATCTTCGAGCCAAAATTCTATTTCACCGCCCAAATCGGAAGGATCTTCGAAATTGCTGCCGAAAAAGGTGAAAAGCTCGTCGAAAGGATGCATGTGCGGCTGCGGCCCGATTTTGACGCCGGGCTTGAGTGTTTTCATCATTTCGGCCGCCTTTTTCTTAGCTTGCGGGCTTACCATATCGTCCGGGAAAAACCAAAGACACTCCGAATAAAACGTTCCGGGACCGACCTCGCCGTCTATATAAAAGACATGCTCCATCGATCGATTTTTGCCCGGGATATATTCCTCCAGAGGAGTGTTCGGTTGCCCCCAGGCAAGCACCACATTCTTTTTCATTTCCGTAATTATGTATTCCGGTTTGAATTCTGCCATTTTTCCCCTCCCCATAGGTCGATCTCCCTCTTTCCCGAGGGCCGCCTCCATGCTGAGCGGAGGAATGAGAAATCCAGCTACCGGCAGGGCCATCCCCGATTGAAGAAACGTTCTGCGCGATAGTCTATTTTTCATCAAAACATCCTCCCTTATTTTGAAACCGCCGACTTGCACAAAATACAGTTCAGATAGGTGAAGTTATTTTCGCAGAGAGCTAAACCAAACTCATTTTCAAAAATAACATAAATCAACATCACCAGCGGAATTAAATCCGACGCCGAGGAGATGCAAGGGCAGCTGGCGGCAGAAGCGGTTTTGCCGAAATATGCTTTAAACGAACCAGGACTCCCCTCCGGTAAATTTCATGGTTTTATGCCGCACAAGGATCTATTATCCAATTAGCGGCTTTTAAACCCGGTTAAGCTTGTAGCGCGGCTGCGAATCCTGCCGAATAATCCGGATTAACGCATATAAGAAAGGGGACACGATGGATTTACTTAATCTGCTTTTAAACCAGGGCGGGGGCCAGGCTGTTCAGCAGTTAGCTCAAAATTTCGGGCTGAATGAAAATCAGGCGACCTCAGCCCTGTCCAACCTTTTGCCCGTTCTCGGGAAGGGGCTTGCCCGCAATGCTTCCACCCAAGGCGGGCTTGAGAGTCTGTTGGGCGCTCTTGGACAAGGCCGGCATCAACGGTATTTGGAGGATCCTTCCATCCTGAACCAGGAAGATACGATCAATGACGGCAACGGCATCCTCGGTCATATTTTGGGAAGCAAAGATGTGAGCCGCAATTTGGCCCAGCGGGCTTCGGAAAGAACCGGAATCGGCGCCGAGGTTCTGAAAAAGATGCTTCCAATAGCCGCTGCTATGGCGATGGGCGCTCTCAGCCGTCAGACTTCCGGCGCCCGGACGGCCCAGGGCGGCTCCGCAGCGGACGGACTTACGGGCGTACTGAGTCAATTCATGGATGCGGATCGAGACGGGTCCATGGTGGATGACATTCTGGGCATGGCGTCACGGTTCTTCAAAAAGTAAAAAGATTTGAAGCCTCCCTTCGAGCCGATAATATGGGTTAAGTCCGAAACACAACGGCACTGTTTGTAATCTTGGTGACTCGACTCCGTTGAAAGCTGCATCCGGCAATTACTTCGCGAAAGTGATTCCAAGTCCCGTGGTATAGAGAAAGTCATTTGTTTTGCGGCCCGGGGCCGGATCGCTGAGATAACGGTTGCTCAGCGACACGTTCCAGGAGAGCCATTTAAAAATGGTTGTGCTCAACCCGATATCGAAATTTACCCGATAAATGCCCGTATTGGTCAGGTCATTGAACATGCGGAAACTCTGCACCAGGGATGTGGAAGAACCAATCTTCAGGGAATATTCGTCGCCCCAATAAAACTCGGCCGATTTGCGGATCAGGGGCGTGCTGAAGCTCGATCGGTTGTACGCGATGCCGGCAAGCAGATCCATGCGGCTGCGGTCCGTTTTCCAGGCATGATAACCGGCGCCGCCGCCGATCACGAACCGCAGATCCAAATTCTGAAACCGGTCGTATTCATAGTCATTAAAAGCGCTCAAGAATAAGCGCGGGCTTATGTTATGCGCATAGCGGATGCCTCCACGCACCGCTTCGGCGGTATCCTGGCTTTGGTTGTTGATGCGGGCGGATGCCTTAATCAGGCTGAAGTACAAAGAAGTCTTGTCGTTGTTCGTCGCCCTGTCGGCGTTGATGCCGGTCGTGAAGGTCAGCGTTTTCGCGTTGCCGGCCGTGCCGGCGAAGCCGATCGTCCCGGTGCCGGTCCAGAGTTCCCCCCATCCGGGATGCAGCATCCGTTCGTAGGATCTTTGCTCGTCTTCGTTGCGAAGAACGGCGATATCTGCCAATGAGGCGCCGGTTTTTCCGTCCGCGGTGGTTACTTCAATTTTTTCGCCGCCCGCTGTCAACGTGCCCTGTAGCGTTCTCCCGTCTTGGAGCACGATGTGGAGAGGCTTTTGCACGACGATCGACGCAACCTGGTCCCACGGCGTAACAATCACGCCGAATTGATCGGTCTTGATGGTAAGGGTGGATCCGTCTTTCTTAATAATGTCGCCGGTCACGCAATCGCCGTTTTTCAGCACCACTTTGTCCGCAAGTGCAGACGGCGCCCCTAGACCGATAAGCAAACAGAATAGAAAAACTCCACGGCGCTTGAAAGCTTGCATAGAATTGCCCCCCAATGAAGTTTGAATCCTTCTTCTCCAATACCATTGAATATATAGGATATTTAATTCATGGAAACAAGCGGCAAAAAGCGAACGGAAGGTTCAGGCCGAAGACCCGCCTCGTTTAACATGCAGAAGCGGCGCGACGCCGAGCCTTTCAGCGCAGGCATGGCCGGGATACCGGAAGCAGAGATCCGCCATCGAGCAAACGCCGCTCTATTTGAACGCAGCGCCATCCCCCTAAACCGGGCTTTCATGCTTCTAATCAGGCCGACGACAACACTCCTCTGGAATCCGGCAAAGCCCATCGAGATTGAGGGTGAGCTGGGGATAGGTCCTTTTTGTAGCGCTCCAAGCCGTGACTTCAATGCCGCGCGGCACAGGTTAATTCTCGGGCAAGCTGCTAGAATGGAAGTCTCATCGTCGGATCGCCGAAAAGGATCCAGGTCTTTCGCACGTCGGGATTCTGCACGGATTCCTTCGCCCGAATAACCGCTTCTCCCAAATCCCTGCCGTAGTGAAACAGCTGGATGAAAAGCTCATCGTTCATCACTTCTTGGGATCCGGGTTCAGTCAACCCCGATGAGGTCCACACTCCCACGGCGCCCCCGTTGGACGCTTTCATCAAGGCTTCAGCCAAGCTCTCCGTGTAGATATCGCTGAAATAGCCGTTCAAACAGGTCATCGCTATGACCAACGGAAGCCTGGCGCCGTTGGTTAACTCGGATGCATCGCTGCCGGTAATCAGGTTCTGCCACAAATCCACGGCCCCGTGCCCCAGATAATTCACAAGCAGGGCGCCGGCGTTCATGTCTTGCAGAACCTGAGCTCTGGCCGCGGCGTTGCCCATCAGGCCGCGATAAATCTTGCTTACCGAAAACGACCCGGGCACCAGATCGGAAAGGCCGTCGGTGGCGGACTCGAATTCGAATCCGTCATTCCTGTCCGCGACCAAGACGATCTTTTCCGCCCAACTTCCCGGGCTGCCGCCCATGGCCGCCTGCTTATAAGCTACAATCTTCTCGACCTGGACTGAGGCTTCATACTGCGTTCTGGCCGGCAGGCGTCCCACGGCGATTTCAGGAACGCCATCCTCATCAAAGTCGGCAAACCAGTCGTCCGAGGCGGTCTCCAGCAAGGTGGTATCGATGAGTTTGGTGGGCAGGAAATCGAAATCTCCTAATCCCAAGTAATTTCTGGGATCGAAACTGGCGTCGCCCACAAGCAGCAGATACTTTGGCTTCCTATCCCAATCCACAAGCGCTTTGGCCAGGAAATCCTTCAATGCATAAGGGGTCTTGTTCCCGTAGCTGAATTCGTCATATATCTCTTCCACGTCGGCCAGGGCCACGGTGAATCCTTCGGCTTCATACTGCTTCTTCAACGGAGGCAGCTTCCTGACAAAGTCGGTATGCGAAATAATGACCACGTCGGCGCCCCTCGTTCTGCCATACCAATCCATTCGCCTGATCCACTTCACTGCCGCGGGCGTTTGGACCTGAGTGTCGGCAAACACGTAGAGGGTGCGGCCCCCGGATCCTTCTGCCATGGCTGTGACGGCGTATCGATCTTCTTTGGGGGCGATATTTCCGGCCACCATTTTCGGCTCGAGCGGATCGGTAACATCAACGACGCTTATGACGGGGCTTGTGAATCCTTCGACCGTTATTGGGCAGTATGCCGGGGCGGATACCTGCAGAGAGTCTTCCCGCGTTTCCAGTCTTCTATGATAGGAAATACGGAGATACTCAATAAGGCTGATGTCCTCCTCCCCGTTCAGGGCGACGAGGCGGATAATATTCTCTCCGGGCATTAAAAGTCCGGGAGGCAAAAGAAAGGATTCGGCACCGGCGGATTGTCCTTCGAACGCCAGGCGTCCGGCTACGGTTCCGTTGACCTGCACCTCAATATCATGACCTATGGCCGTAACTCCCTGGAGCTTGACCTGGAGGACTCCATCGTTGGAAGCAAGCGCATCGAGGTGGTCCAGCCGTACGGACTCCTCATCCCCCTCGGCGTTCACCACAGGCCCGAAGAAATTGTCGCCGTCTCCGTTAAGCAGCCCCGACCAGTAAATGAGTTTCGGCTTATATTCGATGGTAGTCGTCAAGCTCGACAGGCCGCTCATCCAACTGGATCCGTCAACAGTCACAATGCGTTTGCCGGGCTGATTCCCTTCCACGATCCAATAAGCCCGGGTGTCGCTCCACGGCGTATCCAAAGCCGTTCCGTAGAATTCTATCCAGTCGTTTTCCCCGAACTCCGCTTCGCACGCAAGGCGGTGAAAGCGGTAAGTGCTCTTTTTCCGGTGCGAGGAGCCGTTCCCCACGGAGGAGCGCGTCATTCCACCGCAGGTATGAACAACCAAGGGCAGTTCAACGCCGTCTGCATAAAGCTGGAGGTTTTTTGGATTCGCCGAAGGGCTCAGTCCCGCCTGGACGAGCTCGGGCTGGGTTACACGATACCATCCTTCCCTATTAACCAGGATTTTTACCCAGGCGTCCCGCCAGGGGTCCGGCTGAGCGTATAATGCATCCGCTTCAAGAATTGCTCCGGCCGCAAGAGGGTATTCTTCGCTCCAAACCGCTTCGTCAGGGCTGCTGCTTTCGAATGCGATGCGCATTGCCGAAACGGGACGCTGCATCAGGGCCTCGCGGTTAGTCCAAGCATTCCATTCCCAACCGTCGCCTTGAGTATTGGAAGCGCCCTTTCCTAGGTAGCTCAGCAGCATAGACTGGAGCTGGCTCGGCGGCTCTGATCCGCCTTTTACTGTCGCTGCGGGCCCGTGCCACGTGCTTTTTCCCTTTGTGTCGATATCTTCAAGCCAATAACGGGAGCTTTGGGCCGAACTGTCGACGACATCCTGCCAGACGTAGGTCCGTCCGGAAGCCAGCGCTGTCCGGCCGCGCGCCATCAGCGCGGAACCCGCGATCATGGAAGGGGTGATGCGGACGAGTCCTACCGCGCCCTCGCGGTAAATGCGGAAGCCGAGGTTGTCGATTTCGTAACCGGTTTGCCACTGCAGATGGACCACGCCGGAATAATTCTCGGCGGTGAACGATATCAACTCAATCTGCGTAATCGGGCTTTCCTCGAGACTTCCGATGCTATAAAAGGTCGACGGCGAGCTCTGGTTGTTGTAGTCGGTTTTGATCCAGTCGGCGGACCGGATGGTACTGGAAATGCGGACTTCATCTATATTGCCGGCATAATAGCCGTCCGAAGCACTCGGCCAGCGGGCAATCTTATAGCTCCCGATTCGCCAATATCCTTTGTATTTAGAGCAATTGCCTCCGGTATTGGTGCTGCTGTTCAGCGTACCGTCCACATAGATACGAAGCATGTTTCCGGTGTCGTTGATCTGTGCCGCCAGGTAATGCCAGCTGCTGTCATTGACCGCGCTGGTGCTTGCCGCCGTATCTACACCCCCGGAATAGCATCCGGCATAAGCTTTGCCGTCCGTACCGATCCATAGCATGCGATCGAAACTATAGCTTGCAGTTCCCGTACGCTGGTCTTCGAAACCAATTATTTTATGTCCAGAAGCGGTTCCGGTTTGAATCCAGGCGGAAAGAGTATATCCCTGCGGATCCATGGTCCAAGAAGTGGAGCTTTGATGGATATAGTCGCTGCTGCCGTTGAAGCTCAGCGCTCCATAAATCTGGCCGGTTGTGGATTTGGTATTGGTGTCGGCAGCGGCAATGCCGTTGCCCGGAGTAGTCACGGAGGTGGATTGTAAAACGGTTGTGCTGGCTGCATTGTCCGACATGTGCCAGACGGCCTGAAAATTACTGTCCCATACGCCGGTTGCAGCCTCCAATGAGGACGAGATCGATTTATTCCCGAAGTACATATAAAAAGCAGTGTCGGATGAAGCAGCGTTGGTGTTCAGTGAGGGAAGCCTTACCCACGCCACAAACTCGCCTGTTATCTGATCGTATTTTTCGATCTGGTGATCCAGCGTACAGGGATTGGTGCCTGCTCCCCCGCATACGTCGTCGTTGACTCCGCGAAATATAATATCGTAGCCGTTCGAGTCCTCGACGTATCCCCCGTTCCCGACCGTCCGCAAGTCATTATCGGTGACATTAATCAGCACCGGATAATTGGACAGCGTTGTGGCGGATGTCCCGGTCACTCCCACTTTCGTGCGATCGATGGTAATCAGCTTGCGATAACTGAAACTGTCGATCGAAGGAATTATCGGCACGGCCGAGAGTGCGCAATTTTCTTTGGATGACAGATTCCAGGACATGGTGACGCCGGCCGCCCCTGCCTCCGTGCTGGAATACCCTGCGGCATTATTGCTCGGAGTTCCGTTCGTGGTTGCATCCATCCATCGCTGGGTCTGCCCGGCGCCGATTGCAGCGGTTGTGGAGCTGTTTTGGTGCCCCATGACGTCAACTACCATTCCGCCTTCTTCGCTGCTGACATTTACGCTGAGACTTGATGAATATCCGCCGACGCCTGCGTATGTTCCCAGGGGAATGCTCTGGCTCACGCCGGCGAAGGATATCGCCCCGGCGACAAATCTGGCGGCGGAGTCCAATGTAACCACAATATTGTAGGTGCCCTCATCCGGCGCCAATCGGTACCAAAGCTCGGTCCGGAAAGCTTTATTTCTTGACGACGACCCAATGAATGTCAAAGACTTCCCATTATGGGTAACGGTGCTTACGCTTTCGTTGGATCCTGTTTGATGAATAGCAACGCCTACAATTAATAGAGTGTTGTTGCCTGAAACGGAGTGCGTCCATGTATCGCCCCCGATCGGCAGGGTAAGGGAAGTGTTGGCTCCGGTATCCTTGTTTGAGACGGAGTTCACAGCGACCGCGGCTTGAGAAAGAGAGGCAAAGCCTACAATGGCCAATAAAATCTGAGGCAAGAGTTTTGCCGCGGGAAATAATCCGGCCGGATTCGAATGTGAAGCACTTTTATTCATAGTCGCTTTACCTAATCCATTAACATAGGCCATGCCTACCCTTAACCTGTATTATCGTCAAGAAAGTGAAAAACTTTTTGTTTCTTAATGCCCGGAAAGGATCGGTGAAGGGAGTTTGAAGCCCGTTTGTTTAAGGGCCGGCAGCCCGCAGTGGAAGTACAAAGGGCTGCTAGTTCACATTCTTCTCCCGGATAAAATCAATGACCTTACGATTGGGGACGACATTCAGCTCGCTGCAAGGCACGGAACAGGCAATTCCTCCATAAAATTCCAATGTAAATCCCAGCCCCTCAGGACTGTAAAAAAGGGGGAAAGAACATGAAAAAAGCCGCGTCGCCGCATCCGTGCCGCCTTTGGATTTAAGCGAATTCTTCCGGCCGTGGCGTATAAAATAAACCGCTTTGAGCCGCGCTTTTGAAGCTGCCGACAGTTCCGCCTCGCCGTGCCATGGCGTGCCGAACATCCATATTTCCTTCCCATCCCGCCTTAAAATTATTCGATCGTCGCTCAGGATGGAAACCCCGTGCTGCTGTTCCCAAAGCCTTGCCAGTGTTGTTTTTCCGGCGCCCGAGGGGCCGACAAACAGGTAGCCCTCGCCGGTGGCATCCACAATGCCGCAGGCGTGCACCTCAACACCCCTGCCCTGCGCCAGCAGGTTGAGAATAGCGAGTTCATCGAGCGGATATTGAAGGGGGTAGATGCCTTGTCGGGTATCAAAAAACGGCCGGTGCAGGAAAATTTCTCCGCAGCTGAAATCCCTTGTAAACCGGGCGATTTTATAGGGAACGTCTCCGAAAGCGGGCGCGGTGCAATGAAACCAGTAGGCATTATCGCTGAGATAAAGCCGCCAGGCGCCTCCGGAATCGAAAATCTTGCGGCCGGTCTTGCCCTTTTCCAGATTTCGCCAGCACGCCTTGACGGACAGATCCGGGTCTGCCTCCGGCATTGAGAAAAGTTTCATGTCTCCATCAAGCTGGATATCAAGGTTTGAATCGGCGGAAGAGATCCCTAGGGTTATATCTGCAATTTGAATTCGAGCTTCTTGCATTATCGTGCCAAAATTATCATGAAACGCGCTTGAAAAAACATTGCGTCCAAAAGAAATATTTTGGTGCGGCGGGCATCCCAAAAAGCGCTTGGGTTCAGGACCCGATGGTGCTGCATCTTATGCCTAAATTATTGCATCTCGGTTGAGCGGGCCCTGCCACAGAAGTTGTCTTGCACGCTCCCAAGACAGCCTCCTCCGGCCTCAAAAGCACCTGCTTTACCTGCGGCTTGGCATAGGGCTTTTTTGCTTTCGGATCGCCGGGCGGATTTGTTTTCATCTTAAGCGACCTTTCTTAATCGGTACCGCGACAAAGGATATATGCCGTTTAAAGAACCGCGCTCCGGAGAGCATTGAATCCTTCGGGCATCGATCCTGTATTTATTATCTTGTTCCTCAGATGCGCAGCCTGTGCTTTTATTTCCTGGTATGCGCTTCCGCCTTCGCAATACTCGCATTCGCCGTGCGCCGGCACCGGAATGTTCAGGACATAGCATCGCAGATGCGCCACCCGGCATAGGAAATCCACAGGAGATTCCGGGTCTTTCTCCTCCAACTCGCCGTTCGCGGGACACATACCGCACATCGCCTTGATTTGGCAGGAAACGCATTTCGTTGTTGTTGTTATTTTTCTGTGGCGCACACCGAATAAATGCCTTTCCCATGCATCTCGGAAGCTGCCCGTGCGCAGATCGTAGCCGTCATTCTGCGAGAGGGAGCATAAAGTCATCTGCCCTTCGGGATTTATAGAGAAAGAATGGATTCCTCCGCCGCAGTGATACAGTTCATCGGTGGCGGCCGGCGGGTGAACGGGCCCGTTAAACCGGCGGGCTAGGCTTTTCCACGCCTCCATGCGCGCGGGATCCAATAGATCAAGCTCCACTACTTCCTCAGGAGTCAGTCTGTATGAAAGCGGCCGGCGCGAGCCGTTGATCCCGGGATTTATCATGGCGTCAAATCGGAACTCGAGCCCGAGGTCCCGCTCCACGAACTTTTTCAAATCCCAGATCTCGTGTTTATTCAACGTCACGGCGACCGTTTTTATGGTCAGCGGAAGGTTCCTTTCTTTCAGCAACCTTATCCCGCGCAGACATTTTTCAAAGGATCCCGGAACTCTTGTTATCCGCTCGTAGGTTTTCTGCGTTCTGCCGTAAAGAGTAATCTCAATTGAGAAGGGCTTATACCGGGCAAGATGGTCCGCCGCCTGAGGCGTGATCAGCGTACCGTTGGTAAACAGCGTGATCAGAAAACCCTTTTGCTTGGCATAGGTATAAATATCCAAGAAATCCGGCCTTACGAAGATCTCTCCCCCGGTAAAAAGCAGCCAAAGGCAACCGGCTTCGGCTGCCTCGTCCAGGATGCGGCAATGCTCGCTGTAACTCAGCTCTTTGCTGCGGACTCCCGAATCTTCGATAGGAATGCGGTTATAGCAATGCACGCATTGCAAATTGCATCGATGGGTTATCTCGACGGTTCCGTCCAGCGGCAGCCTGCGCCCGCCGATATGCCGGTGCAGCACTTCGCTGAATTCGCCATAGGTGCAGCTTTTCACCTCAATGATCCTCACAATTTCGGAGAAGGCAACACAAGGCCGGCGGCGAGCAAAGAGTGCTGGAATTCCACAAAGTCTTTTTCTGCTTCCTGATAGGTGACTTCGTACTCCTCACATATCGACTGAATGATTGAGCGATCCGATGCGGCTTCGCCAAGCATATCCCATATCTTGGTGCCCGTGGAATTCAAGGTGTAAATGGCGTTCAAATCGCCGGCGTCGCGTTCAATTGGCACCAGAACAGTCTCGCCCGCTATCTTCCTTGTGACCAGCTTATCCGATTGAATGTATTCCACAAAACCTCCGTTTATACCCGAATATTTCGGCCCTTTGGATGCCGACATTAGGGAATACTGAGCTTTTCATTCAATTATTGATCGATTTGATAACCTGGAAACGCAGAACTTGTCAAAGGATTTGGAATTCCTTGGGCTCGCAATCTAATCTCGTTTTTGATCGGTTGGATCGCCATACCTGAAAAATCTGCTCTTTAATAATGCACGATATTGCCGGCGTCGGTGCGTCCCGGACTTACATGGTTTTCCTTAGCCGGAGACACTGTGCGCGGTCCGAGATTCGAAGGCGCGCCCAATGCCAGGAAGCTATCAGAGGCCAGAATACGTATCCCGTAAGAGGCCAGCCTGCCAGAATGAGTTTGATGCCGCCTTCTGGATGCCATGGAGATCTATGCACTCCGACAACACGCTCGATGATTGCTTTCAGGGGCCGCATCGGAGCAAGCCGGTCGAGGAGCCAATCCGGTACCGGCACATGCAGGCGCACTTCGACCAGGCGAAGAAGGCCCCAAAGAGGCGCGGTCACACGCCATTGAGCCGCTCTTGATGCCACGACTTCCAAATCCGGTTTCTCGCGCGAAAGCAGGCAGGCTGCGTCCACAACAAGCTTGCCGCGTTCTGCAAAGCTGGATTGCCCCAGGTTCCCGGCGCCCAGGAGCAACATGTCTTCCCGGCTGGGTCCGCGCATTCTTCCCACAGACGTTTCGTATACAACGGCGCGCTCGAAGACTTCATCCGCAGGATCGAAGTATGGAGGGTCGTTGAGAAGTCCGATGTGGAGATCGACCGGGAAGTGCGATCGAATATCGCCGTGTTGAAACAGCCTTTCTTTGGATGCATCCTCGGTTGCGGGGTGCGTTAAACTCCGTTTTCGCTCGTATCCGAGATCTCGCAGGATAAGCGCGGATTCTTCCTCCGCAGCCCGGCCTATGAGGATATCGATGTCCGATGCGCCGCGCATGCCTTGCCCGCCCCACCAAAGAGGATCGCTCAGCGCCCCTTTTAAAAATAGATGATCGATGCCGTGGGCCTCCAGAGCTCCGCTCACCGAGATGCGATCGTGCTCAAGAATGAGGGCGCGGCGGAGCGAGCGTTCCATGCGCGTCTCCAGACTGGTCTCCGTTTCCGATGCTCCCAGGCGTTGAAGGCCGCGCGCGGCCATTAGATCCAGGAATTCCTTGCCTGCACGCGCAAGCGCATCCTGGATGCTATCTGCGCTGAGCGCGAGCCCCTCAATTCTCGAAGGAGAGCCCAGGACTTCACGCAGCGCGGCAAAGAGCAGCTCTTCGGTTTGATCCTCAGAAAACCTTTTTTGCATATGCGTAAATGACACCCAATCCTCCCAGCCCGGTCTTGCCGCTTCGAAGATAGCCTTTTTCTTTCAAGGCTTCAATCCAATCCATACAGGCCGCCATATTCAATTAATGTATAAAAAATTCTGTTTCCCCATGATGGTTTTGCCGATGGCATAGGGTGGGCATAGGAATGCGATGATGAGCTTATCCACAAGTGTTTTTCATGCGCGGGAATCGCATACGGGTTGTGATTCCGGCGGCGGCGGCCTCCCGCAGCAGCGCAGAGAAGAATGCGTTATGGCGCAGGGTCCGCTGATGGAATTATTAGAGACCGTGCTCGGTCGCGGTTCGTGTATGCAAATTGAAGCCAAAGGCCATAGCATGGATCCTTTTATTAAGGATGGCGATGTACTGGCGATATCGCCCACTCCTTCCGGCGGTCTCCGGCTTGGAGATATTGTCGCTTTCAGGCTCCCGGCGGCTGATAAGCTGTTGATCCACAGAGTGATTGGCATGTTTCCCGATGCTTGCTTGGTCCGTGGGGATTGCTGTTCCGAACCCGATGGCCTTATTCAAAAAAAGGATGTCCTGGGAGTGGTAAGCCGAATTGAGAGGCGGGGTTGTAGGATAAATTTGGGATTAGGCGCGGAAAAAGCTGTTATTGCTTTTCTAAGTTCGAAAAACATACTGTGGCGCGCAATCCCCGCTGTTAAGCAAAGCCGCGGCATTGTCAGAGGACGCTAGCGCATCTGCAATGAGTATGAAGCAAAATCACGGGTTGTTAAATTACCTGAAGCAAGGGCTTTTAATTCGTTCCATAGAAGATCGTATTCATGGACGGTCGCCGCAAAATGATCTCAGGAAAAACCTGCGCAATCTGTATCCCTTTGTCGTCCGTCACTGGCGCAAAGGATTGATCGGAGGCCTGCTCGTTTTTGCCGCTTCAGTACTGAGTTTCCCGCAGCCTCTCATCAGCCGGTTTCTAGTCGACCGAGTCATGATCGAACAGCAGATAAACAAACTCGCGGTTGCCCTGCTCCTCCTTGCCGGAATCATTCTGGCCGAGAAGCTCATGAATATGCTTCAGGAATTTTATCTGGCCCGCTTCGAACAAACCGTCATCCTGGACATCCAGCAGGAGCTTTTCGGCCATTGCATGGCTTTGCCCAAGTCCTTCTTCGATTCACAGGGAACCGGGTACCTTACGTCGCGGATTATGGACGACGTTCAGGGATTGCGCTGGCTGTTTTCGGATACGGTTTTCCAAATGCTCGCAAACGGCTTCCGCTTGTGCGGCGGCATTGTTTTCCTGCTGTACCTTGAATGGGAGCTTGCTCTTTGCATCTTGATCCTTTTCCCCGTTGTTCTGCTGCTCCTTGCATATTTTGCGGATAGACTGAGGGCCCTTGGCCATCAAGGGATGGAACGACAGGCGCGTCTTGCATCTCGGATTCAGGAATCGCTGTCCGGCATTGCCTTGATAAAAGCCTTTTCTTCGGAAAACAGGACACAACGGCGAATAAGATCCATAATACGTTCCATCCTCCGACTCTCGCTTCAACAGATTGCCGTGAATTCAACGGCCAATTTTGCCGTGGGCATCCTGCCCTCGGCGATACGAGGGATAGTGCTTGCACTGGGCGCCTATTGGATTGTTGATGGTCATTGGACCCTTGGAACCTTGCTGGCGTTCCAAGCCTATCTCGGCTTCGTGTTCGGGCCGGCGCAGTTTTTGGCGACCGCCAATCTTCAGCTGCAAAATGCCCGCGCAGCACTGGAACGTGTCTCATCCGTTTTCGACATCGTGCCTGAGCATAACAGCGGGAAAGGCGAAATCGTATCCCGACTCAGGGGTGAAATTGATTTTCGGAATGTGTCCTTCTCGTATAACGGCCGGGAAAAAGTATTCGAAAAGCTGTCTTTCCATGTAAGCCCGGGCCAGCATTGCGCCATTATAGGGCCGAGCGGAGCCGGGAAAACTACTCTGCTGGCTCTTCTTCTTCAGTTCTATCGCCCCACAGCGGGAGAAGTCCTATTCGACGGCAAGCCTTCAAGCATTTATGAAATACGCTCCTTACGCCGGAGGATCGGACATGTGGCCCAGGCCACTCAACTAATATCCGGAACCATAAAGGAGAACCTGCTATATGGGAATACCGGTGCCTCTGAAGAAGAGCTTATAGGCGCCGTTACGGCCGCCGGGATTTATGAATTTATCCGGATGCTGCCCGACGGCTTCTTGACCCGTATCGGAGAAAACGGGATTTCTCTTTCGGAAGGACAGAAACAGCGACTGTCAATTGCAAGAGCTTTGGTAAGAAATCCGGATATTTTAATCCTCGACGAACCGACATCCGCTGTGGACTGTCTTAATGAAAAATCCTTTTTCCAGGCTCTCCCGGCGTTTATAAGCAATAAAACGCTGTTTATCGCGACACATCGCCCCTCCATAATTCAGGAATGCGACCTTGTGCTGCTTTTGGATTCGAATCCGATGCTGATGCCCGCGACCCAATCTGCATGGCTTCAATCCAGCAGCTGCTACCAGTCCCCGCTTGCCGAAAGGCCAGAATTCCATGCCGAATCCGCCTGTCTATAGAGATGCTGCCCCGCCTTTCTGAAATCGAATTTCGACAGACCTCCCTTTGCACCGCCTTTAAAAATCGTTCACATGCTGAATATTTTTGCCGGGTAACCCTAATCTCTTTATTTTTGAATCCGATTAAAGATTTAGGTGCTGCCGCCGTTTGCTCAGACGGCGCGTTCCGAGGCTGTAAGCGAGGGGGCGAAGCTGTATCTAAGGCGTTCCCTCCCGTAAATCCTATTAAATGAAAATTGCTCTGGTATCAACCGGATTGGGCCGTGTATTGCGCGGCTTCGAATCCTTTACGGAATCCCTGTTCCAGAATCTTCGCTCTCGCGCTCCCGATATCGACATCACGCTCTTTCAGGGAGGGGGCAAAGCGGGAGAACGCAGGGTAATTGTACCGAACCTGCACAGGGCTTGGACCGACCGCTGGATAGGGACCTCCAACGCAAACCTTCTGGAAAAACGTTCCTTCGCTCTCAGCATATACCCCCTGCTCAGGAAGGAGCGATATGATATCGTTCATTACAACGAGCTTTGCTTTGGAAGCGCATTGTTTCATCTGCGGCGCCTGTTCGGCGGCAGTTATAAGCTTCTTTATTGCAATGGAGCCCCTAGTCCTCCAATCCATTACCATCACCGCTGCGATTTTGTCCAGCTTCTGACGGGACCCATGCGCGAGGAAGCTGTTTCGTTCGGGATCGCCGGCAAGCGCATCTTTTTTACCCCTTATGGGGTCGACGCCCGGCAATTTTCTCCCGAGGTCCGATCTTTCCGAACGGAAATAAGGTCGCGTCTTGGGATTCCCGAAGACGCCGCCGTGGTTTTAACGGTCGCTGCGCTCGCGCGAAAGCACAAAAGAATCGATTATGTATTGCGGGAGCTATCCGGGATGCCGGCAAATACCTGGCTTGTGGCCGCAGGCCACAGGACAGACGAAACCGAATCGCTGGAACGTCAAGCCGAGCGGCTGCTTCCCTCGCGGTGGAGATTTTTAAGTTGGCCGCACGAAAAAATAAACCGGCTCTACGGCGCTTCCGACGTTTTCGTGCTCGCGTCCCTGGCCGAAGGGCTGCCGATCGCTTCCATTGAAGCCATGATGTCCGGCCTCCCGCTTGTGCTGCACGACGCGCCGCTTTTCAAATGGGCGGCGGCCGGAGCTTTAGTCCGGCATGTAAACATGGCCTCGCCCGGAGAGTTGAGGCTCGCGGTTGAGGAAGCGCTTCGCAATGGAGCCGGATCCACGGCCGAAGAGCCGATGAAGCGGTTTTCCTGGGATTCCCTGATTCCGGATTACATCCGCATGTACGAGCGCGTTTTTCATGAAAATTCACTTATCGAGTAATCAAATCAAATGAGGCGCCCGCTTTTGGGAACACCCGCGCAAATCGGATTACGCGACGCAGGGAGAAGCCCAAAAGGGGCAAGGATCCAATTTCCAAGGTTCAAGATTTCCGCCGGAATTATAAATAACGGCTAAACTTTGAGTCCATCGATCCGATGAAGCTAGGAGGATGATATTTGGCCCGTCAATTGCTTGTGGCCCTTCATCATCCGGTATCAGCAAACGCATTACGGCGAATTCGAATATGTATTCTGTTTTGTAGGGCGGCGCACCGCGTTTTGTTCATTCGTTGAACTAGGCAAACAGGTACAATGAACGGCAAACTTGAACGCATTACAAACGGGAACGCTCCGGAAGAGTACCGCTATTCCTATGCGCGGGAGGCGTTGTATCCCTTGCGCGAACCCGAGCGCCATTTGCAGATCCACCTCATGGATTACTGGAAGGTCCTGACCAAACACCGGTGGATCGTTGTCGCATGCGTCCTTGTGTTCTTGCTCACAAGCGCCTTCATCACATGGCATCAGCCGCTCGTATACCGCGCCTCCTTGAAGCTGCGGATTGATCAGGAACAATCGAATATACTCCCCTTCAACGACTTTTCCACCTTCGCTTACGTCCCTACTGAGGAATATCTAAAAACACAGTTTGAAGCGCTGACCAGCCGCACGCTGGCAACCCGCGTGATCCGCTCCCTGAACCTCGTAAAGGATCCCCGCTTTATCCGCCGAGCCGAGCCGAGCTTGATGGCCCGGGCAACGAACCGCGTCAAGCGGGCCCTCTCTTATCGCGCCGCGGATGAAAAGCCGGCGCCGCAGGCGGGGCAAAGGAAATACCACGGCACTTTCTCCCCTCATTCCGATGCTCTTATTTCCGGCATAACGGTATCCCCTATCAGAGACAGTTGGGTCGTCCTTGTCAGCTTTGACGCCCGTGATCCTCTTCTGGCGGCTGATATCGTCAACGCCATTGCCTCGGAATATATCCAAATGAATTTCGAGACCAAGTACCGCTCCACCATTATGGCTTCGGAATTTTTAGGGAAGGAACTGGTGGATGTTAAGAAAAAGGTGGAGGAATCCGAAGAACGGCTGGTGAAATTCGGACAGGTTCACAGCATTTACAGCCTGAGCGAAAAAGAAAACGTGATCATGCAAAAGCTGGAAGATCTGAACAAAGCCCTGACTCAGGCACAGGCGGATCGGATTCAGAAAGAGTCCATCTGGGAAATGGTCCGAAACTCTCCTCAAGGTCCGTTTCCGGAAACCGTAAGAACTAACGATATCCGGACGCTGGAGGCCACGGTCGCCCAGCTCGAGCAACAGTATACAAAATTGCGCGCCGTCTACAAATCCGACTGGTGGGAAGTCAAACAGGTCGCCAATCAGTTGGAAACGGCCCAAAAGCAGCTCGAGGAGGTGCGCGTGGAGACTTTGAAGGATGTCGAAACCGCCTACCAAACCGCCGTGCAGCGCGAGAAGCTGCTTTCCGAAGCATTCCGGGTTCAGAAACAGGAAGCGAACATACTCAACGAGTATTCCATTCAATATAACATCCTTAAGCAGGAAGCCGACAGCAACAAGCAACTCTACGACGGAATGCTGCAGCATATGAAAGAGGCGGAGATCAGCGCCGGCCTGAAATCCAACAACATTCACATCGTCGACGCCGCAATCCCGCCGTCGAGTCCCATACTTCCCGACAAAAAGGGGAATATGATAAAAGCGACGCTCAGCGGTTTGATATTCGGAGTCGCCCTTGCATTCTTTTACGAATACATAGGATCCTATTCGGATCGAAGCCTTAAAACGCCGGAGGATGTCGACCGTTTCGTGAAGCTTCCGTTCCTCGGGCTGATCCCTTCAACCCGGAGTATCGGCGCCTCTAATGGAAGAAAATCACGCGGTTTGTCCCGGAGAAAGCGCGAAGGCATTGCGGATAGCGCCGGTTTTCTGGATTCGGGCAAGCGCCCGAGCATTGAGCTTATTACTCTCTATAATACGAAATCGATGATCTCGGAGGCTTACCGGCAGCTGCGCACATCGATCCTTCTCTCCACGAACGGCCACGGCCCGAAGTCGATTGTAGTGGCTTCCAGCAAGCGAGGCGAAGGTAAAACCAACACGTGCATCAATCTGGCGATCACCCTGGCTCAGGCCAATAGAAAAGTGCTTTTGATGGATTGCGACATGCGCAATCCGAAAATAAACCGGATTCTGGGATTGCTTAATAATGAAGGAGCAAGCACATTCCTCTCCAGCGGATTTATGCCTTTGAAAAGCCTGATTCAAAAAACCGAGGTTCCAAACCTCTTTGTTTTGACATCGGGACAGATACCGCCGAATCCTTCGGAACTGATCGGATCCCCCCTGATGAAGAAATGCCTGTCCGCCCTGTCCGAGCGATTCGACCATATCGTGATTGATACGCCGCCGCTTCTGGCAGTGACCGACGCCAGTATCCTCGCCAATATGGTCGACGGCGTGATTCTCGTTATCCGCGGGGGGGATACGACAAAAGAAGCGATTGTGCGGTCCAAGCAGCTTTTAAGCCACGCTCAAGCCAGAATTATAGGGACCATGCTTAACAACGTGGACATCCAAACGTGCGAACCAAACTATTATTCAAGGTATTTTTACGGTTACGACATCGAAAATACGGACCAGGAATACTCCGAGGGCCGTTACTCGGTCCGGGAAATTCGGGGCAGAGTCTCATGAAATCCGGGCGCCTGTTTCTCATATTAGTATTTGTTTTCGGCCCCTCGCTTTATGCGCAGGAAGGCGCTTCCGTGAAAACGGGACAGCTTTCTGTTGAAGACAGCCTTCTGCTTGAACAAATTTTCTCGGAAAAAGATCGACGCGCGTCATCCGAGAAACTGAACGAGCGTATGCAGACATTAATCCGGGCCTCCGAAAAAACCGGCGATTATCGACTTGGGCCGGGAGATGTCGTTGAGGTCTCCGTCGCAGCAATCCCTGAACTGGCGCGGATCGAATTCACGCTGGACGCACAAGGGAAGATATCGGTGCCGTATGTCGACGAGGTCGATCTCCTTGGATTCACAGTCCGTCAGGCGGAATCCAAACTGGTCAGAATGTTCGGAGCGTCCCTGCTGGAAGATCCTCAGGTTACCGTAAGAATCAAGGAGTACAGGAGCCGGTACTACTACGTTATAGGGTCCGTGATTAAGCCGGGGAAATACCAGCTTACCCGGGAAACGGATCTCCTGGACGCGTTGGCCCTGGCGGGAGGGCTGAGAGACAAAGCGGATACGCGGATACGGGTACACCGTTTTTCCAATAAGGGCGAGCCGACGCTTCCTATCACGGAAGCCGGCGGGGACAGCGGCATCGCGGCCGCAGGCGGTTTTGCATCTTCAGCCACGATTGAAGTAGACCTGAACGAACTTCTCTCGGAAGGCGCGGGCCGAACCCGCATGGCGATTTATTCCGGAGATGTCATCAGCGTCGAGGAGCGCAAGAATAAGGCCTACTATGTTCTCGGCGACATCCGGAATCCCGGAGCTTTTCCCATCCCGGTGGACGAATGCGCGGCTCTGTCTCAGGCGCTTGGAAATGCCGGAGGCCTTCTGAACACAGCCGCAGGGGAAAAAACGAAAATAATCCGCTATAACAAACCGGGGGAATTGCCCGAATTGATAGAGGTAGACGCGTACGCATTATTGAAAGGGAATATAAAAGATATTGAACTCCGCGCCAACGATATTGTGGTTGTTCCGGGATCTTTCAGCAAGACGATGGGAAAATCATTCTTGAGCGGGGTAAGCGGCGTTCTTACCACGCTGCTTATCATCGGGACCCGCTGATCCTCTTATTTTAAACCGTAGTGGAATCGCAGAATCCGGCGGCAGGGGCAGCCCTGGCCGGCCCAATAAAGATATGTCATTCAGCCAGCAGGCACTGCCCTTTAGCACAGAAATCGAAAGCTCTTCAAAAACAGAACCCCGATTCCAAAAACCGCTTCCGGTTTTTCGCATCAAACCTTCTCCGGGGCGGGCGCCGTTAAGGCTAAAGGAACTGTGGGACTATCGCGAATTGCTGTACTTTCTTGTATGGCGGGATATTAAGCTGCGCTACAAACAGACGGAACTTGGGATTGCATGGGCGATCCTCCAGCCGTTTCTTGCCATGATGATCTTCAGCCTGTTTTTCGGAAGACTTGCAAAAATTCCTTCCGATGGAATTCCCTATCCCCTATTCGTATATACAGCGTTGCTGCCGTGGATATTTTTTGCCAACGGCCTCACCCAGTCTTCCAACAGCCTGGTGGGCCATTCGAATTTGATCACCAAGGTGTATTTTCCCCGCCTCATAATCCCGATTTCGGCCGTGCTTACAGGAATTTTTGATTTTGTGTTGGGATTTCTGGTGTTGATTGGAATGCTTTATTACTACGGCATGTCCATCAATGCGGCCCTGTTGTATATCCCGCTTTTTCTCTTGCTGGCGCTCTTGGTGGCTTTGGCGATAGGACTCTGGCTGTCCGCTCTGAATGTTAAATACCGGGACGTCCGCTACTTGATGCCTTTTATTATTCAGATATGGATGTTCGCCACTCCGATTGCCTATTCCAGCACCCTGGTGCCCGAACGCTGGCGCGTTCTTTACGGCCTGAATCCGATGGTCGGCGTTATCGAAGGCTTCCGCTGGATGCTGCTGCGAACACAGACTCAACCGAGTCCCATGATTGCCGTTTCGGCATTTGTAGCCCTTGTCGCGCTTGCCGGGGGAATGCTTTATTTCAGGCAAGTGGAAAAAGCATTCGCCGATGTGGTTTAGGTTGCCGTGAACAACATAGCCATTGATTGCCGGAATCTCAGCAAACTTTATCGGATAGGAGAGAGAGAGAACTACCTGGCGCTCCGGGATGCCATCGCGGACGCTATATACAGCCCCTGGCGAAAAATGAAGAATTTTGCCGCCGGCGGCGTGGAAAAATCGGCCAAGGATGAAGCCAGCCTTTGGGCGCTCCGGGATATTTCCTTCAGCATCCGGCACGGAGAGATAGTCGGGATTATCGGACGCAATGGAGCCGGCAAAAGCACCCTGCTCAAGATACTCTCCCGCATAACCGAGCCCAGCCGCGGATTCGCCGATATTCGCGGACGGGTCGGCTCGCTCCTGGAGGTGGGAACGGGATTCCATCAGGAATTGACGGGACGGGAAAACATTTATTTCAACGGCTCCATCCTTGGGATGAAGAAAGCGGAAATTCAGAGAAAATTCGATGAGATCGTGCAGTTCGCAGAGGTGGAGCGTTTTATCGATACTCCGGTGAAACGCTATTCCAGCGGCATGTACATGCGTCTTGCCTTTGCGGTGGCGGCCCACCTGGAACCTGAAATACTGCTGGTGGACGAAGTGCTGGCGGTCGGGGACACCGCCTTTCAGAAAAAGTGCCTGAGCAAAATGCAGGAGGTCGGGAAAGAGGGGCGCACGGTTCTCTTTGTCTCCCATAATATGCCGTCGGTCACGCGCCTCTGCCCAAGAACCATTCTTCTCGAAAGCGGAAAAATTCTCCGTGACGGGCCTTCCCATCAGGTCGTGAGCGCTTATTTGCGTTCCGGCCTCGGAACCGCCGCCATGCGCACATGGACGGATCCCTCCGGAATGCCGGGAAACACCGTTGCTCGGCTGCACTCGGTGCGCGTTGTCAATGAAGACGGAGAGACGGCGGCCAATGTGGACATCCGCAAACCCGTGGGGATCGAAATGGATTTCGAGGTGCTCCAAACCGGCCATATCTTGACGCCCGGATACCGGTTTGTAAACGAAGAGGGACAGATCGTTTTTTCTTCATATGACCCAGACCCGCTGTGGCGCCGCCGGCCCCGTCCTAAGGGGCGGCATCTGAGCACGGCATGGATCCCCGGAAACTTCCTTTCCGAAGGCACCATGATTGTGAGCGTAGCTTTGCAGACTTCGTTCTCGCACACCCTTCATTTTTTTGAGCCGGATGCTGTCGCCTTTCATGTTACCGACAGCCTGGACGGGGATTCCGCACGGGGCGACTACGGCGGATTCATACCAGGAATCGTGCGGCCGCTCCTTCAATGGACCAATAGGGCCGCAGAGGAAATCGAATGCCCGAGTCGGAAAGCGCTATAGGATTGATGATCCTAAACCGCAACGGCCGCCGATGGCTGCCGCCGTTGTACGAATCCATCCGCCGCAACGGGTATCCGAACGTCCGCGTCTATCTGGTCGACAATTCCAGCAGCGACGGAAGCGTCGAGGCAACCCTTCAAGACTACCCCGAAGTCACGGTAATCCGCATGCCCGACAATCTGGGCTATGTCATGGCGTATAACGTCGCCATGCCGCATGCTTTCGCCGACGGCTGCGAATGGGTCGTCTGGGCCAACAACGATATTCTCCTTGAACCCGGATGCCTGTCGGAACTTATGCGCGCGGTGCGCTCCGATTCTCAGATAGGCGTAGCCGGTCCAGCTTTTTTATCGTGGAGCGGGGAGGAGCCCAATTACTACATGAAGGGGAAACACCCTCATTTGATACCTGAAATGCGGGCGCAATCGCCGGTTCCGGTCGAAGTGGATTGGGTGGAAGGATCCTTTTTAATGGTCCGTCGAGACGTCGTCGAAACCGTGGGACCGCTGAATCCGCATTTTTTCATATTCTGGGAAGAAACGGATTATTGCCGGCGGATCCGCTATTCCGGGAAAAAAGTCGTTTTGGTTCCCAGCGCCAGGGTGCGGCATTACGGCGGGGCCGATTCAGCGCGAGAAATCCATTTGAAAAGAGACTGGTTGCATAGGCGTAACTATTACATTTACACCCTGACGGATCCACGGATGAGCTTTTCAAAAAACCTTGCGGCTGCAGCGCACCTGTTTGCGGTCAACATAAAATCCAAGCCGAACCGCATTCATTTCATGTTTTTTTTGGAACTCTGCGTTTTCGCCGCGGTGCTGTTCAGGATGCGGACCTGGCATCGAAAGTGGATGGACGATCGTCGGCGCATACCACCGCCTCCTTTGAACAAACGCCGTCGAGAAATTCAGCCGGAAATCTTGTTTTCCAACGCACACGGAACAACCTTTGCAAAATAAAACCTGCCGCGCCAGCGTCGTAATTCCCATACGCGATCGCCCCGATTCTTTGAAGCGCTGCCTGGATTCGCTTGCAGAGCAGGACTTCCCTGCGGAAAACTTTGAAATTATCGTCTGCGACGACGGCAGCCGGGCGGATCTTTCCAGGATCGTCAACAACCGGCCGCCGGGCCATCCGGATATAAAACTCTTGAAGCAGGACCGCCTCGGACCTGCCGCCGCGCGAAACCTTGGAATCCGGTCAACTTTTTCTCCCATAGTGGTTTTCGTGGACAGCGATATCGTGGCGGATAAGGGATTGATCCGGTATTTGGTGGCCGCGTTGGAGGAAAATCCTCGGTGGACCGGAGCAGAAGCCCGGCTGTCGCCGGTCGAAGGAACGGAGAGCCCCTTATGGGAAGCCCCGGCGGCTTTGAAGGGAGGACGATTTCATACAGCCGCCATCGCCTATCGCCGCGACGCGCTTTTGGCGGCAGGCGGACTGGATGAAGCATTTTCCCAGCCCGCTTGCGAAGACGTGGAACTGGCCGCGCGGGTTTTGGCTATAGGGCCGATCGGTTTTGTCCCCGACGCGAGGGCTTATCATCCCCGTCGCAGGGCGGATCTCGGCATGCGATGGCACTCCCGTTTGCATTGGAAATACCTTGTGATTCTCGCTGAACGCTATGGATTCCTGGCCTTCCCCGAGAGCCCGATCCGCCGATTCCCTCGATTGCGCATAGGCTATGCCGCCGTTGCAACCCTGCCCCTGGGCCGTTTTCTGAACTCCGTGCGCTGGATTCTGCGCCGGCCGCTCGATGCGGCTATCGGAATCTTTTATGCCGTTTTCGATGTCGCCTGCGGCGTCTCAGCCCTGCCCGAGATTCTTTTTTCTCCAGTCCCGGAGCGTGGGGACTATCTGCGGAATAGAGCCGCCGTTGCGGGACAAAAGCCGCAGGAGATACAGCGCGAGGGCCACCCATGACCCCACCCAGCCGCACCGCCGTGGTTGTAAGCGCACATCGCCCTTATGCGGCGATGGAATCCTGCCTGCGGGGATTTTGCTCCATTGTGGACCGGAAAGAGGACCTGATTTTTGTAAACAACGGATCCTCGGAAGCGCTGAGACGGCTTGTTTCCGAAGTATCTCCCGGGATCACCGTTCTGAACCTGCCAGAAAACCGCCTCTTCTGCGCCAGCTACAACGCCGGAATCCGGAACGCATTGGAAAAAGGATACGATTTCGTGCTGCTGGCGAACGCAGATACCGAAGTCGTGAATTTTTCCTTTATCGACGATCTGCTGGAAGCCGCTCAGCGCCGTCCGGCGGCGGCGTTTTTCGGCCCTCTGGTGTATTATCGAAACACTCAAACCGTTCAGAACACCCGTTTCAGTTATCCCTCAATCGCGCACAACATAGCCGCATGGATCCCGTGGAGGCTTTTTCCGC
The DNA here is from genome assembly GCA_964506795.1 of uncultured Acidobacteriota bacterium. GTDB lineage: Bacteria > Acidobacteriota > UBA6911 > UBA6911 > UBA6911 > UBA6911. The sequence continues at coordinate 47,320 of CAZDMR010000009.1, read as the reverse complement.
GCCTCCGGAACCGTCCTCCGCTCGGCGAGGAGGAAGTCGATTTCCTCAACGGGGTATGCGTGCTTTGCCGTTGTGAAGCCCTGCGCGATTTTGGATTGATGGACGAGTCGTTCGGCGGATATGTCGAAGACGCCGATTGGAGCTGGCGCGCTCGCAAAAAGGGATGGACAAGCGTCTTCGTTCCCGTTCCCGCAATTATTCATCACGAAGAGCTGAATGGATACGAATATTCTTCATTCAAGAATTTTCTTCTCAAGCGCAATACCGTCCTCTGGCATCTAAAAGCGGGCCATCGGATTTCCGCGTCCGCTTATGCCGCGGCCTCCCTGTTTCTTGCGGGGCTTCGCATGATCCGCGCGGCAAAACCCCAACGTGACCGCTACCGGCGGTTTTTCCGCCATTTAAGCCGGTCTTATAAGAAAATGATTCAAGAAGGGCAAAGGGCGCGGGGCCTTCAATATCCGGAATTTCCGGAAAAATGCGGGACGGGAATATGGCAATAAACAGATCCGCCGTCTTCACAAATGAAATATGGTCCGGCGCAGAGTCGTTTCCATCGGCGGCGCAATCTTTCCAAGCCCCGGTTCTTTCCATATGGACACAAATTTCGCTGGTTGGATATTTGATTACTCTGGCGTTGACTCAGACAGTTTACAGCTCCCCTTTTATGAATTTCCGGTGGGCGATGCTGATAGCGCTTTCGGCGTTCAGTTCCATGGATCTTATCTTGGCTTTCAGGAAAGGAAGATTCCGAACACAGGGCAGCAAAGACCAGAACCTATTGATCATTTACCTTCTTGTCACTCTGGGCACCGTTGTTTACGCCGAGAACTGGATCTTCAGCGCGATGCGCTGGTCGTCCCATGCCGTCATGCTCGTCGTTTTTATGATTATTCTTCCCAGGCTAATAACAGTCCGCCAGATTGGCCGGGTGTTGTTTTTCATAAAGTGCCTTTTGGCGGCCATGGTCGTTATTTCCTGGCTGTTTCCCGCTCCGGACACCGTTTTGATGCGCGGCACCTTATATAAGGGTGCGATGGGAAATGCAAATACCATGGGGCATATTGCATTCATGACCGCGCTTCTTTTTTTCCAGGTTTTTATTACCAGCAAGAGCGCGCCGGTGCGCTATTTATCAGGAGGCCTGGCGGCGGCGGCGGCCTTGACGGTCTGGCATAGCGGAGCCCGAAGCTCCATGGTGGCGCTGAGTCTCGGCGTGCTATTGTTCTTTTTTTATTATCGCAGGGAAATAGGGAGACTCTTCCTGGCCGGGTTGCTTTTTTCCGGCCTGTGCATGGTCGCATTCCCTGAATTGCCGGGGGAATTGATTCGCTTCGCGGTTAAATCGGACCCGTACAAGTCCAGCGAAGCGGTCAGCCCCATTCACTCGCGCATTCCGGTCTGGTCTGCAGCTTACGAGGGTTTTAAAGAACGGCCGTTGGCAGGCTGGGGATTTGGAGCTGACAACAAAATATCAGCTCAATGGGATATCAAGCTTACGGCGATCGGAACCGTGGAGCGCGATGCCGTCAACGATTTTCTGTTCATGCTGGAAGGATGCGGCATTCTGGGCCTCGGCGCTTACCTTCTTCTGATTCTTCTTGTTTTGAGGCAGCGCCCAAAATGGAATCAAGTTTCCGTGCTTCAAAGATTCAGCCGAATCGGCAAAAAAAACTCCCGCTTGACAGAAATAAATCATATGCACGCCGTGCTTTTTATTCTGTCGGCGTGCCTGCTTGTCCTCAATCAGTTTGACAATTCGGCCTTGTCGGCGGGGAATCTGATATCGGTCACTCTCTGGCTTAGCGCCGGATGCGCGGCAGCTATGGGCTATGAAATGCATGGCCGCCCGCGTCAAGAATTTTATTGAATCAATCCCGCATAAAACCTATCCCCAATGAGACCCTTTGGAAATGAATATGCCGAATCCCCGCGCTGGAACAATTTCGAACGCTTCTATATTCGAATCTTCGGGTTAGTAGATCTTTCAACCCGTATGCGATCCAGGCTGGTCTTGAAAGAACTCCTGCATATCCCGCGGGAGACCATGATCGATTTGGGGTGCGGCACGGGAGCTTATTCTTTTTATTTCTCGCGCTTTCCCGAAACCCGGGTATGGGGCATCGATACTCACAAAGGCCGCTTGTCCGAATGCGAGCGGCTCGGGCAAAAACTCAACCGAAAATCACTGAATTTTATTCAAGCTTCCCGCATATTTGAAAACAACCGATTCCAACCGAACAGCATCGATGTGGTCCTGGCGGTGGAAGTCCTTCAGTACCTGGATGATTTTCAGCACGGATTGGTGGAAATCCATCAGGTATTGAAACCCGGGGGCTATTTAATCGCACATATCCCCCTTTTAGGCTACATGCGCAAACCGGAGACGGTTCTTTTCGACGAAGAAAATCTTAGTCATTGGATCCGCGAGGCCGGATTGGAACCGATATCTATAAAAAGGGTATTCGGCAAAACGGCGGTTCTACTATCCAGAATATTTGCATACTGTCTCCGCTCCAGGCTGGCGGCCGCCGCGGTATTTCCCTTCCTGCTGATGGCCTCGCTTCCGTGCGGAGGAACAAGCGCGCGCGGCAGCTATTGTCTCGCGGTGGCGCGAAAACCCTAAAGGGAACCCTACGCGGTCAAATCTTTTTCCCGTTTCGAATTTGTGCTATGGCATCCTCGGCTGAACCGATTACGAGCATTGAAACTCCGAACACAGAAACCCCCTGCGCCCAAAGCATGCGCATGCCCCTTCGCGTCGGATTCTTGATGGATCATCCAAGCCCCCATATGGCCGCGTTTCTGGAAGCGGTCGCCGCCCGAACGGACTGTACGCTGCAGGTTCTGTATTGCGCAAAAAGCGGGGCCGGGCGCAATTGGGGCTCTCCGGCCGGTTCTGTGCCCCACCGGTTCGAAAACGGGATTTCGCTGCCCTTAGGCATTCGTTTCAATCCTGGAATCCTTCGGACAATGCTTCGATTGCGGGCGGATGTATGGATTGTCAACACCGTATACGGATCGCTTACGACTTGGATGGCGGTCTGGTGGCTCAAACGGCGCCGGATTCCCTGTGCTTTTATGAACGAGCCCGTGCGGCCCCGCCGCGGACTGTATGCCTTGTTAAAAGAGATTCCCTTGAGATTCGTGCTGCGAAGGATCGACGGCATCCTTGCGACCGGCAAAGCGGCCCTTGCCATGTACCGGCGCCGCATCCGGGACAGCCGCCCGGTCGAGTCCGTCCCTTATTTTGTCGACTTGTCGGATTTCGCGCTTTTGCCGAATCCCGAAATCCCAGGCGACGGCGGCGACGTTGAATTTGTAACTTCATGCCAGATGATTCCAAGGAAGGGAGTTGATTGTCTTCTAAAAGCATGCCGCGCGCTTCCCGAATCAGGGTGGCATTTGACTCTCGTCGGAGACGGGCCCTTGAAATCCAAACTGGAGAAAGAATTCGCGTCCTACGGGCTGCAGGGAAAAGTGAGCTTTTCGGGAGCAATTCCCTATTCCAAACGGGCGGAGGCCTTTGCCGGAAAACATTGCTTTGTATTGCCGTCGCGCTGGGATGGATGGGGCATGGTTGTTCCCGAAGCTCTGGCTTCGGGGCTTCCCGTTATTTCCACCGACCGGGTCATGTCGGCGCAGGAATTCATCCGCAACGGCGAAAACGGATTTCTCGTGCCGGCCGGCGACGCCGGTGCTTTGGCCGAGAAGATGCTGTGGTTCCTTAAAAATGCTTCTTCCTGCTCGCGAATGAGCGCGGCCGCGCGCAAATCCATAAGGGGATATACCGCCGAAATCGGAGCTGAAACCTTGATTCAATTCCTCGTTAAGCTCCGCGCCGGGATGATTCAAAAACGCGGACAGGGAAACCGCGATTGTCTGAGGCCGGAAGAGACGTCCTGGCGCCGCCTCGCTGAGCCGGAGCGGCCGCTGGAAAGAGATCTCCAGAGGATGCGCGGGTTCGGGAAAGATGCGGTGATACGCGGACGAGCGGCGCTCCGCCGCCCGCGAAAGCCCGGAGGGCACTCCATCCTCGCCTACCATCTTATCCTAAAAGAAGACTGCGGACGTTTTGAAGAGCACATAAAGTTTTTTAAAGACCATTTCCGCATCCGCCCTCCACGGGATCTTCTTGCCGCCGCCGCATCCGGAAACAGCGATCCCTTCGCTCTCGCACTCACTTTTGACGACGGCTTCCGGATTCTTATGCAGCACTGTCTTGAAATCCTTCAGAAATACGAAATCAAGGCCGGCTTTTATATTCCCGCCGCATTTGTATGCTCCTCGGGCCGAACCCGCGCGGCCGCGGAATTCAGCATGCGATCTTTTTACTACAATTTCCCCCTGGAACCGATGAGCCCGGAAGACCTCCGGAAACTGGCCGATCTGGGCCATGAAATCGGCAGCCACGGTTTTTTCCATACGAGCCTCCGTGCGATGACGCCCGATTCCGCTCAAAAACAAATTGCCTTCTCGCGATCGATGATTTCCGAATGGACGGGAACCACTCTCAGCGGCTTTTCCTATCCCTACGGGGAATTTTCCAACTCCATGGGAGATCCGGCGGAGTGGCTTCGAGAGGCGGGATTCGTTTACGCGCTAACCATGCGCCGGGGTTGCGTGGAAGCTTCTTCCCCCCCTTACCTGCTTCCCAGGCATCATGCGGAAGGCAACTGGCCCGTGCGGCATCTTCGGCACTTTCTTATGAATTGAGACTCCGAAAATGAAAAGTCAGCGCACCAAGGATCTTTATTACGCTTTGTTCGGGAAGCTTTCCATGGCGACCTATGGATGGAACAGGCTGTTCGGGCGAAGCCGGTTTGAAAACGCACTGATCCACATCGGATGCGGGCCCAAATACATCGAAGGGATGGTGAACATCGACGGAAATGCTTTTCAAAAAAAAGACCTCTGGCTTGATGTCCGGTTGGGTTTGCCGTTTGCGGAGGACAGCATTCGCGGAATATACACAAGCCACGTTATGGAGCACTTTGACGCAAAGACGGTGCTCAAATTGCTGCGCGAATTTTACCGGGTCCTGAAGCCGGACGGCACATTGCGGATTGTAGTGCCTTCCCTCGAATACGCCGTGCGCGCCTATACCGATAACGACATTTCACGATTGCCCGAATGGCCGGAACGCTTTTCTTCGATTGGCGGGAAGTTCGGCAATTTCCTTCTTTGCGCCAACCAGCACCGCTCGATGTTCGATAATACTTTTCTCGAAGAATTACTGCATGAGGCGCGGTTCGCGTCCGTTTCCAATGCCTCGCCCTTCGAAAGCCGGTGCTTCAGCCGGCGGCAGTTGCGATTCGAAGCGGATCCGGCATTGATGGACAAATCCCTTTATATGGAGGCGAGCAAGTAGCCGCCGCTTGCCGATTTCCATGCAGCCATTGCGCATTCTTCAAATCGTCCCGTCGCTCGATGAAAAAACCGGCGGGCCGAGCCGATCCGTACCGGCGCTCGGAAAAGCTTTGGCGGATTTGGGCCACAACATCGTCCTCTACACGACGACATGGCCGTTACACAAAAGCGGTGAAAAAGAGGTCGTGTCGGAATTAAAGGATGAAAAAGGCAATTACGAAATCCACACTTTCCCGGCGAAATGGAATCCGTTTTTCCCGGGTCTTCCGCACTCGCCCGCCTTGGTGCGGGCCGTGCTGAATCATAGCCGCGAATTCGATATCGTCCATAGCTTCAGCCTTTGGAATCCGGTGGCAAGTTTCTCGCTCCGCGCCTTGCGGCAATGCGGAGTCCCATACTGTTTAACTCCTCTCGGCATGCTTGATCCGGTCGTGCGGCGACGGAACCGCTGGAAAAAACTGGCATGGAGCCACTTTTGGGAGCGCGCCAACATTGAGGGAGCGGCCTTGATCCATTTTACCGCCGGATTGGAGGAGGAAAGAGCCCGGAGCTTTTGGAAATTGAACGGCAGCATCGTTGTGCCGCAGGTCGTGGATCTGCAGCATTGGCAAACCCTTCCGGATCGTTCGCTGATCGAGGCTGATTTCCCTCAGACCCGCGGCCGGGAAGTCATCCTCTTCGTTGGACGCATCAATTGGGTCAAAAACCTCGATTTGCTCCTGAAATCGCTGGCCAAGGTGCGGCTAAAGCGTCCGGATTCCATGCTGGTGTGCGCCGGCCCCGACAGCGAAGGCACTCAATCGGCCCTGGAGAAACAGGCCCGCGAGCTTGGAATCCGGGATCACGTGCTTTTCACAGGCATGCTCCGGGGAGAACGGCTCAAATCCGCTTATGCGCGCGCGGACGTGCTTGCGCTGGTGTCGCGGAAAGAGAATTTCGGACATGCGGCGGCCGAGGCTCTGGCTTGCGGAATTCCGGTCGTGCTAAGCCGCGAAGTGGGCCTGGCCGCGGACTGGCCCGCCAGCGAATCCGTCCGCCGCGTGGATGCGAATCCCGAAGCGATTGCCTCCGCCCTGATACAGGTTCTGGAACGCAACGACGTTTCGGGCCTTCCCGACCGCGAAGCACGCTCGCTGGCATTTAAATTTCTGGGCGCTTTTCCTGGGGCCAGGATCGCAGACGCCTACCGCTCCGTGGTTTCGGCCCGATAATCTTAGACCCCATGATCGATAAACTGCCGGTAACGGTCCTGATCGCAGCGAAAGATGAAGAAGCAAACATTGCGCGTTGTCTTTCTTCTCTCTCGCCCGCGGCCCGCATCCTCGTGGTCGATTCCAACAGCAAGGACCGAACAGCCAGGATCAGCCGCGGGATGGGAGCGGAAGTATTCGAGTTTCATTATTCCGGGACATATCCCAAAAAGCGGCAATGGGCCCTGGATCACATTCCCATCGGGACGGAATGGATTCTTCTCCTGGATGCGGACGAAGCCGTGCCGGAAAAGCTGTGGCGGGAAATCTCGGACACCATCCGCAGAAACGGCGCCGCGGACGCATACCTTATTAAAAAGGAATTCCACTTCCTGGGCCGGCGGTTCCGCTTCGGGGGATTTTCCCACGCAGCCGTTCTCTTGTTTCGCAAAGGAAAGGCGGAGTTCGAAAGATTATCTTCGCTTCCGGGCGATTCCCAGGACATGGAGGTACACGAACGCCTGATCATTCACGGCGCTACCGGCAAATTGAAAACAGGCATCCTGCACGAGGATGCCAAAGGTCTGCAAGCATACATCGCAAGACATAATCATTATTCCACATGGGAAGCGCATCAACGCCGCCATTACTTGACGACGGGGAGTTGGGGAGAGTTATCCATCCGGCCGCGCCTATTTGGCGACACTCAGCAGCGGCGACGATTTTTCAAGGGATGGATGATTCATATTCCGTTCGAGGCATCCCTGTGGTTTGTCTACCATTTCTTTCTCAGAATCGGTTTTCTTGAGGGACGCAGAGGCTTGATCGCCAGCCAGATTCGCGCCCGTCATTTTTCCCAGGTACGGGCCAAGCTTTTTGAAATTCAAGTCGAGGACCGCCTGCGCGTCGATTCCGGAAACAAAACAATGCAGGCTATCGAAAGAGACGCTCCCGTCGCCCATGAAGAAATCCCGCACCCTAACAGCCCGTGGTAAAAGTACAATAGGTCGCGCGCATGGGGCTTGTGAGGCAAGCTCAAGGCGTGAGGAGGAGTCGATGCGGGGACATCATCGACGACGAGCAACGAAGAGATTGCCCGCAACCTCCATGCGCCCAAAGGGTTTCGGCGGCGCAGGGTCATTTGCGGCGTTGGCTCTCCTCGATGATGCTTTACATCAACTGCGTCGCGCCGCCTGGCATCTGCCCCTGCGGCGCTCGGATCACGGCCTGTTGTACTTTTACCACGGGCTGCTAAAGGAACGCTGACAGCCCAATGAAGATTCTGCTTATTAATCAGTGTTTCTATCCGGACGTCGTAAGCTCCGCGCAGCATCTTACCGACCTTGCACTGGAGCTGGCCCGCTCCGGACATGAAGTCACTGTGATTGCAGGTCGGCGAGGATACGACGACCCCAGCCTCCGCTTCGCAAAAAGAGAAGTATGGAAAGGAATTTCCATCATTCGGATAGCATCCACGGCCCTGGGGAAAGGTTCCCGCTTTCGCCGAACCATGGATTTCGGCTCTTTCCTCATAGGCTGTTTTATACGGCTTCTTTATTTCCCGAAGGTCGATATGGTTGTGGCCATGACGTCGCCGCCGTTGATATCTTTCCTGGCGGCTCTTTTTGCCCAACTGAGGCGCGCGCGATTCTATTACTGGATATTGGACCTGAACCCGGATGAGGCAATCGCGGCCGGATGGCTGCGCAAAGAATCTTTTGCGGCCAAAATTCTCTCGGCGCTGCTGTCATACAGCGCGAAGAAAGCAAGAAAGCTGATTGTGTTGGACAGGTTCGCCAAGCAACGCCTCGCCGCCAAAGGACTGTGCGGCGGCAAAACGGAAATTGTTCCGCCATGGTCGCACGACCGTCACGTCTTTTATAGTCCCGAAGGCCGCGCGTCTTTTCGCGCCGAACACGGATTGACGGATAAATTCGTGGTGATGTACTCGGGGAATCACAGTCCCTGCCATCCCCTGGACACGCTTCTAAAGGCCGCCCATCAATTGCGGCGCCGGCCCGATATCCAATTTCTTTTCATCGGAGGAGGGAGCGAGTTCGGAAAAGCTAAAATGTTCGCCGAGCGTTGTTCGCTGCGAAATGTCGGGTTTCTTCCTTATCAGCCCCTCGAACGGCTTTCGGAAACGCTGTCTTCGGCGGATCTGCATGTGGTGGTGATGGGAAACAACTTCTCCGGCATCGTCCATCCCTGCAAAATATACAATATTCTGAAAACCGGAGTGCCGTTCCTCTATATCGGTCCCGAACAGAGTCCCATTGAAGACATTATTCAAAGATTGGACAGCCGGCGCAGCGCCTATTCGGTCAGGCACGAAGATATCGGATCCGCAGTGGAGTGTATTTTGGACGCCCGGGAGAAACGCGTCCCTGGAAATCTGGGCGGGTTCCGCGATTTGGCCGAATGGTTTTCAGCAAGACGCTTGCTGCCTGAGATGGTTGAATCCTTGGAATGCCGTCCGGCAACGGCCCAGAATGCCGCGCTCCCTTGGGGGCCGTCCGTCATAGAGAATTCCGGCATGACACATTAGGCCCTATTGCCCGCTTTGTGGAGCGGGATCCGCACTTTGAGAAAAGCCCGTAGTTCCGCTTAAACAACGCGGGACTCGGGCTTTTTTTTATGCTTTATTCCCGCAAGAGAATGTGATGGCGAACACAATTCCGTCCGATAAGGATTGTGTCCGCGATAATTTAGGCAGCAACCGGACAATGCAATCATGTTTCAAAATTTATCGCCAAAAGGACTATCCGCAAAGGGCATAAATAGTTGACACTCTCCAAATATCGAGGACGGCCGATGCAGGATCAATGCCGGGATATGAGCCGGGCCCGGTTGCGTGCCCTTCGATCTTTTCATGAAGTGAGAACCGAAACAAGCTCGGCGGCGGAGGTTCTCCTGTAGGAAGCGGACGCGGCGTTATGATTACATATGTTGCCGTATTCTCCCTCGCAGTTTTGATCTCATTGCTCTCTACGCGCCGCGTAATGGGCTGGGCAAAGAAAAACGGCTGGATGGACAAACCCGATTCCGCCCGCAAGCTGCACAAGGCACCCGTCCCGCGCATCGGCGGAATGGCGATTTATATTTCCATATTGCTTTCCATCGGCCTCTTGAGCCTTTTCCCCACGGTGGTGGCATCGGCTTTCAGACTGGACCTGACGAACGCCGCAAAGCTGTTGACCTTGAGCGGAATGATGCTCTTGATCGGTCTTTGGGACGACATCAAAGGCCTGAAACCCTGGGCCAAATTCGCAGCTCAAATCACGGTCGCACTGGCGGCATGGACGATTGGTTTCAGAATCCTCTTCAGCTGGGATTCCGAGGGAACGGTCTTCTCCCTCGGCGTTATGTCTCTTCCTCTGACAGTATTATGGATCGTCGGAGTGACAAATGCCTTTAACCTCATCGACGGCGTGGACGGCCTCTCAGCGGGCGCCGCTCTGTTCGCAACGGGGGCAATGCTGGTGGCGTCGCTGCAGCAGGGACAATTGCTGTCTACTGTCATTCTTCTTGCCCTGGCCGGTTCCATCACCGGCTTTCTTAGATTCAACTTCAGCCCTGCCTCCATTTTCCTGGGGGATTCGGGAAGCCTTCTGCTCGGTTCGATGCTGTCGCTTCTGGCCGTGGAGTATTCCCACAAGAGCACTACCGCCTTTGCCATAGGCCTTCCCATCGTTGCTTTGGGCTTGCCGGTGCTGGACACGGCAATGGTGGTGCTGCGCCGGTTTCTCAACGGCAAGCCGATATTTCTCGGCGACCGGCGGCATATCCATCACGTGCTTATCGAACGGGGGCTGAAGCCCCGCAATGCGGTCATTTTGCTTTATGGAGTCTGCGGTCTTTTCGGACTATTCTCATTGCTTTTTCTTAATCCTTCGGGAAGAACAACGGGGATCGTTCTTGTAATACTGGTATTGAGCATCTTCTTCGGCATCTACCAGCTCCATTGCTTCGAATTCAGGGAATTGCGGGGCTACCTGATCCGCAGCCTGCGCTACCAGAGGAAATACATCATTGGGAATGTGAAAGCGGGCAAAATGATCGACGGATTTCATGAAGCCCGCAGTCTTCCCGACATGCTGGCCAGCTTGTCCTCTTTTCTCGATGAAATGGAATTTTCATGCGTCGAGGTCCGCGTTCCCGTTCCCGACGGCGATTGCGCCGCGCTGCATTTGAACAATTGGACGATGGCCCACGACGGAGCCCATCATTGTCTTTATAGATGGACCCGCGGAAAGGAAATGAGAGCCGGCGAATCAGAAATCCCAGCCGGTCTGCACCCCTCTGAAAACAAGGGGCTGAACACCCATTTCAGGCTTGAATTCGTATTCAAGGTTCCTGTTCAACGCGATCTCTCAGCGTTACCGCTTGAGGCAAGGAAGGGAATCGACATCGGGCGTTTGACGTTTTTTCATCCCACGACAGCCCGCCTGCCGGTTTCCGCTTTATGCCTTCTCGGCCGGCAGGTTTGGATGGAATTTGGAAAAGCCGTTCGCAGAATAACGGCTCCTTCCGCTCCGGCGGAGAAAAATCCCCGCACGGACTCGAAAGCGCCCGTCCTGCAAATCCCTCACGGCAGTCATTCGACGCTTCATGCACCGATCATTCAAAGCGCTCGGACCGAAATCTTCAGGACAGGCACCCGTAGCGGGAATTAGGGAAAGCGTGGCGCGCGACATGGGACAGGAAGAACCGGCCAGCCATTCTCTACCGGCGCCTTGCCGGCTGCTTGCAAAATACGGCTTTTATTTATCGCTGTCGGTCTTTTTTTACGCTGTCCTTTTCCCCTTTTCGTTCGACATATCGTGGCAACATCTGACTCATGCCTGGTCGCAGTCCATCGGGATCCCCTACTGGTACCCCGAAACGGGCGTGAGGATCCTAGCCGATGATATTGCAAATGTCCTGCTGACAGTGCCCCTGGGCTTTTTCGGTTCTGTGGTTTTCGGCGGCGCCAAAGGGAAATGGATTGTCTGGAAATGGTGCATTTTCGGGTTTGCCCTGGGGTTGGCGGCTGAATGCATCCAACTGGCCATTCCCGCGCGGGCGACCGTAGTAACCGATTCCATAAACAACGGCATCGGAGCCTTTCTTGGCTGCGCCGTTGCATCGGTCATTGGGAATCGCATGTTGTTGTTCTTCACGGGCGCCGCGCTGGAACGCCGGAACATATACCTCTGGCTCGTGATCTGGTCCCTTGCGGCACTGGCCGGCCCCTATGATTTGAGTTCCGATTCCCTGCTTCGCATGGACTCCGGCATTTGGACCATCCGGCCGAATGCACCGCGACCGGAAATGCAGGCGGGCGACCTATGGATCCGCATGGCGGGATTCCTGATCGTCGGAGCCCTGGCATCCAGATTGGCGGTTCCGGGGAGGAGGAAGCAGAGCGCGAAGCAGCCGCTGGCTGCGGCCGCGCTGGTATTGGCATTCCCGGCGGCATTGCAATGCGTTCGCCTGCTCATCACGCTGCATGAACCCTCGGTGCTTGATCTGACGCTGGACACATTGGCGGGTTTGACGGGATTTATTGCCGCCCTCTATGCCCCGGGAATCCTGCGGGCGCGCAGTGGATTCATTCTTTTCCATGCGGCATTATTGGCTGCTGGACTGAGCCCTTATCGCTTTTCCTCCTTGGAGGCAGCCCCGTCGTTCCAATGGATGCCATTTTACGAATTCTGCGCCAACCGAACGCCTTCCGCGTTATATGAAACAACGCTGAGCCTGGTCGGTTTTGCAATCCTGGGCGGTTTCTTAAGCCTCTCCTTTCCCCGATTACACGGGCGGCGCGCGGCTTTTTACGCGCTGGTTTTCTCCGGAGCGATCGAGCTGGCGCAGACCTTCCTGCCGGCTCGGACGGCCGGAACCACCGACATTCTCACTGCGGTTCTGGGAGCCTGGATCGGGGCTTATATATGCACTGCCGTTGAATCCTCAAGAAGGCCCGACGCACGGCTGAATTTCAGCTATTTCTGGTAATAAGATACGGCCGCTTCCCCAGTCCGCATTCCCTTTGATCTACGCCTCAACACATACTATTTTTTGTAGATAGCGGCTAATCCGACAGCGGCCAGAACAGCCCCGACAACGGTGCCGGCGATTTGCACAGGGCCGAAATCCGGATTTTCCCCAATTCCTATCACGTCCGCCGACGCAAACAAAACCAGCACGACAATTCCCGCGACAAATACCAGCGCGCTTATTGTTTTCCTGCTCATCGTTTCTTTCTCCTTGTCACCGAGAACCTGCGCAAAAGCTGGACGGCATATGCCCGCAACGCCGTAAATATGCCCGGATACGCCGCCGCAGAAGAAGCTTCATGAATGATGCGCGTTGACTATTGCAGCTCCGGAGCCTCAACCAACCATTTGCGTGCTTATTATGGATCTGCTCGTTTGCCGCGATTATACACCCGGCCAATCGAATGCGACACGGAGTATTGCTTTTGCAGCAGATCATGCAGGCGGAAAGAACCGCAGTCGCGGGAGGGGGGATTCGAGGGCAATGCATCTTTTTCCCGCAAGATCCTAAATATGCTAGAATTTTAACCGATCTATATATTTAGCAGCGTGTCGCGGAAGCACAAATGGCTGCCTAAGAAGAGAATTGAATATAAGAATCATCGCCCCGGATCTAAAAAATGCGCTGTCCTAAATGCCAATGCGAAGAAATCAGCGACTCGGGAATCTGTCTCTGGTGCGGCTACCAGGTTCGCCCGGCCGCACGGAAGGCCGGATCCAATCTCCCTTCGACCGATCCTGAAAAGCAGGGCAACGAAGCTCGCCTGCCGGATGCCCAAGCGGCGCCGGAAACAACCGGGCCTGCCGGACCATCCGAATTCCAAGAGCCCGTGTCCAACCATGTTCAGGAATTTGCTCCCGAACTTCATCCCCTGGGAAACGTCGAAGGCCGCCTGAGCCTCTTTCCCCGCGCGCTCGCGGGATTGGTGGATCTGGCTGTCATTGGGCTGAGTACGGGATCCCTGATACTTGCGGCAGCCTTTTTTTCAAAAATCAGCGCGCCGGATCCCTCCAGCATTGTCAGCGTGTTCGTGCTGTTTCTTCTCGTCTTTTTTCTGTACTGTCTGGTTTTCCTGGGGTTTTCGAATCAGACGATCGGCATGATGGTTACGAGCCTGCAGCTGGTCGGAGAAGCAGGCCAAAAGCATTTGGGAAAAGGCCGCGTTCTTGTGCGTAGCTGCTGCTATTTGGCCTCTTTCCTATTCCTGGGAATCGGATTGATTTGGGCTTTCTTCGACCGGGGCAAGCGGTGCCTTCACGACAGGCTGACGCATACGCAAGTGGTGCGCCTCTAATCCGGGTTAAGCATTCGTCAAACCGCCGTACCATCCCTCCTTCTCAATCCTTTCACACCCTGCGCAATTTTGTCAGCCATCAGCAAACCCACTGCTGATTTCCGGAAACACAATGCGTATACTGTAATCTTCACTTAATAAACGAGGAGGAGGATTGTGATCCATATTCATCGAGCATTGATAAGCGTTTCCGACAAATCCGGGCTGGCCCGATTGGCGCAGCATCTCCACAATACGGGCGTGGAAATTCTTTCCACCGGAGGGACCGCGGGTTTTCTGCGAGAGCGGGAGATCCCCGTCACCGATGTTTCAGCTTATACCGGTTTTCCCGAGATCCTCGACGGCAGGGTCAAAACGCTGCATCCGAAAATTCACGGCGGTTTGCTTGCGTTAAAAGACAACGCCGTCCACCGCGACCAGATGAAAATGCACGGCATCGAGCCGATCGACATGGTCGTCGTCAATCTCTATCCATTTCGGCAGACGGCCGCACGGCAGGATGCATCCTATTCAGAAGTTATTGAACAGATTGATATCGGAGGGCCGAGCATGATCCGATCCGCCGCAAAGAATCATTTCGGGGTCGCGGTCGTCACGGATCCGCGCGATTATGCCTGGATCCTGCAGGAACTCGAAGCCAACAGCGGCGCTTTGACCGACGCGACCCGGTTTAGACTGGCGCAGAAAGCATTCGCCCATACCGCTTCCTACGACAGCGCCATTGCCGCTTATTTTGGAGAACGCACCTGGGCTCAGGAGGGAGCTGAAAAGCAAACCGGAAAGATGCCCGCATCTGAAATGCTTGCGCTGGAAAAAATCATCGACCTTCGCTATGGAGAAAATCCTCACCAGCGCGCAGCCCTGTATTCCGAGGTTTCGCAGCCGGCATTCGGAGTGGCAGGCGCCCGCGTTCTGCACGGGAAAGAACTCAGCTATAACAACCTTCTGGATTCCGATGCCGCCTGGAACCTGGTGCAGGAATTCGACCGGCCTGCCGCATCTGTTATAAAACATACGAATCCTTGCGGAGTCGCCCAAGCCGATACTCTCGCGGAGGCTTATGTGCTTGCCCGGGAGTGCGATCCGGTGTCCGCATTCGGTTCCGTGGTTGCTTTAAATCGGCAAGTGGACGCCGATAGTGCGAGTGAAATCAACAAAACCTTCGTAGAAGTCGTCCTGGCCCCCGGTTTTGCGAGCGACGCACTGGAAATCCTGATGCAGAAAAAAAACATCCGCCTTCTACAGGTTGGATCCGAGGCCCCCATCATTCTTCAGCATCGCCAGATAGGCGGCGGATATTTGGTTCAGGACAAGGACACATATTTTATGCGCGCCGAGGATCTTAAGACGGTAACCCAACGAAAACCCACAAAGGAAGAGCTCGAAGCCCTTTTGTTCGGCTGGCGGGTTGTGAAACATGTCAAGTCCAACGCCGTCGTTTTCGCCAGTTCATCGCGAATGCTTGGAATCGGAGCCGGCCAAACGAGCCGGGTGGATGCCGTTAAATGGGGGGCGATGAAAGCAACCTTGCCGCTCAAGGGCTGCGCCATGGCATCGGATGCTTTTTTCCCCTTTGCCGACGGGCTGCTGGCCGCCGTAGAGTACGGCGTCCGCGCAATCATTCAGCCCGGAGGCTCCATGCGCGACCAGGAAGTCATTGATGCCGCCAATGAAAACGACGTCGCCATGGTTTTTACGGGAATCCGCCATTTCAAGCATTAATGAACTATTACAACTATTTCACCGAGATTGAGGAACACTTCGTTCGGAGGCGAGGCAAACACCTTCTGGTGTCCCCGATGGACTGGGCCCTCATTGCCGCTTGGCGCGAGGCGGGGATACCGCTTCAGGTGGCGCTCCGAGGCATCGATATCGCCATGGATGCATTTTTTGCCCGGCGGCAGGGCGGACGCGTCAAGGTAAACAGCCTCTTCTACTGCCACGACGCCGTTTTGGAGGAATATGGCCGCTATTGCGAAGCTCATGTGGGCGAATCCTCCGCCTCTTCGCATGCGGCCGCCGGCTCAGCGGAAGGGAAGAATGAGCCGGAAGCGAAGGAAATCCTCGACTTTCTATCCGCCAGAATCGATGAAATAAAAACACTGTCCGCAAAACAATATTCGGGGAGCGGGCGCGAAGCTGTAAGCCGCGCCCTTTCCAGACTGGAGGAAGTTTACGCCGACCTTGAGGCCGGCGTCCGCCCAGATCCGGAGACTCTCGAACGGGACTTGCGGATCATCGATGAATTCCTGATTTCGGAACTGCGCGCAGCGGTAGCGCCCGAGGAGCTTCTTGCATGGGAGAAAGAAGCGAAAAAAGAGCTCAAAATTTATAAAAAGAGATTGCCGAAGGAAACCTATGAAAAAATCCTGGATAATTTTATGCAGGACAAAATCCGCCGCACATTCAACATAAGCGAACTGAGCTTGTTCCGTTTATGATTTGAAGAATTGTTTTGCATTTTGCACAACCATGAACGCTCATAATACGTCTTCCGACCTATTCGAAGTATCCATTGAAAAGCTTGTCTACGGCGGGGCCGGCCTTGCGCGCCATCAGGACAAAGTGGTCTTTGTCCCTTTCTCCGTTCCGGGAGACCGTCTCTTGGTAAGGGCGGTTGAAGAAAAAAAGAGCCATCTCACAGCTGAAGCCGTTCAAGTGCTTGAGGCCGGAAAAGGCCGGACCCTGCCCGTATGCCCCCATTTCGAGAAGTGCGGCGGATGCCAATGGCAGCAGCTGGAATACCGCAGGCAGGTTGAAGCCAAACAGAAGATTCTTGAAGAGATGTTTTATCACCGGTTTCCTGAAACGCGCCGGATTCCGGTCATTATGAAAGCCTGCCCGCAGCCTCTCGCCTATCGCTCACGGGCGCGCATGCAGGTGCTTGTTTCCGGTTCCAAGTCTTCCATCGGATTTTTCCGCCCAAGATCTCACACCATTGTGGACTTGCCGAGCTGCCCGCTGTTTCGGCCGCTGCTGAACGAGGCTCTTACTTCCCTCAGGCAGTTCATGTTCAAGGTTGATACCAACGCGCATATTCAGCATGTCGATCTGGCCTGTTCGGAAGAGGAAGGCGCGTGGGCGGCAACAAACGCCGGGCCGTTTCCGGATGGAGGCATCGACCCCCTGCAGGGCGTAGAAACACAAGAGGGCGCTCTCCTGCACAGAAGAATAGGCAATTTCAATTATTCCGTTGCCGCTTCCGTGTTTTTTCAGGCAAATGATTTCATAGTCCCGGAACTGGCGGAAGTCGTCCGGCAATCGGCGCAGGAAGCGGGCGGAGGGACCGCCTTCGACCTTTTTGCCGGTGTCGGCGTTTTTTCTCTCCTTCTGGCCGAACAATTTGCGGAAGTTACCGCCGTTGAACAATCCCCGTCCGCGTCCCGTCTATGCTCCGCGAACGCCGAGGCCGGCGGCCTCGGCAACATCCGAACCGTATGCGGCGAAGTCTTTTCATGGATGGAATCCGAATCAGCTGCAGGCGCCAAGCCGGATCTGGTTTTGCTCGACCCTCCGCGCACGGGAGCCACGCCTAAAGTAATGAAGCACATCCGGCATTGGGCGCCGCAGGCGATCCTATACGTGTCATGCGACCCGCAGACCCTTGCCCGCGACCTCGCCGTAATTGCGCCTCACGATTACACCATAGACTCCATAATGGGGCTGGACATGTTCCCGCAGACCTATCATTTCGAGACGGTTGTGCGGCTGGTTCGAAATCCTGAATACAAGAATTGAGCTCGAATTAACCCGGATTCCTACCTCGAACTGCAAAGGGTTCCAACGGTGCCGAAGGGTTCTACGCAAAGCACGGCCGGCCATGCTCGGAAAGCCGTTATTTCGCCGCCGCTCCTTAAGCGCCAATCCGAGAAGCCCGCAGCCGCCGTTGCAATATCCTTCTCGCTAGGGATTGCTTTGTCCCAACTATGCCGGTGCTATTCTTTTGGCGCGCTTGCCGCGGGAACCTTCTTGCTTATCGGCGCAGCCTTCATTGCATTAGCCGGAAACCGGAACGCCCTTTCCATGGGGCTGGCCTTTATATCCGTCTCGCTCTGCGGCACGCTTACCGCGCTCGCCCATCGGGACGGCTTCTCAGATTCCGACCTGCGTTTTCATCTTTCCCGGAACTCCTTCCCCCTGGAGGAACCTGTTTTTTTCGAGGGCTGTGTAATCAGAGAAGGAGAGGTCCGCGGCGCGGACATGGTTTCCACCATCAGCATGCGCGCATTCCGCAAGAAAGACCGTTGGATAGAATGCAAAGGGAATGCGATCGTGAGAATGGCGCCGTACGATTGGAATAATGCGCCGGCCCGGCTGATGCCGGGCGACCGGCTGACCGGATGGGCGTCATGGCGCAGGCCGAGGAATTTCGGAAACCCGGGATCAGCAGACATAGCCGGCATCCTTGCCCGGCGCGGTATTTTTCTGACCGGAAGAATAAAATCCCATCGGCTGATAAAGATCGACCCCGGAGCCTGTTCCGATCCCTGAACAAAGCTGGCGGCCTCCGTGCGCGGCCGTGTGCGCAAAGGTCTCGAACCCCTGAAGGGAAAAGAAGGCGGCCAGCCGGCGGCAATCCTTGCCAGCCTGGTAATCGGAGATTATTCGAAGCTGCATACGGCTACGAGGGAAGCGTTTCAGAACGCCGGAACGTTTCACATCCTTGTGGTTTCGGGGCTGCACGTCGCCTGGATCGCAGGCTTGCTCCTTCAGATTTTCAAATGGCTCCGGCTGCCGCAAAGAATACGGTATATGCTCGCAGCTCTGGCCGTTCTTTTCTACACCTGCGTCGTCGGTTTTCAGGCAAGCATCACCCGATGCCTCTGGATGTTCGTGCTCTATCTGATCGGACGGATGTTATTCCGCCGGGCGGATCCGGTAAATATCCTGCTCGCTTCCGCGCTGATTCTGCTGGCTGCGGAGCCGGGCTGGTTGATGGAAACAGGCTTTCAGCTTTCGTTTTTGTCTGTCCTGGCTATTGCTCTCACCGCCGCTCCGGCCTTCCGGAATTACTGGAAACCTCTATTCGATCCTATGCGCCGCTGCGGCGACGGCGGCCGGCTTTTTCTTGAGGCGGGGGCATGGCATCGCCGCGGCCGCAATCTGCGGGCGCGATGCGAAGTTTTTATCGAACAGGCGTCCGACTCCCTTCCCGGCTCGCGGGTTCGCGCGCTCTTTCCTGCCTGCCGGCTTTTTGCCGGAGGGCTGCTGGCCGCCGGAGGCGTTATTTGGACATCCCTTTGCGTTCAAATCTGGATCGAACCGCTTCTCGCCTTTAACTTCAACCGGATAAGCTGGATTGCCGCTGCGGCGAATCTGGTCCTGGTCCCAATGTCCTCATTGACCCTGGCCTCCGGAATTCTCAGCTCTCTGGCGGCGGGATTCCCGGTTCTCGGCCCTGCGCTGGTGCAGCTTGCCGGATTCTTGTCCTCGATTCTTCTCTCCGGAGCGGTCTGGATTGCGAAAATTCCAGGCGCATGGCAGCGCTGTCCAACGCCCGCGCCGGAATGCGTTTTAGGATGCATCCTTCTTCTTTTTTTATGGGGCTTTATGCAGTGGCGCCGATTTTGGATTCCTTTGGCTGCGACCGGCGCCATGCTTGCATGCCTGTCATCGAACACGGTGCCGCTTATCGGCAAGTGGTATAGAGAATTCCGGGCGATCGCCGGCGGGCAGGAGCGGACATGGGAAAGGGATGCGCAATTGCTGGAATTGACGTTCCTTGACGTTGGAGAAGGGGACTCCATCGCCTTGCGATTCCCCGATGGGCGGAGATGGATTCTCGACGCGGGAGGATTGCGGACGGGGCCTTCCTTCAAGGATGCCCGTTCGTTGGATATAGGGGAAGCCGTCGTCAGCCGCTACCTGTGGCATGAATGGACCGCGGGCCTGGACCGATTGATCTTGTCGCACAGCGACCTGGATCATTCCGGCGGAATGCCGGCGGTGATGAACAGTTTTAAAATCAGCCGATTCGATTATCCCGCCGTTAGCTCCGACGCCGTTATCGACAGGATATTGTCGACGGCGGTGGAGAAACAAATAGCCTTTAAACCGCTGTTCAGCGGAATGGAAGAAACAGCGGGGCCGGTGAAAATACGCGTTCTTAATCCGCCCCCGAATTCGGCCATGATTTCGGCGAACGATAACTCGCTTGTATTCCGAATTGCCTTCCGGGGCTTTTCGGCGCTGTTGACCGGGGATGTTGAAGAAGCAGCGGAACAGCGAATGCTGCGGCAGCACGAAGACTTAAGCTGCGGGCTTCTAAAAGTGGCTCATCATGGAAGCCGCACATCGACGACCGATGCTTTTTTGGAGCGCGCGCGGCCCCGTTGGGCGGTCATATCGGCGGGCTCCAACAATCCATTCGGCCACCCATCGCCGGAAGTCTGCACCCGCCTCAGGATGCGTGGCGCGCGGGTGTTTCTTACTTGCGACGAGGGTGCGATAACCTTTGAAACCGACGGGATCCGCTATTTGGTCAAAAGCCATATCCGCGGCATTCTAGAGCGCGGATCGTTTTAACCCGGATAATTTATGATGATTCGCAGCGATGCCGCTGAAATATTGGAATATAATGTTATTTAGATTGATACGTATCCGGCCGAAGCGGCATCTAACATAGAGTTTTCAGAGTAGCAAAGGAGACTCGCCAATGAAAAATAAACCCATTCTTAAAATCTTGTCTGCTTTGTTGCTTATGCCTACGGCGGGATGGGCCGCGGCGTCTCAGGCCGCCTCTCAGGAAATCCTGGTGGAAGAAATGATAGTGCCCGAAGGAACCGTTATTCCCATCGTTCTTACATCCTATCTGAATACGCGCAGCACACAAGCCGGGGATATTGTATATTGCGACACACATTATCCCGTCTGGATACAGCAAAGATTGGTTATTCCAAGGGGATCCGCCATTCGAGGAACCGTTACCGAGGTCGTCCGGCCGGGAAGAATCAAAGGGAAAGGCCGCATTGCAATCCGCTTCGACGATATTCTTCTCCCGAACGGCGTCAAGCGGGATATTGTTGCCTCCTTCCGCGGAATTCATGGTCCGGGAGACGAGAACGTGGACCGCCCATCCGAAACAGTAAGCGCGGGATCTTCCAAGGGAACCGATGTGGAGAATGTGGTCGCCATGGGCAGCCAGGGGGCCATTATCGGAGTCATTGCCGGCAGAGGTTCGGGCGCGGCGATAGGCGCGGGAGTGGGCGCGGCGGCGGGCATTGTAACGACGCTGTTTACAAGGGGGCGCGATCTGGTGCTCCCCCCCGGGACTCACTTTGATCTGGAACTGAAAAAACCGCTCAGCTTCGCATTCAACGAGCTTGAATTTTCCCAAGCCCAGCTCAATAACGCCCGGCGCGAACCTCAGCCTGTTCAGACCGCCGATCCTCCCCGGAAATCCGTTCTAGGCATGCCCGGCCCTCTAGGGATACCTTTCCCCCGCTTCTGATGCCGAGGCATGGACCGGGAGACTTCCGTCGGATAAATCGGCGAAATTTCGTTACTCCCGGCCGTCGTTTAAATTTACAGGTTGATTCTGCAATCCACCTCGGTAAGAATATCGCCCATGGATGCTGCAATTATAGGTAGAATAGCTCTGGAAACCGCAATACCGGAAAGCTCCGTCGCAGCTGTCGCCGCTCTTTTTGAACTGGGAGCGACGGGTCCCTTCATTGTCCATTACCGGAAAGAGGCCACCGGCGGATTGGACGAGTTCAAAATTCGCTCGATTCAAGAGCGTATTGCTTACTATAAAGAAATATGGGATCAGCGCGCCGCACTTATCAAGCTCTTGACGGAACAGGACAATCTTACCGATGATCTGCGGACAAGAATAGAGGGCAGCTTTTCCAAAGCGGAACTGGACGATTTGTACCACCAGTTCCGTCCCAGAAGGAAAACGCGCGCGACAGAAGCCGCAGAGAAAGGGCTGACCCCCCTGGCGCAATACTTCTGGAACCAGGAGCTTGATGCCTGGAGCGTTGAAGAACACATCGATGTTTTTGTGGATCCCGCCAAGGGAGTCGCCACGCGAGAACAGGCGCTTCAGGGAGTCGTGGATATTATTGCCGAATGGATCTGGGCAAACATCGAATACCGCAAGACTCTGCGGGATATGTTATGGAAAGAAGGAGCCCTTGTTTCCTCGGTCGTGCCGGCGAAGGTGGGCCAGAAGACTAAATACAACATGTACTATGAACGAAGGGAGTCCGTCACCACCATCCCTTCGCATCGAGTGCTGGCGATCAGGAGAGGATGCAAGGAAGGAATTCTCATTTCATCCATCGAAGGGGATAACGCGAAAGCCCTGGACTTCCTTTTGGCTTCTGTGATCAAGGACAAAGAATCCATCTTCGCGCCGGTTCTCGAAGCCGCCGCGCGGGAAAGTTATAACCGGCTTCTGCGGCCTTTGATCGAAACCGAAGTCAGGACTCAACTGAAGGAGCGAGCGGATCGGGAAGCCATTAAGGTGTTTCAGGAGAACCTGGCGAATCTGTTGCTTTCCCCCCCCGCGGGTCCGATTGTCGTCATGGGCATCGATTGGGGAAAAGGCGATGAATGCAGTGTAGCAGTGGTAAACGAATCAGGCCAGTTTCTCGAGGGCGCTAAAATAAGATTCGTCTCTGCTTCTCCGTCCCAGCCGCAGAAGGGATCGCAAGGCTCCAAAACCAAAACGCCGGACGCTGAATCCGGGACGGCCGCCGCGAGCCTCACAGCTGAATCAGACACAATTGCGAAGGAGGAACCGAAAGAATCTCCTGCGGCAGAAGAAGTCTCTCCCGAAGAAACCGCTGCGCCCATCGAGGAAGCTGCGGAAAAGGATTCGGAGCTTCAAGACGAAACGGCCCCGCCTGAACCCGGCCATTCGCTGCCTTTGGAAAGCGCTCCCGCACCGGAGAGCGTTTCCGCCGAAGCGCCTCCGGCAATCCCGGTCGAACTGGAGACGCCGGAAGCCGAAAGTCCTTCGGACAGCGCGAAGATAACGGATGATCCCGGCCTCGAATCCCTGAACGCATCCGGGCCGGACGCGGAGCGCCCCGATAGCGCTTTGCCTGCGGCTGAAGCGGAGGAAGGCGGAAGCCTGCCTGCGGAAAGTGCGGCGGCCGCGGAAGCTCCCGAAGCTCAAGTTCCGGAAGCGCTTGAGAAAGCATCCGACCCCGCTTCCCAGGTCGAGGAAGCGCGGACTATCCTTCGAAGCCTGATAAAAAAACACAACGTTCGGGCGATCTCCATCGGAACCGGCGCCGGCGCCCGCGAACTTGAAGTCTCCCTGCGGCAGATGGCTCAGGACGAAGGTTTCGCCGACGTTATGATTGCATCCGTCAACGATGCGGGGATCGCCATTTATTCTTCTTCGCGCATCGCGCGCGACGAATTTCCGGATTCAAATGCTTCCGCGCGCTGCGCCGTGAGCCTGGCGAGAAGATTGCAGGATCCGCTTGCGGAATTGGTTAAAATCGATCCAAAACTGATCGGCGTGGGGCAATATCAGCATGATGTGGATCAAAAGGAGCTGCACCGGGGACTTCTCCAGACGGTGCAGTACTGCGTCAACAAGGTAGGGGTGAATTTAAATACCGCCTGCGAATCGCTGTTGCGCTACGTATCCGGCTTCAATGACAAAATCGCGCGAAGGATCGTTGCCTACCGCAACGCCCACGGTTCATTCAAATCCCGCAGTTCCCTTGTGTCGGCGGCGGGAGTGGATGACTTTACATTCCAGCAATCCGCGGCCTTCCTGCGGATTCCCGGCGCAGAAAACGCGCTGGATCGCACGGCCGTTCATCCTGAATCCTACCTGATCGTGGAAAAGATGGCAGCCGCGCTGGGAGTCGGGGTCAATGAGCTGGTGGGGAACCAGGAACAGATCTCGGCGCTGAAGCTCGAGGATTTTGTTACTGAAACCGCCGGGCTTCCGACGTTAAACGATATCCGCGAAGAGCTTCTGAGGCCCGGTCGGGATCCCAGGAAATCGTTCAAAGTACCCAAATTCAGGGCGGACGTAAAGGAGTTATCCGATCTAAAACCGGGTATGGCTCTTGAGGGGATCGTCACGAATGTCACCAACTTTGGGGCGTTCGTGGATATCGGCGTTCGTCAGGACGGGCTGGTTCATCTCAGCCAGATGTCGAATCGGTTTATCCGGGATCCGCGAGAAGCGGTCAAAGTCGGCGATGTCGTGCAGGTAAAGGTCATCTCGATTGAGCAAGAAACCAAAAGAATCGGGCTATCCATGAAGTCTCTGCTGCCGAATTCTCAACGACGGCACAAGAAACAAAAACGACGCAGCTCCAAATCTCCCGCTTCATTCTCGCAAAGAGGCGGAAAATCCTCGGAAGGAGGCGATCCTGCCGGCGATGTTTCTGTTCCGGCGTCCAACGACGGCGCTTCCGCTCACGCACAGCCCGGATCCAACAGACCCCGACGGGGCTACCCGCGCAACCGGAGAAAAGGGATGAGGAAACCGGGGCAGACGGAACCGTCGCAGGGCCGGACGGAATCATCGCCCGGGACGCCCGAACCTACGCTCCAGGAAAAGATTGCGATTCTTCAATCCAAATTTCGTAGAATCGAATAGGCCGCTCTAGCGGAAAGCAATTTCGAAGCTGGAACTTTTGTGGAGCACTCCCTTATGCCCGTTAGAGAATATATCGACATATTCTGCAATACGGGGGACGGAGTCTTTATCGTGGACGCGGACAGCCTTATTATCCGATGGAACAAGGGAGCGGAAAAAATCCTGGGGTATTCCGAAAGCGATGTCCTGAATCATAAATGCTATCAAGTGATTTCGGGGAGAGAGGCTCCGAGCAAGATTCTCTGCGGCCCCCACTGCAGAATCCATCACAGCGTCCTAAAAGGCGAAAATCCACCCAGCTTTGACCTGCAGACGCAGAAAATCAACGGCGTCCCCGTGTGGATCAATGTATCCATTCTCTCGCATTTGAACAACGGGAAGCCGATCATCGCCCATATTTTTCGCGATGTCACAGCGGGGAAATCACGGGCCCTGGCATTGGAACGTTTTCTGGCGGAACTGCCCGTTTCGGACTCCGACTCCGCAGATAATTCAGGAGGATTGCTCCCCGGAAAGCCGGCGGCTTTCAAAAAATCCAATGCTGTTTTGTCCGCAAGAGAAATCGAGGTGCTGACCCTGCTTGCGGAGGGGTTTTCCACAAAGCTCCTGGCTCAGAAACTGAGCATAAGTCAATTCACGGCCCGAAACCATATACAAAACATCCTTGTTAAGCTGGGTTTGCACAGCAAAGCACAGGCGGTCTCCTACGCTTATAAAGCGGGGATCCTTTGATTTTTCAGCCCATGCAGGTAACGCCATCCAATAATCTCTTATCCGAACTGCACAGAACCGGCTCGTGGCAAACGAGCCTCTCGCGCACTCCCATCGAGCACCTCATGGAGTACATTCTTACGGGAACGCTGGCGCCTAACGCCCCCCTCGGGACAGAAGAGCTGGCGGATCGAGTTTTGCGTTTGGACGTTCATTCATACCGCGCGGTGGTTCTGGGCGGGGGAACGGGTTTGTCCACCATTGTGGGCGGCAATTCTCAGATGGCCGATTGGCCGGAGCGCCCGGCCGTGGGGATCAAGGAGGATTTTCCCCGTTTGACCTGCATCGTGTGCACCACCGATGACGGCGGATCCACGGGGCAGCTTCTTAAATACTTGCCGATGATTGGAATAGGGGATTTGAGAAAACTCCTCCTTTCGTCGATTCTCATTGGACATCTGCAACGGAAGTATGGTCTGGGCGATGCGCAAGCCGCCGACGTGATTCGCTTGATTCACGCAATTTTTAACTACCGCTTCCCGGAAGACTCTCCCGAATTGGGGCGGCTTGCAAATCCAATTCTGGCGGCACCTGTCCCGATACGGCGCGCTTGTCCAAAGCCTCTTGGCGATTCTCTCCGAAGGCTGGGAACTTACATCTCCGAGGGAGGCCCCGGCCCCTCAATCGTCCCGCAGGGACATTCTTTGGGAAACCTTCTGTTGGCCTCCGCCATCTTTACGGCCGCTGACGGACGGGCCAAACGCCCCCCCCGCCTCCGCGAAATCCAGCGTGGCATCGATCATATTGCCGGCCTGATCGGCGCGCCCGTTCGTCAAATTCACGCCGCGACCGCGACGCCCGGACAATTGAAATTTCGGTATGCAAACGGAGTGGAAGTCTATGGACAAAACAAGTCGGCGCGCTCGCGCCGCGATTCTCCGGTGGAGCGGGTGACGGCTGAATTTGTGCGTATGCCCTCTGTCAGCGTTGCTGTCCAAAAAGCCATTGCCGATGCGGATTTGATCATTTACGCGCCCGGCAGCTTGTATACCAGCATCATTCCCATCCTTCAACTGGACCGGATTGCGTCCGCCATCCGGTCCAATCGCAGAGCATTAAAAGTCCTGGGGGCCAATTCCTGGATTCAGGAAGGAGAAACGGATATTTCGCTCAGGAATCAGGGCCGCGGATTCCTTGTTTCGGAATTGATCGAGGCGTACGACCGCAATATCCCCGGGGGCGTCGCGGGATTGTTCGACGTAGTTTTAAGCGCGAATCTGGAACAGATCCCAGGCAACATCCTGCGCAATTATGCGCTCGAGGGCAAAAGTCCCATTCATTTGGACCGGTCCAGAGTTGAGGCCATGGGGCTGCCCCCGGTTGAAGCCACTCTTTTATCCCCGGAGCATCAAAGACAAACGCAGGTTATTCATCATGACGCCAGAAGATTCGCGCTGGCGGTTCGGACTCTTCTGTATGCTGATAAATGCCTTGGAAACAAAGAGGGTTATACTCTCAGGAGGAAAGCCGCGCGCACGAAAATCTCTTCGTCCGGGCGCCTCAAAGAGGAAAACCGCCAGGCGCCCGCATCCCGACAGCACCGGGGGATACTGCTTTGCGATTATCTCGAATCCGTGAAAACCGCCATAGAAACCAAGGATTTTCGGCCTGAGATTTTAAGAAGCTTTTTGCTCAATATGGCATGGGAAAATCGGGATATCCGCCCTCAGCATTTAAAGTACTTTCGGGGCGCCGCTCTCATTCCGCCTAAGGAATGGAACCGCAGCACCGATTGGGACAATATTGTCGGGTATTTCGATCCCCAGGACCGGTTTATCAAGCTGCACCAGGATCTTTTGGCCGATCCCCTGCTGCTTGCGGATAATTTCCTGGTTGCGCTCGGAGAATCCCTTTTGGGACGGTACATTGAAGAGCGCCGATGGATTGAACAACGCGGCTCCCGCTGCTACGAAATCGTCCTCGGATCCGTTAACGCGAAAGAGTGTTTTTTCAACAATTCTCAGCTTCGCGATTATCTTAAATTGGCCCGCATGGCGCCCGATCCCGCCGATAACCGGATTTACCGTATTTCCATCAATGAAGACGGGGGGTTCCTTCCGCCGGGGCTCCTGTTCGGACTTCTGTATGCCTGGTACCTGAGCGGAAGAGGTTTGACCATGGAATATGAAATGACGCTTCTTCGCTGGCCCCTGAAGAATTTGATTCCGCTTCACGCAAGAGATCGAACTCGCAAGGAAGCCTTGGTGACATTTTTCCGCACCCAGGTTTTCGGCCATCGATAAAAAAATCCGGACTCTCGGATACAAACCGCCGGCATGCATTCATCACAATTCTGCACCCGGCGCCCAAAAACACAGAAGAAACAAGAAAGGCAACCATGGATATTCGAATCGCTCATAGCCCGGATTCCGATGACGCATTCATGTTTTACGCGCTGGCCAGAGACAAACTCGAGACCGGCAGGTTTCGTTTCAGCCACACGCTGGAGGATATAGAAAGCCTCAACCGCAAGGCGCTGAAGGGAGAATATGAAATTACGGCAGTTTCATTTCATGCGTACGCTTACATTGCGGACAAATATATTCTGCTGCCTTCCGGAGCCAGCATGGGTGACCGCTACGGCCCGCTGGTGGTTGCCCGAAAGCAATTGAGCCGCGATGAATTGAAAAACAAGAAAATAGCCGTGCCCGGAACGATGACAACGGCATATTTGGCCATGAAGCTGTTTCAAGCCGATTTTCAAGCCGTGGTGGTCCCTTTCGACCGTATCATGCACGCCGTTCAGAATGACGAGGTCGACGCCGGGTTGCTGATCCACGAGGGGCAGCTGACCTATTCCCGCCACCGGTTGCACAAAATAGTGGATTTGGGCGAGTGGTGGGACCAGGCTACCGGCCTCCCCTTGCCCCTCGGCGGCAACGTAATCAAAAGGGACCTGGGAACAGAGGCCATAGGAGAACTCTCCCGGCTGTTGCGCGAAAGCATCCGGTTCTCCCTTGATCATCGCCAACAGGCCCTGGAGTATGCAATGCAGTATGCCCGGGATTTGGATGTTGAGACGGCAGATCGATTTGTGGGCATGTATGTCAATGAAAGAACGTTGGATTATGGAGAGGAAGGGCGCCGGGCCGTTCAGATCCTTCTGGACCGCGCCTCTGAAGCAAAGCTGATACCGACGCGCATTATTGCCGAGTTTGCAGGTTGAAATTTTTTTGTTGCACGCATTTGACGCAACCGAATAGCGATATTATATTTTATTATTTTTTGGCAGTGGAGGATTGCCCGTGCCTATATACGAATACAAGTGCCTGAAATGCGGAGAGGTTTTCGAAGCCTTCCAGAAGATAAGCGATGACCCTTTAACCAGATGCAAATTCTGCGGCGGGCCTGTCGAAAAATTGATCAGCCACACGACCTTCCGGCTCAAAGGGAGCGGATGGTACTTGACAGACTATGCGCACCGATCTTCAAGCGCCTCCGATAACAGCGGTAAGCCCGACCACGGTCCCGGCAAAGCAGCAGAAAATAAACCTGGAGCAGAAACGAAAACAACCGACAAAGGCGCCTAAAGCAAAACATGAAGGAATCATTGCAGTTCTCACCCCGCCAGCGCAGACTCGTCTTTAAGGCCATGGAGGAGGCGGAGAATCGAACCGCGGAATATTATTGCATTCCGCCTTTTCGATGGGAACAATTGCGCTACGACCTCCTAACGCGGCGGGACAGCGAATGGGAGCCTCTTCCCGATCCCATGCTGGCCAGACTTCGTTGCTTCGAGACAATTAATCCGACCCGAGCCTTCGATTTTTACCGCATAGAGCTTAATGACGGGGCCATTCTGCAGACAGCCGAGCGCGAAAAACTCGCCGCCAATCTCTACCCTTTCCTTGTTTATATTCTGACACACGAGATGGTTCACATGGTGCGCCTCAGCAGCATCCTTGAGGATGGACCCTGGTCGCGTACTTCCTGCAATGAATCCGAGGAAGACAGAGTGCAGAATATATCGCGCAATATTTTGACAGGCGCTTCGGCCTTTCGGCCCGTTCTGGCCAGGTTTTGCACCTAGGAGCCTATCCCTGTATTAGGATATGCCGCGTTCCGAGCGCCGCAGGGGCACATGCAAGGCGGCGTGACGCAGGCAATATGGTGCATCGTCGAAGATCTCAAACGGAGCAGATGTCCTGCGCCGCCGCAAAAACTATTGCAAATGCAGCAGCCCCGCTGACGGCGTCATTTCAATCCATCCTTGGCCACCATGAACTTGAGAAAATCGACGATCCGATTAGAATAGCCCCACTCGTTGTCATACCAGGAAATAAGTTTAAAGAACCGTTTCTCTCCCTTGAGGTTGTTCTGCAAAGTCGCGGCGGAATCGTAGATCGACGAAGAATTGTTGTGGATCAAATCGGTGGAAACCAGCTCTTCCTTGGAATATTCCAAAATGCCCTTCAGATAGGATTCGGAAGCCTTCATCATCAACAGGTCGATTTCCTCGATTGAAGTATCTTTCTCCGAGAGAAATGTAAAATCAACAACCGAGACATCCGGCGTGGGGACTCGAAATGACATGCCCGTGATAATTCCCTTGACCTTCGGAATCGCTTCACCCACGGCTTTGGCCGCTCCGGTGGAAGAGGGAATGATATTGATTGCCGCCGCACGGCCTCCCCTCCAGTCTTTCTTGGAAGGACCGTCCACGGTCTTTTGCGTTGCCGTATACGAATGGATTGTAGTCATGATACCGGTATGAATTCCGATCCCCTCTTTCAAAAGGACGTGAACCAGCGGGGCGAGACAATTGGTCGTGCAGGATGCATTGCAAACCACATGTTGCGACTTTGGGTCGTATTCCCCTTCATTCACGCCCATCACAAACGTTTTGATGCCTCCCTTCGCGGGAGCCGTAATAACGACTTTTTTTGCGCCCGCTTTCAGGTGCGAGCCCGCCGTGTCTGCATTTGTGAAAAGACCGGTGGCTTCGATGACGTACTCAACTCCCATCTCTTTCCACGGAAGGAGATCGGGAGTTTTGGCAGCCAGCAGACACTTGGTTTTGTGTCCATTGACGAGGAGCATATCCGCGTCCTCCACGGAAGAATTGCTCCTTTCGGTTTCGATCGCCCCCTGGAACCTCCCGTGTACGGAATCATATTTCAACTGGTAGGCAAAATATTTCGCATCGTTGGAAATATCCACCACCGCGACTACATCGAGTTCGTCCAAAAGATTCCGTTCAGCCAGCGTGGAAAACACGAGTCTTCCAATCCTGCCGAATCCATTAATCGCTACTTTAATACTCATGGCCGCCTCCTAAATGCTTTCTTTTTCTGAGCTTGATTTCTAAAACCGCTTGCGTCAGATCGAATCCTGATCATTTATAAATATAACGCAAAGGAATGGAAGATGGGACCTAATTGGCGTGAATTGTCGAAGGCGGCTTTCCCGTGAAACAGGAAAGCGCCGCCGAAAACAGACGCCGCACGCGGCGGCGGACGCGGACAGCAAGGCAGCCTATTGGATCATAATTCCAATTTTATGAGAAGGCCGGACGGTTCCCTGTTTGCAAATTCAGCTTTCCCGCTCTTCATCCGATTCCGGATGAGCGACCAGTGAAGCGACTTCGAGGGTGCGCACAAGATCCTCTTCTCCCCCGCAAACCGAGAAACCAAGGTTGATGCGGATATCGCGGCGCTCATCCAACCGTTCTCCGCGCCAGCGATTGAACGTCTCGCGCAGGGCGCGGACGCGGGCGGCGACTAATTCTGCGGTAACTCCCGGCATGAACACCATCAATTCTCTCTCGCCGTAGAACAGGACCGATTCCCTTTCCCCGAGTGTACTCCGAATGCGCGTTCGGATCTCGCGTACGGATTTCGCATTCAGCGGCACCCGGCGGCCGTAAGTATCCGGGCCATCGAATTCCAGGAGAGCTACGGCGTAAGCATCGGGCTTTTCGGAAACGTCCGCGGCCGAGAATGCCGGCGCCGCTGCGGGGACCGCGTCGCCGCCGTACCTGTGAAGGAGTCTTAGATGCGCAATGAAGCTTCCGATTATTTTCAATACCCGAACGTGGTTGTCCTTGAAGTAACTGGGCAATGAATGGCTCAGCACGAGAAATCCCACCGGCGCGTCATGAATGAGGATGGGGAGGCACAGAATGGACCGGACGACTCCCGGGAAATCGACGGCATTGAAGCGCGGCTCCTTGTAGACGTCTTCAATATTCAAGCAGTCCGGACTTTCGCCGGCCATGCGCGTCAGCTCCCGTTCAAATTCCTTGTTTCCGAGAAGGCTGCTTTTGAAATGAATTCTGAGAAACTTTCGATCTTCGTATATCCCTTCCAAGCGCAGCGTACCGTCGCCGTCCGGGAAGAACAGGCCGCAGTAGTCGGCGCCGAAATCCTGCAACAAACAACTGACAATTTGCGAACAGATCTCATGAAAGTCCTGTTTTTCCTTAATGCTCTCCACGATCTTATAGAACGCCGAGAGCGACCCGATGTTTTCCTCCAAAAGCTTGTTGACTTCGCCCACGGCATTTCTGTAGCTGTTGATGATCCGGTGGTAGAGGTTCCTTTCATCGGCAAGGATTTCTGCACCCTCAAAGGGCTCGCCCTCGTCGGCCATTTTTTTGATTTCGCTGAAATTTCTGGCATCGTTGATCAGAATAGCCTCGATGCGCGTTCGGATTCTGTCCTCTATTTCCATACGGAGCCTCGATCCCAAATCATGAGGTAATTTGGAAAAAGCCTTCTATGTTTTCTCGCTCACGGGATGCAAATTCCTTAAGATGCGTGTACTCGGCTTCCGACACATTCAATCTCGGCTGAAGCGCATCCAAGCATTCGTACAAACCGTCATCCCCGTCATAGCCGATCCCCAATTCCTTTGCCAGGAGGTCCGCCAGCATGACGGCGCTGACCATAGGGACGTCGTGTTCCGGAGGGTCGTGGTGCTTTCGAATAACGCCGCCCAGCTCCGGAGGGAAACCCCATTGCTTGGCAAGCATTTCGCCGATCACCGCATGATCCATTCCGTAGCTTTCATTCTCGTAAACCGATATCGGAGGATCGTTTTCGGATTTTGCCAGGGCAAAAATGGAACCGTAATGATCCGGGTAGGTCTTGAAAAGCACCACTTTCCCCAAATCGTGAAGTAGGCCGCAAAGGAATGCGAATTCCCTTTCCTTCTCATTGGGACTTCGGCGCATCCAGATCTCCCTGACAAAAACCGCGACCGCACAGGAATGGGTCCAGAGCTTGCTGATAAGCGCGGCTTCGGCTTTTGCCCCCCGGGTAAAAGAATCAAAAATATTAACGCCGATGGCGAGACTCGTCACCAGATTGATGCCCAACAGAGAAATGGCGTGAGAGATCGTTTTCACTCTCGTCCGAAAAGAATAAAATGCGGAATTAGCAAGCCGGAGGATGCGGGCCGAAAGAGCAGGATCATGCAAAATCAACTTTTCCAATTCTTTCGCCGAGCTGGCGTCTTCACCCAGGGCTTGTATAATTCTGATTAGAACAAGAGGAATGCTGGGAATCTCCAAGCTCTTGTCCAACGTAAACGGCACCGGATTTTTGGAAGCGTACATGGAAATATCCGCCGAAAAAGAGTCCTGCCTATATACTATTCGTTCTAAAAAGAGCGAATCTTTACTTTATTGGGCGCGAATAATCCGCCCGTGGAGCAGCATATAGGCGGGCCGCGATTCCGCCGACCCGGGAGGGTCCCGGGATTATATCCGGGGAAAGGCTATGGAACTTCGAGATAGGCTGCGAATAGGGGTTATGGGGCCTGCTTTGTGTTCGCCCGACATTTACGCGCTCGCCCGAGAAGTCGGTCTGATGATCGCCCGGAAAGGAGCCGTTTTAATCTGCGGAGGGAGGACCGGAGTTATGGAGGCCGCCGCTAAAGGGGCGAAGGAAGGCGGCGGCATAACGATAGGAATTCTTCCCGGCGGCAGCGCCGATGAAGCCAATCCTTACATCGATATCCCAATCGTCACAGATTTGGGAAACGCCCGCAATGTCGTGAATGTCTTGACCAGCCAAGTGATTATCGCCATCCATGGATCCTACGGGACGCTGTCCGAGATCGCCCTTGCTCTGAAATTAAACGTCCCTGTCGTCGGCTTGAAAACCTGGTCCTTGATTCCTCCCGGCAGGCAGCCTCTTCCAATAATCCACTGCCATAGCGCGGAGGAAGCCGTAACCGCTGCTCTGGCTCTTGTTTCAAAATGAATGCATTGGAACAACCGCGGGTCATCGCCCGTTTTCAACGATTTAAAAGATTGAATCCGCAGGTGAAAACCGCTTTTTTATTTCGGGAACGCTTAAATTGGATTTTGAAATAATCGCCCGCGCGTGGCATCATGCCTCGAAATTCATGAACGTCCGGGAAAGGAGAAGATTATGCCGGGGCGAAAACTCGAAGATTCCGTCGCCGCGCACAGGAAAAAAGCCGTGGTTCACGCCGACGTTGCCGTAATTACTCTTTCCACATCTCGATCCCTGCATGACGATGCTTCAGGGGATGTCATTCAGCAATTGCTCCAAAAAAACGGCCATAGGGTCCCCGTGAGAAAAGTCATTACGGACAGCCGCAGCGTTCTGCGGGCCACCATGCGCGAGATCCTAAGAGACAAGAAGATCCAGGCTATCGTCACCACAGGGGGCACCGGACTCGCTCCGACCGACATCACCGTGGAAACCATTCACGGGATGCTGGACAAAGAACTCCCCGGTTTCAATTCGCTTTTTATGATGCTCAGCTATTCCCAGGTCAAGAGCGCATCCATGCTCTCTCGCGCGCTGGCCGGCGCCATAAAAGGAAAGGCGGTATTTTGCCTGCCCGGGAGTCCTCGAGCCTGCAAGCTGGCAATGGAGACTTTAATATTGCCCGAATTGGGGCATATCCTGATGCTCTTGGAAAGCTAAGATGCTATCGGCGCCCCGCCCCTGCCGAGTCTTCCTTTTTGATCTCGACGGAACCTTGATCGACTCGCGTTCAGACATTGCCCATTCGCTCAACCTCGTCCTCGAGCGCCTCGGCATGCAAACCCTGCCGCAGCCGCTCATTATTGAATTTGTAGGCAGAGGCATGCGGAAGTTGATCGAGAACTCGCTCCGTGAAGCCACCGGCTGCGAGCCTGAAAGCTCCTCCGTTCAAAAAGCTTTATCCATGTACACGGAAGAATACGGGAAGCACCTTCTGGATCACACGCGTCTATACCCGCACGTTAAGGAGGCCCTGGACCGCCTCCCGTGGGCGAAACTGGCCGTTGTAAGCAACAAACCGGAGAGCTTTTGCAGGCGCATCCTGGAAAGCCTGCGGCTGGCGGATCGCTTCTCTATTATCTTGGGCGGAGACAGCACTCCATACCGCAAACCGGAGCCGGGCCCGCTATTGAAAGCCATGGATTTCTGCAGGGGCACGCCTCAGGAGACCGTGATAGTCGGAGACAGCGCCTTCGATATCGAAGCCGGAAAGGCCGCCGGCATGATTACATGCGGCGTCACAGGCGGCTTCCGCCCAAGGGAAGAACTGCAAGCCGCGGGCTGCGATTTGATCATCGACAGCCTGATCGACCTCCCTGATCATTTCCGCGATCCCGGGAAAAACTGAAGGATGATTACCGCACGGCGGCTTCGGCCCGCGCGAGAACTGCGGCGGAAGCTTCGGCCATGGAATCATAAATCGCAACGAATCTTTCTGTCTCGCCGGACCGTTTCAGTTTGAGGTTTTGGGCCCAGCGGTATCCGATTGGCTGGTACCAGAGCTCGGCCTGGATAGTGTACGGGCCCCTAGCCTGTTCCAGTTTCACTGAATAGCGGATCCGATCGCCGGCGCCGTCGAAGTCCGCATCCTGCAACGCTCGCCCGCGCGCAGCGATGTCGGGACCGGCGCTTGTCTTGTTGAATCCATAGGGAAGCAAGCGGTTGTCCTTGACGTAGCGCAGGCCGCGCAGCAGGCCGGTTGTGACATTCCCTTCGTCGTCCACCATTATCGATTCATAAATCTGGACTTTTCCGGAATCGCAGATTTCTTCATAGTGAGGCTCATACCGGCCGGCATCCATGTCGTTATCATTCCCGCGTATGGATCCGTCCGGAGCCAGGGAGCCGGATTCAAATATTATCCTGTTCCGGTTATCGCGCACTGAAAAGTGAATCCATGCGCGTCTTGAAGGATAAGCTGTGGGCAGTTTGTGCCCGGCTAGATTCTTTATTTCGATTTCCGCCGACAGCCGCCCTCCGGAAATGCGGAGATTATTAATCGCCATTCGGGCGGCGCCGGTTTTAAGATGCTCGACGGTCCGGTTGAATATGTTGTCGAATTCCTGCGGCAACGCCGCCGCATTCAGACTGTCGCGGTACCGGTTTAAGACCCGAGCCATGAAAAAATTGCCTCCCCGGAAAATATGCTGCGCCAGGCGGCTTCTCGGCTCGCCTAGAACAGAAGAGACGGGCATCTCCGCAACCACCGCCGGCAGGTGGCAGGATGTACACCCGCGGCTTTTTACGTAGCCGCTGTGCCGCCATTCCAGATAGGGGACCTGCTCAGGCAATTCTCCGATTACTCTGCCTCCGGAATCTCTCGTATGGGTGTAGAGGGTGTGGCAGGTGGCGCAAAGCTCGGAGTCCGAAATATGGGAGGACTTTACGGGCATAAATCCGGCGGAGGATTGCATGACCGTCCGGCGTCCTTCGTCTACCTCATAGGGGCCGAAAACGGATCGGTCCCCTGTTTTTAATTGCCTATCAATGACGAATCCCCCCGTAAAACTCTCCTTTTCCCCGAATAACGTGCTTTTGACCTGGTGGCACAAAGCGCAGGAGACCCCGTCGATCGCCAGCAACGCCGCACGGGATTCTCCGGCAGCTGATTTCAGATTAGAGAAAATCTCAAATCTTCCGCCTTCGGCCGTGGATTCAAAGCGAGCCATCGGCATATGACAAATGGAACACTCGTTTTCGATATCCGGCCCGGCCGAAGGATGGTCCATGATCTCCCGGCGCACGGCAGCCTGCCAATAGGGATCCCTTGCCGCGTTGGCCATCATTGAGGCGCGCCAATCCGTTCCGATCGATACGTCTTCGCCGGAAGGGGTCGTCAGGCCGTTGTGGCACGCCATGCATCGATCCGCCGCAACAAAAAGGTTTTGATTCCGGCCGGCGGATTCAACGCTCGATCCCGCAAAAATCAATACCGCTATCGGCAGCATGCCTAAAACAGTGCGCAGGGCAAAATTCATGGCGCTCACCATCCGCTGAAAAAGCCGCCGTCAAACCAGTCCCAAAGGAGATAAAACAGCAGCTGCGTATCCCTGAAGTTGCCATCCGTTAGGGGAAATCGCGCGCCGAAATTCACCATGATATGCTGCCTTTGGTTGAGAGTGACCTGCATCTGCGGCACGATATCCCACTGAATTCTTTCGCCGGACTCAATCTTTCTCGCCCCCAGCAATTCACACATGGGGGACCAAGCCCGCCCGAATCGTCCCGAAGCAAAAGTGCGTCCCAAAGAAAAGCGCCAGAATCCTTCCCTGCCGGCCCGGTCGGCATCAACCGGGAATTCAAACCCGGCTTGAGACTGGAGAAAGAATTCGGCGGGCAGCGTCTGTCCGAAGGAAACAAAGGGTTCGAATACGGTCGTCCCTTTGCCGAATCCTTTTTCCCGATCGCCTGTAGGAATTATGACTTCTCCCGCCGCGCCGAAAATAGTGCCAGAGCGGGCATTATAAAAAAGCGCGCGCTTGGCGCCCACGGCTATATCGCCCAGCCCGCCTTTCCAACGCTCTGCCGCGACCGCTCCCGGCTCCGGAGCCCGCTCGCTCCATCCGAAAGGGACAACGAGTTCGAACTGGTTGCGTGCGCCGAAACGTTTTTCATAGACGATTTTGTTGGACACGCCTCGCGGCCCTTCGACATCCAATGCGACAGTGTAAAGGACTTCGTCCTCAGGGTAAGCCTTTTCGGTAACCAGCGAAGCCGGGTGATTCAGTTCCCCGGGGGGCCAGTCGGGATTTCCGCAAAAAGCCCTCAAATAAGCAAGGATCAAGCTTATTTCCCGGAGGCTGAGCGCCTTTCCGAAAGCGGGCATGATTTCCGAGAATCCCCTAACCGGGCCTCCTTGATGAACAACCGCGGCCCAGTCGGCATCCGCTTCCCGGGATGAGAAATTGCATACGGTAAAATCCGGAAGCGGCACATCGAAACCCACATGATACTTCGGCGCGCCCCTGCCGTCCGATCCATGACAGCTGGAACACGCCGTTCGATAAAGCGCTTCGCCGCTTTTCTCAAAAGCCGGCGCGAATTCCCGCGTTTCCGCGCGGCCTATGAAAACAAAAATAAAAAAACCGATCGCGCAGAAAGCGGCAATTCCTCGGGCGTTACGCAGTAACTTTCGTCGCCGGATCATCGGCATCCCCATTTTAAAATTGTTGCCATTCCGGGCTGAAGCAGATTCCCGGCATCCTGAGATTATTTTCAATCAAATAGGGGGCGTTGGACCCACAGCGTTTTCTAACCTGCTGTGGCATAACCGAGTATATCGTGTGCGCCTTTGAAATACCAGTTCTATGCCGTCTCTATTTTTTATCCCGCGGTTTTTTGGTACCATATTACTACCCCTCCTAATAAAAGGTGTTCCATTAATGCTCAAACCCTCATCAGCCCGTGGCGGAAGCACAAAGAGCTGTTGGCGGGTCCCCAAAGGTAAAAAATGGAGAGAAACAAAATTTCCCGCCCCCAACGTCATGTGCTCCTATTCTCGGCGAAAAAGAGAGCCGCGTCCGTTCTGCAGAGCATCCTATCCGAAATGGAGTTGGACACGGTGATTTGCAGCGATCCTGCAGACCTGTGCGGCAAAATTTGCCACGATACCGAAGCCGCGGTATTGATGCTGAACCGGTTATCAAAAAAGGCAATTCCAAAAATTGCGGAATCGTTAAAGATGCGCCCTGAATGTTCGGAGCTGCCGATCCTTGCGGCCGTCTCAAGAAGCGTCGGTTCTCCGGCGACCGAGGAACTTGTGAGTGCATTCGACAATGCGCTTGTTTTGGACTACCCCTTCAAAAAACCCGCTCTTCGATCCGCGCTCCGGGCCGCGTTCAGAATCAGGCAAAGCCGGCGTCTTATAAACGACCTTGCGAAAAAACACCGGCGGGCGGAGAAGGAATTGAAAACATCCCGCAATCGACTCCAAAAAAAAATAATGGAGAGATCGAGCGACTTGGCTTCGGAAGTTACGCGGCTGCGCAGGCTGACGGGAGCATTGATATTGAGCGAACAGAAAGACAGGCGCCGGCTTGCGGGGATCCTGCACGACCATTTGCAGCAGCTTTTGGTCAGCGCAAAATACCGGCTTGCTTCATTGAACCACATTGAGGATTCGTGCGCCCGAGCGGCCATTCATGAAACGGAAGAGCTTTTAGGCGAGGTTATCGAAGCGTCCCGATCCCTGACGTCCGAATTAAGCCCCCCTATTGTGCATGAGAGCGGATTTCAGACGGCGTTGGAGTGGTTGGTCAGCTTTATGGCGGCTCAGAACGGACTCGAGGTAAGACTTAAAATCGGAAGCGAAATCGGCCCGATAGATGAGAATTCCAAAGCGATGCTGTTTGAATCGATCCGCGAACTCCTCGTGAATATCGTCCGGCATGCACAGGTTAAATCCGCCGAAGTTCATATCCGGGAAGTCGAAGGCCGGCTTTTAGAGATTATAGTCTCCGACCGGGGCGTCGGCTTTAATGCTGAGACAGCGGAGCGGAACGGATTCGGCCTGTTCAGAATCAGGGAACAGCTAAAATTGATCGCCGGCAGGATGGGAATCCGGAGTGCGCCCGGCAGTGGATCGCAGGTTACAATTCTTGTGCCGCTCGGCGGACCCGCCCCGCGGGTTTCTTCTTATCCGCATGCAACCAATTCCCGGCTGCCGGCGAAAACCGCCATGCCGAGGATGGATAAACCGGTCAGCGGCACTATTCGCGTCCTGATTGCCGACGACCATGCCGTCATGCGGCAGGGCTTATCCAGTTCCCTCAGCGAGGAGCCGGACATTGTCATCGTGGGAGAAGCCGCCGACGGGAAAACGGCATTGGAAAAAGCGCGGGATTTGAGGCCTGATGTTGTTCTTATGGACCTGGGCATGCCTCTGATGAACGGCATTGAAGCAACACAGAAAATTCATTCCGAAATGCCGAGGGTCCGAGTGATCGGATTGTCCATGTTCGAGGAGAAAGAACGCGCCAACGCGATGTTCGAGGCCGGCGCCGTGGCTTATTTAAGCAAGAGCTGCTCGGTGCATGCCCTCACTTCCGCCATCCGGAAGTGCACGGGAAAATCCGAAGCGACCGCATAAGAGGCTATCCCGGATACTCCTTGCTTTTTGAAGAAACAAATCCGGTCTTGTGAAACGGACGATAGACGGTCGTGGCGATATTTCGAAGATGTGAATGTACGCGTTTGAGGAAACGGAAATATACGGCCAGCGCGACGGACGACCTGCGCGAAAGCGATTCGTCTTCCTCGTTTATAAAGCTGCGCACGTGCTTGTCGCATAAAGGATTGATCCACATATTTTCCTGAATCAAATTCTCCGCCGCTTTTTCATCGCTGTTTTGCAGAATATATCGAATACGGTCGAATGCATTTTCTACCGCCTTCTCAATTTTCTGCAGATCTTCTTCCCTGTCGCCGGCCGCCAGTTTTGCCTGATGGCTCGCGGCCAGTTCCACAATATTTTTGGTATAGTCGCCGATACGCTCCAGGTCGATGATGATGCTGAGCAAGCTGAGCCCTGAAGGCAGGCTTTCCATGCCGGCGACAGAGAGGTGCTGAATCACTTCCTTTCTTACTTCCCTCTGGTATTTGTTGACTTTCTTGTCAAGCTCGTAAATGCTGGTGTCTAATTGAACCGTATCCGTTTCGCGCAGCGTCTTCTTGGCTTTGAGAAACATATCCTTTGTAATATCCAGCATTTCGTAGGATCTATGAAAAGCCGCATCCAGCAGGCTGTCTTTTCTGAAAATCCCCAGGAGTTCCTTAAGCATTTTGCCACCCTCAACTAAGAGAAATAATTACAATTAATGGTACTACGAAAAACGTCACAAGAATGTAAACAAAAGGAAGCGCTCTGTTCTTAACCGCCAGGTCCGCGAATTTCTGAGCCATGAAAATCGGCACTCTGCACAGGGGCCACCAAACGATGATTCCCGACACATTGAACAGCAGATGAGCAAACGCCACGGTGACCGCGTTGGGATTTCCCGTAATCAGCGAAGCAAGGATGGCGGTAACGGTGGTTCCCACGTTGGCCCCGAGGGTATAGGGAAAGATTTGGCGCAAGGTCAAAAGCCCGGCTCCGGCCAAAGGCACCACCAAACTGGTAGTGATGGAACTGCTTTGAACCAGGGCGGTGAGGATTAAGCCCACTGCAAAAGCCGTCGTTTTGTTTTTGAACAGAACTTTATCGAACAAAGCGCCGCTTTTGGCAACCACAAGAACCTTGAGCTCTTTCATCATCTGATGCAACGCCAAAAACAGGAAACCCAGAGCAAGGAAAAGCATTATCCATGGAATATCCACCGCGTCGGACAGAATTAAAACCACCGGCTTCGTGGCGGCTTTTACGGGATTAAAAATCTCCAGGCCGCCCGCATTTTGAAAAACTGCTTCCAGGCTTTGTGAGAACTTTCCTAAGAAGTTGGTAAGTAATTGAATAGGAAAGAGGACGGCAACCGCCAGCAAATTGAAAAAGTCGTGAACGATTGAGGCTGCAAAGGACCTGCGGAATTCCACGGATCTTCTGATATTGGCCAGTGAAACAAGTATGTTGGTAATGGAAGTACCGATGTTGGCGCCCATGATAATGGGGATGCCGTTGGCGACCGTCAAGGCGTTGCCGCCGACAAGGCCGACCACAATGCAAGTTGTGCAGGAGGAACTCTGGACAATGGAAGTAGCGAGGATGCCGGCAAAGAGTCCCACAAGAGGATTCGATGTCCCTACAATCAAAGCCTCTGCAAAGCCTTCCCCGAACATTTTCATCGAGTGTCCCAGCAGATCGATGCTGAGGAGGAAAAGGTAAAGAGACCCCAATAAAAGAGCGATTCGAATAAATGTGCGGACGTAAAAAACGCCTGTTTGCTTTTTGGAATTCATTCCCTTGTTATCGCCGCTTTCCGTTCTTATCTAAACGCGCTATTCCAGCGGTATCCAGAAGCCGCCATCGACCTCCCGCTCGCTCACGCGGCGCAAGAGATGCATCATGAAGGCATCCCTATGCCGTGTCAAGAAAGCAAAAAAGCAGGCAACGGATTGTCGGAAGGTTTTCGAGGCATTTTTAATCCGGTTTATTCATGAGGATTCGGTGCGAGGCGGCTGGGGAGTCTGGATTTCCAGAAGCCGTTGAAGGACGCGATGATCGACGGGATGAAAACGGGAGCTTCATCCAGCATTTTTCCCAGCATACGCTGAGAAAGACACCGCGTGGCATCGCGCTCTATGTCCTGCATTTCATAATAATCCAGGCGCAGATCTTTTAAAAATTCTGAAGAAACGCCTTCCCGGAAATTAAGCGCGCACCAATCTCCGAACAACCCGTCCTTGAAATCCACCATGGGGATTCCTTCCAGACGGCACGCCAACGGCCTCTTTTCATAAATGATGCAGCTGTCGTCGTCGTCCAGAAAAATACACCGCGCATCCGGAACGCATTCCGCTATTTGGTCGACCCTACCCTGGGAAATCATATTAAGGAAAAAGGGGAATTCGAGTTCCGGCCCTGCATGACGGATCCTGTCCTGAACCACTGCCGCGCGACGGGCAATC
Source organism: uncultured Acidobacteriota bacterium (assembly GCA_964506795.1). GTDB lineage: Bacteria > Acidobacteriota > UBA6911 > UBA6911 > UBA6911 > UBA6911. The sequence continues at coordinate 5,275 of CAZDMR010000009.1, read as the reverse complement.
CTTGATTGCGTTTCTTCCGGCAGCAAAGCAAACGCTTCGGCCAACCGCACCGCATCCGGAAGCCCGATATCGAATACTCCCAGGCAGCATTGAATGCATCCACGCCTGCACTGCATTTGACCGGAACCTTGGGCGCGGATTGAGCAAAACCATGCATCCAGACGCTGGAGCAGGCCTCCGTAATCTTCCATACAAGAAAAATCATTCATTAAATTTCGTCCGAAATCCCGCGCGAAATTTGCTCTTCGGTCGTTCGCGGCGTCTTAAAAAAGGCCGCGCCCGAAATAGGGCACGGCGCTATGCGCGCATCAACGGGGGGCGAAGTTCCCTAGGGCATGCCCCCCGGAATGCACCCCGCCCTTTTTAGAGCAGGCCGATCAACTTCCAGTAGCCGACGCTGATCGCGAGGGCCACCAGAACCATGAGTCCGTACACGCTGGCGAGGCCGGCGCGCTGCAGCGCGCTGAATCCCCCGTTTGACGTCATGCCTTCGCCCATGGCTACCCAGAAATTTTGATGGGAAAGCCAGAACGGGTCCACAGCCAGCAGCATCGGCGAAATGAGAACCAATGGCGGTATCCCCGTTGTAATCATGACATCCGAAACGGGCAGGAAAAGCACCGGCAGCGCTATAAACCCGGTCGGATCGAACAATCTCAATAGTAAAAACGCAAGCGCCATCCCCATAAGCAGAATGATCGTGCTGAAGGAGAGACTCTCCGCCATGGGAACGATATAGCCCGTAAGCCAATCGGTGATCTTGTATTCCTGAATGATATTTGCAAGGCCGAAAACCCCTCCGATAAACAGCAGCAAGGTCCATGATACGCCGCCGCCGATATCTTCGTCCCGCATGACTCCGAAGATCGCCAATGCGGCCAGACCGAACATGCCGATGACGAATGCGGGCATGTGATGCATTCTGTCGGTCGCCCATAAAGCAATGGATAAAACAACAACGCCAGCAGTAATCCACTCGGCCCGCTTCATGGCGCCCAAAGATTTCAGCTTCTCTTTGGCAAAAGCGGGGGAAGACTGCAGGCGCGATTCCGGTTTCATCGCCCATTGATTGGCGGCGATCAGAAGCCCGCAGAGAACAAGCGTGGGAATCGTCATTGCTTTTGCGTACTCCAACCAGTTCAGGGGAAAGTCTTTGGTTTGGAACAACGACTCCACAAAGGGTCCGAACAGGGAACCGTAGAGAATCGCGCATCCCGGGATAACGGCCATTTCAATTGAAGTCAGCATGATCAGTGCGGAGCCGCGGCTGCGCGCGGGGATTCCCAACGACTGCACCAGCGCCCACGCGATAGGCACCATGATGGCGGTGCGGACCGTCATCGACGGGATTCCAAATGCCAGCACCGCTCCGATAACAAAAAAGGCAATGAGAATCCCGTTATAGGTGGCGGGGAAAAGCGAAAGGACGTAGTACGACAGCCTCTGCGCCAATCCTGTCCGGTCCATGGCGCATCCGTAATAAAGGACGCACAACAAAATCCAGAACTGGGGGCTTGAAAATCCGCCCAAGGCAAGCTCGGGGCGGACTCCGAAGGCAATCATCAGCCCCATCATCAGAATGGAAGCGATGCCGTTGTTCATCACCTGAAAAAGCCAGAGAGCGATGGCAAAGGCGGCGATCCCGAGGACCGTTTGGGCCGCTCCGGACAGGCCGGCCGGCGCCGGCAAGATCAGGATCAAGAATCCGATCAGCAACGCGATTCCGAATCCCATCCACTTGGACCTGTTCATGAAAATCTTCTCCGTTAGAAAGTCAAAACCAAGGCGGATACCGCCGCTGAGGCCATCCGCAGTTTACTAGAAGCCTGTCCGAGAATTAGAATGTGTTCTTATGAGACGAAATATAAACTGCATCGGATTCAAATCATGAGCTCAGGTAAAAAACGCAATATTGTTCTATCCGGCTTCATGGGAACAGGCAAATCGTCTGTGGGGAAACGATTGGCAGAGCTGACGCATTACGATTTCCTCGATTTGGACGCCGCCATTGAAGCGGAAGCCGGAATATCCATCCCTCAGATTTTTTCTTCCCAAGGCGAACCCGCGTTCCGCGCCCTCGAATTCCAAATGGTGGAGCGCGCCGCCCGACAAACGGGGCTTGTGATCGCCGCCGGCGGCGGAACGGTCGCGGATCCGAGAAACCTTGAAATCCTGAAAAGCTACTGCATTCTCATTACTCTGACCGCAGACATCCCGACCATCCTTCGGCGGACCGGATCCGGGGACGATCGCCCGATGCTTATTGGAGGAGACCGCGTCCAAAGAATCCGCACGCTCCTCGAAAAGAGGGCTTCGGCTTATTCCCAGGCCGATATTGTCCTGGATACATCCGCTTTGACCATCGAAGAGGTGGCCAGACAGCTTGTCGAGCTTTTGCGCGGCTTCGACTTCGTCCATTAGTCCGGATTATTCATGAAGCTCCCACTGCGGCAACGGATCCCCATGAATAATCCTGTTCAACGAGCGCGTCCCTGGGACGCGCGGTCCTGCAAAATGCCGATCAAAGCTTGGAGTCCTGACGCATAGCCGCGCCAGCCCAGTCCCGTAATGCAGCCCAGGATTACGGACGCAATCACCGATTTGTTTCGGAACTCCTCGCGCGCGTAAATATTTGAAAGATGCACTTCGATCGCGGGCAGTCGGACGGCTGCCAGCGCGTCCCGAATCGCATAGGAATAGTGTCCGTAAGCCCCGGGATTGATAAGGATGCCGTCGGCCCAATCGGCGGCGTCGTGAATGGCGCCAATCAAAGCACCTTCGCTGTTGGACTGGAACGTGCGCAGCTCGGAGCCGTTTTCTTCCGCCATGCGCTTCATTCGATCGTTGATTTCATCCAGGCTTAAGGATCCATAGATCTCCGGCTCCCGGCGGCCGAGCAGATTCAAATTCGGTCCGTGAATGAGCAAAATTTTGAACACGATCGCCCTCCTTCGCGTTTGTTCTATGCCATCTTGATGAGGATTTTGCCCGCTTTCCCGCTGCAGGCGCGCTCCAGCGCCGCTCCGATGGATTCAAAGGGAAATGTGTCCGTGACGACGCGGGCGGGATGAAGTTTCCCTTCCGCGACCAGGTTGATGGAGCGGTTAAAATCTTCGGGGTGATCGTAGATCATTGATGTCTGGACGCGGATCCCTTCGCGCACAAGCCGTATCGGGACGAAACTCGAAGGCTCGGACGAAAGCCCCACCAGAACCACCTGGCTGCCCCGCGGAGCCGCGCCTAATGCAAGTTCGACAGTCGGCGATACGCCGGCGCATTCAAATACCACCCTCACTTCTTCCCGCTCCCAAAGCGCCGCCGTGTCCGACCCTCCATCCACGGCAATAGCGCCGAGAGAACGCGCCATATCGAGTTTGTCCGCAAGCCTGTCGTGCGCCAAAACCCGCATTCCCGCCGCGACCGCCGCATGAATCAGCAATAGGCCCACGACGCCGCAGCCCAGGACCGCCACCGTATCTCCCATGCAGGCTTCCGACTGAAGCAACGCATGCATAGACACCGTCAGCGGTTCAATGGTCGCCGCATCCTGGTCGGACACGGAATCGGGAACGGGCCATACAAACTCGGCTGGGGCGACGGCGCGCTCAGAAAAACAACCGGGCAGATTCACTCCCATGCTGCCTTTCCGGGCGCAGATTGCGCCTCTCCCGCTGCGGCACAAGCGGCAGGAACCGCAAGGATAATTGGGTTCCACGATCACTCTTTGCCCAGTGCGCAGTTTTTGAACGTCCGCGCCTAAAGCCGTTACGACTCCAGCAACTTCGTGCCCCAGTACAAATGGATACGGCACGCTTCGGTGCCCCAAATAAATAGAAACATCGGTCCCGCAAATCCCGGTATACGTCGGCCGGATTCTTACATTCCCTGCCGCGAGAGGCTTTTCTTCGATATCTTTTATGGTGACTTTTTCGGGGCCAAGCAGCAAAGCGGCTTTCATTTTATCCTCCACGCGGGAACATTCCGTTTTAGCCTACCACAGCACAAATACTTTCCTCATATCAAATTAATCCGCGTCGGGCATCCCCCATAAAATATTCCGGCACAAATTTCCCAAGCATGCTAGAATTCACAAGCCAAAAGGTTACAGGATCATTTAACTTGTGGGAGGAACGTGAAAAATGTCCTTAAAAATTACCGAAGAATGCATCAATTGCGGCGCCTGTCAACCGGAATGCCCGAACGAGGCCATATATGTCGGCGGCGAGGATTATGAATTAAATGGGAATTCGGGATCGGCTATCTCTCAAGATACCTACTATATAGTGCCCGATAAGTGCACCGAATGTGTCGGTTTCCATGACGAGCCGATGTGCGCGTCGGTATGCCCTGTAGACGCCTGCGTGAAGGATAGAGACGAATCTAAAGAGATTTTATTGGAAAGGGCGAAAGCTCTTCATCCCGAAAAGCAGTTTTAACTTCTTTGAAAATTCAATAGAAGCTCACAGGAGCATATCCTAATAGGCCTGCAATCCTGTGAGCTTCTTTCCTGCCGCCCTCTGCAGAAACCGCCCACCAGAGAATGCCGTTCGCTCCCTGAAATTGCGCTTCACTCATCCTCGGTTTTGATGCACGAAAGCATCCTTTGCCCTTTTCATTATTTTTTACCCGCGATCTGCCGATAGGTATTAATACGTAGCGGTGCTTGGCTATTGATACCCAAGCCGCGTTGAGTACTTTAGCGGATTGAATCAAATTGGGAATAAGGATGTAATAGCAATTGCGGAATCAAATTTTCATTGATTTTGAAACTAAGAATCAAGGAAAATTGAATCACTTAAAAAGCTTCAACAGCAATTCGCTCGTCAAGACAGGAAACAGTACTCAACTGGGAGGCGTTATGAGCGCATGCAGTTTCCAAAAGTTGGTGCTGCTGCTGGACAAAAAACTGGATCTGGACGAGAAATTGGAAGTTCTGGACCACTTGGAATCCTGCAAAATATGCCGCGATGCGGTATACCAGATATCTCGCGACCGCGATGAAGCGCTGTTCGTCCATCGTCCATATAATGTCGATAAGAATGTTGCGTAATGCAACAGGACTTTGACATCTGAGATTCAGCAGCCGGGAATGGGAACACCAGAGGGCTTGCCCTTTTGAGCGCCGCGGGCGTCGATGCCCCGCGCGCATCATCAAGGAATATCTGTGAAACGTATGCCCGGCGCAACCGCAAAGGCGGCGCACGGAACGCGGCATATTCAAATTCTCGGACAGGCTCCTAGTACTACTACGTTAAGTTATTAAGGACTTCGAGGG
>CAZDMR010000008.1:0-89831 GCA_964506795.1 uncultured Acidobacteriota bacterium | reverse complement strand
AAATTAATAGAGAGTTTAGATTGAAAGGCTTTTTATTAGCTCTAATCTAATAAAAAGTTTGATTTGGGGGAATAATGAAAAAGGACTTGAAAACCATAATCCTCACCAAGCAGGAACTCCAAATCATGAAGGTGGTTTGGGACCTTGGTTCGGCAAGTGTAAAACAAGTATGCGAAACCATTTCTCAGAAAAAACCCACGGCTTATACCACCATTCTAACGTTAATGGGAATTCTTGAGGAAAAGGGAGTGCTGGTGCACTCTAGGTCCGGGCGCGCTTATATATACACGCCACTTTTGTCGCGGCAGCAGGCAACCCAAAACCACATAAAAGATCTATTAGAGCGCTTTTTTGACGGCAGTCCTGAAAAGTTGATTAGAAATCTGTTGGAAAATCAAATAATGGCGCCGGATCAGGTTAGTTCGACCCTCAGCGTTCTGGAATCGCACGCGCAAGACAGCGTTGCGTGCTAGCCGAAGCGGCAGAGTATTCCCCCTGATAAAACAAATCAACCTTTTGGTGCATAATAACCCTTGCGGTGGCTGAGTTTTAATCCTCCCTCGGAGACCTCTATTTTTATTTTCCGGTACTTGCCGTCGCGCTCCGGATTTGTGGAAACGTATCCGATGCTGTATTGACTTCTGAGTTCCTGATTGATCTGCCGGAATGCATCCTCGAGGTCTTCCACTTTAAAAGGATAAAAGATAGCCCCTCCGGTTTCCTCCGCGATATCCTTCAAAACCGAATCTCCTTTGTCGGATTCGCTTATCCCGGAGAATCCGCCCTTGCTCAGACTGATTGCGTAAGTCGTTGCTTCCGCTCTCAGCGCCATTTCCATTGCTTGTTTCAAATTCACCTTGCTTGATTCGTCCTCTCCATCAGAAAGAATGATAATAGCCTTCCTTCCCGTTTCGCGGATCAGCTTTTCGTCGCACGAGATGAAAATGGCATCGTAAAGAGCCGTTCCTCCTCCCGCTTTTAATTTGGCTATTTCCCCGGCCAGTTTATTGGGATCGCTCGTAAAATCCTGCAGCAGGGTAACCCCCGAATCAAATTCCACGAGCATGGCTCGATCATTCTCGCGCAGGATACTATGGAAAAAGCCTGTGGCAGCCTCCTTCTCAAATTTCAATTTAGGCCCGACGCTGTTGCTGGTATCGACCAACATGGCGATCGTCAAAGGGAGATCTGTTTCCCGGGCGAAGTTTTTGATCTCCTGTTTTTCGTCGTCTTCGTAGACCATGAAATCATCTTGCATCAGATTGGTCACGAAGGCATTCGTGTTTTTGTCCTTAACGGAACAGAGGATATTCACCAGATCGACGCTTACGCGGTAGGTTTGCTCGGATATTTTTTCTGACATGCGAGTATCCGGTCGGGAATCTTTTTTAGCGGCGTCCTGTTCGGATAGAGCCGCTTGAGAGATTGCAATCAGAAATACAAGCGCGGCGGAAAATGCCCCGGAAAACCGGCGTAATCGAAAAGGCATTGCGTTTCCCTAACCTCGAAAAAACGGTTTAAAAACCTGATTATAGGGGGGGCATCCGGTCGAGTCAAGCCGGCCCATTGTCCGATATGCGCGGCTGCATGCTTCTGACAGCGGATAAAAAATGCTGAAGCTCTGGAGCGAGAGGGGCTCGGAATGAAAGCCGTTTCCCCGACCGCGGATGAGTGAATTCCAGGCGCCGGGAATGCAAAAAAGGCCTTTGCAGAACCTTAGCTGCGGATGAAAGCTGCGTGGGCAGATTTCGTTTCCGGTTTGCCCCGTAAAGTGCATCTCCCACAATGGGATGGCCTTTTTCTGAGAGATGAACGCGAATCTGGTGTGTTCTACCCGTTTCGATATTCACCCGCAGGAGCGAGGCGAAACAGTAGTCATCTTCGGTCACGTAATGGGTTATCGCGTCCCTTTTTCGATGTGCTCTCGACGACATTTTTTTCCTGTTCTTGGGATCCCGGCCCAGGGGCGAATCGATAGTTCCGGAGGAAGGAGAGAGGGAGCCGTGGACCATGGCAATATATTCTTTACGCACTTGTCTGCTTTTGAATTGCTGCGCAAGCCGCCGGTGCGCCGCGTTGTTTTTGGCAATCAGCATCACGCCGCTTGTAAGCTTGTCGAGCCGATGCACAATTCCCGGTCTGGATGGGTCTCCCGCTTTCAGAGATCCCATTTTGTAAAGCAAAGCGTTGACCAGCGTCCCGGATCTTATTCCGGCTCCCGCGTGGCATACAAGACCGGCAGGCTTGTTGATTACGGCGATGTCGGAGTCTTCATAAATAATTTCAAGGGGAATTTCTTCCGGGAGAGGGAAGTCCGGCGAGTCTATCGGTTTTTTCAGCGCAATGCGGTCACTGGTCCGGATACGGTAGCCCGTTTTCACGCGCTCGCCGTTTACGAGTACGAATCCTCGGCGGATCCAATTTTGGATCTGGGAACGGCTGTCGCCCTTCAGCCGGTCTGCCAGAAAACGATCGAGCCGGGTTCGCTCTGCGTCGGACTCAACAATCCAAGACTGAGGCCTGTCGTTCAATTCTGGGCTGCTTTTTTTGTCCGGCGCAGCAAATAGTAATAGACGGCGGCCGAACAGATGAAAATGAGGGCGGCAATGAACTGTGACGTTGAAAGCATGCCGTAAAGCACAAACCCGCGATCATCGCCGCGGTAAAACTCGATTACGAATCTCAAAATAGCGTAGAGTAGCATGTACTCCAGCAATATTTGTCCCGCGAAATGCTTTTTGGGCAAACGCCGCATTAAATAGAGAAATAAAAGGAATGTCCCCACAGATTCATAAATCTGGGTGGGATGAAGGGGCATGCCCAAGGGGACGCCGACATTTTCATTGGCATATTGGCTGCTGAATGTAATACCCCACGGCATGCCGGTCGGTTTGCCGTAGCAGCAGCCCGCGGAAAGGCATCCCAGGCGGCCGACGGCCTGCCCCAGCGCGATGCCGGGAGCGGCCAGATCCGTTATTTTCCATGCCGGGAGGCGTTTTTGTACCAGATACCAGGCTGCGGCCGCAAGCGCCAGCAGGAAGCCTCCGTAAAAAACTCCTCCCGAGCGAAGCGTCGAGAGCGAAAAGATCTCTCGAAAATTACTGGAGTAATAATGGAAATCCGATAGGAGGAATAGAAGCTTGGCTCCCACAAGGGCGGCAAAAATCACCAGCAGCCCCATATTCCAAATGAATTCAGGATCAATGCCCTGTTTGCGCGCATTGCGGCTCGCAACCCAAATACCAGCAATGAACGCCGCAGCCAGAAATAAGCCGTAGGTGTGGATGGTGATGGAACCGACGTCGAGGATCTTGGGAAACATCGCCGGTTATTCCTCCTCCTCCTTTTTATCTTTCTTCGCTTCTTCGATGATTTTCTGCGCTATGTGCGCGGGAACCTCATCGTAATGCGAAAACTCCATGTGGTAATTTCCCCTGCCACCTGTAAGGGAAGTGAGAACCGGGGCATACGAAACCATTTCAGCCATGGGCACCTGCGCCTTGATAATCTGAATGTCCCTTTTGACATCCATGCCCTGAAGCCGGCCGCGGCGGCCGGAAAGGTCTCCGGTGAGGGCGCCGGCATATTCCTGGGGAGCATAAATCTCCACATTCATGATGGGTTCGAGCAGCACCGGGTCTGCTTCTTCCATTGCCTTTTTGAAAGCGAGGCTCCCCGCTATTTTAAAAGCCATTTCCGAAGAGTCCACCGGGTGAAAGCTCCCGTCATATAGGGTTACCTTAAAATCCACGACGGGATAGCCCGCAAGATACCCCCTGGCCGCAGCCTCGACGATGCCTTTCTCGACCGCGGGAATAAAGTTGCGGGGAATGGCGCCTCCAAAGATCTCGTCGACGAACTCAAACTGCGCTCCGCGTTCCAGCGGCTCCATTTTGATCCAGCAATCTCCAAACTGTCCGTGGCCGCCGGTCTGTTTTTTATGGCGTCCCTGGACATCCGCCTTGCCGCGAATGGTTTCGCGATAAGCTATCTTGGGTGTTTTTAGAATTACCTCGACGCCATAACGTTTTCGCAGTTTGGATACTGTTACCTCCACGTGCAATTGATCCGAACCTGAAAGCAGGAGCTGCTTGGTTTGCGGGTCGCGGGAGTATTTTACCGCTGCGTCCTCTTCCGTAATTCGGGCAAGCGCGTTGCTTATTTTATCCTCGTCGCCGCGGCTTTTGGGTTCGATTGCAAAGGTGATGGATGATTCGGGGATATCCACGCTTGAGAATAAAACGGGTTGAGACGGATCGCAAAAACTATCGCCCGTTACCGTTTCCTTAAGTTTGGTAACGGCAAAGAAGTCTCCTGCGTGGATCTCGCCTACGGGAATCATTGTCTTTCCCTGCGGGATCTGCAGCGGTCCGAACTTCTCGCTTTTTCCCTTGGTTTGGTTATTGTAAGTGCTGTCGGAACGCATGATTCCCGAATAAAGCTTAATGAGACTGATGCGTCCGGCAAAGGGATCCGCGATGGTTTTGAATACGTAAGCGGCGTAGGGTTCCTTGCTCGAAATCACCCGTTCAACCGGCTGCTTGGTTTTAGGGTCTATTCCCACAACCTTGCCCACCGTTTCCGGCGATGGCAGCAGATCGATTACCGCGTCCAGCATCTGGGCTATCCCAATGTTTAGAGCAGAACTGGTATAGAAGACAGGGTAGATTTTCCCCTGCAGGATGCTTTTTTTGAGTCCTTCCATCAGATCCGGTAGTTCCAGCGTTCCCTCGGAAAAGAATTTTTCCATGAGCTTGTCGCTTCCTTCTGCAACCATCTCAATCAGCTTTTCCCGCTGTTTCGTCAGCTCGTCTTGATATGCCGCAGGAATTTCCTCCTCCTGAAAACTGCCGGAGCCGTCCGCCTTATAGCGGTAGGCCTTGCTGTTGACAAGACTGAGGACTCCTGTGAAATCCCGTTCAATCCCCATTGGAATCTGTAGTGGAACGATGCCGCGCCCGAACGCTTCTTCGAGGGCGCCGAGGCTCCGTTCGCTGCTTGCATTGTCCCGGTCCAGCTTGTTGACTACGACTATCCGGGGCAGGGAATATTGATCACAGTATTCCCAAACCTTTTCGGTCTGCACTTCCACCCCCGCTACCGCGTCTATGACAACGACGGCGGCGTCCGCAGCGCGCAGGGCCAATTGCGTTTCGAGTAAAAACGGCCGGTATCCCGGAGTATCGAGTATATTGATTTTTTTCTTGTCCCATTCGCAATGTGCAAGCGCGCAGCTGATGCTGATCTTGCGTTCGATTTCCTCCTCTTCCCAGTCGGTGACTGTATTGCCGTCTTCAACCCGCGCAAGTCGATTAACGGCGCCGGAATCAAATAATATGGCGGATGTCAGAGAGGTCTTTCCTGCAGCTCCGTGGCCGACCAGGCATATATTTCGGATGGAATCACTCTCAAAAACCCTCATAAACTCTCTCCTTTCGGGAGGGATGAACAGGCTTGCTTAAAGGGAGAAAATACTATCATAGCGCCGAGATTGTCGCAATTGCGAGTTGCCTGGTCGCCGCCGCAATAAAAACTTCGTGAATAATCCGGGTTAACCCGGATTATTCATGAGGATTCGCAACGAGGCGGCGTAGACGGGTATGGATACAAGACGCGCGACCGAGGGCCTCGCAGGCGTACTCGACAGTACGTCGAGAAGCCCAAAGGAGCGCAACGCAGTAAACATGCCTGGATCCGCCGCCGCAGTAGAAACTTCGTGAATAATCCGGGTTAAGACTCTTCGTTATCGATCCGTTCCTTAAAATCGCAGCCCTCGTTGTTGCAGAAACGGATGGTGCCTGATCGTTTTGTGGTTTTGATGAGCGTATAGGGCGCTTTGCATAAAGGGCAGGGTTCGGGCACCGGTTTGTTCCAGAGAATGAAATCGCATTTGGGATAATTGGAACAACCATAAAAGGTCTTTCCCTTGCGGGATTTCCGCTCCACTATTTCGCCGCCGCATCCGGGTCTGGGGCACCGGACGCCGGTGGTTTTCAGCTTGATGTATTTGCAATTCGGATAATCGCTGCAAGCCGTATACTCGCCAAAACGGCCGTGTTTAATGGCAAGCCTTTTGCCGCAAAGAGGGCATTTTTCATCCAGGAGTATATCCTTCCTGACCGCGATATCTTCAGCCGATTTGACAATCTTTTTCGTGTTGCGGCATTCAGGATACCCCGAACAGGCGAGAAATTCTCCAAACCTTCCCCTTTTTAATACCATGGGTCTGCCGCATTTTTCGCAGATGATATCCTGAGGCTGCGGCGTTTGCAGCTCGCTGTTGTTCGGCGTCCTGGGTAATTCTCTGGTATTCCGGCATTCAGGGTATCCGGAACAGGCGAGGAAACGGCCGAATCTGCCCCATTTGATTACCATTTTTCTGCCGCATTTTTCGCAGATTTCGTCGGTTTCTATCGCTTCGCTTTTAATGTCGCGCATTTCTTTTGCCGCTGCACTCAATTGGCGCGAGAAGTGATCGTAAAACTCGCGCAGCGCGGCCTTCCAGATCTCTCGTCCCGTCTCGATGCGGTCAAGATGATCCTCCATGCGCGCGGTATATTGATAATCGAAAAGTTCCTGGAAGTTCTCTATAAGCAGTTCCAGAACGACCTCGCCGATTTCGGTGGGATAGAATTTTCCTTCCTGTTTATCAACATATTCGCGGTCTTGAATCGTGCTAAGGATAGAGGCATAGGTGCTGGGTCGTCCGATTCCTTTTGATTCCAAGGCCTTGACTAAGCTGGCTTCGTTGTAGCGCGCGGGAGGCTGAGTAAAATGCTGCGCGGGCAGGAGTTCGAGAAGATTCAAGACTTCGCCCTCCTGCATTTCGGGAAGGACAGACTCCTCCTCATTTTGCGCACCGCCGTTGCGGCCGTCCTCTAATTTGGATTCCTGGTAAACAGCAAGAAATCCTTTGAACTTGTTTACGGATCCTATGGCCCTGAATTCCACCCGCCCGGCCGCGATTTGGACGTCAGTCTGATCGAACAAAGCGGGATTCATTTGAGATGCGACAAAGCGGTTCCATATCAAAGAATAGAGCTTCCACAGGTCCGGTTCCAGACTATTTTTCAGGGATTCAGGCGTTCGTTCCACGGATGTAGGCCGGATAGCTTCGTGCGCTTCCTGTGCCGTCTTCTTGGATTTGTAGTATATGGGATGGTGCGGCAGATAGGATTCGCCGAAGCTGCGCTGAATCAGGGTGCGCACTTCCTGGAGTGCGCTTTCGGCGACGCGGCTGGAATCGGTCCGCATATAGGTGATTAATCCGACCGATCCCTCGCCGGCGATTTCTATCCCTTCATAAAGCCTCTGGGCAAGCGTCATGGTCTTTTTCACCGAAAAATTAAGCTTGCGGGCGGCCTCCTGCTGGAGCTTGCTGGTAATAAAAGGCGGGACGGGATATTTTTTCTTTTCCCTTCGTCGGATACCCTGAACGACGAAACCGGCGTTTTTCAAGTCTTCAGCAATTTGGCGGGTCGCAGTCCCGTCGCGCAGGTCCCATTTCTGTCCGTCCAGCAGCCGGGCTTTAGCCACAAACTCCGGCGGGCCTTTCGCCGCAAGACGCGCATCAAGAGACCAGTATTCTTCGGATTGGAATGCTCGAATTTCCCGTTCTCTTTCAACAATAAGCCGCAGCGCCACGGTTTGGACTCTGCCGGCGGAAAGTCCGCGCCGCACTTTTTCCCATAACAGAGGACTTATCTTGTAACCTACTAAACGATCCAAGATGCGGCGAGTGAGCTGCGCGTCCACCTTATTTTTGTTGATGCGGCCGGGTTTTTGGAATGCCTCCTGGATTGCATTCTTGGTGATTTCATGAAATAGGACCCGGTAGATATTGCGGGATTTGCTCGACAGCTCTTCGGAAAGATGCTGACAAATCGCTTCTCCTTCGCGATCAGGGTCCGCAGCGAGATAGATATCCTTGATGCCTTTGGCTGCAGATTTCAACTCTCTGACAGTTTTTGCTTTTGCGGGGATGACGGCATAGTGAGGCTCGAAATCGGCCTCTATGTCCACTCCCAGCTTGCTTTTAGGCAAATCCTTAATGTGGCCTACCGAGGCCTTAACAATGTAATTTTTGCCAAGATACCTGCCAATTGTTTTCGCTTTGGCCGGAGACTCGACGATCACCAGTGACTTAGCCATAGAATCGCGCAAACTATACCAAGAGGTCGAAAATTCCAAGCAAAATAAAACAGAGACTCGTTTTCACACAGCATATCCATTCTATTCTTCGGGAGGCCCGTCGGAGAATTAGGATGTGCCGCGCGCGACCTATTGTGCTTTTAGCGCGGGATGCCGGACTTTACATATAAATTGCCGGGGAGGCGCCGGACCCATCCTTTTAATTCGAGATTCAGAAGCAAGTCGCTTAAACGGGGGATGCCGATCCCGCTGCTGTAGTGGATTTTATCGAATTCGACGGCTTCGTCCACTTTTACATGTTGAAGCAGCTGCGTTTCTTCATCCGACAGCAGAGCGGATTCGGATTTATAATCGGATGGGCCCTTTCCCTCCGTTAGTATTTTGCCACGGACGTCGGCAGGCAAATCCTCTACGATGTCTCTCCATGTCTGAATGAGCTTGGCTCCCTGCTTTATCAGAAAGTTGGGACCAAAGCTCTGAGGCGAGGTCAAATTTCCGGGAACGGCGAATAGCTCGCGATTTTGCTCCAGCGCCAGTCGCGCCGTAATCAATGACCCGCTCTTTTCGCTGGCTTCGACAATCAGTGTTGCCAGCGCGAGCCCACTGATGATGCGATTTCTCAATGGAAAATTTTTCGGCAGAGGGGGGGTGCCCGGGGGAAATTCGGACAGAAGCAGGCCTTTATTTAAGATTTTTTGGGCAAGCTGCTGGTGTTCTCTGGGATAGATGATGTCGATGCCGCATCCAAAAACGGCGACTGTCGTTCCGTCGCATTCAATACAGCCTCGATGTGCGGCGCCGTCGATTCCGCGGGCCAATCCGCTCACGATGGATATGCTCTTTGAAGCGAGATCCGATGCGATGCCCTGGGCGATATGCAATCCGTAAACGGTCGGCCTCCTTGTCCCCACCAGGCTGACGCACGGTTTGGCGAGGGATTCCATGCATCCTCGAGCATACAGAATCAGAGGCGGATCATAGATTTCTTCCAGCAGCGGCGGATAATCCGGGTTGCCCCGCATGATGAATCGGCAGCCTTCGCGCAGGCTCCAATCGAAAATCTCTTCGGCCGATGCCCGGAATTTTCGGGATCGGACAGCGCGGGAAGCCTCGCGTGAGATTCCGAGTCTTTCAAGTTGGGAGTCATCCATCAGGAATATGTCGGAAATGCTGGGAAGGGTTTTATAGATCAAGTTTTGCACGGCAGTTCCGATCCCGGGGATCAACGTTAGCTCTATGACGGCTTTTACGTGCGCATCGCGCTGGGGCGGCATGGCTTTATGGGATGAAACGCTGTCGGATTTTTTTATCGGGATTTTTTGTCCTATAATGCCCTGGCATCCTGTCCGAGAATTAAGAGATGCAGCTTGGCCCGAAACGCGACATCTGCGAATGCTCGGACCGGCTTCTGAATACTGTTTCGCACGCGGAAGCTTTATTTCGCAGAGTTTTGCGGAGGCGGAATACTTTTAAACGCCTCCCGATGGATTCAAGATATGAAAGCAAGAATTTCCCTTGTGCATTATCTAAACTCGGCGCCTTTGGGATGGGCGTTTCTTCACGGACCGTTCCGAGAAATGTTTGAAGTGATCCCTTCCTCCCCCGCAAATTGCGCCGACCAGCTCTCGACGGGCAATGTGAATATAGGGCTGATCCCCAGCATCGAATATCAGCGGATAGAAAACCTCATGGTTATTCCGGGTATTTCCATTGCATCCATCGGACAAGTTCGAAGCATTCTGCTGATACAGCCCAAGGGGAAACAAGACATTCGCTCCGTCGCTTTGGATTCCAGTTCGAGGACTTCAGTGGGATTGGTACGGATTCTGCTGGAAGAAAGGATGAAGATACGCCCGGATTTTATCTCGTGCGCTCCGGATCTCGGCCGCATGCTGGAGCGTTGCGACGCCGCTCTGCTCATTGGAGATGCCGCATTGAAAGTTCCGCTCGACGCCTATCGCGTCATAGATCTGGGCGAAGAATGGTTGAAATGGCAGCAGACGCCGTTTGTCACTGCTTTCTGGGCTTGCAGGACCGACGCCGCGCTTCCGCCGGATCTAAATTCCACTTTTCAGGAAGCCAAGGAATGGGGGCTGAAAAGGCGGAAGGAAATTGCGTCGGCTTATGCCCGAAGGCTCGATCTGCCGCCGGCGTTTCTCGAGGAGTACCTGCATCGCAACATCGACTATGACCTGGGACCGGCGCATATCGAGGGACTGCAGAAGTTTTACCGGCTCGCAAACGGAAAGAATTTAACAGCGGCACTTAGACCGATTCGGTTTGTCGGTGCCGACGCTTAACAGCCTGTTGTTTGACGATGAGCATACAAAACCGATTCAGGAATCATTCTCCAATTCCACGCTCCAATAGAAATAATCCCGCCAGGCTTGAGGCGCGGTGCGGAATCCGATCTTAATATGCATCATGGTAGGAATCCATTGGGGTTCCTTGGGGCGGCGGATCAACTTCATTCCGACTTCCTCCGGAGTGTGGCCCCCTTTGCGGTGATTGCATTTAATGCAGCAAGTGACGATATTCTCCCAGGTTTTTGTCCCTCCTTTGACAATGGGAACAACATGGTCGAATGTCAGGTCTTCCGTGGAGCACTTTTTGCCGCAGTACTGGCAAGTATGATTATCCCGGGCATAAATGTTGGCCCGGCAGAACTTGGTACGCTGAAAGCGCTTTCCGATTTTTACGTATTTCAAAAGCCGGAGCACGCTGGGAATTTTGATAGTGAAGCTGATGCTCCTTATTTCCCGGTCGTATTCGGCCAGAACCTCGGCTTTTCCCTGCCAGAGCAGCCGGAGCGCCCGTTTCCAGGAAACAATGTTTATCGGTTCATAGGTCGCATTTAAAACCAGCGCATGTTCCATAGCTTATGTCCGGCCCGCATCCCTCATCGAGTTTTCTTTCGAAGCGGAGCAGGCAGGCGTTTGTCGGCCGCTTTTCTAAAAGCTAACCGCTTGCCCTGCGAAGCGCAAAAGAATTTCGGTGTACGCTGCGGCGGGATAAATCCGGCCGATTGCCCCGCCAAGCGGGAAGAAACGCTCCCGCGGGCGCAGAGGCGGCAAGGACAAGATTTCAACTAGTGTTTGACCGCAATCTCTGTTCATACAGTTTTGAGCAAATCGCCATAATTGAATTACAACGGATTTCGGCAGTCAAGCGCTTTTAACCCGCATGATTCACCACGATTCGCTTCCAGGGGGCGGCAGGCATGCGCGAATCCGACGCCGCAATAGAGGCTTCATAAAACATCGGGGTTAAGAATGTGTTGCAGGCGCGGGCATCCGGTATTAGATTTGAAAACTTATGCGCGTCCGGCCGGGAGTAGAGGTGCTGCTTGATGACAGGATGGATTTGCTGCGCGGGGCGCGCGTGGGCGCTGTCGTTCATCCCGCTTCCGTTCTTCCTGATCTGCGGCATACGGCGGATGCGGTTTTCGCCTCCCGCCAGATTCGCCTGGTTTCTCTTTTCGGGCCACAGCACGGGGTGCGCGGGGAGAAGCAGGACAACATGATTGAATCGGAATTCTATTATGACCGGGATACGCAGCTCCCCGTATACAGCCTGTACGGCGAAACGCGGCGCCCGACCCGGGATATGCTGAGTGGCGTGGATGCGCTTCTGTTCGATCTTCAGGATGTCGGAACCCGCGTTTATACGTTTGTTTCCACGATGGTTTACTGCATGCAGGCCTGCGCTTCCATGGGAAAGCCGATGATGGTATTGGACAGACCCAATCCCATAAACGGCAGGCAGGTGGAGGGGAATCTGCTGGACCCGGAATATCGGTCTTTTGTAGGCCTTTATCCCATTCCTATGCGGCACGGAATGACGATCGGCGAGCTGGCTTTTCTCATTAATTCGGAATTTGACGTTCACTGCGACCTGACGGTGATTGAGATGGAAGGATGGCAGCGCGATTTCTGGTACGATCAGACTGGCTTGCCTTGGGTGCAGCCCTCCCCGAATTTGCCTACGCTCGATTCGGCGATCGTGTATCCCGGCGCGGTTCTTGTCGAGGGTACGTGCCTTTCCGAAGGGCGGGGAACAACGCGGCCCTTCGAATTGATCGGAGCCCCTTTCATTCACAGCCGAACCTATGCGGAGCGTTTAAACGCCCTGGATCTCCCCGGTGTTTATTTCCGTCCGGTCCATTTCGAACCCACTTTTCAGAAATGGGCTGGGAGTCTTTGCGGCGGTGTTCAGATCCACGTGAAGGACCGCGAGGCTTACGAACCTTATCTCACGGGAATAGCCTTGATTTCGACGGCGGGGGCGCTGTATCCCGAATCCTTTAAATGGAGAGATCCTCCCTATGAATACGAAACTCGGAAAATGCCGATTCAAATCCTCTGCGGCGGCAGTGGCATTCCCGACGAGATGGAGCGGGCGGCGGATTTGGATGACATTCGGCGGAGCTGGCAAAAGGATGTCAGCGCCTTCTTGAAGCAAAGGGAACCCTATTTGTTGTACTAAGACGGGAACTCCGGCGGCCTTTGCGCGGGACAATCTGTAACCACTATGAAATGTGATAGGATATTTGGCTATGATACTAGGACTGACAGGAAAAAACGGATCGGGAAAGACAGAGGTTTCGGAATATCTCCAAAAACGCGGATTTGAATACCACTCCCTTTCGGACGAAATCCGCGAAGAGATTCGACGAAGAGGGCAGGAAATCAACCGGGAAAGACTCATCGAAGTCGGCAATGAATTGCGCGCAAAGTACGGCCCGGCCGTGCTTGTGGAAAGAATCCTGCAGACTATGGAGAGAAGCCGCCATTATGTCATTGACTCTATAAGAAATCCGAGCGAAATCGATCTTTTAAAAAGTCGAGCGGACTTTACGCTCCTGGCCCTGGAGGCGGATCCGGCGATTCGCTTTGATCGCTGCCGCAAGAGGGGCAGAGAGAATGCCGCCTCCACCCTGGAGCAATTCATTGAGGAAGAGGCCCGTGAGCTCAGCTCCGACAATCCCGCCGACCAGCAGCTTATCGCAACGCGGCAAAGAGCGGATGTTGTTGTGAACAATGACGGGACCCTCGAGGAGCTGCATCACAGGCTGGAGGAGGTGCTGGTCCCCCTGATGAGCCGCTTTGTTCGTCCGACATGGGATGAATACTTCATGAATATCGCAAAGGTGGTCGCCACGCGCAGCAACTGCATGAAGCGCCAGGTCGCGGCCGTCATCGTAAAGGATAGAAGAATAATTTCGACCGGATACAATGGAACGCCGCGGGGCGCCAAAAACTGCAACGAAGGAGGTTGCCCCCGCTGCAACAGCCTGGCGGAAAGCGGCACCGCCCTGGAGGAATGCCTGTGTTCCCACGGCGAGGAGAACGCGATTACGCAAGCCGCCTACCACGGCATCAGCGTGAAGGGGTCGACGATATACACGACTTATTCCCCTTGTATCCTTTGCACCAAGATGATCATCAACAGCGGCATTGTCGAAGTTGTCTACAACCAGGATTATCCGTTGAACGAGCAGGCCATGGCGCTCATGAAAGAATGCGGGATCGTGGTGCGCCGTCTCAAGGTGTGAAGAAATAGGGATTTCGCCGCGGTTCCGTTCGACAAAAACCCGCCGGGAAATCATTGAGCACGGAAACTGAGATCAAGATAAAAATAGAAGACCCCAAGGCGTTCTGCAGCCGGCTGGAGGAGGATCGTGCCCAGGTAGTTTCGGCGAGGCATTTTGAAGACAACCACCTCTTCGATTTTGCAGACGGAGCGCTCGGCTCCAGCCGGCGTTTACTTCGAATAAGGAACGTCGGGGACTCGGTTTTTCTGACCTATAAAGGGCCGCCTGTTGAGGGCGGAATTTTTAAGACGCGGGAGGAGCTGGAAGTCCGATTGGAAGACGCGGCGACGCTAATGCAGATCCTTGAGCGCGTCGGGATGCATGTTTCTTTCCGCTATCAGAAATATCGCAGCGAATTTATCCTGGACGGGGTTCATGTGGCGGTGGACGAAACGCCCATCGGCGGCTACGCGGAGTTCGAAGGCTCGGAGGAAGCGATCTTGGAACTGGCGCGCAAGCTGAAAATCCCCGAACCGCAATTCCTTCGGCTCAGCTATTATGCTTTGTATCTGGATTATTGCAAAGAAATGGGGAAGGATCCTCAGTTCATGATTTTCTGAAAAGCGGAATTTGAAAGCAAAATCTCTCATCTCAAATCAAGGATCTCCAATCATACAAAGGAACAACTATGCCGGCCGTTTATGTTGAAAATGTAGGTGCTTATGAGGGGAAGGAAGTCACGCTCCGGGGATGGATTTATAACAAGCGGAGCAGCGGCAAGCTTCAATTCATTATGCTAAGGGACGGGACGGGCGTTATCCAGTGCGTTGCCTTCAGGGGAAACTTTCCCGCCGAACAATTTGAGGCGCTGGACAAGATCACCCAGGAATCCAGCATCGAGATTATGGGAAGCGTCCGAAAGGACAAGCGGTCTCCCGGCGGATATGAACTGGATATTTCAGGATTTCGGATCATTCAAGTCGCGGAGAACTATCCGATCACGCCCAAGGAGCATGGAACGGCATTCCTGATGGCGAACCGGCATCTCTGGCTGCGAAGCTCCCGCCAGCATGCCATCCTCAAGATACGGCATGAAGTCATCAAAGCCTGCAGGGATTTTTTTGACGACCGCGGTTTTACCCTGGTCGATACTCCGATTTTTACGCCCAACGCCTGCGAAGGGACCACAACGCTCTTCGAAACGGAGTACTTCGATCAAAAAGCGTATTTGACGCAAAGCGGGCAGCTTTATAACGAGGCAACGGCTGCGGCCTTCGGCAAGGTCTATTGCTTCGGTCCGACTTTTAGGGCGGAAAAGTCAAAAACCCGCAGGCACCTGACGGAGTTTTGGATGGTGGAACCGGAAGTCGCGTACGCCGAGCTGGAAGACATAATGGAGCTTTCCGAAGGCCTCGTTTGTTTTATCCTGGAGCGCGTTCTAACGCGCCGAAGAGCGCAGCTGGATCTATTGGAACGCGATGTTTCAATCTTGGAAAATATTTCAGCTCCTTTCCCGCGCGTGAGTTACGATGACGCAGTCAAAAGAATGCAGGCTGCCGGCTCGGAAATTCAGTGGGGCGGAGATTTCGGCGGAGGAGATGAAACCATTCTGTCGGAGCAGTATTCTTCTCCCGTCATGGTTCACAGGTATCCCGCGGAAGTGAAGGCATTCTATATGCAGCCGGATCCGGAGCGGCCCGAGGTGGCTCTGTGCGTCGACGTTCTTGCTCCCGAAGGGTATGGCGAGATCATCGGAGGCGGGCAGCGCATCCATGATTACAGCTTGTTGATGGAACGGTTAAAGGAACACAACCTCGACATGGAGCCGTTCCAATGGTACTTGGATCTAAGGCAGTACGGGACCGTTCCTCATGCCGGCTTCGGGATGGGGATTGAACGGGTGGTAGCTTGGATCTGCAATATCAGCCATCTGCGCGAGGCCATCCCTTTCCCGCGCACGCTCTACAGGATCTATCCCTGATGCTTTTTTTTAAGGACGGTTGCGGTCCGGAGAGCGCAAGGATTTCCCGTTGGGTCCTTGCTGCGGGATTTGCCACGGGCGTCGCCGCCTTTTTGTATTATTACTCGAACCAGCTGACCCTGGCGCATTACGACGCGAAGGCGCACATGCTTGTGGCGCGGCGGATCTTCGACTCCCTCGAGCCGGGCTACGCTCAAATGGGGGCGCACTGGCTCCCTTTGACCCACCTGCTTTATCTTCCGTTTGTTGTGTTCGATTCGCAATACCGTTCCGGATTCCTCCCGAGCCTGCTTTCTGTTTGCGCCTTCGCCTTTTCAGGCTGGCTGGCGTACAGGATTTCTTTTAGAGTTACGGGATCAGCGGCTGCGGGCGTTTTTGCCGCCGTCGTTCTGCTGGCAAATCCCAATCTTCAATATCTGCAGAGTTGTCCGTTGACGGAACCTATTTTCATGCTGCTGTTTCTGCTGGCGCTGGATCGTTTGATTCTATGGCGCGAGTCCGATCATTCGAGCCTGCCTTGGCCTGCGGCGGTCTGCGTTGCTCTGGCGGGCCTTTGCCGTTATGAGGGTTGGTATCTGCTTGCCGGCATGCTTTTGCTTTTGCTCTACGATGCGTGGACGCGGACGGTGCCGCCGCGCGCGGCGATTCGGGCGGGAGCGGTGTTTGTCGCGGTTTTCGGCGTCCCCGCCGCCGCGCATTTCGGGTACATATTTTTTCGCCTGGGTTCCGTTTTCTTCACCAGGGTCGCGGCCGGCAATCCCGATCCCTATTTAACGCACAAGCGGCCGTTCCTTGCGCTGGGGTATCATTTGGGGGAGCTGTGCCAGATGTCGGCGCTTCTCCCGCTGCTCCTGGCCGCTGCCGGGTTTCTCCTGGTAATTTTGCAGCGCGGGGAATTCAGGAAGCGCGCTCCGCTGTTGCTGTTGTGGATTCCTTCCCTTGTTAATGTATCGGCCCTTTATTGGGGTCTGATCTATCGATTGCGTTACTCGGCCCTGATCCTTCCTGCGGTGGCCATTTTCGGCAGTCTTATCCTGGCATCGGTCGCGGCAAAAAGACGCGCCCTGTTTTCGCTGGCGATCGTTGTCTCGATACTGCCCTGGCTTTCATGGCACTTCCCCCGCATCGATGAGGGGAACTTGCTGGCGGCGGGGCCGGGGGCGCTGACGCTGCCTGCAGCGGCGGTGGTTCTGGTCCTCATTGCCCAGGCCGCGCAGCGGTACGGTGCGTCGCTGCTCGTTCTATGCGTTTTGGCAATGCAACACCCCGCGCTGGCTTGCGAGCACCGCCCCATAATGGCGGAGACCTTGGAGCATGAATTCATAGAAAGCGAAAGGCTTGAAATCATTCGCTGCCTGAGGAAGAACTACGACGGCGGCCGAATTCTTGTCGATATGGGCCGATTGGCCCCTCTGGTTTATGATTCCGGTTTAGCGGTGAAAGAATTCATCTATAATGAGGGCGGGGAGATGCTATGGCACAAAGCCGTGAATGATCCCGAACGGCACGTGAGGTGGATGTGCGCCGAGAAAGGGGATGCGGTATGGGCGCATCTATCAGGTGATCCCGAATGGGCCCGCGCGTATTCTGTTGTTATCCGAACGGAACGGTTTTCCCTTTACCGGCTTAACCGGGATTATCCAGGAGGACTCGCAGCGAGGGAGCGTGGATACAAAGCGCGAGACTGAACGCCCCGAAGCGGAAGCTTCATGAATAATCCGGGTTAAACACTAAATTGGAGATTCAGGATTCGATTCATGTCGAAAGAACGATTCAGAATCTCGAACAGGGATTGGCGACTCGAGTGAAAACTGAAACTCCCGCCGGAAAGGCGCAAAAACAGTTCGATTTTTCGCCGCCCCAGCCGCGTCCTTTTTTGGCCAATCTCCCGGCAAGAATTGACACCTATGAAGAGGGTGTCGCCCGTTTTTTCCGCTGGAAAACCGGCCTGGATTACTATTTGACGATCGATCGGATCGTTGATTTTGTCATCCAGACCGGACGAATGAGAGTCATAGACCTTTTGGCCGACACCGCGACCTTTACGTTGAGACTGGCGGGGCGCAAGGCGTTCCCGGGCCGCATTTATGCCTTTGACAGCAATATCACTCTTCTCGAGCGCGCCAAGCAGAGAGCGATGCACCTGAATCTACTTCCTTGTATTGAATTCAGACATTTTAAGGAACCCTTTTTGCCGGTACCGGATGGTTACGGAGAAGTTGCCGTCTCTATTTTCGACCTCCATCGTCATCCGGCGGAAAAATATCTGGCCGAGGCTTACCGGATTCTGTCGCCCGAGGGGTATTTAATCCTTGCGGAACAATTGGAGCCGAAAAGCGCCAAGATTTCTCTGTATTGGATATGGAGGCAGATCCATCTGCGCTATATTCAAAAGAATCCCATTGAGGCAAGGGCGGTCTATTACGATAGGGAGGAGATCATTGCATTATTATTCAAAACCGGGTTCCGCCAAGTCATTATAGAGGGATTAAATATACCGGCGGCGTCCCGCTCGGGCGTATTCAGCCTGATCGCCGCGACCAAATAGGGAAGGAGTCGATATGAGGAGGCACTACGGCGCTCTGGTCATTGCTTTGCTTGTCGGTTTCGCGATGCCCGCTTTTGGCAAAGCAATCCAAACCTCCAGGATTAAAAAGGTGGGGAAAGCTCCCAATTTCATTGCTCTCAGCCCGGACGGGGCCTCCCTCTATGCGACTTCATTCCTTACAGGGGAGCTCCTTCGTATCGACCTTGAACAAAAGATCGTGGCGCAAAGCGTTTATGTAGGGGAGGCTCCGTTGGGGCTTGCCCTTGCGGATGAAGGCAAAACTGCCTTTATCGCTTGCAGGGATTCCCGAACGGTGGCAGTTGTGGATTTAACGGATTTCCGTGTGGTCGCCGATATCGAGGTCGGAGGAAGTCCGAACTTCGTCGCAGTGAGCGCGCGCGGATACCGCGCCTATGTCTCCGACTACGGTCGCACCCGGCAGGGCCGGCTCCATATCATCGACGTGCGCAAGAGATCTTTGGCCGCAAGCATCAATGTGGGAATCTCCCCGTTCGCAATCGCTGTCTCGCCTGTTACAGAGATAGTCTATGTCGTCATGGGCGGAGACAACGAAGTCTGGGCGCTGGACCCCGAGATGCAGGCTGTCGTCAAAAAGATCCCGGTTGGAGAAGCGCCGGATGGAATTGCAATTACACCGGACGGCAAACAGCTTTTTGTTGCCAACAGCCGGAGCAATGATTTGTCGATAATAGATGCGGAACTCATGAGGGTAAGGGTCACTTTCCCTATCGGCGAGAAGCCTTTCGGCGTCGACGTAAGCCCTGACGGAAAAAACGTATTTGTGGTCAACACCGGATCCAGCTCGGTCGCTGTTCTTCCGACGGACCTCAGCAGCCTGCAGGCCGAAACCTTCAAGGTGGACAAAACTCCCACGGATATCGTGGTCGCACCGGACAGCCGCACTGTCTATGTCGTCAATGAAAGGTCCAATTCCATCGTCGTGGCGCAAATGCCCTGAAAATTCGTTTGAACGCGGCCGGTCCAAGATGATTCCTGCGGTATGGAGGCAAAGAGCAAAGCAGCGGGGATAAAATTTCGTTTTTGAGATTGCAGCCGCTCTGCTAGTCAGGTCGATAAAGCCCCTTTCTGTTTGAGCGCAGAAAACAGGCTCGAATAAGAAGGGGATCGGCCCGGCAAAGCATTCGCTCCATCTGACTGCTGATCATCGGGTAGTGTTTCGCCCTGTTCAAGCATTCCTCGACCTGATCGAGAGGATCCTCCGAAGTCCGCCAGGAGAGCGCATCGAACTTGCGCATATTAAGCGGAACGGAATAGCTCCGCAGGCTTTTGTAGCCGCGAGTGTTGAAGTAAACGTCAAAATAGGACATCACAAGTTCCCGGATGCTGCGATACACAGGTTCGCGGGATCGGAGCATGGTGGTATTCGATTTCGCAACAGCTCCCCAGCCTTCGGCTTGATAGACCGCAATGACATGATCGTCATCGTTTTTAGCCGCCAAGTCCAAAATGAGCGGAGGGTGGCCGAGTGTCTCGAGCGCGGCCGCGGCGTAGACGGCTCCGTCGAAGCAATTGGCGGCGCGGGTGCGTTCGACGACGAGGGGAGAAAACGCGCCCCCCGCAGGACGGTACTGGATGCTGTCGAGGAAATGCTGGATTTCTGAAGGCTTCCGGAATTTTTTCATCATAGAAAAATCAAGCGGTCCGACGAAGGCACCGAAAAGTAAGGCTTTTGGACGAAGGATTGTTGCTGGTTCATTGCCGCCGATTATTCAGGAACCACTCGGCGAAAAGACGAATTCCATCCTTAAACGGTTTTTGGGGATTGTATCCCAGGATGCGTCGTGCCCGCGTTATGTCGGCGTAGGTGACATCCATGTCTCCGGGCTGGGCCGGAAGAAAACAAAGCCGGGCTTTCATGCCGAGAGAGTCTTCGAGTTGTTTCACAACGTCCAATAGCGGGATTGTTTGGGATTCGCCGAGGTTCAGAATCTCATAGGAGGAATTCACTTCAATGGCGCGGACTATGCCGTCGACAATATCTTCCACATAGGTGTAGTCGCGCTTTGAATCGCCCGTGCCGAAAATGGGAATTTCCTTGCCCTCAAACATCAGCCGGGCGAACTTGTGTATAGCCATCTCGGGACGCTGGCGAGGGCCGTAAACGGTAAAGAAACGGAGGCAGGTGATATTCATGGAATAATTGTGGGCATAAGTGTGGCAGAGAAGCTCGCCGGCCCTCTTGGTCGCGGCATACGGCGAAACCGGCCTATCCACGGGGTCTTCTTCCATAAACGGCACCCTGGGGCTTCCTCCGTAAACCGATGATGAGGAGCCGAAAATGAAACACGGGGTGCGATGCTTCCTTGCAAGTTCCAACATGTGAGCGGTGCCTGTTACGTTGACTGAAGAATAGAGCGCGGGTTTTTCCAAGGAGGGCCGAACCCCGGCCCAGGCCGCAAGATGAACAACGGCATCGGGGCGCGATTTTTCAAAGACTTCTTCCAGCTTTCCGCCGTCCAATATATCGCCAACATGAAGGAAGACGCTTGCATTGGTCTGGAGATCGCGCACATTCCGCCGTTTGATCTCGGGATCGTAGAAATCGTTGAAATTGTCGAGGAGGTGGACTTCGGCGCCGTTTTTCAATAATGCCGAAGCAAGGTGAAATGCTATGAATCCGGCGCCGCCGGTGATTAGAATTCGCATAGAGTATTTTTCCGGAAACACGGTTGTCTGCCCGATGTGCTCCGGCCCATTTGGCCAAGTGAAAGTATCCCAATAAGGATAAGGGTGTCAATATGCCGCCTGTGATATCATAAAACTTTTATGCTACATGTCGGATTAACCGGGAATATTGCATCAGGAAAGAGCCAGGCCGCCTTATTGTTTGCCGAACTCGGCGCCCATATTATCGACGCCGATTTTATCGTCCGCGAGCTGCTCTGTCAGGGGACGAAGACATACGAGAAGGTGGTCGATGCTTTCGGCAAACAGGTGCTGGCGCCGGACGGAGAAATAGACCGCAAACGGCTTGGTATGATTGTATTCTCCGACGCTCAAAAGCGGCTGCTGCTGAACAGATTGACGCATCCCGATATCGGAAATGAAATATTGCGGAGAATCTTCGCGCTGGAAAAATCCTTTCCGGGGGGGATCGTCATTGTGGAAGCCGCACTCATCGTCGAAACAAGCAGCCATGAAATGTATCATCGGCTGATTGTGGTCACCTGCGATCCGGATCTGCAAATCATGCGTCTCAGGAACCGGGACGGATTGACCGAAGAGGAGGCCAGGGCGCGGATAGAGTCCCAAATGGCCATAGAAGAAAAGATCAAGTTGGCTGATTATACGATCGATACATCGGGAACCCTCAAACAGACTCATGATCAAGTTGAGGCTATTTACCGGGATTTATTGATACAGGAACTTCGCCTGAAAGAGAATATGTAAGGCGCGGTCGTTATATCCATTGGATTCTCGGACAGGATCCGGGCAGGACTCGAAGAACATTCAAATTGACAACCGATGTTTCACTATGTTACTAGTCCCACCTTTATTACATGAAGCGGTTGAATTTAACCCGGATTGTTCATGAACATTCTACTGTGGCGGCGTTTTTCGATGAGATTGAAAAATTCGCAGAACTTGCAACCTCTAGCCTAGATTTAAATTATGCTGAATTATATTTGGTTGGTACCGACCTTGCCCCTTGCGGGTAGTGCGCTCCTAGGCCTGCTCGGCCTGATGACATTGCGAGGCTCGGGCAGGAAATTAAACAAAAAGGTGGTTTCCGCTATCGCGCTTGGTTCTGTGGGGCTGGCTTTCGTGCTGAGCATCCTGTTTTCATATCAGCTTTTCGCGGTGGCCGATGAGGAATTGTTTTCGATCGATCTTTTTACATGGCTTAGCGGAGGAGCCCTGCCGCTTGCCGACGGCGGGATGGCAAGCTTCGAAGTGCCCTGGGGCTACCAGCTGGATCCGCTCTCGGCGGTGATGATCCTGGTCGTGACATGCGTCGGCCTTCTGATTCATATTTATTCGACCGGTTACATGTGGGAAGACACGGGTTACTATCGGTTTTTTTCCTACATGAATCTCTTCATGTTCGCAATGCTTACGCTCGTCCTGGCGAACAATTATCTGATGATGTTCGTCGGATGGGAAGGCGTGGGGCTCTGTTCCTATTTGCTGATTGGATTCTTTTTCGAAAAAAAGAGCGCGGCCGATGCCGGGAAAAAGGCATTTATCGTGAACAGGATCGGAGACGCCGGCTTTATTTTGGGCATGACGCTCATCTTTGTGCATTTCGGCTCGCTGCGTTTTGATGAGGTTTTCAGCCAGGCGGCCGCGATACCCGTTCAGGAAGGACACAGCTTCCTTTTCTGGGCCACGCTAAGCTTGTTTATCGGAGCATGCGGAAAAAGCGCACAGATTCCACTCTATGTGTGGCTTCCCGACGCGATGGAAGGCCCTACCCCGGTGTCCGCTCTTATCCACGCCGCCACAATGGTAACCGCCGGCGTTTATATGATATGCCGAAGCAACGCCCTGTACAGCCGGGCTCCCGAAACATTGATCATTGTCGCCGTGGTCGGAACGGTGACGGCGATCTTTGCCGCCACCATCGGATTTGCCCAGACGGATATCAAAAGAGTGCTGGCCTATTCCACCGTGAGCCAGCTGGGCTACATGTTTGCCGCGCTTGGAGTCGGAGCTTTTGTCGGCGGCATCTTTCATCTTATGACCCATGCGTTTTTCAAGGGTCTTCTCTTCCTTGCGTCCGGTTCCGTCATTATGGCCCTTCATCACGAACAGGACATGATGAAGATGGGCGGCCTGAAAAAATACCTTCCGTGGACCTACTGGACCATGCTGGCCGGTACGCTGGCCATTACGGGGATTCCTCCTTTTGCGGGATTCTTCAGCAAGGATGAAATCCTCTGGCGCGCATGGAGCAACGGCCATCCGTATATATGGTTTTTGCTTTGGGCGGGCGCCGGCATGACGTCTTTTTACATGTTCCGGCTCGTGTTTTTGACATTCTGGGGAAAGGAGCGGATGGAGGATCCTGCGAAGCATGCTATCCGCGAGTCGCCGAAGAATGTCGTCTATCCCTTGGCGCTGCTGGCCCTGCTTTCGTTGTTCGGCGGGTTTGTCGGTTTCCCGGCGTGGACCGGCGTGTCCAATAAATTCGAGCATTTTTTAGAGCCGGTCCTGCGCCTGCCGGAGAGCGGCGCACATGCGGTGCATCATTCCGCAGCTCAGGAGCTTCTTTTCACCGCTCTTTCGGTCGGCATCGCGCTGGTTGGCCTTTATGCGGCTTATCATTTTTATGTGTTGCGCCCCGGGCTTGCGGGTCGCGTTACGGAAAGAATCAAGGGATTATACCGTTTGGTATACCGCAAGTATTACGTGGATGAAGCGTACGACGCGCTTTTTGTCAATCGAGCCAAAGACCTTGGGAATGCATGTTACTGGGTTGATTCAAAATTCGTCGACGGCGCGGTCAATGGGACCGCCTCGACGACGCGGGGCACAGCCATTCTCTCCAGGCTGTTCGATAAATACATAGTCGATGGATTGGTCAATCTGGTGGCCTCCATCAACATGGGATTGAACCGGATTGCGACATCTTTCCAGACCGGGATGGTGCAGCGCTATGCGCTATTGACGGTTTTTGGAGTCGTAGTAATCCTATTGATTTATTACCAGGGGCTGCCCGGTTTCTGATTTCTTCAGATCAGGCTGCCTTTAAGAAATTTGAGATTTGGGACTGCGGTCTCGAATCCAGCTCAGGGAGTTGGACGCAATGGATTTTTTCATGAGCAATATTCTAAACATAGTCTGCTATTTGCCGCTGGCGGGCGCAATACTGATTATGTTCCTGAAGAGGGAAAGCGAAAACTCGATCAAGTGGGCCGCTAATATCACCGCCTTTATAGGCTTTATTATCTCCATCCCGCTCCTGGCAAAATTCGACGATCCCCGGTACATCAGCCCTAACGGATTCCGTTTTATATATGAGATCCCGTGGATCCCGCAGATCGGAGCGAACTATAAGTTCGGCATCGACGGAATCAGCCTTTTGCTGGTGCTGTTGACGACGCTGTTGGGATTCATCGCAATTCTGTCTTCATGGACGGCCATCAAGGAACGGATCAAGGAATATTACGCTTTCATGCTTCTTCTGCAGACAGGGATGCTGGGCGTTTTCATGTCTTTGGACTTTCTGGTCTTTTATGTGTTCTGGGAAGTCATGCTTGTGCCCATGTATTTCCTTATCGGCGTTTGGGGCGGCCCCAGAAAGCTGTACGCCGCCATCAAGTTCTTCCTGTATACCCTGGCGGGATCCGTGCTCATGCTGGTGGGTATTCTGGCCATCTACTTCTATCAACACGAGATCTCCGGCGTTTACTCGTTCGATATTCTGGCGTTTCAAAAATTGGGTTTCCCCACCGGGCTTGAATTCTGGGTTTTCGTGGCTTTCTTTATAGGTTTTGCCATCAAGGTCCCGATGTTTCCCTTCCACACGTGGCTTCCGGATGCGCACGTGGAAGCTCCCACAGCCGGTTCAGTAATCCTGGCGGGCGTCCTGCTGAAGATGGGAACATACGGTTTCGTGCGTTTTTCGCTGCCCATGTTCCCGTGGGCAACCATGCACTTTCTGAAGCCGCTGTTGATTCTGTCGCTGATCGGCATCATTTACGGCGCGCTTGTGGCCATGATGCAAAAAGATATGAAGTCGCTGGTGGCTTATTCTTCGGTCAGCCATCTCGGCTTCGTCATGCTGGGTGTCTTTGCGGCAACGCCCGTGGCTCTGCAGGGCGGAATCCTGCAGATGATCAATCACGGGATTTCCACCGGCGCCCTCTTTTTGATTGTAGGCATTGTCTATGAAAGGCGGCATACCCGCATGATTTCCGAATACGGAGGGCTGAGTCATATCATGCCCGTATACGCCACCGTATTCTTGATTATGACTCTCAGCTCCATCGGCATGCCGATGCTGAACGGATTCATCGGCGAGTTTCTCATCCTTCAGGGAACATTCGGCGCGCCGGGCCTGTGGCCGTACGCGGCGCTCGCCGTCCTCGGAATCGTCCTGGGAGCCGCGTACATGCTGTGGCTCTATCAACGGGTGATGTTCGGAAAGCTCGAGAACCCGCTGAACAAATCGCTGCCTGATCTGAACTTGAGGGAATTGGCGACTTTTGTGCCTTTGATCATCCTGGCATTTTGGATTGGGATCTACCCGACGTTCTTCACGAAGTATCTCGAGGAACCCGTAAACGCCATTGTGGAACGCGTCCGCGCCGATTACTTCAAAACCAATGTCGCGAAAATCCCCGCGCTGCCTGGGGAATCCCGTTGAAAGGGAAGAGCAGAAGCCGGCTGTTATCGCAGGCCTCTGTCTTTTTGAATATAGGCCCCATGGCCGCTGCGGAATCTTGAAAAACGGGCAAATCAACAACGGGGAAGTGTTTGTTTTAATCGCCGAAGCATGTGCCGACATCTCTTGCGGCGCGCAGAAGCGGATGGTCCGTGGGCACAAGCCGCTGTTTATTTTCAGCATCCACCAGTGGGATGTGCGTTACCGTGCGTCCCTTCATTACCACTAGGCGTCCCCGCTCGCCGGCCTGAAGCAGTTCAATGGCCTTGTTTCCGAATTCTGTGGCGAGAACGCGGTCCTGAGCCACGGGAGTTCCGCCGCGTTGAACGTGGCCAAGCGTGATGGTCCGAGTTTCGATGCCGGTCGCGGCTTCGATATCGTCGGCGATTTTCTGGCCGATGCCTCCAAGGCGGACCGGGTCGGGGCTTAAGCTGTCCAGATGCTGGATCACCTGATTGCCTCCTACAGGACGCGCTCCCTCGGATACGCACAGGAGGCTGAAGCGCTTTCCGCGCCGCGACCGAGTTTTTACGAAGTCGCAGATAACGCCGATGTCGTAGGGTATCTCGGGAATCAAGATTACATCCGATCCGCTGGCAATTCCCGAGTGCAGAGCGATCCAGCCCGCATTCCTTCCCATAACCTCCACGATCATGGCGCGGTGGTGGCTGGCGGCGGTTGTATGAACGCGGTCCAGCGCCTCGGTCGCTATAGATACTGCGGTGGCGAAGCCGAACGTAACATCGGTGCCGTACAGATCATTGTCGATTGTTTTCGGTACGCCGATGCAATTAATTCCCAAACGGACGAAATCGGAAGTGACGGACATGGTGCCGTCTCCTCCGATGACCACGAGCGCGTCGAGGTGGTTGAAGCGGATGTGTTCCAGGCAGCGTTCGGTGACATCGCGGAATTCAACGGATCCGTCAACCTGGACAGGATATCTTCGAGGCGCGATTTTGTTGTTGGCGCCAAGTATGGTGCCGCCCAGCGTCAGAATGTTGCTGACCGATTCGTTATTCAGCGGCCGAATTCGATTCTGGATCAATCCTAAAAAGCCGTCTTCAATGCCCATCACTTCAAGATCGTGTTTCCCAAGAGCCGTTTTGGCCACAGCCCGGATGACCGCATTCAGTCCTGGGCAATCCCCTCCGGCTGTCAAGACGCCGAGTCGATGAATTTCATTCACTGTGGTATCTCCCGTATGAATAATCCGGATTAATGTCGCAAAATCGCCCGCAAGCCCCTTGCGCGCGGCGCATCCTAATTCTCGGACAGGCTCCTGGGATGCCGATGCTTTGCAAATGCCTTGCGCTCCGAGATTGTAGCACACTGAATCGGCTCATTTCTGTGCCGCCGGCAAAAAGCCGCCCTAATGCGGGCGGGGGCGTGTGTTATATTGGCCGACGGCGTCAACTCGAAGGCGGAGGTTTATTTAAACGGAAAAAGCTGGGGCGGGTGGAAGGCGCCTTCATGCGCGGAAGGTTCGATATCGGGGAGCTTCTCCGCCCAAGCGGCGGTAACGCCCTGGCGGTTCTTATCGAGGCAAACGAAAATCCGGGCAGCGCCAAGCAGAAGACGCTGGAAACGGCCGGATTGAACGGAGGCGCTTTGGGCGCGGACAATCCCGTATCGGAAAACTTCTATTGGCGCGGCCCGGAAAAAGACAATTACAGAGCGCTGCGCACTCTGCCGAAGATAAAGCTGAATGTTTCCACCCCCGCCCAAAATCAAAACGTGCGCTGGATTCTGACAACGGAGCCTCACAGCCGCTCAGAGCATCCCGCGCTGATGGTGCGCCTCAAAGCCGTCCGCTCAAGGAGCGGCTGCCGCGTTCTTCCGGCGTTTTACAGCAATAATTACGTTTCTTTGATGGCCAAGGCGAACGGCGCTCCATCCGGACGGAGGTTGCCGACGCCGATGCGCGCGGCGAGATCCCGCGCATTGCGGTTGAGGGTTTCAACATTTCTGATGGATACCGCCGGCGGCGGACCGCAAATTTCTGAATCCGGCGAACCTTTGAAATGAGAATTGCATCTTAAATAGAAAAAATAATGTTAATAAAGGATCGGCGGAATTAATCTTGAGCTATTTTTTATCTTTTAAAACAGCGAGGCGCCGCTCGATATGAAAACAAACGGTTTATTGTCCAAGTTGATTTTTGTTCCCATGGGGATCCTCTGCCTTCTTGCGATTCTGTTCAGCGGCATTCTTTCGGGCGATTCTCCCGAAACCGTGGCGGTGGAAATTCTGAAGATGTCCGGCATAAAGGGCGGTCTGATCATCCATTTTCCGTGCGGAGACGGGACACTTACCGAGGCGCTGCGCGTCGGCGAAAGCTATATTGTTCAGGGGCTGGATCCTTCAATGGACAATGTCCAAGAGGCCCGGCAGCATATCCTCTCAAAAAGAGAATACGGCGCGATATCCGTCGATCATTTAAAAGGAAGCGGTTTGCCCTACGAGGATAGTCTGGTCAACCTGATTGTCTCCGAGGATCCGGGCGGAATTTCCACGGATGAAATGATGCGCGTGCTCGTTCCCAACGGGGTGGCCTTGATCAAAGGCGCGCTCGGCTGGGAAAAGACGGTAAAGCCGGTCCCCGCGGGAATGGACGAATGGAACCAGTATTTATACAACGCCGCCGGGACCGCGGTTTCGCACGATGAGATCATCAGCCCGATAAAGCACTATCAGTGGGTGGGAAGCCCCCGCTGGGGGCGGCACCACGATACCACGGCGAGCCTGAGCGCGATGGTTTCCGCAAATGGCCGCATATTCTACGTTCTTGACGAAGGGCCGAAAGAATCGATTCAGCTGCCTGCCGAAAATTACCTGGTTGCGCGGGATGCATACAACGGCACCGTTCTTTGGAAGCGGCTGATTCCGCAATGGCAGGAGCACCTGTTTGCGCTCAAAAGCGGTCCGGCTTATTTGCCGCGCCGGTTGGCGGCCGTGGGAGACCGCGTATACGTGACGGTCGGCATTAATGCCGCATTGAGTGAATTGGATGCCGCCACGGGAGGAATTCTTCGGACCTTCCCGCAAACCGCGATGACGTCGGAAGTGGTGTATTCGGAAGGCACGCTGTTTCTTGTCGTCGGCAGGCCCGAGAAAAACAAGGATCTTTATGTTCCGAAGCACACCTATGTTTGGGATGCCGCGGAGTATGCCCGCACCGGATGGGCTTGGGGCATGCAGCAGGCCGTGATCATGGCGCTTGATGCTTCGGAGGGGAAAGCGCTGTGGACGAAGCAATATGCCGTCGCGCCGCTTTCGCTGTCGGCCGATTCCAGTTCCGTATACTTCTTCGACGGCAACAGGATCGTCTGCATGAATCGTCACACCGGAGAGGAAAAATGGAGATCAGACCCCCTTTTTGAACGCCCCATCAATACCGCCTATGCCCCAAGATTGGTGATCTATGAAGATGTGGTCCTTTTTTCCAGGGATCGGGGGCAATTGATTGGGCTGTCCGCTTTGAACGGAGAAAGACTATGGCAAGCCGAGCAGCCAGGTTCAGGCCATTATTCTCCGGAAGACATCTTCGTGATCAACGGTGTTGTATACGCGGGGGCAACCGCCAATATTCAAGATGACGGGACCTATGTGGGCAGGGATATTCATACCGGAGAAGTGGCGGTGGAAATACCTTGCGATGTGTCTATCTATTGGTTTCATCAAAGATGCTATCCGGGCAAAGCGACTTCCAAGTACCTTCTTCCGTCCCGGACGGGCATTGAGTTTATAAACCTTGAAACCGGCCACTGGACGACGCATCACTACACGCGGGGCGGATGCCTCTACGGCATCATGCCCAGCAACGGGCTCATTTATACTCCTCCCCATGCCTGCGCCTGCTACCCGGAGGCAAAGCTCAGCGGTTTCGGCGCGCTCAGCGGGGCGCGGGAACGGGAACCGGACCTGGAAGCCGCCGCAGCGGAAAACAGGCTTGAACTGGGGCCGGCATACGGCGCCGATATTATTGACGACGCTGGATATGAGGAATGGCCCACCTACCGGCACGATGCAAGGCGCAGCGCCTATACCTCCTCGTCGGTTCCGTCGCAAGTCCTGCCTCAATGGGAAATAAAGCTGGGCGGAAAACTCAGCAGCCCGGTTGTCGCGGGCAATCGGGTATACGCGGCTCAAGTGGAGGCGCATACCGTGTATGCGGTCGATGCAATCACCGGGCATGTGCTCTGGCGCTACATCGCCGGCGGACGCGTGGATTCGCCCCCGACCATCTATAAAGGGCGCGTTCTGTTCGGCTCCGCGGACGGTTATGTCTACTGCCTCAGGGCTGCGGACGGAGCACTGATCTGGCGCTTTCGCGCGGCACCCATGGATCGGCGGATGACGGCGTATGAGCAGGTGGAATCGGTATGGCCGGTGCATGGGAGCGTGCTGGTCCAGGACGATAGGGTGTACTGCGCGGCGGGCCGCTCCGCATTTCTAGACGGAGGTCTGCGGCTGCTTCAACTGGATCCCGTAAGCGGAGAGAAATTCTCGGAAAAGATTCTGGACGAAATCGATCCGGAAACCGGAGAAAACCTGCATGCCTTTGTGGACCGGCTCAATATGCCTGTCGGCTTGCCCGATGTTTTATCCAGCGACGGGCAATATGTGTATATGCGGTCCCAGCAGTTTGACCTGGATATGAATCGCACGAAGCTCAAGGTGACGGATCATGATGTTTGGAACCAGACGGGACCGGGCGCGCATGTATTCTCGCCGATCGGTTTTCTGGACGATTCTCAGTTTTCCCGATCCTACATGATGTACGGAAAGAACGTGAACGGCGGCTGGGGCGGATGGGAGAAGATGGGCTGGTTGACGCCCTCCGGACGCCTTATTGCGGTTGACGGCCAAAACGTATACGGATACTGCCGCAAGCCGGAGTTTCTCAGCGAATCTCTTGTCTTGGAGTATCAACTTTATTCCGCGGCCAAATCGAGCAGTTACAGCGCCATCAATACGGTAAGGAAAGCTTATGGAAATACTATGAGCGCTGGCATGGATCCGAGTTTTATGAACTATGCCGGGGACTGGAAGCTCCGGCAGGGGATCCCCGCGAGGGAGCAATCCGCGCTGACTTACAGATGGCGCGTCGACAAGCCTTCCATGCAGGTCCGGGCTATGGCGCTGGCGGACAAAACGCTTTTTATTGCGGGGCCTCCGGATGTTGTGGACGAAGAGGCGGCGTTTTTCGCGCTGGATGACGCGGACGTGCTGGATTTGCTTGCCGAGCAGAGCGCTCTGCTGCGGGGAAAAGAAGGAGGGCTGATGCGGGCGGTATCGGCCGAAAACGGAGAGACTCTTGCGGAATATAAACTGGCCTCTCTGCCGGTATGGGACGGAATGATCGCCGCGGGCGGCCGATTGTATCTGACAACCATGAATGGAGATATCGCCTGTTTTTCCGGCGCGGGCCGCTATCCGCGGCAACGAACCAGGCGGGCGCAAAAAGCTTTCCCCAGGATGAATCCCGATTAGAAGAACTCATTAAACACGGCGCATCGGATCCGCCGCCGCGGCAGAATCTTCATGAATAATGCGGCGTAAGATTGTCCTGCATCGCAGCGGTATTTTCGGATTGGACTATCTGAATGAAAATCCTGGCAGTGGGAATAAGCGTGCGCGCCATGGTTGAATCTGCGGCGAACAGCAATTATCGCATCATCGGGCTGGACGCTTTCGGCGATCAGGATCTGAAGAGCTTGGTTGAAGGCTACTCGCTGTCGCGTGATTTTCATGCCGCATATTCCGCCGAAGCGCTCTTTCGCGCCGCGGGGCGTCTAAAGTTCGATGCCATTGCTTATACTTCAAACCTGGAAAACCATCCGGAAATCCTTAAGAAGTTTGCGGCCGGGCACACGGTCATCGGAAATGCGCCGGAGGTTGTTGAGTCCGTGCGAAACTGGGCCGGATTGTCGGCCAGGCTTCAAGAGGCCGGTTTTGCGGTGCCGGAGTCTGTTTATAAGGTCGACGGGAAGAAGCTGCCCGCTGGCCGGCGCTGGCTTTTGAAGCCCACGCTGAGCGGCGGCGGCTGCGGCATCGTCTTCTTTAAAGAAGATGGATTGCCGGACGGGCATTTCATGCTGCAGGAATATATTCCAGGCAAATCCTGCTCCGCTTCTTTTATTGCGGCGGGGCGAAAATGCGTCGTCTTGGGAATTACGCAACAACTCGTGGGGCTGCGTGCTTTCGGGTCGCGGGATTTTCGCTACATTGGAAATATACTGCCTCTTCCCGAAGCGGTCCGCAGCGGGATCGGCAAAGATATCCTAATGCAAGTGCGCCTGCTGGCGGAATTTCTGACTCGGGAGTACGGGCTCGTCGGCTTGAACGGAATCGATTTTATATTGCAGGGAGGCCGCATTTATGCGACCGAGATTAATCCGCGCTACTCTGCTTCAATGGAATTGATGGAGCTGGGCTATGGGTTGCCGATGTTTCATCTGCATACACAGGCCGTATTGAATGGTAAACTTCCTGATTTCGATGCGGAGACGACGCTGAAAAGCAAGGAATTCTTCGGCAAAGCGATTTTGTTTGCCGAGAAGGATGCTGTCGCGCCGGACACAAAAAACTGGCATTCAAGAGCCCTTCGCGACATCCCTGCGGGCGGGCAGAAATTGGCTAAAGGCGCTCCAGTTTGCACGATTCTGGCGCGCGGGGCCGGATATGAAGAAGTTCAGGCGGAGCTGGTCCGCATGGCAGGAATTCTCAAAAAGGAGATCTATGGATCCTAAACGATAAACCATGAACGGGAAATGCATATGGAAGTGGAACATGTAGTCTGTCCGTTGTGCGGCTGCGACTGCGATGATATCCGCCTTACCGTGGAGGAAGGCCGCATCACGCGGGTAAAAAACGCCTGTAGGCTGGGCAGCGCCTGGTTTTTGGATTATGGATCAGCACCGGATGCGGCTGCGGCGCGGGTGGAAGGGAAGCCCGTAGACTTAGATGTAGGCATTGAAACAGCCGCGCGCTGTCTCATTGATGCCAAGTACCCTTTCATTTACGGATTGAGCGGAGCGACGTGCGAAGCGCAGCGCAAGGCGATCGCTCTGGCCGAGGTTCTCGGCGGCTCTATTGATTGCTGTGATTCAGTATGCCAGGGCCCGTCGGGGATAGCGATGCAGGCGGTCGGAGAACCGACATGCACCCTGGGAGAGGTTAAAAACCGCGCGGATTTCATTATCTACTGGGATTCAAATCCCGTGGAATCGCACCCGCGGCATATGACGCGCTATACAGCAATCCCGAAGGGGATGTTTGTTCCGGAAGGCAGAAAAGGCCGTACTGTCGCGGTAGTCGATGCCCGGAAGACGCAGACAGCCCGCGCAGCCGATCTATTCCTCCGTATCCGGCCGGGCAGGGATTTCGAAGCGCTCTGGGCGCTGCAATTGCTTGTCAACGGACAAAAGCCGGACGAGGCGGGAGTCGAACGGACCGGAGTGCCGCTGGAACAATGGAGCAGGCTTGCGGATGCCATGATGCGCTGCAGGTTCGGAGCCCTGTTTGTCGGCCGCGGATTAACGCAGACAAGCGGCGGGCATTTCAATATGACGGCGGCGCATTTGCTCGTGCGGGCGCTGAATCGGCATACGAAATTTTCGTTGATGCCCATGCGCGACCGCGGAAATGCGTCCGGAATCGAAAATGTCCTGGCCTGGCAGACGGGCTATCCTTTCGGAGTCAACTTCAGTTTGGGCTATCCGCGATTCAATCCGGGGGAATATACCGCAGCCGATGTATTCAGCCGGGGCGAGGCGGACGCGGCCCTGATCGTCGCCGGGGATCCGGTATCTAGGCTGCCGGAGAATGCGGCGCGGAAACTGTCGGAGATCCCCGCAATAGTTCTGGACACGCATGAAACCGAAACAACCCGGATCGCCCGTGTTGCGTTCACCACAGCGACAGCGGGCATTTCCGCGGAGGGGACTGTTTACAGGATGGACAACATTCCCATCCGGCTGCGTAAAGTGCTTCCTTCACGCTATCCGTCGGATGAAGAAGTGCTTGACCGTCTGCTTGTGCGCGTGAAGGAGCTCAAAGAGTGCTGAAAATCATAGACGGCGAAGTCTACGATCCGGCCAACAACATCAACGGCGAAGTGCGGACCCTCTGCGTGGAAAACGGGCGTATTTGCGACTGCCTGAAAGAAGGACAGACGATTGACGCCGCCGGGATGGTCGTTATGCCGGGCGGAGTGGACATACACAGCCATATCGCCGGGCCTATCGTGAACACGGCGCGCAAAATGACCCCGGAGGACCACCGCCTGGAGCCGGTGCGGCGCACCCCGGTGACCCGCTCCGGCGTGAGCAAAAATGTCCCCAGCACGTTTATCACCGGCTACCGCTATGCCTCAATGGGGTACACGACTGCCTTTGATGCGGCAGTGCCCCCCATCGCCGCGCGCCACGCGCACGGAGAATTGATGGATACGCCCGCGATCGACAAGGGCTTTTTTGTGATGATGGGAAACAATGAATTGATCATGCGGCAAATCGCCCGGGGGGAACACGAAAGGCTGCGCCATTATGTGGCCTGGCTGCTTCGCGCAACCAGGGGTTATGCCGTAAAACTGGTCAATCCGGGGGGAGTGGAGCGATGGAAGTTTTTGGGGAACGCGCATTGTCTTGACGATGAAGTTTCCGGTTTCGGCGTGACTCCGCGCCGGATCATTCAGGCCCTGGCGGATGCGAGCATGCAGCTCGGGCTGCCGCACCCGGTGCATATCCATTGCAATAATCTCGGAATTGCGGGCAACTGGAAGACCACCCTTGAAACAATGAAGGCGCTGGAGGGACGGCCCGCTCATCTGGCTCATATACAGTTTCACAGTTACGGAGGAAACCCCGGAGGCCTTTTCAAGTCCCGCGCGCTTGATCTCTGCAATTACGTAAGCGCGCATCCCAACCTGACGGTGGATATCGGCCAGGTAATGTTCGGAGATACCACATCGATGACGGGAGATGGTCCGTTGGCCTATAGGCTGCACCGGATCAGCGGACGCAAATGGGCCAACCTGGATGTGGAAAATGAGGGCGGCTGCGGCGTTGTTCCGGTTGAGTACAAAGACAAAAACTATGTGCACGCGGTGCAATGGGCAGTGGGGTTGGAATGGCTTTTGCTGATGAGCGATCCCTGGCGCGTTGCTCTTTCCACCGATCATCCCAGCGGGGCCTCGTTTTTGTTCTATCCTCAAATCATCCGGCTGCTGATGGACCGGGAATACCGGCGCGAAATGTTGAAAAAGGCAAATCCCAAGGCGGTCGCCGAGACAACGCTTCCCGATCAAGACCGGGAATATTCCCTTTATGAAATCGCCGTCATCACAAGAGCGGCTCCCGCGCGCATGCTGGGCTTGCCGAACAAGGGCCACCTGGGGGTCGGGGCGGATGCCGATATCGCGATCTACGAAAAACAAGAAGACAAAGAGAAAATGTTTTCCACCCCTCGCTATGTGATTAAAGAGGGATCGATCCTGGCGGAGGACGGGCAAATGCGGGAGGACAATTACGGACGAACGCTGTTTGTATCGCCCGAATACGATCCTGCGGTTGAGAAATACATCCGCGATTTTTTCAGAAAGTATTACACCGTCGATTTTGAGAACTACGCGGTGCAGACGGAATACTACCTGCCGCGGCCTCAGGAAATCGCGGTGGATGCAGGATTGCAATCCCGGCCATGGGAGCGCAATACCTTGAAAGGCGGACCTCGAAAATCATGACGCTGAATCTTAACGGGATTGAGATTGAAGATACCTATGCGGAGGCCTTCGAAATGCAATGCGCGCGCGCGATTATTACGGCGGACAGCATCCAGTGGGCGCGCGAGGCGGCAAATCAAATGACCGGCTTTGCATCGTCCATCATCGCGTGCGGCTGTGAAGCCGGCGTGGAAGAGGAGTTGAATTCCACCCCGGACGGCAGGCCGGGCGTGAGTGTGCTTGTATTTGCGAGGACTAAGGAGCGGCTCGCGCGCCAGCTCCTCGACCGCGTCGGGCAATGCGTCCTGACGTGCGCAACCACGGCTTGTTTCAACGGGTTGAATGCGATGGAGAAGATTCCAATCGGCAGGTGGCTGCGCTATTTCGGCGACGGTTTTCAGAGCAGCAAAATCGTCGGAGGTATTCGCTACTGGCGCATCCCGGTTATGGAAGGCGAATTCCTGGTGGAGGATCAATTCGGCGTCCGGAGTGCGGTGGGCGGCGGGAATTTGCTGATTCTGGGTGTTGATGCGAAAGCGGCGCTGCGCGCCGCCGAGGCGGCGGTTGAAGCGATGCGCGCGGTAAAAGGGATCATCCTTCCGTTCCCGGGAGGGATCGTCCGCAGCGGCAGCAAAGTAGGATCGCGCTATAAATTTTTGGGCGCCGCGACCAACAGCGCCTTTTGCCCGACCTTGCGGGGCCGGATTGAAACGGCGCTTCCTGATGAAGTGAATTCGGCGTTTGAGATTGTCATAGACGGGCTGGATCTTGCCGCCGTAGAAAGGGCCATGCGAGTAGGAATCGAAGCCGCCTGTATGCCCGGCGTCCGGCGCATCTCAGCAGGCAACTATCAGGGGAGACTGGGGCAATACAAAATATATCTCAAAAAGGTACTCGGAGGCGGCACAGAAAGATGATCACACTTACTCTCGAAGCGCAGCCTGAAGCCCCCTTGGAGGCCGGCGTGATTACGCCCGAAAATCTGCGCGGCAAATCGGCGGCCGAGATCTCCCTTCTTCCTGTGGCGCACGGGAATGAAACCGCGGTTCTGGGCGATTTTTTCAGCGTGAAAAAAGACGGGATGGAGGGCGTTCTTTTGGAAGGCGATTTGAGCCGGCTGAAGAATATCGGCGCTGGGATGGCGGAAGGGAAAATCACCATCCATGGTGATGCGGGAATGCATCTAGGGTCGAGGATGCAGGGGGGCGAGATACATCTATGGGGTAATTCCGGGGATTGGACGGGAGCGGAGATGACAGGCGGCAAGATCCATGTCCGGGGAAATGCCGGCCATTGCTTGGGAGGCGCCTACACGGGGAGCCGGCAGGGTATGAATGGGGGAATGATTATAGTTGAGGGCAACGCCGGCGACGAAGCGGGGGGTCTTATGCGCCGGGGATTAATCGTCATTGCCGGGGATGCAGGCGAATTCACCGGAGCTTTCATGATTGCGGGATCGATTATTGTTTTCGGCAATCTGGGGATTCGTGCCGGCGCCGGATCGGCGCGGGGAACAATCATTGCTTTCCGCGCCGCGGAGCTTTTGCCCACTTACCGGTATAGCTGCCGCTGTCAGCCGGAATTCGTAAAGCTCATCCTCCAGGAGATTCAACGCCATGGTTTGTCGATTGCCGATAATTACGCGGACGGTTTTTATCGGCGCTACAGCGGAGATTTCAACGGACTGGGAAAGGGAGAAATCCTGATCTATGAATAATCGAAGCTAATCAGGGCGCCGCCGGTTTTGCGCGGCGCATTCTATTTTCCGGACAGGTTCCGCCCGGTCTCCCTGCGTTGTTTGGCCCGCGTTTCGGTATGCCGATAAATTGAAATAAAGCTTTGCCGCCAGACAATTGAATCCTTCGATTCCGGAAGCGCGGCTATTGGAGCTTTGAATTATGCCGGATAGGATCGGAATCCTTTCCTCCCAAAGAGGATTTCATGTGTCGGCGCTTGAAGAAGCGGTGCGCAGCCAAGGCCTTCAGCCGGTTTTTTTCCCGATTTCGCGCCTTGCGGGGTGGGTGGGGAAGAATCCGGCAATGCAGGCGGGCGGCGAGCGCATCGACGAGTGCCGGGCTCTTCTTGTACGCACCATCCCGTCAGGTTCTTTGGAACAGATAATTTTTCGCATGGACGCGCTGCACCGTTTGGAGCATAGGGGGGTGCAGGTGATCAATGCGGCTTCGTCTATAGAACGCACCGTAGATAAGTATTACACCTCATTCCTGCTGGCCGATGAAGGCATTTCCACGCCGCGGACTCTGGTGGCCGAAGATTTTGAGGCCGCATTGTCGGCGTGCGAAGAGATGGGCGATGTTGTGCTCAAGCCATTATTCGGCTCCGAGGGGAAGGGCATGGTAAGAATCGCAGACCGCGAAACCGCCTACCGGGTTCTGCGCGCTTGGGAACTGAACCGTTATATCTTTTATGTTCAGCAATATGTGCCTCATTTTCAGGAGGATATACGAGCTTTTGTTGTGGGAGACCGCGTTGTGGCGGCCATGCTCCGGCGCGGAAAAGGGTGGAGAACGAACTGCTCACAGGGCGCGGAGGTGGCAGCCATTGAATTGAGCGAGGATATGAAAAACCTTGC
Source organism: uncultured Acidobacteriota bacterium (assembly GCA_964506795.1). Lineage (GTDB taxonomy): Bacteria > Acidobacteriota > UBA6911 > UBA6911 > UBA6911 > UBA6911. The sequence continues at coordinate 51,926 of CAZDMR010000008.1, read as the reverse complement.
GCTGCGGGCCGCGAGGCTGCTCGGTTTGGATTATGCGGGAGTGGATTTGATGAGGACCGAGGAAGGCAGGATTTATGTCATTGAAATCAACAGCATTCCCGGCTGGCGCGCCCTTCAAAAAGCCAGCTCCCAAAACATTGCTGCGCGGATTATTGATCACGTTCTGCTGCGGTTAGAAAACAATCGCAAATAGCATCGCTTTCAAAAGCTCTGACCGGAGCGTTATGCGGCGTATCGCGGCGGATAGGCGAAAGATCGGCGGCGGACGGCTCCTGCCTGTTAAAAACAAGCCCGTTTTTGGGGGGCGGCCGCCTCTCGAGGCATGCAGCCTGTTTTCGGAACGGGCTTTCGATTTTCCTTTTGAGGCGTTCGGCGGCGGCCATTGCAACCGGAGGGCGGGCAGCCGGAAGCGTTTCACAAAAAATCATCTCGGTTCGTTTGCGAAATTTTTCTTGTACGATTGCCTGTTCGCGGTCTCAAACATGAATATCGGAGTATCGATCCTCTTGAATGTAACCGGGCAATGCTTCACTCCCTTGGGGACGAAGATAAGACAGGTTTTTGTGAGAATGTGGATTTCGTCGTCCATCGGGAATTCTATTTCTCCCCCAAGATCACGGGGATAATTTCTGTTCGTGCCGGCGAATCCTATGACTTCGTCGAAATCATGGCTATGGGGGAGCTCGATGCTTACAGGTTTTCCTCCGGGCAGGCCCCACAGTATTTCGCACCCCACAAACAGCGGACAGCCCGGAACAATAGAATCCTGGATTCCCAGCAACATGGTTCGATCCAGAATCTTTCCCCGCTTTGCCTGGTCTTCCATCGCCTGGATCATGGCGGGGGGTTCGGGCGGCATAAAATCCTCGGTGATAATGTATTTCCCGTATTTGGATTCGGACATATTCATCTCTCCTGCGTCAACGGACGGACTCGGAAAACCTGGCGCGGTCCGCCTGCGGTTTCTTCTGCTTTTGAATCAGAGTCGGTGATTCCCGCAAATTATGCAGGTATTCCGGCGTTGCGGGAAATAATAAAATGGCCGGATTAAAGCGCCGCCGGCCATCCTCCGGTTCTTAGACCCGGGCGTTCACTCGGTGTCAGGGTTCGCTATTGGATGAGGCGTCGGGATGCGCGGAGTCCGTTTCGGCAGTGCGATACTTGGAAATCTGCTGCGCGCTGATGGTGCCTCGGTGAAGCGAAGTGGCAACCAGAGCACCGCCGACGCCGAGCGACTCATACTCGGTTAATTCTTCGAGTTCGCGTATTCCTCCTCCGATAAGCAGCGTCATATTAGGAAAGCTTTTCCGCGCTTCAACAGCAAGCATGCGGTCGGCCCCCCGGCCGCTGCCTACTCTGCCGAGATCCAGAATAATGATCTCTTTCCATCCTGCAGATTGCAGGCGTTCCATAACGTGAAGGGGGGGAAGGCACGCCAGCGCGGAGCATTTTGAGATGACTTGTCCGCGATTTAAATCCATGCTGAAAACCAGCCGGTTGGGATCGACGGCCGAAGGGATCTCCCGCAAGGATTCCAGCCTGCGCAGCGTTTCAGCCCCGACGATTACCTTGCATGCTCCGAGATTGAATCCGTCGCGGATGCCTTCGGCGTCAAATGCTCCGGCGTCAAGTAAGACACTCATGCCTGTTTGACGGGCGAGGATTTCGACAATTTTGCGATGATCCTCCCTGGGCAAGCCTTGTATCGCGTTCAAGTCGGCGATATAAACTTCGCTCAGCCCCAAATGATGCCGGTAGGCTCGTGCGACGGCAAGCGGATCCGCCGAAGCGCAAAGCACGCTTTTTAAGGGTTGGTAAAATTTCCTGCGGCCCAGGACGGCATGCACGGCCACGCCGTCGAGCAGGTCAATAACGGGGATTAAACGCATGTATTCTGTTCCTAGGGTGCTTGTTTATGAGTTTTTTTCGGCGGGAGGATGCGGCGCCGAGGGCGTGTCGGGAGGCCTGGAAGCCGAAGCGCTGGGAATGCTGTGGGCGCTGCTTGCAGATTTCAGGCTCTGGGGCGCTGTGCGGACTACAACGGTCCTGGATCCCCGTTTGGAGAACACAGTAGGAGGGCTGAACCGGAAAACCCTTCCTGCGGATGAAGTCATAATCGCGCCGCCGGGCAATCACGAAGAGACCTACCTTTCCCTCATCAAGCATTGCACCGCCGCGCTGGTGCTTGCGCCGGAGACCGGCGGCGTTTTGTCGCGACTGATATCGCTGGCTGAAATCGCCGGAATCCCGCTTCTCGGCTCCAGCTCTTCGGCCGCCGCAGCCGCAGGAAACAAGGAATTCTGCGGATCCTTATTCGGCCGCGCGAATTTGACGATTCCTGAAACACGAGCATCCGGGTTCGCGGATGCCCTTGATACAGCCCATAAGATGGGCCTTCCCCTGGTAATAAAGCCGGTCGACGGAGCGGGCGGCGCGGGGATTTTCCTGCTGGACGACATTGCCGATCTTGCCCCGATGCTGGAAATAGCCAGCCGGACAACCTCCCTGCAGCGGATTCTACTACAAACCGTCTCAGTTGGGGTCCCGGCCAGCGTTTCTTTGCTGATAAGCGGAAACCAATGTCTGCCGTTGAGCCTGAACCGTCAGTTGGTTCGCGCCGACTCGCCGTTTATTTACCGGGGAAGCCGCGTGCCTTTTCACCACAAGCACGGGGAGCATGCCTTTAAGCTGGCTTGTGACGCTGCAGGACTGATCCCGGGATTGAAAGGCTATGTCGGAGTAGACCTCGTGCTTTCCAAAAAGGGGGCCTGTTTAATAGAAATCAATCCCCGCCTAACCACTTCCTATATTGCTCTGCGGCGGGTTTCGCGCATTAATCTGGCCGCGGCAATATGGGACGCCTGCATGGAGGGAATCCTTCCCGATCGGGTCCCCCTGGCCGGCGAGGCCATAATTGTTAAAGAGGATCCTGAATCCTGGGGATTGCATTCGGGGAGAAAACCCCACCGCAAAACGGATGTTTTCGTTTGAGCAGGCGAAAGAGGGGTCTGGATATATCCGGCCAAAGTCTGTATGCGGCAGAAAACCTGGCCGAGGACAAAGCGGTTTCTCCGAATTCAGTCTTCACGGACGGAAGAAGCGAAATGGTGAGGCACTATGGCGCCGGCCTCCGGACCTTTCGCGGCCCGATCCAAGGATTTCGCGTCTCGTATCCCGGCGGTGAGTCCGCGAGCATGAAATCCTGCAATCTATTTCCGGGACATATCCGGATTACGAGGAAGTATAATGCACTGCCCCGCCGGTCGAGAAACATATCGTGGCGCCGGCGCGATGCGCGCGCCGTCCATAAAGAGCGTGTGCGGAGGAGGCGCAATTGAATGCCGTGGGGTTGGAGGAGAACAGGCAAAGGCATGATCCGCATAGTAGGTTGGGATATTGGGGCGGCAAATATAAAGGCCGCCGCAATTGTGCCCGATCGGGGGCGGCCTGACGGTGTTCGTGTTTCTTCGCGCCCCTTTGAAATCTGGCGCGGGAAGGAAGGACTGCCGGAAACTCTCCGATCGGTTTACTCCGCATTGGGTCCCGCCCATTTGCCGGAGGCCATGGCCGTGACGATGACGGCTGAACTTTCGGACGTTTTCGCAACCAAGCGCGAAGGAGTGCTGTTTGTTCTGGAGTGCATAAAAGGCTGTTTCCCCAAATCGGCAGGCTACGTTTTCAGCCTTTCGGGTGAATTTGTCCCTCTTGAAGAAGCGGGGAAGCGGCCGCTGGATTTCGCCGCCGCCAACTGGCTGGCTGCGGCGCGGTGGATTTCCGGGTTTTTCCCCGATTGCCTGCTGGTTGATGTCGGCAGCACAACCACGGATATCATTCCGATTATGGAAGGACGCGTAGCCGCCATTGGACGCACCGATACGGAGCGCCTTTCATCGGGAGAGTTGTTGTTTACCGGAGCTTTGCGGACGAATCTGGCGGCGATCGTGCAGTATGTTCCGGTAGAAGGACTTTTCTGCCGCGTGGCAGCGGAATATTTCGCGATTAGCGGAGATGTGCACCTGGTTTTGGGGCATCTCAAGGCGCGGGATTATTCCTGCGCTACTCCCGACGGGAACCCTCCGTCTGTCGTTTCATCGCGCAGGCGGATTGCCAGACTGGTTTGCGCCGACACTGAAACGCTTTCTGCGGAAAGCATCGATGATATAGCGCGCTACATTCATGCTCGTCAAATCCTCCAGATATGCGAAGGCATGAATCAGATTCTTTCCCGGCTGCCCCGGTTGCGAAGCCGGCCCGTAATCGCAATGGGAGCAGGTTCGTTTCTAGCCGAAGCCGCCGCGGAGAACCTGGGCCTTGAGATCCGGGATTTGGCGCGGGACTTTGGGAAGAAGCCTATTGCCGTCATGCCTTGCGTTGCCGCCGCTCACCTGTTGGCCGTGAGCCTCAAAGAGGATCCGCGATGAACTTGGATGCCGTCATTAAAATCGGGGGCAGTGTGAGCCGAGGCGGCGGGTTGGAGGATCTATGCAAAGAGATAAGCTTTCTGGGCCAGCATTACCGACTGGCGGCCGTTCCGGGTGGAGGGAAATTCGCGGATCAGGTTCGGGAAACCTCGCAGAAATACCAGCTGCGGGATACGGCGGCACACTACATGGCTCTTCTTGCCATGGATCAATACGGTTATCTTTTGAATCAGCTGATTGCGGGCAGCCGTGTTACTAAGGATATCCTTTGTGCAAAGCATGAGGCTCAACCCGGCAGCGTGCCGGTAATGCTTGTATCCGAGCATATCATCCGGTTTGATCCCTTGCCTCATTCCTGGCTGGTCACCTCGGATACCATTTCGGCATGGGTGGCTCACGTGTTGGATTGCGCGAGATTGATTCTGATTAAGGATGTTGACGGATTATTCATGGGCGAAAACCCAAGGGACGCGCCTTCGGAATACATTCCGCAAATGACGGTGACGCAGCTTGCACAGCAATCAGGAGGCGTGGATGGCTACCTGGCGCGTTTTTTGGCTTCCGTCCGCATGGAAACATGGGTCATCAACGGATTTAAGCCAGGGAGGCTATCCGAGCTTTTAAGCCGCGGCCGCACGATCGGCACCCGAATTGCCCCGCCTGGGTGCTAGAAATCCTCGCATATCCCCGTCCGCGCCTTGGATGGTTCCGATAATCCGTCGCAGGCGCGTCGCAAACGCCGTACGCGGGATGCTTCCAAAGATTCGTTCCTCAGATTATGGCGGCAGACGGCGGTCCGCACTCCCACTATGTCCGCTCCCAAATCGTATGCGACTGCAAGATGCCGTTCCTCCAAGGCGCCCGCCAGGGCGAACAAAAGGCCGAGATCGTGGGCCTTGCGGCAAAGCAGCCGCAATAGCGGGGGCTCGAAGAAATCAAATAAATTGCGCCCGTCTTTGATTGCCGTGTCCAGAAGGCAGACGCGAGCTCCTGCGGCGGCGGCCGCATGGGGCAGGTATTCCGGGTTCAGGGTTCCGGCCCGCCGGAAATCCGCGTAGGCGGCGGCAACCACGAAGGAAGCGTAACCCCGGACCGCCCGCTGAGTTTCTATTAACATTTTTATTGCAGCGGCTTCGCTCTTGGCTCCATACAAACCGACTTTCACGTAATCGACTCCGCATGCAGCAGCCCCGAGAGCGGCCAAGGCCGCCGTTCCCGGCAAATAGGGCATATCTCCGATGGCGGCGCCGACCTTCGCTTTTCCGGAAGCAATCTCCCGGATTTCCTGAATCACAGCGGGGAACGGGGCGCCGAGGGAGCCTTCCGCGGGATTTTTGACATCAAGGATTTCGGCCGACTCGGCCAGAGCATCGACGGCTTCGGCCGAAGAAATGACGCTGATCATTAACTGCATGGCTACGCTCGCGTTTTTTGTACCCTATTTCTTTTTAGCGTTGCTTTCTCATGAGAGTGTTCCATAACCCGGATTCAATTTAACAGATGAAGGTTTCCTGCGCAAATTCAGCTTGAAGGGAGCTTCGGGTCCGCTGGAATCGACCGGCGGCCGCGTGTCATGCCATCCGGACAGGCCCTGGTTTACAAGAATCGGCAATGCCCTCAGACGCTCGATGAGAGATTCAAAGTCCACCCCCGTCCTCGTTTGAAGGGCCATGCGCGGTTCCCTTTGTGAAGTCCGTTTCCGAATGGATTGCAACCCGTAGGTCGTTTTCATAGGCACTGGGGACAGGGGGCACAAAAGGACTTTATCGCACGCGTTGATATTAAAAACCGACCCGGAGACGCGGCGGGAAACGCCGGCAATTGTTTTGAGTTATCATAGCCTTTCCATTACCATGAATCGATCCTGTGAAAAAGCAGTTCTCGTACGAGACGCTTCTGTTTAAAGCGGGAGCTTTCCTTGGCTGGAAGAGGCGGGTTGCGGGCTGAATTTCACAGGCAGCTCGATTGCTGTGGATTTGGAAATGAGGCTGTCGCGGTTCCTTTGGGCGCCGCAGCTAGCATCATTCGCCTGTTTCTTCGTTGCATGGGAGGTCTTTCCAAGTGAGCGCCATTGTTCGATCCGAAATCGAAAGTAAGAAAGAAACGGCGGGTTCCGGCAACAGGGACGCGAAGCCGGGCGTCCGATATGCATGGTATGTCCTGTTGGTTCTGACAGGAATGTACATGTTCTCCTTTGTGGACCGGCAGATACTAAGCCTGCTGGTTCCGTCCATTAAAAGAGATCTTGGGGTCAGCGACACGCAGGTAGGCTTGCTTCAGGGTGTGGCGTTTGCGCTCTTTTACGCGTTCATGGGGTTGCCGCTCGGGCGCATGGTCGACAGCACCAACCGGCGCAATCTTATTGCGTTCTGCATAGTGGTCTGGAGCTTTTTTACTTCGCTGTGCGCGGTTACCAAGAGCTTTCTTTCGCTTTTTCTGACCCGGATCGGGGTGGGCGTGGGAGAGGCGGGATTAAGCCCGGCTGCCTATTCGCTGATTGCCGATTATTTTCCCAAGGAACGCATGAGCGCGGCCATCAGCGTTTATTATTTAGGCGTCTACTTTGGTTCCAGCCTCGCGCTCCTCGTCGGTGGACTGGCGGTTGATGCGCTGGAGAAAGTTCCGTTGCTGACGATTCCGATGATCGGCACCATCGCATCCTGGCGCGTCACTTTTTTTATCGTGGGAGCGCCGGGTCTTTTATTTGCGCTGCTTGCCTTTACCATTCGAGAGCCGGCGCGGCGGAATCTATTGACCGCTTTCGACGGAAGTCCGGCAAAAACGAGTTTTAAAGAAGCGTTCCTACAGATGAAACGGAGATGGAAATCCGTCGCGGGAATCTCGATCGGCATGATTTTTCAGGTTGCCTGCAATTACGCGGTTCTATCCTGGATCCCCGTGTACTTTCCCCGGATTCACGGCTGGTCCGCGTTTCAAGCCGGCAAATCTCTTGCCTTTATTCTTATTTTATTCGCGTGCTCGGGAATGATTACAGGGGGGCTGCTCAGCGATCGCTGGATAAAAAAGGGCGCCGCCGACGGACCGATCCGAGTCACGATGATCAGCGCCGCGGGGATGCTGCTCTTTCTGGCCCCGGCGACTCTCTTCTCCGATGTGCGGTGGGTCCTGGCTTTTTTTGCGGCAGGCATGTTTTTTATTTCGCTGCCGATGGGCGTTTCGGTCGCGGCGCTGCAGCTGATTTTCCCAAATCAGGTCCGAGGCCAGGTGGCGGCGCTGTTTCTTTTCGTTCTCGCGCTCGGCGGCCAGACAACGGGGCCGTGGCTCCCCGGTTTTTTGAACGACCATGTGTTTCACGATGAAAGGATGCTCGGAATTTCCCTTTCACTGACCATAGGAATATCCTCGCTTCTGATGCTGGGTGTGTTTCTCGCAACTTTGCGCCCCTATCGAAAAGATCTCCGGATGATGCAGAAATCCTCCGGATAGCGGCTTTAACCTCTGCCCCATGCGAGCGCCGTGACGCCGATGCGCCGGCGGGGCCGGAACCCGTGCGCGCGGCCCCTCCCATGACAGGAAAGGCTCCCGGTGAAGGAGAATGCGGGGGATGGGGTCCGGGATCGTCTGGCGCCACATGAATATTCCGGAGCGCCGCTTGAAGCGGGCTGGGAATGTGATTTAATTTTAAAATGAACGGAAAAATTGGGGATCAGAATTTCATAAAGCGCATTTCCGACACCATTTGGGAAATTCCTATATCTTATAAAAGAGGCATGCGTGTGCCGGCCAGAATAGTGGCGACGTGGAAGCTGCTTGAAGCGATGGACGCGGGGGTGTTTGAGCAGTTGGCCAATGTCGCGGCGCTGCCGGGCATTATTGGATATGCCTATGGGATGCCGGATGCGCACTCGGGATACGGCTTCCCGATCGGCGGAGTCGCCGCGATGGATCCGGAAAGCGGCGTGATATCGCCCGGGGGCATCGGATTCGATGTCAATTGCGGGATGCGCCTTGTTTCCACACACCTCACCCTGGAAGAAGTAAAACCGCGCCTGCGGGAACTGGTGGACAAATTATTCGCAAGAATTCCAACGGGAGTCGGCGGATCGGGTTTTATCAATGTTTCTCAGGATGCGTTCCGTGAAATAATTGAAAAGGGGTCCCGCTGGTGCCTGAAGCAAGGATTGGCTCTGCAGGAAGACTTGGAGAACACCGAAGAATCCGGCTGCATGTCGGGCGCGGATGCCTGCAAGGTCAGCCAAAAAGCGGTGGAGCGCGGCTATAAACAAATCGGCACCCTGGGTTCTGGAAACCACTATTTGGAAATTCAGGTAGCGAAGGCGGAAAACATAGCCGACCGGGAACTGGCGGAAGCTTTCGGATTCTCGCTTCCAAACCAAATCGCAGTCATGTTCCATTGCGGCAGCCGCGGATTCGGGCACCAGGTGGCGACCGATTATCTGCAGACTTTTCTGAAAGCGGGCAACAAATACGGTATTAAGGTCCCCGACCGGGAACTGGCATGCGCTCCTTTTTATTCCCCTGAAGGGCAGGACTATTTCGCCGCCATGAAATGCGCCGCGAATATGTCCTACGCCAACCGCCAAGTAATTCTCCACCGCATTCGGGAGGTTTTTTCGGATGTTTTTCACAAATCTCCGGAAGATATGGGGATGCGGCAGGTATACGACGTGTCGCACAACACGGCGAAGATCGAAACACATGCTGTCGACGGAGAACGGAAGGAAGTCCTTGTTCATCGAAAAGGCGCCACGCGCGCCTTCGGCCCCGGCATGGAAGGGATCCCGAAATCGTATAAAGAGGCGGGACAGCCGGTTATTCTCGGAGGCAGCATGGAGACGGGATCCTATTTGATGGCTGGAACGGCGTCATCCGATGCGACTTTCTTTTCCACCGCGCACGGAAGCGGAAGAGCCATGAGCAGGAGCCAGGCCAAGAAAAAATTCCGCGGCATGGAATTGCAAAGGCAGATGGAAGCGCGCGGCATCTACGTTCGCACCGCTTCCTATTCGGGTTTGGCCGAGGAAGCAGGCTCGGCCTATAAGAATATCGATGATGTAGCGGATGCAGCCGAACAGGCCGGCCTCAGCAGAAAAGTTGTAAGGCTGCTGCCGATAGGCAATATTAAAGGTTGATTCTGAGGGAAAAGTCCCTGATGGCGTACCGTTACCTTGATAATATCGCCATGTCGGATGTGGCGTTCGAAGCGCGGGGCCGGACACTCGAAGAAATGTTTGTGGCGGCTTCGGACGCGCTAATGAACGTAATGGTCCGCGACCTCGATTCCATCAGGATGCGGGAGTCCCGCAGGTTCCAGATCCAAGATTCCGAAATAGACTTGTTATTGGTGTTGGTTTTGCAGGAATTTATATTTTATAAAGATTCCGAAAGCCTATTGCTGCGCTGTGCAGGCATCCGATTAAAGCGGCGCGGCAGAACATGGACCGCCGCCGTCGAAAGCAAGGGGGAAGCGATGGATCCCCATCGCCATGATCTTCTTGTGGACGTTAAAGCCGTGACACTTCACCGCCTGCAGGTGACAGAAATCGCAGGCGGCTGGAATGCAGTCGCGGTCCTCGATGTTTGATTCTAGCCTTCCGCCCCCTTTAGCGTTTCCTCCCGCTCATTCATGCCGGCTGTTGCTCGTCCTAATGCCAATGCTTGATTTTTTCCATTTCCACCTGCGCGTCTTCGTGGAAGGTGGGGCAACGGTCGGAAGTATGACATTTCAGGCAGAGTTCGATATCCGGCTTTGGAGTGGGAATCGGCGCCATAGCGCTCAGGTGCTCCTTGGCGAATCCATGGCAGCTTTCACATTGGATGTTTACCAACTCCATTTGCTGCGACTTCATGGTAAAACCTTCAGGCTGTTCGAACCGAGTGGTGTGGCACATAAGGCATTTGGGATCAAACTGTTTCGACTTGTCGACCAATGTCTGATACGCCTTGGCGTGGTCCGTGGTTTTCCATTGTTTCACCTGTTCGCTGTGACATGGCTCGCACGCGGTAAGGCGCAGGGGCACCTCCGCGGCGGCGGGGCTGCTTTCTCCGGGAGAGCTGTAAATGGCGGCGACGTCGTCATTATATTTGTTGACCATTGCCTTGACTTCGGGGTCGTCGCCTATGTCGTCGCCCAGGGGAACCAGCGAATTCTTGTAAGTCCCGCTTCCGTCCATGGCGACTTCAAGTATTCCCTGATACTGGTTTTTTTCTCCGGCTTGAACGATCAGGGTATTATCGGCCTGCCGGGGTTCCCTTGTCTTTTGCTTGTCATGTCCGCCTACAACCAGATTAATTCCGGAAACTCTTCTCGCGATGACCCAATCCCTGGTAGTTCCCTGATGGGTCAAAGCAACCATATAATCCACCTTTCCGGAAAGCTCCTTTATGACGGCCTCTGCGGCTTTCAGAGGATCCTGCACGCTGACGGCGCCGTTGGTGATGCTTTTTACCTTGGAAACCATATCGGCCGTGTCGCCCATGATCCCGAAAACTCCTACGGTCCTGTCATTTACTTTTTTCAGGACGTATGGTTTGAAAATGGGAGTCCCGTTTGCATCAACGAGGTTTGCGGAAATGAAAGGGAAATTATGCTTCTTTTCCAGCTCTTTCAGGAAGTCCACTCCCAAAACTAAATCCAGTTCGCCGACATTGGCTGCGTCGATGCCCATGTGAGCGAGTATTTGCACCATCGCCTCAGCTTTCATTTTGGCCGATTGCTGAACTGATTCGGGAAGCTCCTCGTCTTCGTTCAGAAGGTCGCCGGAATCAACAATCACCAGATTCGCTTGGTTTTTCCGGTATTGGTCAAGCAAAGTGGATTTCTTATACAGCCCGCCGAGCTGTTCTCCCGTTTCCGCTCAGCCGCAAGGTTCGAGATACCCCCCTATATTGCTGCTGTAGGCAATGGTTATTTTCGGGCTGTCCGCAGCGCGGGAACTGTCTGTCGAAACAGCGATCAATGTAAAAATGGCAGCGCCCAAAAAAATCAAAGTCCAGCATATTGTTTTCTTCATCCTGTTCTCCCGGGGGCATCCGCAAGCGTCATGCAAAGATTCCCCTTAAAAATAACGTGTTGCCTGCCTATGATAACATCTCCTCGGCTCCTCAATCCAACAATTCATAAAATCCGGCCATTAACGCGGGATTACGGACAAAGCCTCTGCCGCTTCGGCATATCCTAATTCTCGGAAAACCTCCCGGCGTACCGCCGAGCCTGCAGGCGAGGCCCTCGGTCTCACGGTTTGTAATCATCCGTTTATTTTTAATCTCAATGTGCCATGAAATCCTCATCGGATAGCGCTGCCTGAAAAGAAAGGGATATTGAAAGATTGCGCGCGGACGAACCGTATGATATTTTTTTCCTATTTGTTGCCAGATAAAAGGAAGGGACCGTGGGGACAACTAAATTAACACGTAAGGAAATACTCGCTGAAGACCCGGTACGCGAAGCCATGCTCCGCTTGGTTGACTTTTTCAGAATAAACGGCAAGACTTTGGGTATTGCGGCAATTATCGTTTTACTAATCGCTTTCGGCGGCTACGGAGTGTTCCGTTACCTGCAAAATCAGGAGATTCAGGCGCAGAAGCAGTTGGCCAGAGGAATGGATCTATTCCATGCTGAAGTCTCCGAGGAGGCAAGCGAGGATCCCGACAGCAGCGGATCTATCCCAAAATTCAAGAACGAAAAAGATAAATATCAAGCCGCAGCGGCGGAATTAACAGCAGTGGCTTCCCGCAGAGGATATTCGAAGACCGCCATCATTGCGCGCTATTATCTTGGATTGTCGCAACTCGAGCTTGGCCTGGAGGAAGAGGCAATTAAAAACCTTGAAGCGGTTGCCGGCAATTCAAGAAATCGAACTGTCGGTTTTCTGGCAAAGAAAGTCCTTGCTTTTGTTTATGCTGGTTCAAACAACTTCCAAGAGGCTGAGAAAATTCTGGACGGAATGATAAAGGATCCGCAGTGCGATCTCCCGAAGGCTGAGCTAAGCTTAAACTTGTCGCGGGTTTTGATGGCACAGGGGAAAAAGGATCGAGCTGTCCAGGTTCTGACGGAGGCTAATTCTCAAGGACCTGCTTATAGTGCATTCAATCAGCAATTAACGGCGGAATTGGATAGGATTAAGAGAGAACCTAACCCCGTTTCGGAGCCTAAATCGGCGCAACCTTGAAATGCCGGAGCCGCTGGAATTCCTATTGTCCGCAAAAAAATTCGAAACTGAAATAGCGCCGTAAGTCCTTGTATCCCACAGGTTTTATCCTTGACAAAGCTTTTTCTGTTAATATAATTACCCCCTTTGTCGGCAAGGTTAGGAGTATTGGCCGTGTTCATTGAAATCGAAGATTTGAAGCCGGGGCCGCTTCATGTGCAACATGTTTTCCCGATAGAGGAAATCAAGTTTTCTCATGAGGATGCCGTGCTAGTCGCTCCGGTGACCACGGATTTTCTGCTTACGCATGATAAAAACGATCTTCGCGTGCGCGGAACCCTGGAAACAACACTTCGGCTGAAGTGTTCCCGGTGCAGAAAAGAGTTTTCTCAACTCCTTACCGCCGATTTCGATCTAAGCTACCTTCCGCAACCTAAATGGACAAATGATGATGCCGAGATCGAACTCCAATACGAGGACATGGAAGTCGGCTACTATGACGGCATTGCCCTTGATGTGGACTTGATGGTCCGAGAGCAGATCGAGTTGGCAATGCCAATGAAGTTTGTTTGTCGAGAAGACTGTAAAGGGCTCTGCTATAAATGTGGAGCAGATCTTAACGAGGGAGAATGCCGCTGCAAGAAAGAGGAAACCGATTCTCGTTTTTCCGTTCTGCTTGAATTTAAAAAGAACATAAGTAAATAAAAGGGCGGTTCTTGATGATTGTAATCAGCAAGCCTATCGCCCTGATGATGGAGAACAGCATTCATGGCTAATCCAAAAAGGAGACATTCCAAATCGCGTCGAGGTAAACGGCGGGCGCATGATTTTTTGTCGGCGATAACTCCAAGCATATGCCCTCAATGCCAGGAGCCGAAATTGCCGCATCAGGCTTGCCCCAAGTGCGGTTATTATAAAGGCCGGCAAGTAATGGAGGGGGAGGAAGAGATTTAAAAAACTCGCATGCCCGAAAACTCGACTTCGTTAATATGATCAAAATAGCGGTGGACAGCATGGGGAGCGATAATTCCCCATTCAGCGAAATTCAGGGAGCCGTTCAGGCCGCAAGGGAGTACGGTGTTGGTGTAATCCTCGTAGGAAGGGAATCTCTGTTGATGCCCCTTTTGAAAGATGCCGGGGGAGAAGGACTGCCCATAGAGATTCGCAACGCTACGCAGATTATTGCAATGGATGAGGTTCCGACGGCAGCGCTCCGAAGGAAAAAGGATTCATCCATTCATATCGCGGCGGATCTTGTCAGAGGGAAAGCGGCAAGCGGGCTGGTGAGTGCTGGAAATACCGGCGCGATAATGGCTATTTCCAAAATGGTTTTTGGATCTGTCCCGGGAGTGGATAGACCTGCCTTAGCAACGGTCTTGCCAACCCTGGCGGGTCATGCGGTTCTTTTGGATGTAGGCGCAAATGTTGCCTGCAAGCCTCATCACCTTGTGCAGTTTGCCGTAATGGGGCACCTTTTCAGCATGAAAATCGTCGGAGTCTCATCCCCACGCGTGGGGCTCATGTCTATCGGGGAAGAAGAATCAAAGGGCAATGAACTGACAAAGGAAGTTTATAAAGCACTGAAACAGCTTCGTCTGAACTTTATCGGCAATGTTGAAGGACGCGATATCTATAATGGGCGGGCGGATGTTGTTGTATGCGATGGGTTTACTGGAAATGTAGCGCTCAAAACCAGTGAGGGTTTGATTGAAGCGGTCCTGAAGCTTCTCAAGGATGAACTTTCAAGGAACCTGCAGGCTAAATTAGGCGCTCTTCTGAGCACGCAGTCTTTTAAACGCCTTAAGAAGCGGCTCGATTATTCGGAATACGGCGGAGCGCCCCTTATCGGACTCCGAGGAGTGTCCATTATCTGCCACGGAAGATCCAGCAGCAATGCGATAAAAAACGCGATCCGGGTCGCGAAGGAATTTGCCGAGAACCAGGTCAATGCCAAGCTCGAAGCCGAATTGAGTCAAATAGATAGTGTTGCCAAGAAATTGCCCCAACCGGCGGGGAGATAAAAAGAGTTTAAACGGCGCGCCGAGACATTTATTCAAAAGCGCACGGCTTTAATCCCGTCCGCTTGAGAAAAGCAATTTCATGTTTATGAGTGCTTGCGAATCCACCACGGGCTGCTCTATTGCCCGCAATTAGTTCAAGACATTGAAGCGCTTGCTTCCATGATTTGCGGTGCTACAATGTGAGCCTTCCCGCCGCAGCTTTTGGGCTCGCTGGTGACCAAAATGAAAGAGGAGGAACTGGAATGGCATCGGTAGAAGAAAAGGTCAAGTCAATCATCGTGGATCAGTTGGGTGTCAACGAGGCTGAAGTAACAGCAAGCGCCTCCTTTGTTGACGATCTCGGCGCGGATTCCCTGGATACTATTGAGCTTGTTATGGCTTTTGAAGAGGCCTTCAGCATAGAAATTCCCGATGAAGATGCCGAAAAGATCAAAACGGTGCAGGATGCGATCGATTACGTCGAAGCTCACGTAAGCTGAAGGGGACGGGGCCGTGAAAAGGCGATATCGGTAAAGCAAACGCCAAACATTTCAAAGCATGCGAAACGGCCGCCTTTGATGCTGGAATTTGAAACAGCGGGGACTAAATCATGAAAATAGTTGTTTGTGTCAAATATGTGCCGGACACCGCCATAAAGATAAAGATTGCCCCAGGCGGTAAAGAAATCGACCTGGCCGACGTTCCGTTTGTGGTCAATCCCTACGATGAGTTTGCGGTTGAAGAGGCTCTGAAAATAAAAGAGAAGCATGGAGGAGAAGTCACCGTTGTCGGCGCCGGAGCAGAACAGGCGACCGCGGGTCTTCGAACGTGCCTGGCTATGGGAGCGGATGCGGCAATCCTCGTCAGCGATCCTTCGTTGGAAAAATCGGATTCTTTTATCATCGGAACCGTCTTGGCTCAAGTCTGCCGCGATCTTAATCCAGATCTGATCTTGTTTGGCAAGCATGCCATAGGAGTGGACAACGGACAGGTGCCGGCCGTTGTGGCGGAAAAATTGGGTTTCCCCCAGGTATCCGTGGTAACAAAACTGGACATCCAAGATAAGAATTTTCGTGCACAGAGAGATATAGAAGGGGCTCGGGAAATTGTTGAAGGGAGCCTGCCTGCAGTCTTCACGACCCAGAAGGGGTTAAACGTGCCCCGATACGCTTCTCTGAAAGGTATTATGGCCGCCAAGAAGAAACAAATTGCGATTCAAACCGTGAATTCCTTGGGATTGTCCGCTGAGGATTTGAAAGGGCGCATTTCGATCGAGCAGGTATCCATGCCTCCATCTCGACCTCCAGGCAAGATTCTCAAAGGAGAGGTTTCAGAGGTGGCGTCTGAATTAATTAAACTTTTACATGAAGAAGCAAAGGTTATCTAACGCCGGAATTGCACTATTTAGGCTATGAGTCTAGGAGGAGAAATGGCTCAGGGAATCATGGTGTTCATCGAGGAGCGCGAAGGGAAGGTAAAAAAATCATCTCTGGAGGCCCTATCGACTGCGCGTAAATTGGCCGACGTTTTGAAGGAATCGGTTGTCGCGTTTCGCATAGGCGCGGGGGAACCGGCGGCCGAATTCGCTCAGTATGGAGCGGACAAGGTGGTGAGTGCGCAGCACGAGCTTTTAAGTTCTTATTCGACCGAGGGCTATTGTTCAGCGATGGTTCAGGCTGTGCAGAAAGAAGAACCGCGCTACATTCTGGGTGCGGCTGGAGCAATGGGCCGGGATCTTCTTCCGAGAGTGGCGGCGAGGCTCGGCGTGGGTCTGGCGCAGGATTGCATTGAGGTTTCTATTGTGGAAGGGCAACAGCTTGAGTGCGTGCGCCCGATTTATGCCGGCAAAGCTTATGCAAAAGTCCGCCTCCTGATGACGCCTGCCATGGCAACTCTGCGTCCTAATGTTTTCGCTCTTGGCGCTGCCGATGCCGGACGAGGGGCTGAGAATGCAGCCTTTTCACCCGACTTAAAAGAGGAAGAAATCCATGCGTCGGTAAAGGAAATCCAGGTTTCCGCAGGGCAAAAAGTCGAGCTCACCGAAGCAAACATCATTGTTTCAGGTGGAAGAGGGATGAAAGGGCCGGAAAATTTTCCGATTGTGGAGCGCCTGGCCGATGCTCTGGGCGGGGCCATGGGAGCATCCCGTGCGGCCGTGGATGCAGGCTGGATCGACCAGCAGCATCAGGTCGGGCAGACGGGGAAAACCGTATCGCCAACGCTTTATATCGCATGCGGCATCAGCGGAGCGATACAACATCTTGCCGGAATGTCCTCATCCAAGTATATTGTGGCGATCAACAAAGATCAGGAAGCTCCTATCTTTAACATCGCGGATTATGGTGTAGAAGGCGACCTTTTCGAGGTGGTTCCCGCCCTTACGGAAGCGGTGAAGAAGCTCAAGTCGTCCTGAAAGGTTTTGGGTTGATGAGTCCGTATCTTAATTAAACGGAGGTTCCCCCGAGGATGCCTCCGGAAGGTGTGTGACGACCTAGGAGCCTGTCCGAGCAATAGAAATCATTAAACGTTCGGGCAGGCTCCTAGATGGCTACCTTCGCAAGATTCGGGAGATGGCGGGAAAGACCGAAGACGCTGTGGTATGTCATGCTGCTGGAAAACCTCCGCAGTAAACTGACATGGCTGGATGTCTGCATTGGGACCGCCGCTGTCATCGTCATTTCCGTCATTCTTGTTGGATTGCGCTATCCGAGCATCCCTGAATATCAAGCCGGACAAATCGCCGACCAGGATATACGCGCCGCACGGGATGCAGTCTATGTGGATAGTGAGGCGACCAACCGCAAACGCAACGAGGCGGAAGCCGGCGTTGACGCTCTCTATGAATTACGTTCCGATATCATCGACGGCCGCGTTAAATCAATTTCAGAGGCATTTTCACTTGCCCGGAATATTCTCGCGGAAGCCGCTGCAAATTCAAAAAAAAGCAAAAAGTCTTCCGCCAGCCGGGAGTTTCTGGGCCAGCTGGAAGAAGCAGTCGGGTCCGCTTTTCCCCCAGGGGTTCTTGCGGTTCTTCTGAGCCGGAATTTTGATCCGGTGCTCGAAAGCCGGATGCTGAAAATCCTGGATTCGGTTCTGCGCGAGGGGATTGTCATGGAGCGGGAGCAATTCCTGAAAGATGCAAGATCCGGGATCGTTATTCGCGACAAAGCCTTTCCCCAAGAACGTCCTTTCAGCGACGGCTATTTGGCCCGCGATCTTTCGGCCGCCAAGGAATATGTGCGCCAGTTCCATCTGGACTTTTCCGATGTATCAAAAGAAGACAGATCCACCCTGATTCAGTTTCTGGAAAGCAACTTATTCCCCACGCTTCTTTATAACCAAGAGGAAACAGAATCAAGACGGGCCAGCGCCGCTATGAGCGTTGAGCCGGTGAAAGTTCAGATCCAGCAGGGGCAAAGCATTGTCCGGAGCGGGGAAAAGATAACCGATAAAATCATCGTGCAGCTCGACGCGCTTCGGGAGCTTCGTCGGCCGCGTTCGTTGATCTGGCAGTTCGGCGGCTATTTCCTGCTTGTGGCGATCCTTGTATATTCTCTCTGGCGTTATTTTGTTTTCTATCAGACACGCCACCGCAAGATTCGAAATTATGCCGCGCTCATTCTTGTCATCATTGTTTCTCAATTATTGACGATGCGTCTTGCGACGCCCCTCGCGGATATCCTCAGCGAGCGTTTCCAGCGATTTCACGACCCTTATGTTTTATATTACGGCATCCCGTTCGCCTTCGGCGCAATTCTAGCCACTCTTCTGGCGGACGTAAATCTGGGCATCATATCCACGGTCATCCTTGCGGTGCTGTGCGGGCTTTTTTACGGGGATGTCGATCTTTCGGTCTATTTGGTCATGGGAAGCCTGGCGGGCATTTACAGCATCCGGCAATACAAGGATCGGGCGGCCATTCACAAGGCGGGCCTCACGATAGGCGTCGTTAATATTTTATGCCTGGCTGGATTGGCCATTCTTCGGCAGATGTCGCTGCAGCTTCCCATAATCTTAGGATTGCTCGGCCTGGCCCTTATAAGCGGCATATTGTCGGCCGCTTTGGCTTCCGTAATGTTGCCGGTACTCGAATGGCTCTTTAAAATCGTGACCGATATCCGGCTGCTGGAATTGTCGAATCTCAATGCCCCCATGCTGCGGCGCATGTCTGTTGAAGCTCCGGGCACCTATCATCACAGCCTGATGGTTGCGACGCTGGCCGAAAGCGCCGCCGAAGACGTGGGCGCAAATCCTTTGCTTGTGAGGGTGGCCGCCTACTATCACGACATCGGAAAGATATTGAAACCGGAATACTTTGTAGAGAATCAATCCTACAGTACCAATAAGCATGAGGAGCTTTCTCCAAGCATGAGCTGTCTGATTATTTCCAGCCATGTCAAAGACGGCTTGCAGATGGCCATAGAAACGGGGTTGCCGGAGCGCATCCGCGATATGATACCGCAGCATCACGGGACGCGGGTGATGACGTATTTCTATCTTAAAGCCAAAGAATCCGCACAAGGGAGCGGAACGCAAGTTCCGGAAGACGATTTCCGCTATCCGGGCCCCAAACCCCAGAGCAAAGAGGCGGCCATCTTGATGCTGGCGGATTCCATCGAAGCGGCTTCCAGAACATTGACGGATCCGACTCCCGCGCAGATTCGCGGAATGATCGACCGATTGACCGAGGCTATCATAAATGATGAGCAGTTCAATGAATGCGACATCACCCTTCGGGAAGTCCAACTGATCAAGAAAAGCTTTTTCAAAATTTTGACTGGAATCTTCCATCACCGCATTGACTATCCGGGCTATGACTTCGGGAAGAGAGAGCAGGAAAACAAAAGAGTCGCCGGGCCGAATCCAAGTCCTGAGCAGGCAAAGGAAGCATAAAATCGATGTCCAGGCCGTAAAGATTTTTTGCGACGCGGCGCTTCGTTGCTTGGAGCAGTCGGATTTTGCTCTATATGTTGTTTTTGTCGGGCCCCGGAAGATGCGGTCGCTGAACCGCATCTATCGCGGAAAGGATTCTGTCACGAATGTGCTAAGCTTTTCTTACGGGAGAGAAAAAATAGAGGGAATCCCTTTTCTCGGTGAAGTTGTTATTGCTCCGCAGGTTGCAATACAGCAGGCTTCTGATTTCAAGGTTTTGCCGGAAAAAGAGCTTAGGAAATTGCTGTTGCACGGGATCCTGCATCTTCTGGGCTATGATCACGAAACGGATCAGGGGCGGATGCTTCGCTTTCAAGCAGCGCTAATGAGAAGGAAGTTTTTTATCCGCGGCGCCGCTCTGATAGCTCCAAAAAGGAATCCATGATCGGATTTAATGTAGAACTGGCAATCATCGTCGTATGGCTTGGCCTGCTTTTTCTGTTTTCTATGGTGGAGAGCGCCATCACTCAATCAAGCGCCGTTGTGCTGCGGATGATGACGGAAAGGCCCGAAAAACCGCCTCCTCCCTTGCTCCAGCTTTTGCTGGAGAATAAAATGCAGATCCTCATTCCTCTTCACTTCGGGACTCAGCTGTCGGCGATCACAGTTGCGGTTCTGACCACTCACTTAAGCCTCCGCATCTGGCCGGGGTACGGGCTTCTGTATTCTTTTGCCGCGGTAATAATTTTATCCGTCATTTTTCGCCAGCTCCTGCCCCGGCTTTTGACCCAAAACAATCCGGAGGAAAAGCTGGCGCGGTTGCTCCGAATATTCAATCCGTTTTACCTAGTGCTTCGGCCGCTCGCAGTGCCCCTGGCCGGCATATTGAATTTGTATGAGAGATTGCATGAGGAGGCCAAAAACGGAGACGTTCCGGAAAATGAGGAAACGACCGAAGAGGAAATCCAGGCATATCTCGATCTTGGGGAAGACGAGGGAATTCTTCAGGAAGAGGATTCAAAACTCATCCAGTCCGTGGTTGAGTTCGGCAATACGCTGGTTCGCGAAGTGATGACCCCCCGGACGAAAATAATCGCATGCGAGGAGCATGCGACCATTGCGGATCTGAGGGAGACAATGGTGCGGCACCGCCATTCGCGCATCCCGATTTACCGGGCAGACATGGATCATATCATCGGCATTGCCTATATCCGCCAGCTTTTGGCGGAGTATGCGAAGGGGAGGGAATCGGATCCCATAACGGAACTTGTGCATCCCGCCATGTTTGTTCCCGAAAGCAAACCGGTGGCGAAGCTTTTGAAGGAACTTCAGGAAAAGGGAGATCATACGGCCATAGTCATCGATGAGTTCGGCGGAGTATCCGGACTGGTCACCATCGAGGACCTCGTAGAGGAAATTGTCGGCGAGATCTGGGACGAGGATGAAGCGAAGGTGAATAAAGTCATAGAAGAGGGGCCCAAAAGCTTTGTGGTGCACGGAAGCACGGAAATCTCGCGCCTGGAAGAATTAACGGGCAGGAAATTCGAGGACCTGAATTGTTCGACTGCCGCCGGGCTGATTATTTCCTATTTGGGGCGCGTGCCGGCGCCGGGCGAATCTTTCGATTTGGAAGGGTTCAAGATTCAGGTCCTGGACTCGGATCGAAAGCGCGTGCACTGGATTCGCGTGCGGTTGAGTGATATTGCAGAAAAGGATTTGCAGGATATAAACAATAAGTGATTACAGGATATTTTCGTGTTTGACGCCGCTGATGCCAAATTTATGAGGAAGGCCCTGGCTCTTGCGCAAATGGGGTTGGGTCGGACAAGCCCGAATCCGAATGTCGGATGCCTCATTGTGCGGGACGGGCGGGCGGTTGGGAAAGGGTGGTATGAGTACGCTCTCAAGGATCACGCGGAAATCCGCGCTCTCAGGGAAGCTGCGGAGCTTTCGCGCAATGCCACAGCCTATGTCACGCTGGAACCATGTTCTCATCACGGGAGAACCCCGCCGTGCGCGGATGCATTGATAAAAGCCGGCATCCGCCGTGTGGTGGTCGGCAGGATGGATCCGGACCCCAGAGTCGCCGGACGCGGAATAAATCGGCTGCGTTCTGCGGGCGTTCGTGTGGATGTTGGATTGTTGGAAGAGGAAACCGGGAGAATTATTGAATCTTATGCCTGCCAAAGAAGTACGGGAATCCCGTTGGTTGTTTCCAAGGTGGGGATGTCGCTGGACGGGAAAATCGGAACCGGACTGAAGAAGGGACGACGAATATCGTCTCCCGAAGGCGGGGAGTTCGGGCAGCATTTAAGACTGGAAGCCGATGCCGTTCTCGTCGGCATCGATACCGTTCTTTTTGACGATCCCGAACTGACCTATCGGGCAAAGCCGCCCAGATCGAGACCTTTGCTTCGGATTGTGCTCGATTCGGGGCTGCGCACGCCTCTTTGGGCTCGAATGCTTCAATCGTGCCCCGAAAGCCCGGTGCTTATATTCTGCGGCAGGCGAGCATCCCATGCTCGAAAGGCGGAGCTCGAAAGAAAAGGCGCGGAAGTTATTCGGGCGCCCGGATTCGGCAAAAAATTAAACCTGCATGGGGTGTTGCGCGAACTGGGCAAAAGGGAAGTTCTGGAACTGCTTGTGGAAGGGGGCAGCCGGGTGCACTGGTCCTTTATATCGGAAAAATTGATCGATAAGTTCTATTTTGTTATCGCCCCTCTTGTTTTGGGCGGGAAGAACGCCTTCCCTTCGGTGGGCGGCAAAGGTTATAAATCCGCGGTGGAG
Organism: uncultured Acidobacteriota bacterium; assembly: GCA_964506795.1. GTDB lineage: Bacteria > Acidobacteriota > UBA6911 > UBA6911 > UBA6911 > UBA6911. The sequence continues at coordinate 29,714 of CAZDMR010000008.1, read as the reverse complement.
GCGCCTAAATTTAAGGTGCGCTCGAATTTCTTCGCGGGGCCGGACATGGTTTTGGAGACTTATCCCGAATTCTCGCGATCGATCATTTCGCCGTGGATTTCTCCAGAAAGAGCTGCATCTGGAGGGCAAGATTCTCGGCCTTCATCAAGGCGGAAATAACCGCCGCGCTGGCAGCGCCTGCATCCAGCACTTCGCGGACCTGTCCCAGACCGATGCCGCCGATAGCCACAACCGGCAAGGCGGATACGCAGCAGGCGCGCGCCAATCGCGTCAATCCGAGCGCGGACGATGTATTGTTCTTGGTCGAAGTGGCGTAGACGGGCCCGAAGCCGATATACTGAATAGGGAGTGGATTTGCTTTTCGGACCTGAGTCAGCGAGTGGGTCGACAGTCCGATGAATTTGTCGCTTCCCAAAACAGAACGGGCTGCTTCGGGCGGCAAATCCATCTGGCCGAGGTGAACCCCCGCGGCGCCGCTCGAAAGGGCCAAATCACAACGGTCGTTGACAATTAGGGTAACACCTTTTTTTGATGCGTACTCCACGCAGCGTACGAGATCCCGGAAAAGCTCGCGGATCGGGGTGGCTTTGTCTCTTATCTGCACAAAACGGGCGCCGCCGCTCACCAACTCCTTTAATATGCTGAGATGGCTCGTTCTTCGCGCAAGTTCTTTATCCGTGATCGGATATATGGACGGAAGCGAAAACTGCATTTATTCAGAAACAGCCGGTCGGCACTCAAACCATAGCGGGGATTTTGTCCATCAGCGGCCCGTTACTTGGAATTCGGGAACCATCGTTCAAGGAAGCGGGTGCTGATGCGCCCGGCTTGAAAGTCTTCATCGTTCAGAATTCTCTGATGAAGAGGAATTGTTGTTCGAACGCCTTCAACGACCGTCATATCCAGTGCCCGTTTCATTCGGTCGATGGATTCCTTCCTGTTTTTCCCCCAGGTAATTATCTTGGCTATCATCGAGTCGTAATGAGGCGTAATCACGTACTCATTATAGGCAGCCGAATCCACTCGCACCCCGATGCCGACAGGCGGGTGAAAGGTGTTTAGCTTGCCCGGGGAGGGATAAAAGGTTTCCGGGCATTCCGCATTGATGCGGCACTCCAATGCGTTTCCTCGAAAAGAAATATCTTTCTGCGAATACCCCAACCCCTCTCGCGCGGCAAGCCGGATTTGCTCTTTGATCAAATCTATTCCCGTGACCATTTCGGTGACCGGATGCTCTACCTGAATCCTGGTATTCATTTCCATGAAATAATAGTGCCCCTGATCATCGACGACGAATTCCATGGTCCCCGCATTTGTATAATTAACGGATCGGGCCGCCCGCACTGCGAGCTGGCCGATTGTATTTCTCAGTTCGGAAGTCATATAGGGAGATGGAGATTCTTCGATAAGCTTTTGATAGCGGCGCTGTATGGAGCATTCGCGTTCACCCAGGTGAACGACGTTTCCTTGATGGTCCGCAAGCAGCTGGAATTCAATGTGCCGGGCAACGGGAAGATACTTTTCGATATAGACATCCCCGCTGCCGAAAGCTGAAAGAGCCTCGTTTTGGGCGATTTCCAGGGAGTCCGCCAGCTCTTCGGGCGCGCGGACAATGCGCATTCCTTTGCCTCCGCCTCCCGCAGCCGCCTTAACAATTACAGGATACCCAATCTCGGCGGCAAGGGATGCTGCCGAAGAAAACGGGCTTTTGAGCTTTCCCGTTCCAGGCACGATAGGGACTCCCGCTTCCTGCATTGCCTTCCGCGCTTCGTCTTTGTCGCCCATCATCCGAATCACCTCGGGCGACGGGCCGATGAAAGCAATGCCGCAGGCTTCGCACACTTCGGCAAAATAGGCGCTTTCTGCAAGAAACCCGTAGCCGGGATGAATAGCATCGGTATTGGTCACTTCGGCGGCGCTGATCACGGCCGGTATGTTTAGATAGCTTTCGCTGCTTGGCGGCGGGCCGATGCATACGGCCTCATCGGCAAAGCGGACATGCAAGGCGTTTTGGTCGGCTTGGGAATACACTGCGACCGTAGGGATGCCCAACTCTTTACATGCGCATATGATGCGAAGTGCGATTTCCCCGCGATTGGCTATGAGTATTTTTCGAAACATTGGCGGCTGCCAGCCTTAATTCCGGGGACGGATGCCGAACAGTTTTTGCCCGAATTCTACGGGGTGAGCGTTTTCAATATACACGCGCACAACCTCGCCTTCTATATCCGAAGGTATTTCGTTCATGAGCTTCATAGCTTCTACCAGACACAATATTGTCCCCTCTTCGACATGGTCGCCCAATTTTACATAAGGATCGGCGCCGGGAGACGGTGCGCGATAAAATGTGCCCACAATGGGAGATGTTATAAAGTGAAGGCCGTCTTCTCCGGAGTCGCCGGCTCCTTCCGGGGGAGCCGACGGGGCTTCGAAAGCGGCCGGTTGTGAGGAAGCCAAACCAACCGTTGCGGGTCGTGAAGGTTCGGATGCGCCCGCAGCGGATTCGGCGCTGAATCCCCGCTTCAATTTCAACTTGGTCCCCGTGTGCTCTAGTTCAAATTCGCTGATGTCACTCTGGAGCACTTCGTGCATTAAATCTTTAACTTCCTTGATGTTCATGAGTGCTTCCTTAGCTCCTGCTGATTGCCTGGGAGATCAAGGGATGCTTCTGGGCTGCAAATCCTAGAAGAAAACAGGCAAACTTCGGATCAGCGCGAATTAATCCTCTCTCCTCAGCCGAAAATATCGGCAAAGAGGTTTGGATCATAGCATCAATGGATCCATATTGTCAAAACAACCAATAAAGAGAGGAGGGAAGATTTGCCGATGCGAAAGAAATAGCACGGCTGCCATGAGTGGCGCCTTCCGATGGATGGGAATGCGGTCCAGGCGGCGCACCCGGACTTCGTCATACGCCGGTGTGCGTTTCGGCGTATGACGATGGTCGATGGATGGTTTAGGGTTTACTTGATTATGCGTGGAGTGACGAAGAATAGGATTTCCTGGGTCCCGCGGTTTACGGCGCTGCGGCGGAAGAGGTTGCCCAAAACGGGCAGGGATCCCAGCCCAGGCACCTTGTTTTCCGTGGATGCCTCGTCGTCTATTAGAATTCCTCCGATTACAGTGGTCCCTCCGTCCGTAACCAGAACTCGCGTAGAAGATTCGCTGGTGCGGATGGACGGTATGTTGTTTACCGCCCTCCCGAAATCAGGGGTATTGTTCTCCACGTTCAAATCCAGAATGATGTTCCCGTCATATGTAATCTGTGGAGTTACCTCTAGAGTCAGGGCCGCATTCTGGAATTGCACCGATATTGTATTGTTGGCGACTACCTGGACCGGAAAACGCAGTCCCTGCGTGATAGTGGCCGGACTGTTGTTTTGAGCCACCACCTTCGGCTGGGATATAAGTCGAGCCAAGCCTTTGCTTACTCCGGCAGTGATAGCGGCATCCAGCAGGAAGGTATCGAAAATATTTCCGACCGAAATTCCCACTCCTCCGAAGGGCAAAACGGAAGGAAGATTTACGTTGAAATTGCCTTTGTTGGAACTGCTGGATCCGGTGCTGACTGCTGCGGACTCGCTTACGGAATCCTCCGAAGCGCCCCTGCCGCTAAAAGGGTTCCCGGCTGCATATGCCGAACTGGGAGTTGCGCTCGGTCTTGTGCCGCCGATGGTGCCGAAAGTATTGGGCCCGCCGACGGTGACGCGCTGAAGGTTGCCCTGAACGAAACCCCACTGGACGCCTATATCGCGTGCAAAATCACGGCTTGCAGAGACGATGCGCGATTCGATTTCCACTTGCGGTTGAGAAATATCGAGCTCCTCTACGAGCTCTACCAATTCGCTGACCGAGCTCGGAATGTCGGTCAAGATCAACGAATTCGTCCGCTCATCCACTACGATGATGCCTCTAACGGTTTTCTGATCCTCAAGGACGGGGAGCAGCGTATCGGCTTTGGCGTAATTCAAGCGCTTGATTTTAGTCACAAGATCCGCTGCCAGCAGAGTGGCCTTTTTAAGTGATTCCTGCTGGCGCGCTTCTTCTTGGAGCGTAGATTTGCGGGCAATGCGAACCAGGGTGCCTTCCACCTGTTTGTCCAAACCGTGATTCTTCAGCGCGGCGTCAAATATCTGGTCCCATGGAACCTTGACTACTTTTATGGAGATGTTGCCTTTTATTTCGGGATCCATGACGATGTTGATTCCGCCTTCTTCCGCCATAAGCCGGAAAAAGTCCACGAGGGGCATATCGACTAAATCCAACGTCAGCGGTTGCCCCGAGAAACGAGATTGGGAGGCTGAAGCCGGTTTTTGCGGCGCCGCTAGAGCCGGGGGGGCAAGAGCTGCCACGAGAGGAGCCTGCGCCGCAGGCGGTTTGGGGGCGGGTGGGGCGACATCTGGTTTCGGCCGCTCCGTGCTGCGGACGGGCTTCGGCGCGATGGAACGGCTTTCCGCCGCTTTTGAAGGCTGCGGCTCAGACTTTGGAACGGCCTTCTTCACCGCTACAGAAGGGGGCGGGAGAGCGTCTTGCGCTTTGTCGGGCTTGGATTTTTGCTCTAATTCCGCTCTTTTCGCCGGTTTCTTTGGCGTGTAGGGCACAACTTTAAATTCTGTGGGCGCGGGAGAATCCTCCGCCTTTGCGGATACCGGCGTTTTCTTATCGGAGGTTGCGCGGGATGAGACATCTTCCTCGAAAACGACTCGGACCGAAGTCTTATCCACCGTAATCTGGTGCGCTCCGTGGTCTTCCTTCAAATCAAATACCATCCGGGCGACGGGATCCGGCACGCTCTGGAACTGCCGCACTCGGATCTGCCGTATAGAAGCAGTATCTACCGGAAGATTCAAAAACGGCACTCTGTTTTCCGCGTTCGGAAAATCCAGAACAAGCCTCGGCGGATTTTCCAGGAAAAACTCATTGGGAGCCATGGCCTGTTGCGTTTCCACGATTACGGTTGTTTTGCCGTTATCGGGCATTGTTCGCACATCCGTAATAACCCCGGTCGGAAGAATCCCGGAATCCGTCCCTTTGACACCCGATTTCACCGAAGCCGTGCTTAAAGGGGCTGATCCGGAATTTGATTGGAGAGTGGACGCAGAGATATCAGGTTTGTCCTGAGCGTCGGCGAATCCGAGAACCGCGAACGCCAGCAGAAAGAAAAGGATTTCGAGCATCCTTGTCTTCGCTGCACTCGACGTATAATTTCTGATTCGGGCAAATCGATTTTTCATACCTGCCATCCTATGGTGTCCTTAGCCGCTTGGTCACATCCTGGGTTAAAATTTTCCCTGATCTCAACTTGGTCTCGCGAACCAAAGTTATGGAGTCCAGGTTGATATTTTTTACATATCCATCAAAAAGCCTGTCGCCTTCCTCAAGGAAGTAGGCGCGCTTGTCCTTCGCGCGGACAATGGCGATCCGCCGGCCGTCGCGAAATGATAGTCCTTGCAGCTTCAGCTGCGCGATATAGGTTCCGGCTATTCCGGGCGGGGCAAGCCCGAGGGCGACTTCCTCGTCCTGCTGCTTGGCTTTCTTAGCTAAAAGCAGGGGATTTAAAAAGGGGTCCCGACGATTGCCGGATATATAGCGGACGTCCGAATATTTCGCCTGCGCTTTAACGGCGGTTCCTTCCTGCCCCGAAGGATTCCGGGGATCCTGTTTTGCTTCCCGAGCCATCGAAGGAGTGAAAGCGGGCATCGCCAACAGCAATCCCAAAAGGACCGCCGCTCCGCGGCAAAGGCAACGACTGCGAAGAGCTTTCGAAGCCTCGCTTGTTGCAGGCGGCATGATTGGATTCGCTTCATGATTGTGCATCACCGGCGCCCTCCCGTTTTATTGGCTGCTTCCTGCTGAACTTCAACGTTCTTATCGCCTTGCAGAGGCGCGTCTTCTTTGAAGACGAACGTGGTTGCGGTGCAACCGGCAGTAAGAGTCCGAAGCGGACTGGGGGATTTATCCAGGGCTTTTATGGAAATAGACCCAACGTCGATGATCCGGGTCGCCTGGCTGACTTTCTCAAAGAACTCTCCCAGACCGTCGTAATTTCCTTCCACCTCGATCTGAATCGGCCAATCCGAATAGAATGCCCGCGGCACCACCGGCTTCGGTGTGAATTTGTTGATCTTAAGGTTGCTGGATTTCGCCATCTTCTGGACGCTTCTTAGAACCGCCGGCGTTTCCTTTTGAGCCGGTAAAATGCTCTTGAGCACTTCCAGACGTTCTTCCAGCTGGACTAACTGCTGCTTGAAGAGCTTGAGCTGGCTTTCAATCGCTGTCCCTTGAGCCACAGACAATTCCAGCCTTTTTATTTCCGCCTCAATGGCATTGCGCTCTTTGATGAGATCCTTCAAATAATAAAGGTAGAACACAAATGCCAGGCAACCGACAAGAGCCGCAAAAATTGCGATCTGAATCGAGCGAGGCAGGTCATTGAAACGAAAGCTGCTAATAGCCATACTTCACTCCGTCTGTGGTTTCGAGATACTGGTGCAAAGAAGCGAGAATTTTGAAGCCTCTTTCTGGCTTTCAATACTCTCGAGATCGACGCTCTCGAAGGTTCCGCTTTCCGTGAGATTGATCATGAAATCGGGAATCACTTCGGTGCGCTGTGTGTATCCGATAATCTTTACGGTATCGGAATTTTGGGTAAGGGACGCGAGCCAAAGGTCTCCGTCTCGGGGAATGCTTCGGATCACAGTGTTAAGCAAAAGCACCGGGCCGGTCTGGGCCGCTTTCAATTTCTCTATCACATCGATTCTGCTTTGGCGCAACTGCTTCAGCTGTTCGAATTTTGCGATTTCTTGTTTCAGTTTCTCCAGACGCTCCTCTTCAAGCCGGAGCAGTCTGCGTTTTTCCTTGCCGGTTTCCACCTGCCGGTAAACATAAAAGCTCCACGTGCCCATAGCTCCAGCGGCCAACAGAAAAATCGCTGCAAATACAAGGCCGGTCCGCGATACGGCGGGCTTTGAGAAGGACTTGCGCACTCGGGCTGTTTGATCTCTCAGCAGATTAACTTTGATCATGGCCTTTTTATTCCTCAGCACTCCGGAGTGCCAAACCGATGGCAATCGCAAGATCCGGAGCGCGGTCTGCAATCATGGAGGATGAAAATCGCTTCGGGTCGAAGGTGATTTTTTTAAAGCTGTTGAATTCTTCCACCGGAATTTCGAATTTCCTGGAAAGCGTTTCAATGAGGCCGGGGGTATGTGCGGCGCCGCCGCTGACGATCATGCGGTCGATATGATCCACCGTCGACGTCGATTTGAAGAAGTCGTAGGTTTTCTGGATTTCAAGGCAGAGGATCTCCGTGACGGAATCGATGACTCGGCGCACTTCGTCGCCGTCGATGCCCTCAACTGTTTCGCCGTGCTTGAGCGCTTGGGCCTGATCGTAGCTGAGATTGAATTCTTTCTGTATGAATTCGGTGTACTGGTGCCCCCCGACGCCGACATCGCGCGTAAAGAGAAAATCGGTCCCGGAGACAATATTTATCGTCATGGTGTTGGCGCCGATATCGAGCAATGCCACTGTGTTCTTGCTGGTCGGTTCGTAATTGACTTCATAAGCGTTCTGCAGTGCAAACGCGTCCACATCAATTAAGACGGGATTCTTGCCGGCCATTTTAATCACGCTGGTATAGTCGACGATTTTATCTTTTTTGACGGCTACAAGCAGAATATCGAGATTCCCTGTGCCGACATTTTCGCCGAGAACCTGGTAATCCAGATTCACGTCGGCGATATCGAACGGTATGTACTGCTCCGCTTCCCATCGTATGGATTCCGCAAGGTCGTCATCGCTTTGGACGGGCAGCGAGATTCTTTTGACGATGACGGAGTGGCCGGAAATGGAAGTGGAGATATGCCCGTTCTTGATGTCTTGCTGCGAGAAAATCCGCCCGATGGCATCGGAAACGGGGAGTTTGGAGATGATGACTCCATCTACGATGCAGTCCGGCGCTAATTCCTCAATGCCGAGGCTGACCAGTTCAAAACCGCCTTTGTGGGAAGGCCGAAGCTCCGCAGCTTTCAAAGTGCTGGAGCCGATGTCAAGTCCGACGGACTGCCGGTTGCGATTCAAGAGATGTAGCATAATATGTGCGCCGATGTGTTTTGGTTCGCTCTTCTTCAAAGAGCGCCGAACCGTTTGTTTTTGGGTGCATGATGCTCATTTAACTTCCTCGAAAATATCCTGCCGCAGCAGGCGTCATGCTACCCTTATCGTACGGTTGGGCAAACCTGTTGCGTTTTTTCTGTAATTATGTGGTGACGGGAATCACCAATATTTAATTTGTGTCCCGCAATAGCCGGCTATTTCAAAATTGGATACGATAATTGCCTTCGCAAATGCCCGTTCCTGCGAAATGAGCGCATGGGCGCCGGACGGGCGAAAAAGACCGGGGCTGAGAGAAAAAATAACGATAGGCCTCGGGCGGACAGTGATTTTGTTTTTCCCCCAGGGGAAACAGTTTATGGCAATTCCTCTTGACACATTAAAGCATCTTGGATAGCCTAAAGGTTTGTTCTACTTAGTAGTTAAGTGAGGGAGACGGTAATGAAGAGTTTTATCCCCCGAAAACGGGAGATTCAGAAGAATTGGCGTGTAATAGACGCTGAAGGACAGATTCTTGGACGATTAGCTTCGAGAGTGGCGACAATTTTGATCGGGAAAGACAAGCCTCTCTACACTCCTTTTCTTGATACCGGCGATTACGTCATCATTATTAATGCCGAGAAGGTGAAGCTTACCGGGAAGAAACTGACGAATAAAATCTATCGCCGCCACACTGGTTACCCCGGGGGATTGCGGGAAATGCCGGCGGGTGTTCTGATGGCCAAGGACCCCGGAAAACTTGTAAGAGAAGCCGTGATCGGCATGCTTCCCAAAACGAAGCTGGGGCGGGCTATGAGAAAAAAACTAAAAGTTTATTGCGGGCCTCAACATCCGCATCAGGCTCAAAAGCCTGCGGCCCTGGCCGTTTAGCCCATTCCAAATAAAAAGTGTTCTTTACATCTGTGTACAATTAAGGAGCTGAATGGCAATAGTCGAATACTATGGAACAGGAAAAAGGAAAAGTTCAACGGCGCGCGTTCGCCTGCTGCCCGGGGAGGGACGGGTAATGGTGAATAAGCGCGATGTGACCGAGTACTTTAAGAATGAGACTCAGCGTACGGTGATCCGTTATCCGCTGGCGGTCACGGATAATCTGGGAAAGTTTGACATCCGGGCTCTCGTAAGCGGAGGCGGCACTTCCGGCCAGGCAGGTGCCATCCGGCTTGGAATCGCCAATGCGCTATTGCAGTTCAACGCCGAGCTGCGCCCCAAATTGAAGCGAGCCGGTCTGCTCACTCGGGACTCTCGCATTAAGGAACGAAAAAAATACGGTCAGAAGGGGGCTCGCAAGAGATTCCAATTCTCGAAGCGCTAGCCTGAGGAGGTTCTATTTGGTTTCCATAACCATGAAACAACTACTGGAAGCTGGAGTGCATTTCGGCCACCAGACCAAGCGCTGGAATCCGAAGATGAAGGAGTATATCTTCGGGCAGCGGAATGGAATTTATATTATTGATTTACAGAAAAGCCTCAGGCTGTTCAAAAACGCGATCCAATTCGTTAGTGATCTGGGCGCTCAAGGGAAAACAATTCTATTTTTGGGCACTAAGCGCCAGGCGCAGGACGCGATCCAGGAGGCTGCCGAGCGGACGGGCATGTATTATGTCAATCAGAGATGGTTGGGGGGATTGCTGACCAATTTCGTAACAATTCAGAAAAGCATCAAGCGTTTCCGCGAGCTGGAAGCAATGCGGAACAATGGACAGTATGATCTCTTTTCCAAGAAGGAAGTCGCCCGTTACGAGAGGGAGCGCAAGAAACTCGAGAAAAATCTTTCCGGCATTAAAGAGATGAGCAGCCTGCCGGACGCGCTTTTTGTCATCGACACCAAGCTCGAGACGATTGCCATCAAGGAAGCAGTAAAGCTCGGAATCCCCGTAATCGGAGTCGCGGATACGAATTGCGATCCTGACGAAGTCAACTACATTATTCCGGGGAACGACGATGCCTTGCGGGCAATCCGCCTGATTACGGACACGATTGCCCAGGCATACCTTGAGGGCAAGTCGGTTTTCGAGGCGCAACAGAAGGAACTAGCCGAACAGATGGAAAAGCAACGGCAGCTTCAAGCGCAGCAAGCGGCCGCAGCGCGCGAAGCGGCCGCAAAAGCGGCGGCGGCCGCGGCTGAGATTGCCGCTCGCAAGAGCGCCGAAGGGAAGGAATCCGGGGAGGCGGGACCCGCTGCCGCCGAGTCCCTCCCGGCACCGGACGGCTCCGCGAAGCCGAAGACGACGGTGCGCAAGACTCTCCAGAGAAAAGCCAAAGCGAAAAAACCCGAGACTGCGGCGCCGGCGGAAGCGGCGGTATCCGCAAACGCTGCGGATGCTCCGGCGAATCCCCCGGACACGGAGGCGGCGGGGGGCGAGCAGCCGGAGAAGTCGGATCTTTCCTAATTCTCGGACAGGCTTCTAACAGACGTTTTGTTTTATATTTATTCCAATTAAAAATTTTTCGGATCTCCGAACGGCGTCGGGCATGCGGATGGGCGCCGCCCATGTTCGCATACAAAAGCACGCGGCTCTGTCAGTGCGGAGAAAAAAGCTAGGAGGCTTGTAATGGATATTTCCGCAGAGCTTGTGAAAAAGCTTAGAGAAAAAACAGGCGTGGGCTTCATGGAATGCAAAAGCGCCCTTCAGGAATCCAACGGAGATATTGAAGCGGCCATCATTATCCTTCGCAAGCGCGGACTTGCGTCTCTTGCGAAAAAATCCGGCCGGGAAACCAAAGAGGGTTTGATCGGCGCCTATATTCATAACGGTAAAATAGGGGTGCTGCTGGAAGTCAACTGCGAAACGGACTTTGTGGCTAGAAATCCCGATTTTCAGCAGCTGGTTAAAGACCTGGCGATGCATATCGCCGCCAGCGAGCCGCGCTTTATAAGCAAGGAGGACGTTACGAAAGATGTTTTGGCCGGGGAGCGCGAGATTTACGCGGAGCAAGCGCGCGGGTCCGGCAAGCCCGAGAACGTGGTGGAAAAGATCGTCGAAGGGCGCGTATCCAAGTTTTATTCGGAAACGTGCCTGCTGGAACAGCCTTTTGTTAAAGATAATTCAATAAGCGTGCGCGATCACATCGCCGCCCATATCCAGAAAACCGGCGAAAATATACAAGTTCGGCGCTTTGTGCGCTATAGATTGGGAGAATAAACGCCGCTTGCTTGCGGCTGCGGCTGGGCGCCGGAACTACGCTAGAAGCTGTAGGGTTTGAGAAAGATCCCGCCGGGACCGCGGAGCGCCGGGATTGTTCATGAGCGTTCCCGGCGAGGCGCCATTAACGGCCGGCCCCGCCGCATGATGAGCTTTGTGAATCATCAGGATTAAAAGAGACTGGGATCTTTCCCCCTTTTGTTCTATAACGAAAGAGGCGATTGTCGAAGAAGAAATTCCATAGATTTCACGGGAGGCCTCATGGGGCGAAATCAGCCGTCGAAAGGCGCGCGTTTCCACCGCGTGTTGCTCAAACTGAGCGGGGAAGTTCTCATGGGAGCGCAGGGTTTCGGTGTGGACCCGGCGATGGCTTCAAGGATTGCGGAAGAGATTTCTGAAATTCATTCCATCGGGGTCGAAGTTGCCGCAACCGTCGGCGGAGGCAATATCGTCCGGGGCCTATCGGTCAGCGCGGGGGGCATGGATCGCGTCAGCGGGGATTATATGGGGATGCTGGCCACCGTCATTAACGCGCTGGCGCTCCAGAATGCGCTGGAACAACTTGGCGTTTTTACCCGCGTGCAATCGGCGATTGAGATGAAAGAGGTGGCGGAGCCTTTCATTCGGCGGCGGGCGATGCGCCATCTCGAGAAAGGCCGGGTGGTCATCTTTGCGGCGGGGACCGGCAATCCTTATTTTTCCACGGATACCGCAGCAGCGCTCCGGGCAATGGAAATCGGAGCGGAAGCCATTCTGAAGGCCACCAAGGTGGACGGCATTTATGATTCCGATCCTATTGTCCATCCCGGCGCAAAGCTGTTTAAAAGCCTCACCTATCGAGAGGTGCTGGAAAAGAACTTGAGGGTCATGGATACAACGGCGGTAACGCTTTGCATGGAGAACAAGCTTCCTATAGTAGTCTTCAACCTTCTTCAGCGCGGAAACATTAAAAGAGTGCTGCTGGGCCATGAAGTAGGTTCCGTGGTACACGAATAGGGACCGCAATTCTTAAAACCCCCGGCTATTACAAGGGAGGGAATGACCTGATGATCCAACAGACGATCAACGACTCCAAAAAAGGCATGGAAAAATGCGTGGACGACATGCGGCAAAACCTGGCCATGATACGGACGGGACGTGCTTCGGTGAGCATCCTCGACCCCATCCAGGCGAACTATTACGGCACGGCCACTCCTTTGAATCAAATGGCTTCGCTGTCGACTCCGGATCCGACTCTGATCGTTATCCAGCCGTGGGATCCTTCGACCATATCCGCGATCGAAAAGGCCATCTTGACTTCCGACCTGGGATTAAATCCCACAAACGACGGCAAAGTAATCCGCTTGCCCATACCGCCCCTTACGCAGGAGAGGCGCAAACAGCTCGCCAAATCCGTGGGACACATCGCTGAACAGCATCGGGTGGCGGTGCGGCAGGTGCGGCATGAAGCGAATGAGCGGATAAAGGCCCTGCAAAAAGACAAACAAATTTCGGAGGACGAGGAAAAAGAAGCGCTCAAAAAGATACAGGAAATGACGAACGCCCACATCGAAAGGATCGATGCCTTGCAGAAAAAAAAGGAAGCGGAGATCCTGGAGCTGTAATGGCGGCTCGCCCGTTTCCGGCTGTCGCCCGCGAATCCGTTTTCCGAATAGACTCCAGGCATTTTAAGAAGATGCAGCAGTGAGCCTCCCGTCCCGCCTTGGGATGAAGTGCATTGCGGTCTCGGCGGAGGCCGCCGGCGCGTGCGGGATGCAAAACCGGCTGGATTTTGTCCCGATTCTGGGAATTTTTCCATTGGAAATTTATCGAGTCTTGTATGGCAGGCGGGGTTCGAGTAATATGACGCATCTAAAAGAAATATTTGAGATGGGATGACTGTAATGATTGCCGCCACGCAGATTAAGAAGGGAATGACCATAAAGCACAATGGGGAACTGTATCGTGTTTTTTCATTCCAGCATATTACGCCCGGAAATTGGCGGGGAATGGTGCAAACCAAATTGAGGTCTCTGAAATCGGGTTCCATTATTGAGCACAGGTTCCGCTCTGAAGATCGGATAGAACAAGCATATCTTGAAACCCACGAGGTGGAGTACCTTTACTCAGACAGCACCGATTACTATTTCATGAATACCGAATCTTTTGAACAGTTTCATTTGCCCGCGGAACTTTTGGAAGAATCCATCCCATTCATGACTCCGAACATCACGCTGAAAGTTGAATTCTACGAAGGGAAGCCGATTGGGATCGACATGCCCACCTCGGTGGAGCTTCGGGTGGTCTCGACGGAACCCGCTTTGCGCGGCGCGACGGTGAGTAATGTCAATAAGCCGGCTACACTGGAAACCGGGCTTGTAATTCAGGTGCCGCCCTTCATCAATGAAGGGGAGCTGATCCGCGTCGATACAAACGAAGGCAAATATCTGGAGCGCGTGAAACAATAAACACGGGCGCCGGACCACGAGGATATAAGAAACGGCGGGACTGCGCGTCCTAGTGTGCATGGCTTTGCATAATAATGCTTGTCTTTAATCCGGGTTAGCCTGCCGGAGAGGTTGGCCGAAGCGATGAAAGAATTAACACAAACCCTCCGCCTTTCTCCCAGTGAAATTCCCAACCGAATATACGGCGTGGAAAATTGGAGCGGCGGCTACTTTGGAGTCAGTGAGCAGGGATGCCTCACGGTGCATCCCACGCGGAATCCGCTGATGGGCGTTGAAGTGATTTCGCTGGTACAGACTCTGCTTCATCGAAAGCTGGCGCCTCCCTTTCTCATGCGATTTCCGCAAATACTCGACGGCCAGATAAAAGAACTGCACGAAGCGTTTCGCAATTCGATTGCGGAGTACAATTACGGCGCGCCCCACCGCGGCGTTTATCCGATGAAGGTGAACCAGAAGCGGAGCGTAGTGGAGAGGCTGATGGCCGCGGGCCATCGTTATGAATACGGGCTTGAGGTAGGAACCAAGGCGGAGCTGGCTGCCGCGTTCACTCTCTCGGTTCACCCCCGCGCATTGCTCATATGCAACGGGATAAAAGACAAACGGTTTATTGAGTGGGCGATACTGTCCCAGAAGATCGGAAAGAATCCCGTACTGGTGATGGAGGAGGTTTCGGACCTTAAAAAGATCGCGGAGGTTTCCAATGCGCTCGGCATCCGTCCTTTGCTGGGAATCCGGGTCCGGGTTTTTTCGCGCGGCGCCGGAAAGTGGGAAGAATCGGGAGGGGAAACTTCGAAATTCGGAATCAATACCATCCAGCTTCTGGATTGTCTCCGACAGGCTTCGGACAGAGAATTGGCGCATCATCTGAAAATGCTGCATTTCCACATCGGGTCCCAGATCACGAACATCCGCAGGATAAAGAGCGCAATCAAGGAAGCCGCGCGCGTTTATGCCAAAGTTCATAAGATGGGGTTTCCTATTGAATACCTCAATGTGGGAGGCGGGCTTGGGGTGGACTACGACGGCAGCCGCACGGCATCGGATTGCAGCGTGAACTACAGCATACAGGAATTCGCCAACGATATCGTTTATACGATAAACGAAATATGCCAATCCGAGAACGTGCCCCCGCCGACGATAGTCACGGAGAGCGGCCGCGCCGTCGCCGCCCATCACGCCCTTTTCGTTACCAACGTCATTCGGACTTTGAATCCCGGACTCGGGGGATCCGAAGTACATCCCTCCCAGGCGGATTCCGAGGCCGTTCGTGAAATGATGGATCTTTACAAGGAAATCAATCCCAAGAATTTCCGGGAGTATTACCACGATGCGCTGCAACATCGGGAGGAATTGCAGTCGCTTTTTAATCTCGGATATTTAAATTTGCAGAATCGTGCCCAGGGAGAGTGGCTGTTTTGGGAGATTTGCAGGAAAGCCATCAAGTTTTCCAGATCCCTGAAAGGACGCCCGGAGGAATTTATCGATCTCGAGAATATCCTGGCCAGCAAATACATCTGTAATTTTTCTGTCTTTCAGTCCGCTCCCGACAGCTGGGCTCTGGACCAGCTCTTTCCCATTGTGCCGGTGACGCGCCTGACTGAGGAACCAACCGAGCGTGCGACGCTCTGCGACATAACCTGCGACTCTGACGGGCAGATAGACAAATTTGTCGACCGCCGCGACGTCAAGCAGGCTTTGGAACTTCACGGAGTCAACTCTGAGCCTTACTATTTGGCCATTTTCCTCACCGGCGCCTACCAGGAGTCGCTCGGCATGAATCACAATCTGCTCGGATCGGCCAATGAAGTGCATTTTCTGGTAGACGACGCCGGACGGCCTCATATAGACAAGGTGATACGCGGGGAATCGATCGGGCAGGTTCTTGCAAGCGCCGGCTACACTCAGCAGGATCTTATGGAAGGGCTTCGCCGGATCATGCAGGGTTCCCAATCGAAACAATGGACTTCCACCGAAGAGCGGGATTCTTTTTGCGAGATCTTTCGCAGCGCCCTGGACAGCTACACCTACCTGGAAGACTGATCCGCAATCCGTGCTTCCAAAAAAACCGCGAATGCCGTCTTTACCCGGCAAATAATCTATTAAGAGGCCCTTAGACCAGTCGCAAGCAGAGGCGCGGCGGGCCTTGTTTTTAAGATGCGTCTGCGGGATTTTTATCCGTTTTCGGATAAAGGTTTCATCCTGCGTTTTGTATTCTTTTGCGGAATATGCGAATGGAGCGGCGAACCGCCGCCGGAGCGGTGCCTCCAAGCTCTTTTCGGCGGGATAGGAGTTTTTCCGGACGCAGCCGCTCGTAGAGATCGCGTTCAAACAGAGGGGTGAAACTCTGATATTCGCGAAGCGGCAGTTCTTCCAAAGGGACCTCAAGTTCGGAAGCGCGCATAACCACCCTTCCCACTATGCCATGGGCTTCGCGGAAGGGCATTTGCTTGGCCACCAGGTAATCCGCCAATTCGGTCGCATTCAGATATCCCCGCGTTGTCGACTGCTCCATGCGATCGGGGCGGATGCGGATTTTTGAGAGTATTTTCCAAAGCATGGTTAAGCAGCTTTCCACCGTATGAACAGCGTCAAAAAGCCCCTCTTTGTCTTCCTGAAGGTCCTTGTTGTATGTCATAGGAAGCCCTTTTAGGACAGTCAGAAGGGAAATCAAATGCCCGTAAACCCGGCCGGTCTTGCCGCGTATAAGTTCCAGCGCATCCGGGTTCTTTTTTTGGGGCATCAGACTGCTGCCCGAGGAAATGCTGTCGTCCATCTCCACAAAGGAAAATTCGGCGGAATTATATAAAATGAGATCCTCCGATAACCGGCTGAGATGCATGAGTAGGGTGCCGGCAAAAAACAAAAAGTCCAGGACAAAATCGCGGTCTGCTACGGCGTCCATGCTGTTTCGTGCCGCGGAAGAAAAGTGAAGATCCCGGGCAAGCGCGTTGCGGTTTATGGGATATACCGTGCCGGACAGCGCACCGGATCCCAAAGGGCAGACATCGGCGCGGGCTCTTGCCTGTCGAAGTCTTTCACGGTCGCGCAGCAGCATTTCTCCATAGGCAAGAAGGTAATGCGAAAAAAGCACCGGTTGTGCGGGCTGAAGATGAGTATAGCCGGGAAGGGCCACGAGGAAGTGCTTTTCCGCCAGGTCCGCCAGGGTTGAAAGAATGCTGTCTATTTGAGCTTCAATGGCGGTTTCTTTGCGCTTCAGATAGAGGCGCAAATCGGTGGCGACTTGATCGTTCCTGCTCCGGCCCGTGTGGAGCTTGAGCGCCAATGCTCCGATTCTCTTTTTCAGGGCATCTTCAACATAGGCATGTACGTCTTCCGCCTGGCTGCGCGCAACAGCATCGGGATTTGCGGCGCTGCTGTCCAGCACGGCGCGCAAACCTCGTTCGGCGCGCCGCCGCTCTTGGCGCGTAAAAACGCCGGCCCGTTCCAAAGCCCGGGCGTAAGCCATGCTCCCTTGGATGTCCGCTTCCAAAAGGCGCCGGTCGAATGAAAAGGAATCATTGAATTCAGCGAAGAACGGATCCTCCTCCGAGGCAAAACGTCCTCCCCACAGTTTTTTTCTGGGCAAGCTCACCTCCCTGGGAGCCGGTCCGAAAATTAGAATAACCCGCGTTCCGAACGCCGCGATGGCAGCTGCAAGACGGCGCGGCGCAGGAAATGCGGCTAAATTCTCGAGGAGCGCCAACGCAGCGAAGGTGTCCGTGCGCGCGGCACATCCTAATTCTCGGATACGCTCCTTGATCCGTGTATGCCGGACTAAGCGAGGATTTTCTCAGATTGGAAGAATTCAGACAATCATTATTCAAAAGAATAAGGACAAGAGATTCTATGCAAGGCTGCGATAGAAGCAAGATTCGATTGCGGCATGTTTTGACTTGGATGATTCCTGAGGTTTGCAGCAAGGCAGCCGAAGAGCCCGAAGGAGCGCGGGCACAGAAACCATGCATACGTTGTTAAGAGACCCGGCTCCACCGCCGCAGCTTCATGAATAATCCGGGTTAATTCTCAGACCGGTTTCTGAACCGCCTGGCTGCGGATGCCCCTGAATGATCGGGATTAAGCTTCCGCGATTTCTTCGTCAGAAAATTCCACGCCCATTCTTCGAAGCTTCTCGACAAAAGTCGTTCTCTTGAGATGGAGAAGAGAGGCGGCTTTCTTTTTATTTCCGCGCGCGACATGGAGACTTTGGAGTATGAGCTGCTTTTCCAGATCCGAAATCATGGTATTGAAATGCAGGCCGTCGTCGGGGATGTCAATGCTGGGGAATGCAGCGGAATCAGTAGGCGGCCTGGAAACCACAGGGAAATCCTCCAAATCCAAAAGGTCCCGTTCCCCGGACAAGGCGACCGCCATTTCCACCGCATTTTCAAGCTGCCGGATATTTCCGGGCCAATCATACGCCATCAGGTATTTCATAACTTCATGGGAAACGCGCTTCGGAAGAAGCTTCTGTTCCGCGCAGAATTTTTTGGTAAAGTGAGTAATCAATAAAGGAATGTCGTCTCGCCGATTTCTTAAGGGGGGGACCTGGATGGGGATCACATTCAATCTATAGAACAAATCCTCCCGGAATTCTCCCTTCTCCACTGCATGGAGCAAGTCCCCGTTGGTCGCGGCGACGATACGCACATCTACTTTGACGGTTGTTGAACTCCCAACTCTCTGAAATTCCCGTTCCTGAAGAACGCGAAGCAGTTTTACCTGCAAGTCCATCGGCATACTGGATACTTCATCCAGAAACAACGTCCCGTGATTTGCCTGTTCGAACCTGCCGATCCTATGCTGGTGCGCGTTGGTGAATGCGCCCTTGACATGGCCAAAAAGCTCGTCTTCGAGGAGATTGGATGGAATTGCGCCGCAGTTAATGGAAACCAAAGGATGTTCCTTCCGCGGACCGCTGTAATGGATAGCCCGGGCGATCAGCTCTTTTCCCGTTCCTGTTTCTCCCTGAATAAGGACCGTGCTTGTTTTCTGCGCGACCAGCCTGATCAAGTTGTAGATGTTCTGCATGGCGGTGCTGTTGCCGACCAGATTAGAAAAATGGTATTTCCCCTGAAGCTCCCCGCGAAGCATTCGATTTTCCGATCTCAGGCGCTGTTCCTTCAATCCTTTTTCCACGCGCATGACGAGTTCGGCAAGCTGAAAGGGTTTCGGCAGATAATCGTAAGCTCCTCTCCGAATTGCCTCTACGGCTGACTGAATGTTGCCGAAGGCTGTCATGACGATGACGACGGTTTCGGGGAAAAGAGAAAGCGATTCTTCGACGATCACCTCGCCGGATAATCCAGGCATTCGAAGATCGGTAATTATGGCATTATACGGATACTGTCGAATCATGGAGAGGGCCGACTTGCCGTCGACCGCCTCCTCCACTTCGAATCCGGAGGTCTCGAGGGCTTTACGGACCACTTCGCGCATGTAGTCTTCATCATCGACAACAAGGATCTTAACGTCCCTTTTTTGTTCCATTTTTCCCTATCTCAAAGAAATCTTGTTTAAATAGCTATCAGAATACCGCGAGTTGTGGATTTTTATATATCTCACGGTTTTCACATTTGTCAACAAATCTTTTTTTAATTTTCGCGCGCTACCTTATAGAAGCTAAGAGATGCCCTGCTTAAAGCGGCGATCCTTTTGCAGTCCTGATTACTTGTCTGCGCCGCACGCTCGGACAGGCTCTATTTACGAATAATGGGGGCTGGACTTCGGTCCCCCGCCGTCAAACCTCCGATGCCTCCGCTGTCAACAAATTGACTTTAAGCTATGCTCAGCCTTCCATTCGTCAGGGTGAACTCCGGCGGGAATATGAAAATGTTATTGAAAATAAATAACTTGGAATGAAACAGGACTGATTTCCTTCAAATGGCATGAGGATTGCCTTTCCAATCCACAGGCAGATTCCCTGAGCGCTGCGCCCGGGAAGCTATTCAATAATTTCTGCTCGGAGACTTTGGATGGTGTCGGAACTGGGAAAAATCGACGGTAAATCAGCTGCTCCCGCTCATGATCCCCCGCGGGAATTCTTGCCTCCCGGATCCGGTGATTCAAATCTTTTGTTGCAGGCTTTTGAGACATTCACGCAGGCATCCAGCTCGCTTGAATCGGCCTTCGGCCAGCTTCAAAGGCGGGTTCATAGACTTACCGAGGAACTGGAAGCCAAGAATATTGAGTTGCAGCGGAGCCTTCGGGAAAAGCAGGAGGCGCAGAATTATCTGAAAACAATCCTGGAAAGACTTCCCTGCGGCGTATTTGTGCTGGATCGGCAAGGGGACCTGGCGCTGTGTAATCCAATGGCATCGGAAGTTTTTGAGCAATCTCAGAGCAGATCCGCAAAGAGGGGAAAGGGGAAGCCGCAGTTTCTAAGTCCGCAGATGCGCAATTCGCTTGCCGCAACAGCATGCGAAGCCGGAGCCAAAGCTGAAACGGAAATTGCATTTACAGCGGGGCGAAAAAAAAGAATTGTGGCCACTTCCGGGACGCCGCTGGCCGACGCAGCCGGATGCCGGATAGGCACGCTGCATATGATTCGGGACATCACCGAAGTAAAGGCGCTCCAGCAAAAGAATAAACGCATCGAGCGTCTCTCGGCGATGGGCGAGATCGCGGTTGAGCTTGCCCATGAAATCCGGAATCCTCTGGCAAGCATCGAGCTGTTTGCGTCGCTTTTGACGAATGAGCTTTCTTCGGACCCGCAACGGTGGGCGGAAAACATACGAATCGGCATTCAATCGCTGAATACTATTGTTTCCAACATGCTTCAATTCGCAAATCCCGTGGCGCCGTCCTATGCCAAATCGGATCTTCACGAGATCATCGATGAAATATTGAAATTCTGCGATCCTCTCCTAAAACAGCGCTGTGTTCATTTGAAAGCGGAACTGAAGGCGGAAAACCCGACATTTCGGGCGGACCGAGACCTGATCAAGCAGTTGATGCTCAATCTTATTTTCAATGCAATGAAGGCCATGCCCTCGGAAGGATCGCTGCTCATCGGCACGCGGAATACGGTCGCCGTCCGCGGGAAACAGCAAACCGGAGGATTGGAACTGCGGATTAAGGATACGGGGATTGGCATCCCTCCGGAAAATTTATGCCGCATATTCGATCCGTTCTTTACGACCAACAAAAACGGCACCGGACTGGGGCTGTCTGTCGTTCATCAGATCGTCGAAAGCCATGCCGGCTCCATCCGAGTAACGAGCAAGCCAAATCTCGGAACGACTTTCACCATCGTTTTCAGCTCCCTGTCGGAAAGTGAATAACAATGCAAGAAGAGCTTCTTGTTGTAGACGACGAACCTCAGATGCTTATTGCCATAAACGAAACCCTTCGGCGCAGCGGGTACTCGATTACGACGGCCGGAAGCGGATTAGAGGCTCTCCGCAGGCTTAAAGAGAGGTACTACAAACTGGTCATTACGGACATGCGCATGCCGGAAGTGAGCGGCCTTGATCTTCTGCGTAAGGTAAAAAATCTTTCGCCGCAGACTCCCGTTATCCTGCTCACGGCTTATGGAACCATTCAAAATGCCGTGGATGCGATGAAGGACGGAGCCTGTGATTATTTATTGAAACCTTTTTCATCGGAATCGCTGGAATGCGCGGTGCGTAAAGCTTTGAAGGCTTCCGCCGCAAAAAGTGAAAAAGCGTCCCGCGCGATCATAACTCAAGACCCGGTCTTTGCCCGCACCCTCGAGCAGGCGAATCAAGTCGCATCCAGTCCGGCCACAATTCTTATCGAAGCCGAGAGTGGAACGGGAAAGGAACTGCTGGCGCGGATGATCCATCAAAAAAGCCCGCGGTATTCGGGCGCTTTCGTGGCCGTCAATTGCGCGGCGCTTCCGGAAAACCTGCTTGAAAGCGAGCTTTTCGGTTTTGAAAAAGGAGCCTTTACCGGAGCGAGCGTTTCCAAAGCCGGAAAATTTGAACTGGCTAACGGAGGGACTCTTTTGCTGGATGAGATAGGGGAAATGGCGCCGATACTTCAAGCCAAGCTTTTACGTGTTTTACAAGAAAAGGAAGTGGATCGGATCGGAGGGAAAGATCCCGTTAAGATTGATGTTCGTGTCTTAGCCACAACAAACAGGGATCTGGGGGCGCTGGTCCGCAACGGCCACTTCCGGGAAGATCTTTTTTATCGTTTGAATGTAGTCCGGCTGACTATACCTCCTCTGCGCGACCGGCGAGAGGACATCCCGCTTCTTGTCGATTTCTTTTGCAAGCGCTACGGCATGGAGTCGGGGCGGGAGGGGATCCGAATCGGCGCGGAAGCTTTAGAAAAGCTCAAGCACTATGAATGGCCCGGAAATGTTCGCGAGCTGGAAAACACAATTCAACGCGCGGCAGCACTCAGCGCGGGTTCCGAAATAAAGCCGGAAAATCTTCTGCTTCCGGATTCCGGGGATACGTCGTCCATCGGGAGGCAGGAGCCGAAGGCGGCTGAGCTCGGCCCGTCTGCCGGAGTTACCATGCGCGAAATGGAAAAACAATTGATTTCGCGCACTCTTAAGGACACAGGAGGCAATAGGACGCGGGCGGCAAAATGTTTGGGTATCAGCCTGCGTACCTTGAGGAACAAATTGAATGAATTCGGCCTCCAGGACAGGCAGGCAAAATCTGCCCATCCCTCTGTGCAGTTTTGACCGTAATGGCCGGAGATATAACGGAAAATCATGGCATGAGGTTTGAAAAAAAGCCTGGCCTAATGAACCTTAACTTGTTTGCGGGCTTTCGGGCTGCGCCAGAATCGGTCCGCATCGGAATAAGCTATTGGAACGCTAATTGCTTATTTTAGTGGCCCCTTATGAGGCGACGGGAGTCCGGTAAATGAAATTGGATCTCTTTGACGACCTGATGCTGGATGCAATGAGCGCCTATCTGGGCCGTATGTCGCGGCGCCAGCAGGTTGTAGCTTCCAATCTTGCCAATATCGATACTCCCGGTTACAAGAGCAGGGATATTTCTTTTCATGCCACCATGCAAGAGCTGCTCTCGGAAGACTCCATCGGCCTGAAAACAAGCCTATCCAGACACATTCAGGCGGGCAATCCGGTTTCTTTACAGTCGGCCGCCTTTGAAGTCCCGGGATTGGGTTTAAGGGCAGACGGCAACAACGTGGATTTGGACAGCGAGATGCTTAAATTGAGCGAAACCGCTTTTGGTTATTCGCTCATAACGCAAGTTGTGCGGGGAAAATTCCGCACGCTTGCTCTAAGTATTAACGGAGGAAACGGCTAATGAGTCTGATGACGGCGATTGAGGTGGGCGCATCGGGGCTTTCGGCCCAGCGTAAAAGGCTGGAAGTGCTTGTAAGCAACCTGGTAAACGCCAATACGACGAAACCGGCGGATGTGGAACCCTATCGGCGGAAGGACGTTGTTTTTTCGGCTGCCAATCCGGAAACGACGTTCAGTATAGCCTTGGACGGCGCTGTTCAAGGAGTTGAAATTTCCGAGGTTGTGACCGATCAAAGCGCCCCGCGCATGAAGTACGAACCGGATCATCCGCACGCGGATAAGGACGGTTATGTTGCATATCCCAACGTAAACGCCATGGAGGAGATGGTAAACATCTTGTCCGCCACCCGCTCCTACGAGGCCAACCTTCAGGCCGTGAATTCGGCCAAGGAAATGGCGGAAAAGACCCTGGAAATAATAAGTTAGAGGATAGCAAATGGAACAGATCATTATCGGTCCGCTCAACCCGAAGCTGCAGGTTCCTGAAATTGGTTCGCCCCAAAAGCCCGTTGCTCCAAATGAGGGGGCGCGTTTTGGAGACGTACTGAAAGATGCCATTTCAACCGTGAACGAGCTGCAGAAACAATCGAACCAAGAAATACAAAAGCTCATGACCGGAGAATCTCAGGATTTGCATACGGCAGTGATTGCCATGCAAAAGGCGGATCTTTCATTTCAAATGATGATGCAGGTCCGCAATAAGATCGTGCAGGCCTATCAAGAAATCATGCGAATGCAGGTATAGATCTTAGCGGTACGCCTTGCCAAAAGCACATGCCCGGAGTCTAGAAAATGCCCGCTGACCGTTCAAAATACGCGCATCAACTTCTCGAGATGTGGTCGCGCCTTCAGTGGCCGCAACGGCTCACCATAATATTTTTCGGGCTTCTCGGTTTTGCCCTGATCGGCACGGTCGTGTATTTCATGAGCCGAGTGGAATATCAGGTTTTTTATCGAGATTTGAGCTACGAGGACGCGCAGGCGATTTCGGCGGAACTGGAAGAGAGAAAAAAGGACTACATTGTCCAGGGAACTTCTATTCTGGTGGCCGCGCCCAGAAATGAAATCGACAAACTAAGGCTGGAAATCGCCGGATCGGGCCTTGCTCAAAGCGGCAGGATCGGCTACGAAATTTTCGATAAAAGCCAGTTCGGCTTGACGGATTTCACGGAGCAGGTCAACCTGCAGCGCGCCCTCGAGGGAGAACTGTCCCGCACTATTTCAAGCCTGTCTGAGATCGCCCGAACCCGCGTTCATATCGTTCTTCCGAAGGATTCGGTTTTCGAAGATAAAAAGGAAAAAGCCAAGGCAAGCGTCGTTGTCACTTTAAAGAAAGGAACGGACCTCACCAAAGCCAATATCGCCGGAATAAAAAATCTGGTCGCCGGGGCCGTGCCCGGATTGCATACCAGTAATGTGTCCATTGTGGATGACGGATTGAGACTCCTTTCTCAATCGGCAGAAGGCGGAGATGAAGCGCGCGCGGAAATGGAAGCCGGAATCAGGGAGCAGATGGAAAGAGAAATTTCCGGCAAGGTAGTTTCAATTCTAGAACCGCTGGTGGGCAAAGGGAAGGTTCACGCTAATGCCGCTGTCGAACTAGACTTCAATGCCACGGAACAGACCGAGGAAACTTTCAATCCCAATCCTCAGGCGATTCTCAGCCAGCAAAGGACGGAAGAGCGCCTGGGAGGAGGAACAGGAGTTTCCGGAATCCCGGGGACGACATCTAATTTGGGAGAGGCAGCTTCCGCCGTTACGGCGGTCCCTGAACGCATCCGGCAAAGCGAAGTAATCAACTACGAAGTCAATAAGGTGGTCCGGCACACCATTCAACCGAAGGGGAGCATCCGGAGGCTTTCGGTCGCGGTTATCCTGGATGATGAAACCATCTATACCAAGTCCAAAGACGGCAAAGTAACTTCCCAATCCAAGCCCAGATCCCAGAACGACCTGGACGCATACCGCGACCTGGTGCTTGCCAGCGTCGGGTTCGACGAGGCGCGCGGGGATCGGGTGACTATAGAAAACGTGCCTTTCTATACGGATAACAAGCCCGAGGAACAGGAGCCGGAGGCTCCATGGTATTTCAAATGGCAGGGATTTCTTTTGCCGGGCATGAAATACGGGGCTTTCATTGTTCTTTTCCTGCTTATTTATTTCGTTCTTTTCCGTCCTGTTCGACGGCGCGTTTTTCAGGCTCTATCCGTTGCTTCTGTGGAAAAAGGCGGGGGAGAAGATATCGCATTGCCGGCTGGAAAAGAATCCAAGGCTCTCTCAGCCGGGACGACTCCCGAGGAGGTTGCGGCAGGAGCGGCTGAAACGGCCGCGAGACTGCCGGAAGGCGATGGCGGAAACAAGGATTCGTTGCAGGTGATCGAAGACGCCAGCGATGAGCAAATTGAACGGGAATTGGTAAAGGAAGCCAGAGCAATTGACAAGGACAGCCGGAAGTACGCGCTTATGAAGAAGAAGCTTATCGATAAAGCCAAAAAAGACCCCGAAATGATTTCCCAACTGATTCGGTCCTTACTGCGAGAAAGGGCGTGATCCGTGGCTCAAGCACAAGTTGCAGGCGCTAAAAAGGCCGCCATTTTAATGGTCTTACTGGGGGACGAGGCTAGTGCGGGAGTCTTCCGTTTCATGCAGGAAGATGAGATCCAGGAGATCAGCAAAGAGATTTCCCGTCTTGGGGAAATCAATCCTGAAACCGCGGATTTTATCCTGGAGGACTTCTATAAGCTGACCCTGGCGCAGACTTTCTTGGCCCGCGGCGGGCCGGAATTCGCAAAAAAGCTGCTCGTCAAAGCGTTCGGTTCGGAATCCTCAAAGAAATTATTGGATTATCTCAATATATCGCTTCAAAGCACCCTGGTCGGCTTCGACAACCTTCAAAAAGCGGATCCTATACAGCTGGCCAAATTCATCCAGGCGGAACAGCCTCAGACTATCGCCCTGGTTCTGGCGCATTTGAATTCCTCACAAGCGGCGGCGCTGCTGAGCTCGCTGCCGTCGTCGCTGCGCGCCGATGTTGTAATGCGAATGGCCAATCTGGAACAAATCTCTCCCGACGTCATCAGCAAAATCACTTCAATCCTGGAGCAAAAGCTCAGATCCCTCGGAGATTTCAGCCGAGAGTCGTATGGGGGCATCCGAGCGGTTGCCGAACTGATCAACCGAATGGAAACCAAGTCCGCGGCGGCAATTCTTGAAAAGGTGGAAGCTGAGAATCCGGCTCTTGCGCTCAGCATTCGCAATTTAATGTTTGTTTTCGACGATGTCCTGTTGATTGACGACCATGGAATGCGAGAGATTCTGCAGCGCGTGGACAAGAAAGCCCTCACAATCGCATTGAAAGGCACCAGCGAAGAACTTCGGAATCAGTTCTTCCGCAATATGTCCAGCCGGGCCGTCGAGATGATGAAAGAAGATATGGACGTGCTGGGTCCCATAAAGGTGCGGGATGTAGAAACGGCTCAACAGCAGATCGTAAGCGTTGTTCGCAAGCTTGATGAGAGCGGGATTATCAACCTCAAGGGCGGCGGCGGGGATGAATACATCAACTAGCCGCGGATAAAGAATGGCCGGGTTTGAAAGTAAGAGGGCGGGTTTAATTTAACCATTCCCCATTCGTGATTCCCGACAGGGATTTTAATGGCACAGAGATTAATAAAGCAGGGTTCGGCAAAGGCTTCGCTCATCCAGCAATATCTTTTCTCCGAAATGGCGGCGGCATCTCAGTCGGAGGAAGAGACGTCCTGGCCCGATTCTTCTTCCGCTGCAGCGGTGGGGACGGACGTTTCCGCCCCGAAGGAGAAGAATACTCCGAGCGCCGCTGATATGGCTCAGATTGAAAAGACGGCCTATGAGAACGGTTTTCTCCAGGGAGAAAAGGCGGGGAAGGAAGCGGCCGAACTTAAAGCGGAAGCGGTAATAAGGAGATACGGCGAATCCATTCAAGAGTTGAGCCGTTTTCGGTCTTCGCTGTATGCACAGGTTGAGCATGAAGTGGTTAAACTGGCCGTTGAAGTGGCAAAGAAGATAGTCCATAGGGAGGTCCAAGCGGATCCGGATATCATTCAAACGCTGGTGCGCGTGGCTCTAACCCAGGTTGCGGAAAAATCGGCGGTTACGGTCCACCTCAACCCTGCGGATTACAGCTATCTTTTAGAGCAGCGGGCCGAACTGGCTCAAAGCGAAGGACGCGACGTTTCGCTCGTGTCCGACAAGTCCGTAGAGCGGGGCGGATGCCTCATCAAGACGGAGTGCGGAGATATCGACGCTCGTCTTGAAGAGAAATTCAGGGAAGTGGAAAGCGCGTTTTTCGAGGGGGCGAAGTGAACGGTCCCGGAATCGGCCTCGGAAATTATTTTCACAAACTGCGGGAGCTGGATCCCATAAAAACAATCGGCACCGTAAAGCGCGCCGTGGGTATGGTGGTGGAGTCTTTAGGCCCTCCGGTTTCAGTGGGGGAGGTGTGCGAGATAGTCGGTGCAGGCCGCAGAGGCACAGGAATTCCGGCGGAGGTTGTCGGCTTTAAAGACAATTATGTTATTTCCATGCCCCTTTATAAGGTGCACGGTGTCAAGCTCGGAGATAAGGTAATTTGCCGGCGGAAAAAAGCGTCCATTCCGGTAAGCGCTTCTCTCCTCGGACGCGTAGTAAACGCCCTGGGCGAGCCTATCGATGACAGGGGGCCCATAGACGCCGCGGAAAAGTATCCCATCCATCCGTCGGAAACCAATCCCCTGGAACGCAAAAATATCGAAGAGACTCTGGGCACGGGGATACGGTCGATTGATGGTTTGTTGACGTGCGGCAAAGGCCAGCGTATCGGCATTTTCGGAGGCAGCGGGGTGGGCAAAAGCACGCTGCTTGGAATGATGGCCCGCTACACTTCGGCGGACGTGAACGTTATAGGTCTCGTCGGGGAACGCGGGAGGGAAGTACGCGGTTTTATTGAGAAGGACCTTGGAGAGGAAGGCCTCAAACGCTCGGTCGTAGTGGTTTCAACTTCAGACCAGCCGCCGCTTTTGCGCATCCGCGCCGCGCTGGTGGCCACAACCATCGCCGAATACTTTCGCAATATGGGCAAGGACGTGCTCTTGGTCATGGATTCAATAACACGGTTCGCCATGGCGCAAAGGGAAGTGGGGCTTGCGGCTGGAGAGCCGCCGTCCTCCAAAGGCTATACGCCTTCCGTCTTCGCGCTGCTGCCGAGACTGCTTGAAAGAGCCGGAAATTTCATGTCCGGCGGCAGCATAACGGGATTTTATACCGTCTTGGTCGAAGGAGACGATATGACGGAGCCTATTGCGGATGCCGTTCGATCCCTTCTTGACGGGCACATAGTCTTGAGCCGGGAATTAGCCTGGCGCAATCATTATCCGAGTATAGACATCCTGGCCAGCGTAAGCCGCCTTATGCCCGACTTGGTTCCCGAGTCTTACCTTCAGAAGGCAGGCAAAATCCGCGAGTGGCTTTCCACGTATAACAAGGCCGAGGATATGCTCAACATCGGCGCCTACGTCAAAGGGAGCAATCCCAAAATAGACGTGGCCTTGAAAAAAATCGATTCGGTTTTTTCCTTCTTGATCCAGCACATCAACGATCACACGCATTTGGAAAACGCTTTTTCCGGAGTCGACGAGATTACAAAGGATTGTTGAATTGGCGCGATTTATCTACAACCTCGAAACGCTGCTGCGGCACAGGGAAGAGATAGAACAAAAGGAGCGGGAAGCTTTATACCGCCTCAATTATAAGTATCAAACAGAATTGCGCATCCGGGAGAATCTGGATGCAAGATACCGGGAAACGATGAAAGAGCTTGCGCTCAAGAGGATCGAAAACGCGGCGCATCCCGAATTGAACTGGTATTACCTTTATCTCAACCGGCTGGCCCTTGAAGTTGAAGAATCCGAAAAGCGCCTAATCCGCTTGCGATCCGAGGTGGAGGCGCAAAAAGAAGTCGTGATTGAGGCTTCAAAAAAGAGAAAGACGCTCAGCGCAATGAAGGCCAAAAAGGAAAGGGAATTCTCGGCTGCGCAGGAAAAGAAAGAGCAGAAAGACATCGACGAAATGGTAGTCACACGCTATTCGGCGAAGGAGTCCCAATATTCGCAAAGCGCGCAATCTATTGGACAAACGACAGCGGTAAAAAACTGAGAGAGGGGATCGCTAAGCGCCCATGCACATAAGTCTTTTGGAGAGCCTGCCGGCTCGAGCCGGAGATGAAAAAACAGCCAGATTAACAGATGCCCCCGTTGATGGATCCGGGAGCGCATTTTTTTCCCAAATGGATAAGGCATGGAAGCTCAACAATAGCAGCGGAGGCCGCCGGGCCGAAGATTCCTCGGAGGAACAAACTGCCCCTCCTTCGGACAAAGATCCTCAAAACCGGCTTTTCGAAGATGAGATGAATCCTTCAGATGCCGCGCGCGGGGAGATAGTCGCCAAGCCGGGCGTGTCCGGCTCCGATTCGCCTGTGAATACAGAGCGACATCGAGGGGAAAAGCCGGCGGGTGACGACTCAAGCGCGCTATGCGACAACAGCGCCTTTACTGAGACCTCAGAGCCTCTGAAATCCGGGCCGTGTGAAGGCAAAGGAACCAAAAAAGCCGGCCATGGGTTTACTGCTTCTGAAGATTCGCGCTTTCCGGAAGATTTTTCGGCATTTCCGCAATCCGAAACAACACGGATACGATCCGGAAGAATCGAGATGGATAATTTGACCACACATACTGTAAAGCC
>CAZDMR010000007.1:0-96108 GCA_964506795.1 uncultured Acidobacteriota bacterium | reverse complement strand
GCCTTGCCCAGCAGGTCCCAGAGGCAGGCGCCCTGCCGCCCGTCGGGGACGCGGCCCCCAGAACCAACCGGGCTCCATTGTGGATGCCGCGGATATAAACGGCTTCAAAGGGGGACCGCCTGCATCCTGTCTTTTAATATCGAAGCATTGCAAACAGGCGCGAGCCGCCGTTTGCGAACGGCTATTTCATCTTCCCCTTCCTGACGTACTGCATCAAACCGCCCGCGGCGATCAAATCCTGCATGAATGGGGGGATCGGTTTGGCGGAATAGCTGCGTTTCAGGGTGACATTCGTGATCCGGCCCGTCGTTGTATCGATGCGCAGCACGTGCCCGGTTCTGGCTTCCGCAGCCGCCGCGGATTCCATAATGGTCAAGCCGATATTGAACGCATTGCGGTAAAAGATGCGCGCAAAGCTTTCGGCGATGACGCAGGCTACTCCAGCCGCTTTAATCGCCAGGGGAGCATGCTCGCGCGACGAGCCGCAGCCGAAATTTTTCCCGGCTGCAATAATATCCCCGCTTTGGACTTTGGCGGGGAACCTCGGATCCGCGTCTTCCATCACATGCGATGCCAGTTCCCTGGCGTCGCTGGTATTCAGATAGCGCGCCGGAATTATTTCGTCCGTATTTACATCATCGCCGAATTTATGAACCTTTCCCGAAATGATCATTTTTTCACCCCCTGCTTCCATCCGGATCCCCGAACCTCGCGGGGCAAAGCGAGACGGCCCTTGATCGCCGACGCGGCAGCGACGCCGGGCGAAGCCAGATACACCTCGCTTTTCGTATGGCCCATACGACCCACAAAGTTTCGGTTTGTCGTCGACACTGCTTTTTCTCCCTCGGCAAGAACGCCCATGTGCCCGCCGAGGCAGGGACCGCAGGTCGGCGGCGATACGATGCATCCGGCGGCCATAAATATATCTATGAGTCCTTCTTTCAGCGCTTGCCGCCAGATCATCGGGGTGGCCGGTATGATAATGGTGCGGACGTGCGGGCTAACTTTCTTCCCCTTGAGCAGCATGGCCGCTTCCCGCAGATCCTCAATCCGGCCGTTGGTGCAGGACCCGATAACGGCTTGATCCAGAACCACGTTTCCGACCTCGGAAACCGGCACCACATTGGAAGGCAGGTGCGGCTTTGCGACGACGGGTTCCATTGCGGTGACATTGAATTCTTCAACTCTTTCGTAAACTGCCGCCGCATCCGAGAAATAATAGCGCGGCTTCCGCTGCGCCCGGGGTTCCGCATAAGCGCGGGTGATCTCGTCCGGCGGCACAATGCCGGTCTTGGCCCCGGCTTCGATGGCCATATTGCACATGGTCAGCCTGCCTTCCATGGATAATTTGTCGATGACGGGACCGGTTATTTCCAGCGCTTTGTAATTGGCTCCCTCCACTCCCAGGCGACCGATGGCCGTGAGGATCAGATCCTTGGCGGTTACATCCGCCGGCAGGCGTCCCTTGAAAACCAGCTTGATGGTTGAAGGAACTTTGAACCAAGCCTTTCCGGTCAGCATGGCGGCCGCCAGATCCGTTGAGCCCACGCCGGTGGCAAAAGCGCCCAGCGCACCGTAAGTGCAGGTATGGGAATCCGCCCCGATCACCACATCGCCCGGAACGACAACGCCCTGTTCGGGCAAAAGAGCATGCTCTATGCCGACTTCCCCCTGGTCCCAATAGTAAAGGATCCTCTGCTCCCTCGCAAATTCGCGCACTATCTTGGCCTGCTCCGCCGATTTAATGTCCTTGTTGGGCGTGAAATGATCCGGCACCAGCGCTACCTTCCTACGGTTGAAAACGCGCTTGCCTTTATTCCGGTAGAAAGCCTGAATGGCCAGGGGCGCAGTGATATCGTTTCCCAGGCAGAGATCCAGCTTCGCCATAATGATATCTCCGGGGCTTACGGATTTTGCCCCTGCTGCGTGAGCAAGCATCTTTTCCCCTAAAGTCATTGGTCTGGGCATCTTCCTCCTCCTTACGTTGAACTGTCGCATATTATCAATAAATCAACCAAAGCACCGTTATTTTTTAATTAAAAAGCCGTCCGGCCAAATCGACCTTCGGCCGCCGCCAAATTGTTGCCCCCTGGCAGTCTCCGCGATGATATAGTCCGCTGTATCAAGGATCCTCGGAACCAGCCTGGGCAAGACAATGATTGAGATGGTAAATGTTTCCAAAAGCTATAATCGCGGCAGGATTCAGGCGGTGGACAACCTGACGCTGATCGTGCCGGCGGGAGAGATTTTTGGATTTCTAGGGCCGAACGGCGCCGGCAAGACTACGGCCATCAAAATGATTGTCGGCCTGCTCCGGCCGGATACGGGCCGGGTTATCGTGGAAGGTTTCGATGTTGGCCGCGATGCTCTCAGGGCAAAACAGATCATGACCTATGTGCCGGACTACCCGGCGATTTATGAAAGGTTGACCGGACTGGAATACCTGAATTTCATCGGCGATGTTTACGGCGTCGCCAAGGAAGCGCGACTGCAGCGCATGAATAAATGGCTGGAGGCCTTTGAGCTTTCCGATGTCCTTACCAACCCCATTCAAAGCTACTCGCACGGCATGAAGCAGAAAATAGCACTGACGGCGGCGCTGCTTCCGTCTCCGCGGGTGATGGTTCTCGATGAGCCGCTTTCGGGCCTGGACCCGCGAGCGGCCTTCCAGCTCAAGGATCTTTTCCGCGAACACTGCGACCAGGGTAAAACGCTTCTGTTCTCGACCCACATCATCGAAGTGGCCGAAAAATTATGCGACCGCATCGGCATCATTCATAAGGGACGGCTCATCGCCCGCGGATCGATCGAAGATCTTAAAGCGCTCCGCAGTCCCGAGCGCTCCCTCGAAAGCCTTTTCCTGGAGCTGACCGACAAATGAGGAAGACCGGAATACTTTTCCGCGCCGGGCTCAAATCCAATTTCGGCCTGGCCCTTATGTGCCACCGATGGTTCAAGGAAAAGAAAGACCGCTGGATACTGCCGATTATCGCAGCGTCGATCGCCGGCGTGCTGCCGATACTCTCAGGCCTCGTGATCCTAATTCAAAGAACCTATGACGTTCTCCAGCCGATGAACCAGGAACGTGTGCTTCTGGCATGGGGCGTTCTGGCCGGCCAGATCGCCATTCTTATTTTCGGCATCTATTACGTGGTGTCGGCGTTTTATTTCTCCCGCGATCTGGAGATGCTTATTCCCCTGCCGGTCCACCCTTATGAGGTCATGCTTTCAAAGTTTTCCGTCATCCTGGCCAATGAATATCTCACCATTGCAGCCCTTGTGCTGCCGTTTCTAATCACTTTCGGCGTTCTTTCCGGCGGCGGAACAGGTTACTGGATCAACGCCGTTTTGGTCTACGCCGCGTTGCCCGTTATTCCTTTGGCTCTCGTCTCTGCGCTCGTCGTCGCCATGATGCGTCTCGTTAATTTCACCAGGAGAAAGGATTTCTTCATTTTCGTCGGAAGCATCAGTCTCGTCGCTCTGGCTTTTGCAATCCAGTTTCTGCCTCAAGTTGCGGGCAATGAAAACACTACGGTGGCGGACGTCGCGCAGTTTTTATCCTCCCGCGACAGCCTGCTCGAAAAAGTCGGCGCGTTTTTTCCGCCCTGCATCTGGGCCGCCAAAGCGATTGCAGGCGGATTCTCGGAAGAAGGTTTGAAAAATCTGGCGCTGTTTCTGGGAACGTCGGTCTTCTTCTTCCTGGTCCTGATCCTCGCGGCGGAACGGCTCTTTTACAAAGGCGCCGTCGGGCTGTCCGAGGCCGCTGTCCAAAACAAGCCTCTCTCCCGCCGCGAACTCTCGCGGAGGCTCTCATCGGGGCGCCGCGCTTTTTCCGCCATTTTCATTCGCGAGTGGCGGATCATGGTCCGCACGCCGATATTTTTTCTCAACGGCATTCTTATTGTCATTCTTCTTCCTCTATTCTTTATTCCCATGGTCCAAGTGGCCTCGAGCCCCTTTGGAAGCAGCCTCCGGAGGGCGGCCGCCCAGGAAGGCTCTTTAATTATCATCCTGTTGGTGGCCCTTTTTATGGTG
Source organism: uncultured Acidobacteriota bacterium (assembly GCA_964506795.1). Classification (GTDB taxonomy): domain Bacteria; phylum Acidobacteriota; class UBA6911; order UBA6911; family UBA6911; genus UBA6911. The sequence goes on along the minus strand of CAZDMR010000007.1, from coordinate 92,073 downwards.
ATCTGCAGCGCTTTGAACGGCGCTTCTTCCTCGGCGTTCTCGCGCGAAGGGGCGCAGTTCTGGATATCGAAAGCTATCCCGGTCGCGCCACGGAGACAAGCGGCCGCCAAGTTCCTGCATTCCTGTCTTCTGGGCATCGTGGGCATTTTTGCCGCCGCCATAGTTGCGGATTATGTTCTCCGCCTTAAAGCGACGGTCTTGTGCACATCCGCAGGACTCGCGTTGGCCGCGTGCGCCATGATGACGGCCGTGGGCATGATCATCGACCTGGCCCGGCCCCTGCTTGATTGGACGAATCCTCAGAAAGCCATAAAGCAAAACTTGAACGTCTTGCTTGCACTATGCACCGATATTGGAATTTTGACGGCCATCTTCTTCGGAGTCAGGGCTTTGCTGCGCGCAGAGGCGGCGCCGGCTGTGGTTATCGGCGCGCTGTACGGTGTGCTGATCGGATTATTTGCGCTGAGCTACGCGGCGCTTCTCCGGTTTGCGGAAAAGCGCTACCCAGAAATTGAAAATTGAATGAAAATATGCCGGAGATTTTTGGCCGGACGGAAGGTTTTACGCTGAATCTATTCGGGAGGAAATATGTCCGATGGGACATCCTATCTTCCCCGTTGGATATTTGCGGGGGATTCTGAAAAATTTCCGGAACCGCCGCGGGCTTTGATTTCCCCGCACCGCTACATACAGGGAAAGGATACCCTGAATCAGCTGGGCCGCTACGTTTCGATACTGCCAAGCCGGCGGCCCATGGTGCTTATGACTGAAGGCGGGAACCGGCGTTTCTCCGTGCGAATCCTGGAGAGCCTGCGCGAATCCGGCGCAAGTCCGCTGATAACGATTTTTCGCGGAGAATGCTGCACGGAAGAAGTGGAGCGCATCATCGATTCCTCCCGCTCGGCCATGCGGTCGGCGGACGCCGTTATCGCTGTCGGAGGGGGCAAATGCCTGGATGCCGGCAAGTGTGTGGCCGCCGGCCTTGGAGTGCCGCTTGTTACATGCCCGACCATTGTCTCCACGGATGCCCCCTGTTCGGCCGTTTCTGTGATGTATACGCAGGATGGAGTCGGCGAAGGACCTGAGTTTTTTCCCAACAGCCCGGCCCTTGTGGTCGTCGACACGAGGATCATTGCGGAGGCTCCGCTAAGGCATTTCGTTGCAGGAATGGGGGATGCCTTGGCCACGTACTACGAAGCCCGCACGTGCTTCCGGAATCCTTCGGGAAGAAACCTGCTGGGAGCGCGCTCGACACTTGCGGCCCTGGCGCTGTCGGAATTGTGCGCCAAAACAATCTATGAAGACGGCCGCCGGGCGATAGAAGCCCTGAGGCGCGGCAAGATCGACACCTCCGTGGAAAATATCGTGGAAGCGAATACGTTGTTAAGCGGCATTGGATTTGAAAGCGGCGGCCTGGCAGCCGCTCACGCCATAGCGGCCGGCTTGACCGTAATCCCGGTGTTGCACCGCGATTTCTCCCACGGAGAGCTTGTAGGCATCGGCCTTGTCGCCCAAATGATGCTGGAGAAAGATCCCGGCGAAGCAAGCAGAGTGGCGCGTTTTCTGGCGGAAGTAGGACTGCCCGTTTCGTTTCAGCAGCTGCGCCTGGATGCCCGCGACAACACGCCGTCCATAATGGAAGCCATGTCGGCTGCAATGAGGGAAGAGTTTGTTCACTATGAACCGGGAGCTGTGAACCCGCCGAGGCTGTTTGCCGCGCTTTGTGAAGCGGATGCTCTGGGAAGGCAAATCTGCGCCGCTGCCGGAGACGCTCCTTTTCTCGCCCTCCATTCTCGTTGAAGCGTTAAGATTGCGTCCGTCCACAGCCTTCGATGGATCGGCGCGCCGTCAACCTCCTTATTCCCGACGTCTGCGGCGCGGTTCCGGGCAAGTTTACGGCGTTGCCGCGAATCTTTAGCAATATCCGCGCTGAGAACCCGAATTCGCCGCTATAATCCGCTACTGCACTCCTCAAAAAAGTGGTACAACAGTCGCGTATTGGAAATTCCCTACTGTAGCGGAGCGTCTTGGATATGAGCAAAAAATTGATTCCCCTGCTGGACCCCCGAGGTTTGCAGGAAAGACCCGTAATCGCGCTGGCGCCGAGAGCCGGCATGGAACAACTCAAAAGCGGCAAAGTTCTTTTCTACGACAACACAAAGCTCGACTTCTGCAACTATTCGGAAGTGTTTATCCGCGTCAAACAAAGGTTCCGCGAAATGGGCATTGCCAATTTCGTGGATTACCGCGAAACGGTCCGCGGCAAGGACGCTAAAGCGCTGGAAGAATATGCGGCCGTGCTGGCGCGGGAGAAACCGGATGCCGCCGTGGTCGCGCTGGGCGATATGGGTACCTCTCCGGCCACTTGCATCCTGACGATCGCACTCGAGAAACTAGGAATCCCCAGCGTCTACATCACAGCGCCTCCGGGAGCCGGCCTTGTGGAAGGCGTAGCCGTATACCGGGCCGGGAATCTCTGTCTATGTAAAATCGACATCTACCAGGCCAGCACGCGGGACGAAATCCGCCGCGAGATCGATCTCAAATGGGATGCCATTCTCGATTCGCTTACGGCCGGGCCCGAAAAGCTGCGGGAAGTGGCCAGCATCGGCTTCAAAATGGATCTCACGCCCCCCGCCAAAGATGGGTTGCTGCCCCTTACCGGGAGCATCGAAGTGCAAGACAATAGAGTTTACGAGCCGGGATGCTACCTAGAAGAAGTCATGGACTATCTCGACCGAGAGCACATCGGCGACGGCCTGCCCGTGGTCCCGCCGACACAGGCCCGCTTGCATAGAATGTACGCCTACTGCCCGTTCGATCCCGCGGCCATTCTCTGTCGCGAAGTGGGGCCCTCGGGAAAGGACATCACCGTAAGGGACGTGGCCGTCGCCGCCGTTATGGCCGGATGTAAACCCACAGCCATGCCGATTCTTGTAACCGCTTTTAAGGCGATGGCGGACTCAAGATATAATTTCCTTCAGTCGGTCACTACGTCCCATCCCGGGGGCAATCTGGTGCTTGTCAGCGGTCCGATCGCTCGCGAAATCGGCATATCCGGCAAGCAGGGGTGCCTGGGCCCGGGTTATCCGGCGAATGCAACCATCGGGCGCGCCGTCAACCTCGTTATTCTTGATGTCTGCCGCGCGGTTCCGGGCGTTTGCGACCTGGACTGCATCGCCTCCCAGGCTGAGTTTACCTATTGCTTCGCCGAGGAGCCGGAATTGGCGCAGTGGAAGATGATCAATGAAGAACGCTACGACGCGGAAACCACAGCCGTGTATGTGCTCAAAGCCGAACCGCCGCATGACATCATCGATTTCCTCAGCCTCGACGGCCACGACCTGCTGGACACTATAACCGCAAGCTGCACGACTCTGGGTTCCAATAATGCTTACATCCCCGGACCTCTGGTTCTCGTTCTCAGCCCGGACCACGGAATGATGCTCAGAAATTCGGGATATACTAAAAATGCGATCCGGGAGCATATCCACCTCCATGCGGCGCATGATGTACCCATGGTAAGGAACCGAGGCCTCGTCCCGGTCCGTCCGCCGGAATTCGTCCACAAGCATCCGATGCCCGTGACCCGCACAGCCGATGACGTGGAAATAGTCGTTGCCGGGGGCCGCGGGGGTCATTCGGGGGTCATTTTGCCTTGGGCCCTGCACAGCGAGAGCATTGTGGTTCCTGTTTCGCTGCCGGACGGCTCGTCGGCACGGAGCATCGAGGAATTTAAAACATAATCCGATCATTCCGCTCCATGCGGAGACGCGCGGATGGCTTTCTCGGATACCCCCGGGGACCGCCGACGGAAACGAGGACGACGAAAATGGAGATTTACGGTTCCTACGATGTTGTGGTAGTCGGCGGAGGCACTTCCGGAGTTTCCGCCGCCATAGCCGCCGCCCGCGCCGGCGCCCACACAATCCTGATCGAGCGTCTCGGGACGCTCGGCGGCCAGATGAATGTTTCGGGCCCGCCCGGATTCGCCTACGCATATATGTTCAATCCGCGGCGGGAACAGATCATCGGCGGCATCCTGGAGGAAACCCACAGCAGGCTGTTGAAGGAAGGGCATGCGGTCCCGCACACGACGCCGGATTTCCGGATAGGATATAGCTTCTCGCTCGTGGATCCGGATTATTGGGGCCTTCTCATTTTCGAAATGATGGCCGAGAACCGCGTCCATTTGCTGCTTCATTCTCTTGCGGTGGATGTCGTCAAAAACGGAGATTCCGTAAAAGGCGTCATCGTCGAGAACTGCTCCGGCAGGCAGCTTGTTCTCGGCAAGGTGACGATCGATTGCACGGGAGAAGGACACCTGGCCGCCAAAGCCGGAGCCCCTTATGAACAGGTCCCGAAAGAGGATCTTGAGCCGCATACAGTCTCGTTCGCCGTCGACGGCGTCGATTGGGACAAGGTTTTGAAGTACATACGCGACAACGCGGAATACGAATTCAATCCTCTGCCGCATCCCTATCTCAACTGGACCAGGGAGCAGCTGGTCGAGAGGATCCGAAAAGTCAAGGACATCACCGAAATCAGTAATTTCATGGGGTATTACTCGCTGCGCGATGCCGCGGTGGCGGCCGGAGACTGGCATCCCTACAGCGGCGTGGGCTTCTTCATTATGCCCAGGGACAACGGAGTTTTTCAGGCCTTGTTTCAGCATGCTTCGCAGGTCGGCGGCGCCGATCCCACCGATGTCCGAGACCTCACCTATTGCGAGATTGAATGCCGCAAGCAGGTAACCATGGCGCTGAAATTCATCAACAAATACATGCCGGGATTCGAACGCTCCTATCTGACGAGAATGTGCATGGAGCTGCGGATACGCGAAAGCCGGAGGATCCTGGGCGATTATATCCTGACGAAGGAGGATGTCGCCGAAGCCAGGAAGTTCAAAGACGTCATAGGCAAGAGCTCTTTTTCGTCCGGAGCCAAACATGTTGCGACAAAGGATACGCTGTCTCTGGAAGGAATCGTCTACCCCAAGGATGGGGGCTCCTATGATATTCCCTATCGATGTCTGGTGCCGAAAGTCGTCGAGAACCTGCTGGTGGCCGGGAAGGCGATTTCCACGGACAGGGATTCCTACGCCAGATTTCTGCAATTGACGATGGTTACCGGACAGGCGGCAGGAGTTGGGGCGGCGATCTGTTCCAAAAAAAGCATTACCCCGCGGCAGCTTGAAGAGGATGTCTCCGAACTGCAGGAGATTCTCCTCCACCAGGGAGCCATATTATTCGGGACGCATTGAAAGCCGGAGCATCGGAGGAACCGCAGCTTTTCGCTTGCAAACGGCGGTCTTGCCTGCCGGCTTCCGTTTGCCGCAACGCGAAAGGAAAATACAATGGATTATAGACCTTGGACGTGGACGCTTCCCGAAAACTACAAAGAGACGCAGTCCACGATATCGCGCCAGGACGCGCACGAGAGAGTGAGCGGGAAAGCGGTTTACACCAGAGACATATTCCTGCCGGGAATGCTGTATGCGAAAATCATGACCTCCCCCTATGCCCATGCCGAAATTAGGAGCATGGACGCACGCAAGGCGAAAGCTCTCCCCGGCGTCCGGGATATCCTCCGATACGACGACCCCGAGGTAGCCTACGACAGCTGCACGGGGCCTTGGTATGAAATATCCGGCAACTACAATATCCTCACTCTTCCGCGTTCCGGTGATTTTTTCCAGCATCCGATGGGAGTCGCCGTTGTTGCCGACACCGAAGAGATCTGCGATCGAGCGCTCCGGTTGATGGAAATAGAATGGGAAGAATTGCCGTTCGTTCTCGATATGGAAGAATCCGTAAAGCCCGATGCCGTCCAGGCAATGCCCGAAGTGCGGCGGACCAACGCCACAGCCAAAGGGCCCAATACGGTTCTGACCGATGACGTTGTTTTCGGCGACCCGGAGAAGGGTTTTGCGGAAGCCGACAGGATAATCGAATACAAGATATCCCGGGAAATGAATTCGCCCGCGGGAGTCGAGCCCGCGGTGTGCGTCGCCCAATGGCGGGGCGATTTCCTCGACCTCTGGATTCATCATCAAGACATTCCCCAATGGTTCCTGGTGTCTCCCAACGATACGCGCGAAAAGACGGTGCCGCCCCTTGCCGAATGGTCCAAAATTACCGTAACCATGCCGTATCAGGGCTCCATGTTCGGAGGGTTTTCCTGGCTTGCCTATTCCTGCTGCTTCACGCGCCTCGCCGTGATACTTGCCCGTCGGGCCGAAGGGAAGCCGGTTAAGCTTCTCTATGACGAAAGCAACCACTATTGTCTGGGCGACGACGCCGGGACCTATACCTGCAAGGTCGGCGCCAAAAAGGACGGAACCATCACCGCTTATCACTGGCACATGGCGGGGGCGAGGAATCCCGGGATCGAAAAAACCTACGAGGGGACCCAAATACCCAATATCCGCGGCACACAGCAATGGGGGCTGGTGAACAAAGGGCACCTGATGTGCATTCGGCACGGCGGGCACTGCTGCATCCCTCATAACGTCATGTTTGACCGGGTCGCCGCTGAGTTCGGACTCGATCCGACCGACATCGCGCTGAAAAACGACGGCTGCAGAGGACACGGCTGGGACTGGGTCACGCGGTATCAGAAGGAAAACGGTTTCGCGCAGAGGTGGAGCCTGAAGGAAGTCATCGATAAGGGGAAAGCCGCAATAGAATGGGATAAGAAATGGCATCCACCCGCCGCCCGAAAGCTTCCCGGCGGTAGGATGCACGGCATGGGATTCATGCAGATCCACGGCTGGACGTGGCAGGCGCCCGCTCCGGCCATGTCCTACGCCTGCCTCATGCTGCGCAACGGCATTGTCGCGATAGTGGGCGTGCGCAGCGACCTCGGGGTGGACACCGAATCCGGCGCCCGTCATATTGTGGCTGCCGAGCTCGGGTTAAAATACGAGGACACGGTCATACACGAACGCCGTTCCGACAACAGCAGCTTTTATATGTGGCAGCCGGGCGGCAGCTTCTCAACGGCATACATCACTACGCAGCTGGTTCTCGCGGCGCGGGAACTGAAAAAGAAGCTTCTGGAGTACGCCGTAAGACCCACGCCTGCATACAACACGAGCCATTTCTTCAAGACTGAACAGCCGCCGGCGTTCCCCGGCAAAAAGCCGGAAGACCTCGACATCCGGGACAGCGTGGTTTTTGAAAAGGCAAATCCCTCCAACAGGAAAACCATCCGTGAAGTCGCCGATATTTTCTGGGATGTCGATCCGGCGATCGCGCATCCTGTCGTCGGCACGGTAACCGGATTGACCTCGGATGGGAAAGCCGATTCAACCATGTACGTGATGGGACGGCAGGCGCATTTCATCGAAGTGGAAGTGGATACGGAAACCGGCTTTGTGGATGTTACCAACGTTGTATGCGTCAATGACGTAGGGCACCTTTTCAACCCTCAAGGCGCCGCGGCGCAGCAATACGGCGGCGCCATCATGGGATTGGGAAGAAGCGCGACCGAGGAGCATGTCTGGTGTCCGCGCACCGGCGTTGCGTTGAATTACGACATGATCAACTACCATATCGGCACGATGAATGATTACCCTCCTGCTGTATGCCTTATCCATGAAAGCCATCTCGGATACGCAGCGTTCGGAGCTTATGGGATCGGCGAAAATGTGGGGGCCGCGATGTCGGGGATTACCGCTTCCGCCATTTATAATGCGACCGGCAAATGGGTCCTTGACTATCCCACGACTCCGGACAGGGTTCTGAAAGCTCTTGGAAAAATTTGACAAAGCTCGGGATGACTCTTGAAAATCGGATTGCTGCGGCACGTCCGTCACGGGCGGCTTTTTATCTCGGCGCCGGTGCCCGCTGCGACTCTTTACGCCTTATGGGTTCTTTTGAATGAAGACCGATAGAGACGAAATCCCCGCTCAATTCTCTTCCCCCGGGCACCATTTGCTGCACGGCACTATTCTTGTTCTTATGTCCGAGATCCTGCTTCCGCTGACGGGGATCATTACCGTATCCTTCCTCACGCGCAGCCTGGGCGCAAACAATTACGGGCTTCTCATGCTTGCGTCCACGCTGATCTCCTGGATCGAAATAGCCATTAATTCCCTTTTTTCCCGAGCTACCGTCAAGATCATCGGCGATGCGGAGGACTGGAGGCCCATCGGATCGGCTGCAATGCGGCTCTACGTCTATACCAGCATCGTCGCGATGTTCGGCTGCTGGATCCTGGCAAAGCCGTTTGCCGTCCTGCTGGGCGAACCGAAACTGGCTTTTTATTTTGCGCTCTTTGCGCTGGATCTCCCCATTTTTGCTCTCGCACAATGCCACCGAAACATTCTCATAGGAAAGGGGAAATATGCCCAACGGGCGCGAATGAGCGCCGCCCGCTGGATAGTGCGTCTGGCGCTTATTATCCTGCTTGTCGAACTGGGCCTGTCCGTTCAAGGCGCTATTCTGGGAAGTGTCGGAGCCTCCCTGATTGAATTTGCGATCGGCCGGCATTACATCCGTCCGCCGTGGAAGGCGGGCGCTCCGGTGTCCTTCTCTTTATGGGATTACGCAATCCCGATATTCCTGGCTTCCATGTGCCTGCATCTCATGAGTCTCGGTTTATTCATGCTGAAGATACTGGGAGCCTCCGCGGCGCAGGCGGGGATCTACGGGGCCGCACAGAACGTATCCTTTGTCATGCCGGGAATTTTCTCAATTTCCTTATCGCCCCTGCTGCTGTCGACGTTGACGCAGGTTTTAAGGAAGAATGATATGCCCGCGGCCAGGATTTTGGCGACCAATTCAATGCGCACCGTTGCTGTGGCCTTCCCCGTCGCCGTCGTTGCGTCAGCCGCCTCGAATGAAATAGCAATCCTGCTTTTCGGAGCTTCGTTCGCCGCCGCAGGCCCCCTGATGGCGGTGCTCATCTTCGCGGGACTTGCAATGATGCTCATTAATCTGCTGAATGCAATTCTAATCGCATGCGGGAACCCGATATGGACGCTGAAACTGGCCGCCCCCCTGCTTCCGATTGCGATTGCGGGCCATCTTTTCGCTATTCCGCGGTTCGGCCCGATGGGAGCCGCTGCGGTTACCGCGGCAGCGGCCTGTCTCGGCGCTCTTGCAGGGCTTGTCGCGGTCCGGAAACGTCTGCAAATCACTCTCCCCCTTTTCACTCTACTGCGGTCCGTCCTGCTTTCAGGAATTGCTTTCCCTCTGGTTTACTTTTGGCCGATGCCCGGATTCGCCGCGATTGCAGAAATGGCCGTCGTCATAGTCCTCGCCCTGGGAGGATTCGTCCTGCTCAGAGAATTCCCTGAAAACGAGCTTCGTTTCTTTCAATCCATTTTTGAAAGCGCCTTCTCAAAAAGCGGCGGCCGGGGGTAACCGCGCTTGATTTGCACGTTTCAATCGGAACAGCAGGAATCGGGCAACGGCTTCCGGATAATACTAACGGAGAACGATTGAATTCGAATGTTTCATAGGGGCCTACAGCAAGGCGGCCAATCATGCGGCGCATAGATGCCGGGCGCGGGCTGCGGCGATATTTTATTCGGGCAGGCGATCCTCCCGCTGAGGGAGAATCCCCGCTCAACAAATGCCGCTTCTTATCCGGATCTTTTAGTATTTCCCGCCTAAATATGAACCTTTCATCGAATAGAGCACTCGAAAAAATATTGGCATTAATTGACATGAGAGGAATTATCGCTTTTGCTGAATTACTTCAGGATTGCGCGATAGAAACGCCTCCGAGCGCCCGCAGCCCGAAACGTTTCTACGCGGGCCGGCACACGCCGGACTTTAAAAGCCGCTGAGGCTAATATAAGATTTTAAATTGGAAGCTATGTTTTTCGCTGAATCCCGAAATATGGAAGGACGGACATTGCATCCTTTTGTTTGTTCGACGGATAAAGGAAACACTCCGCCCTCAAACAAGATTTGACATAGAGGTGCATTGCAGATAGGAACCGGCATGGAATTAACCGATGCGAACAGCATAGCGGAGCTGGCGAAAAAGGGAACCGGCAGGAATTCGTTAAAGCGGGGCTCCTGCAATTTGATTATTCGGATCCTGATGAATCCCGGTTATTTGGTTGCGCCGCTGGTGGGCGCATCCATCGTCGCATCGCTGGTCTCGGTAGCGGCATCCGGAATGCTGCTCGGCCTGGGATTTATTGCCTGGATCGCCGACTGCGTGGTCAACAAAAGGATTATCATCTCTTCCCCTCCCTTTAAATGGTACCTTCTCGCATTCCTTTTATTTACGGTCCTGTCCGCTCTATTTTCGCAGGAGCCTTTAAGCGATATTGCACGCCTTAAGAGCTATCTGAAATTCATTATCCCATTCCTCTTAATGGCCTATATGACTGTGCCCCAGATCAAAAAATCCTTGTTATGGATATTTTTGGTCTCGGGCGCCAGCATGTTCTGCGGATTTGCGCAGTTCTTTTTTGGGGACGGCGTCGATCTTCTTCACCGAATAGACGGTTTTATGAGCCACTGGATGACCTACTCGGGCCAAATCATGATGGTTTTTGTGGCCAGCATCGCCTGCGGCATTTTTCTCTTAAAAAGCAAAAAAACAGGGCAAAGGTTGAGCAGTCTTCCATGGTTCGCCCTTTCCGTGCTGCTGGCCGCAAACCTGGTTCTTACCTACACTCGCTCCGCTTGGCTGGGAGCTCTGGGCGGGCTGATAACCGTTACTGTCTTGACCCTGAGAACAAGGTGGCTATTGGTACTGGGAGCGGCGGTGGTCCTTATTTTTGTAATGATGCCTTCAACAGTGCACCAAAGGCTTCTCTCGGGCTTTGATCTTAACGACACCACTACGAGGGGCCGCCTCGACATTTGGAGATCGGGAATCACTGTGGCTCTCAAAAATCCGGTCGTCGGCGTCGGCTTTTCATCGGCGCCCCGGGAAAGTCTCAAATACCGAAAAGAGAAGGATCTTGCCGAATGGGCCTACCAGCATTCTCATAACAATCTGATCCAGGTAGCGGCGACTTCCGGAATCCCCGCCCTCCTGGCCTGGATAGCGTTGTGGTTGAAAATCATCTTTGATCATTTCAGAATTCTGCTCCGCAACCGGCCGAATAAGGACCCCGCAGTACTGGCCGCGGCAGCAATCTCCATCTTGGCGGCTTTTCACCTGATGGGCTTGATGGAATTCAACTTCGGCGATTCAGAAGTTATGACTCTCCTGCTTTTTTTCATAACGATCCCATACATCGCGTCAAAACGCCCGGATGCAGCGGACGGCGCTTAGCAGCCCGTGGTGGAGGTACAAGCCCCGCGAATCATCCGGATTAAAGCCTGCATTCCTCCATGGCCTCTTTTGTCCAATCCAACTCCGCATTTCCGACGGAGAGCTCACGGCTGCGCCCATATCCACATTGTCGATAGACCATGTGGAATCCCGGTAACAAAGCCGCTATTGCATAAGTCTAATCAAAAGAAGTGGGGAGTGAAACAGAAAGGAGTTGTATATGCCTTTAAGAAAAGGGAAAGCTGTGTGGCAGGGAAACCTGAAGCAGGGTAAGGGCCGGATTGCTCTCGGAAGCGGCGCTTTCGAAGGGCCGGTGTCTTTTGCCAGCAGATTCGAGGATGGAGAAGGCACTAATCCCGAGGAACTGATTGGAGCCGCGCACGCCGCCTGTTTTTCCATGGCGCTGGCCTATATGCTGGGGGAATCCGGATTTAATCCAGAAAATATTGAGACCTCCGCCTCCGTGAAGATAGAAAATGTTGCCGGCAATTACAAAATCACCGATATTGAACTTGACGTGAAGGCCCGAGTCCCCGAAATCAAACGCGGGGATTTTGAAAAATACGCGGGACAGGCCAAAGAAAATTGCCCCGTTTCCCAGGCTTTGAAAGGAGTGAAAATTTCTTTGAGGTCTTCGCTGGAATCCTGATAGCCTATTATGTTATGCCCGCATTTCACTCAGGCATGCTCCCGGCAATCCGGCGCATGGGAAGCGCAGAGCGGATTCCAGGCCGGGAAAGATAGGAGGATCGCATGAAACTGACAAGCCCGGTGTTCGAGAACGGAGGGAAAATTCCCTCAAAATACACATGCGACGGGCCGAATATCAATCCGCCGCTTTCCATCACTGAAGTGCCTCCCGAGGCTAAAAGCCTGGCGCTGATAATGGAGGATCCGGACGTCCCGAAGGAAATACGGAAGGACGGGATGTGGGACCACTGGGCGGTTTTTGACATGCCGGCTGCTGAAACCGTGGAAATCAAGGAAGGAGAGGAACCCAAAGGCATTTACGGCAGGGGGACAAACGGCAAGCTGCATTATTTTGGGCCGTGTCCGCCGGACAGGGAACACCGCTACTTTTTTAAATTGTTCGCTCTGGATACCCAATTAAATCTGCCCCAGGGTGCCTCGAAAAATGAAATCTCCAATGCCATGAAGGCTCACATCATCTCCCAGGCCGAGCTAATGGGCCGATATCAAAGAGTCTGACAAAGGCTTTTTCGCAAAGGCATCAGACAACGAAGGAAATTGCTTCCGAGGCTGCCGGCAGTATCCGATGCATAGGCAAGCATTGTTCCATCCGGCGAAAGAGCCGGAGATCCTTCCCACGCGATAGATGTCGTTATCTGATAAGGCTTGTATTCGGGCAGCCCGTTGCGAATGTAAGAGTGGACCCAGAGAGCTGCCGCAAAGACTGCGGCCAAGCCCAGCGCCGGCAAAGTAATCCGCTTGAGATTCAGGATGCGCAAATGCCCCGGCTTCTCGCTTCAAAAATCCGGGGTGGACGGAAAGCTGAGACGCCGCAGGTCTATGAGCAGCTCCTTCGCCGATTGATAGCGGTTCTCCGAATCCTTCTCCAGGCATTTCAGGATGATTTCCTGCAGGCGCGGCGATAGATCGGGCCGGCGGTTCTTCGGCAAAGATGGGGGCTTATTGATAATGTCGTTGACTAGAGCTGTTGAAAGAGAGGCTTTGAACGGAAGTTCTCCGGTTGCCATCTCGTAAAGGATCACGCCCGCGGAATAAATATCCGAGCGCGGCAGGGGCTCATGCAGTGCGCCGCCGCAATCCTTTTGCGGCCAAAGGATTGCGGGGTAATTGTTTCGTTGCTCATCGTCGACAACCTTCTTGCTGCCGCTGCGGCCTCGATCCCGGCTTCCAAGGAGGCCGAGATCGGAGCATGCCTCTCCCCTATTACGAACAGCGGTATTGAACCGGAGTCATCGGCCGCGAGCTGCCTTGCCTTTTATATTGATGCCGTTGAATTGCTGATTTTGCGTGATACCGCGCTACCAGCGGGACTCTCGATGTCTGCCGCCCCCCCCGCGATAGCCGCCACGGCCGCCGCCGCCGCCGCCGCGCCTTTCCTGCTTGGGACGCGCTTCATTGACCGTCAGATTGCGACCGTCCACTTCATGCCCATTCAGTTCCGTAATAGCCTTTTGAGCAGCTTCATCGGTGCTCATCTCGATGAACGCAAAGCCCCGCGATCTGCCCGTGCCCAGATCTCTCATAACCGTCACCGAGTCGACGCCCCCTTTTTCTTCGAACAGCTGTTTTAATTCGGCTTCTCCCAGTGAGAATGAGAGATTGCCAACAAATAATTTTCGACCCATAACACCGCTCCTTATTATGCCGGAAGGATTGCATTATGGACCCAATGTCCTATGCATCCTGTCCGGATCAAATGCGATGGATTGTGGCTCGGTGCAGGATGTAAATTGGGAGGAATCAAGTCAGGCTGCGTTCTTCAGATGACTCTCCGCGCCGCACAAAATGAGGCAGTTTCCACCGATCGAAAAGGAGGGTACCACAGCTCCCCTGCTAAATGAAATAATACTTCGAGCCGGCCCTCCCTTCTGCCTAGGCAGGAAGGTTTATTGCGCCGGATTTCTTCGGAACCTTTGCGATTTTCCGGTCGGATGCGATTCACGGTAACGGACGATATCTGAGGTTGTTACAGATATACGATCACTTATCGGAAACTCCGCAGTTTCGTTGTTTATATCTGCAAGCAATTTCTGATAGCAAAGGTCTGGAGCCTCTTGGAGCATCAATTCGCGCCTTTCAAAGAAACCGGATTCAATCATCAGCACGACCAGCCGCGGATCCTTATCTTTGTCCTCTATCCGGAACCCGTATTCCACAAATTCGGTTTGAGGAATTACGCCGATATATCTGAGATGCACCGTGCTGTTCATCGCCATTTGGATCATCGCCCTTTAAAAACAAACCTTTGAACAAAAAAATCGAAACTCGCGGAGAACAATCGAAGGTCGCTGTCTGGCAGGTTCGATTTACCTTTATAGTATACACCCTTTTGGGCCGAGGCGCGCAGTCTCATGCGGTATTGATCAAATCCGACGGAAATCGGCGCACTTCCTCCGTGGAACAGGAGTAAAAATCCAGCCGCAGCCTATGCATTCGATCTGATCAGGCATTAACCCGGATTCTCCAAACTCCTAGAAAGCGGCGTTTTATTCTCTACCCTGCGGCAGCAAAAAATCCCGAAGGCATTCGGTGTTCTTTTTAATATCCCTTCCGATCAAAAACTGATACACGCGAGCCTTCCTGAGTAACTTCCAGTTGTTGTAGGCCCGTGAGAACAGCAATCCCAGATGCCGAGCTGATTCACCAAAGCTTTTTTGGTAAAGGAACTCCAATCCCTGGTAAAGCCCGATGCCGACAATGGAATTCGTCATTGCGTGTTTCAACGCGGCGGTTTTAGGGACCGGAATGATGCTGGCGCGTTTCCCTGTGCTGCGGACCCCCAATAAGAGCGCTGCCGCAGGAATAGATTGTCGCGAGATCTGAGCGCCGAAGAACCGGATATCGATGTTCACCTTTGATGTGAACTCGATTCGTTTGTCCAGACGCATGTATCGGGAATCGATGTCGGCGGGAACCTTGTGCGGGTGAACGCCGATGCGCAACGGGAAGGGAAGCAAATGCCCGTCCGATCGAAGAAGCGGGGAATCTTCAGAGATCAGCCGGAACCGATTGTCTTGGCGAAGGAGGGAAAGCGCCAAGGTGGATTTCCCGCCGCCGCTGGGGAGTAAAATTACAGCGCCCTTTCCATCGAACTCGATGCCGAGTCCGTGGATTCTATGCAAATGTTGCCGCTCCAAAGCTTCCGATACTCGGGAGAGGATCGTCAAATAGGCAATCTCATGAGCCAGCTCGGCATCCGTTGTAATGACTTCGCAATGATTGGCCCGTCGGTCATAGATATTCAATCCCCGGCCGAAGTAATCGATATAAGTGAAGCGTTCATCGCTGAAACAAATGTTTCGGGGCGTGGCAAAAGAGCAGTTTAGTTCCGGCAGGCGATCATAGTCCGGCGGAGAGTTGGTCAAAGATACCCGCAGGGAGGCTTGATTATTCGATGTCAGGAAATAGGAGAAATCGTTTTCCAGCGCATCCAGGAATTCCTCTTCAGCACTTTCGACATCAACCCCCACGCCGTAAAAATCAAATTGGCGTTGAGCCACTAAACCCCTCCCCGTTGACAGCAGCGAGTTTTTTCGAAAAGCGCCGTTATTCTATGGCACTTGTCTTTGGATTTAAAGGCCTAACCCGGATTATTCATGGGGATAGGCGGCGAGGCCCTATGCTATTTTCCAACATTAGGTTAAGGCCCCGGCAGCACCGGGATTCCCATAAAAATTACCCTTGTTTGCCAGGATTGAATTACCCGTTTCTTGAATCAGTCATGTAAGCCACGGCTCTATTTCACTATAATGAGCCGAATAAGATGAGTAATTTATCGCTTCGCTTTTACCGGCTCGCGGCGAAAATGATGGGGATTGCGCTGTGCCGCCATGAAATCGTCAAAAGCGTTTACGCCGATCACGGAGTAGGCAGGGGCGAAGTTGCGTTTGGCAGGAGCGACATTGACCTTGCCGCAATTGTGCGCGAGCCTCATCCCGAAACGGGCGATAGCGCGGAATTATATGCTCTCTATCGGGCCGTTTGCACCCTGAGACGCTTAAATCCCGCTCTCTCCCACATAATGGTTTATGATGCCCGAAGCCTCGACAGGTGGATGAGGACCGATTCCTATTTCGGATCCATCGAACGGCGAAGCATGCTCCTGGTCGCGGGCAAACCGATTCCCACTCCTGATGTCCCGGTGCGGCGCGAGGATGCCGTCCGGTGGATCCCTTTCTACAACGATAGATTTCTTCCGACGGCCGTGCAGCATCGCAGCCGAAGGAATCTTCGTAAAATCACCACTGAGACATGGAATTCCTGGGCTGTCGCCCGAGGCATTGCGTCCAAGCCTTTTGTGAGTCGGGGGGAAACCCGGCAACAGGCGCTTTTACATTCAAGCGGGGAGGAATTATCGAATGCTGGCACCGGTCCCCGGAGCGCTACAGCATTCATCATGAAGCTTGCCGGCATGATGCACGACGAGCTTTTTCCACCGCTCGACAAATTGCAGGAACCTATTGTGTGCCGCATGCCCATGCCGCCCAGGTCGCGTCAAAGGGTTTTGGTGGTGCTGCCTCGCCCCGGCGTTGCACTTCCGGCCCCCGCTTTCGAACCTCAGTCGCTTCTCGCGACTCCGGAAATGCTGCATCTCAGTATTCACTATTTCAATCCGTTTCTCGATTGGACCTTGCCTCCGGAATTGAGGAGTCTTGGATTCCTGCGTCCCACGCCTCGCGAATTTGTGCGCGCTTGTCTTTTCTATGGAGAAAACAGCCTTTTGCGCCGGCCCGGCTTCGTGCGAAGCGATGCGTGGCTGCCCTATACGGTTTTTGCATTCAACGAATACAGCCTGCCCTATTTGCGCAGCGGTCAAACGCCGCCGCCGATGCCCGAGGAAGCCCTGCGCTCCTTATTGCAACACAATCCGACTTGCGATGAGTACTATCGGCGCGAGTATGCATCCATATACAAAAGATGGATGGAGCAATTGAATGATCTTGAGAATTTAGAAGCGCCCGGAATTTATCCTTCGTTCAATACCCCCCCCTTGAAACGCAGCCTCCCAACCGCCAGCAGCGTTCCGATCCCGCCCCCGGCACTCGATCGGAACGCACGAAGCTTGCAGGTCACGGCGGAATCTGACGAAGAGCTTAAATAGCTTCCCTCAGCCGGAATTTACCGCTTTTCCGCGATCACGCGTTTCTTCATCAGCTTGTCGTATCGCGGCGCCAGCGACAGCAACACAATAGCGGCGATGACAAGCGCCGCGCCGGCTATTTCGGCCCCGGTAGGCTCGTCCAGCCTCCAGAACCGATGGAGCAGAAAAGCAGCCCCGACCCCGGCGATCAGGCTGGCGGAACGCTCGAACGGCACGCAGTAGGAATTCTCCCGAGCATCCAACAGGATGATGATCGAGAAAATGGAGATCGCGAATAGACTGACGCCCAAGAAGACGAGCGCCCAGAGGATGGGATCGGTCCAGACATGGACAAATCCCCGATATAGTTCCCCGCTCTGCCGCCCAATTCCGCTGGCGGATAGGACGCCAAGCATCATTACGGCAAACGGCAGGGCGACAATTTTCTCTTCCACGAAATAGCGCCGGACGGATTTGCGGTCGCCCGTCTTGGAAACCTTATTCATGACCACCAGCCTCACAAAATAGCCCAATGTATATAGAATGACGGTGAGAATCGCCAATGGCTGCATCTTCAGGCCGCCGCGTTCATGGATGGTAAGCGTGAATGCACCGGAAACCAGTACGAGTCCCATCCAACTCCACCAGCGCACCCGCCGTCCGAACATGAGGTCGGTAATCGGGGCAATGATGAGGATATCCCCGCGCATAAGCACCTGGATGAAAGGAATGCTGACGCCCGGGAATGTGAACGAGAGCGGAACGGTGAACAAAACGAACGCCGTTCCAATACCGGAAGCGAATGTCGCCCGCGTCGGGAATGGCAGGCGCAAGCCGGCAATCCGAATGCTGTTGGCATGCTTGTGCCACCCGGCCAGCCAGACAAAAATATAGGTCACCATTGCGCTGATGATGAGAGAAACCGGCATGGTCTCCAAGCCCGTCAACGGCCGGCCCAGGCTTTCACGCGGCAGCGACGTGATCAGCTTGGTCACCAGGATGTTAGGGACATAGCTTAGGAAATACAGCAGCGTCACAAATTCTATCGAAACCGGCAGCCGCTTTGACATACGGATTTCTCCTTAAAGGGTATCCGGTCATCCGTGGTTTCCCATCCGACACGAAATCCCGTTTCCCTGTAAGGCGGCAAATCACGGAGCCACGCCCCTTTCATGGAACGACCTTGAACGCAACATCGCGGCCGATTCAAGAGGACAGGAATCCATCCCCAACGCCCCGGACCGATTTCCAGGCGTTTGATCATGAGCGTGCAACCCTTTCCCTTCTTCGGAATGTGCCGCATTTTGAAAGGAATCGCATAACTCTCCTCTCTTTTAACCGAACTTTTGAAAGCATAACCTTCGCGTAATTAAAGGGCGCCCTTGCACACGAAGACGAAGGGAAACCCAATGAGGTCCTAGTGTTTTCATTTTTCGTTGGTCAGGATGTTGAGAATCAAAGGAAGCCTATAATTTTTGAAGCAGATTCAATTTACGAAGGTGTAAATCCAAGAAAACATATCCGCAAGCATCAAGTAGTCATTGATCGAAATACTCAGAGATTTTCTACTCGCTATCTCGGAAAAATTCAAGCTTAACAGATCAGAGAGAGAACATCATGGCACGTGGAACGATTTTGACCCGGACAACACAGGATGGCAAGAAACGATACACAACCGTCATTCGCATTGTTGTTGCTTGCTATTCGCTTATCTTTGATTTTTGTTGTTGCCGTAAGTGCTTTATTCTGAGTGGGCCCAGAGGGACTCGAACCCCCGACCCGCTGATTATGAGTCAGCTGCTCTAACCAACTGAGCTATGGGCCCTAAAGAAGCTATGCGTGCTGCTGATTTGGGCTGCAGGGAAAATCGCAGGGAAATCATCCGCAATGTGCCCGACTGCCTCCCGCAGGCGCGTTTCGCTTAAGCAGGCATATCGGCGAATCATTTCAGCTTGCTCCCGGCGCCCTATTTCCCGTTTCACTCATCCCTGGACGACCGGCGGATTTATAGAATAGCGCCTGCCGTGTAACGTCCGATAGGGTAGCATGGCTGGAGGCATTTTCAAAGGCCGAACGAATTGAAGTGCAATCAGAATGCGGCCGCCAGCCGAGAGGAATCAGATATGCTTCAGATGCTCGACGCCGTTTCTGAACAGCTGCAGGCCGAGGCCGTCTTTCGGCAGCATGCCGCGCCGCTTCTGCAGATCCCACTGCGGATGATTCTCCGGGTATAGATAGGCTTCCGGATGCGGCATCAAGCCGAAAATGCGCCCGGAAGGATCGCATAGCCCCGCGATCGCATTCAAGGAACCGTTGGGATTATACGGAAACTCCTGCGTGGCTTCGCCCGTCGCAGGATCCGCATAACGGCAGGGGATGCAACCCAAGGCCTCGATTCTTTTCAGCAGATCCTTATCCAAGGTAAACAGCTTTCCTTCTCCGTGCCGTATCGGAAGAGGCATAAAACTTAAGCCGCGAGTAAAGACGCACGGAGACGTGGATTCGAAGCGCAGGGGCACCCAAAAATCCTGAAATCTGCCGCATTCGTTTTGCACCAGGGAGAGCTTCTGGGTGAAGTAGTCCCGATCCAGCCCCGGAAGCAATCCGAGCTTAACCATGATTTGAAATCCGTTGCACACGCCGAGGATCAGCTTGCCGCCGCCGATGAATTTTTCCAACTCCGCGCTCATGTGATGTTTGACGCGGAAAGCAAAAACATGGCCCGAGGTCATGTGATCCCCGTATGCGAAGCCTCCGATGAACATCAACGCCGCAAAATCCTGAATCCGCGACGGCCGCGCAATAAGGTCGCTGAAATGAACCAGCTCCGGTCTGGCGCCGGCCAGTTCCCAGGCATACTTTGATTCCGCCTCGCAGTTGAGGCCGTATCCGGTAATGATCAGAACAGGCACGTCAGACGCCATAAAGTGTTTCCTTGAAAGCGCGTCGAAGAGTCTCGACCTCGATGTCCACAATCCTGCGCCCGCCTTGGCCCGCGATTCGGACACGGGGTTCCGCCGTAACCGTCCCTATTCGGGCGAACGGCACATCGCGGAAAATAGCTTCGACCTCCGCGTTATGCTCAGGCGCGCACGTGATCAGGAATCGGCTGTTGGATTCGGAAAAAAGTTTTGCGTCGTCGTCAAGCTCGCCCTCGCAGGGCAACGACGCCAGATCGATCTCGGCGCCCAATCCGCCTCCAATTGCCGGAAGCGCGAAAGCGGCGGCCAGTCCGCCGAGGGTGGGCGTATGAGACGAACAGAGAAGGGCTCGGGATGCGGCGGCGTTCATTGCTTGATAAATTCGAATGGCGCCGTCTGTATCCAACACCGGCACATTGCCGCCGCAGGACAGAGGATTTCCCTGCTGACGGGCAAGCAGCCGGTAAAACTCCGATCCCCCCAACTCGTTTTTTGTCATTCCCACCGCGTATATGGAATCGCCCGCGTTTTTGAAATACATGGTGACCGCGCCGCCGACATCATCCATCCTGCCGATGACTGAGAAGAGCACCGTTGGAGGAATTGAAATTTTCCTGCCTCCCCGCACGGAGTCGTTCTTCATGCTGTCCTTGCCCGAAATCGCGGGGACTTTGAACGCCGTTGTCACATCATATAGGGCCCTGTTGGCCCTCACCAACTGGGCCATTTTGTAAGGGCCGTCCGGAGTCTTTTCCGACAGCACCGGATCGGGCCAGCAAAAATTATCCAGTCCTGCGATCTGCCCCAGCCGACCGCCGGCGCTGACCACGCGCCGCACCGCTTCGTCGATGACCCCAGCCATCATGGGATAGGTATCCAGGTCCGAAAAGAAAGGATTGATCCCTTCGGCCAACACAATTCCTTCCCGGCAGCCGTGCTCCACCCGCAGAACCGTAGCGTCGCTCGGAACATCGCTGTTTACCCCGACGAAGGGCTTAACCACGCTTAGTCCCTTCACTTCCCCGTCGTATTGCCGCGATTTGTACTCTTTGGAGCACACATTCAGGGATCCCAGCAGCTTGACCAGCATCCGGTTGCGCCCGCCTTTGCGCGGCAATTTCGGAGATGCGACCCGAGGCGGCTGCCAGCGCGCTTCCAGACGCATCCGCGGCCACCCTTCGTGCAGGAAAACAAGATCCAGGCAGCCGACAACGCGCGTCCCGTAACGGACAATCAGCGAACCGCTGTCCGTAAATGTCCCCAGCGCCGTCGCCTCCACTTCCCGCCGTGCGGCCAGCGAGAGAAGCTCTTCAAGCCGCTCCGGAATCACCGCCAGCGTCATCCGTTCCTGCGCTTCGGAGAGAAAAATCTCCCAGGGCTGTAAGCCCTCGTATTTCAGAGGCGCTTTTGACAAATCGATGTCCGCTCCGCCGCTCAAGCGGCTCATTTCGCCCACGGAAGAGCTTAATCCGCCGGCTCCGTTATCCGTAATCGCGCGGTACAACCCAAGATCGCGGGCCTCCATCAGAAATTCGTACATGTTGCGCTGTGTAATCGGATCGCCGATCTGCACGGCCTGGGCGGGCGACTCGGCCCGAAGCTCTTCCGAAGAAAAGGTGGCACCGTGGATCCCGTCCTTTCCTATGCGGCCGCCGCACATCACGATGATATCGCCTGCAATGATCTCTTTGCGTTCCGAAGGGCGGCCCTGAAGCAACCGAGGAATGCGGCCGATGGTCCCGCAATAAACGAGGGGCTTTCCGATATAGCGTTCGTCGAAACGTTCAAATCCGCGCGCCCACGGAATCCCGCTCTGATTTCCGCCGTCGATGACCCCCTGGTGCACGCCGTCCCGTATGCGGCACGGATGCATCAATCCTTCCGGCAGCTCGCCCTCGTAAAAAGGGGATCCGAGGCAATACCCCCATACGTTGGCGAGCAATTCGCATCCCATGCCCGTCCCCATGGGATCCCGGTTGACGCCCACGATTCCCGTTATCGCGCCGCCGTAAGGATCGAGAGCCGAAGGAGAGTTGTGCGTCTCGACTTTATAGGAAATATTATAGCGGTCGTTGAACCGGATGATGCCGGCGTTATCGCTGAACACCGAAACAAGCCAATCGATTTCTTTCGCGATTTTCTCCGTTGCCGAACGAATGTAGGTTTGAAAAAGCGAATCAATCGACTCTTCGCGGCCGCGCTCGTCTATGTAGCGCACCTTTGCCGCGAATATTTTGTGCTTGCAATGCTCCGACCAAGTCTGAGCGATGCATTCCAATTCCACATCGGTGGGCGATTGAGGCAAACCGAGGGACGCGCGGGCGCCTTGGACCGCGCCGGAGGCGAAATGGCCGCGGATCGCATGCATTTCCTCAAGATTGAGAGACAGAATGCCTTCGCTGCTGATGCGAAGGAGATTCTCGTCCGATCCGTTCAAATCATAGGCCTCAACCCGAATCTCCGCTGTCTCCCGGATGGCGGGCACCGCTTCATCAACGGCGGCCGACGCCCACTGCTCCCGGGAAAACACTTGGATGGTGTGGATCAGCGGATTCGCCAGGAAATCGCGGGCGATATGCTCGACATCTTCATGCGCCAATCGGTTTCCGCGGAAGAAATATTGAATGGAAGTGTAAACCGACTCGATTGATTTCAGCGGACGCCCGACCACCTCCTGCACAACCGCACGGGCCGTGCTCCCCACATTGTCGGTGACGCCAGGCTTGAATCCGACTTCAACCATCCAGTCGAAAGACGGCGCCGGCAGGCGCGAGATAGCCGAACGCGATGTTACCGGATCGGTGAATGCTTTTCGCACCCGTCCAAGCTCCGCACGGGAAAGGCAAACATCCACTTTATAGACGTCTCGGGTCCGGCAGGCCCGAACCGGCAGCCGCTGGAAACGGCGTGCTCTCGCAACGGTTGCGCGGCCTCGGGAGTCCTGGACCCCCCGCTTCAGACCGATTTCTATTCGAAAAGCCACGACTGCATCCAATCCATGAGTTTAAAAACGGCAGGATATTTGGATTCCGAAGGAATTTCAATATGCAAACCCAAAACCCGCCTCCGCTTTATCCGGCCCCTTCAGGACAGCGGGGAAATGCTCCGATCATCGTCTCCGCCATTCCCGATGTGCAGTTTTTTGCTCGGATCAATAGACTTGCGGAATGAAATTTTGATCGGACAGGGGCGGCCGAACATATCCTTCCTCTCGCTGCCGGGGAGGCAGCTTGATACTCCTGGGAGTCAAATCTTCATAGGGAATCATGCTGAGCAGATGATGGATGCAGTTCAAGCGGGCCCTGCGCTTGCTGTCGGCATCCACTACATACCAGGGTGCTTGCTTGATATCGGTGTGCGCAAACATTTCATCTTTCGCCTTTGAGTAATCGACCCATCTTTCCCGCGACGCAAGGTCCATGGGACTCAGCTTCCAACGTTTGGTCGGATCCTTCAGCCTTGCCTGAAACCGCGCTTCCTGTTCTTCGTC
Organism: uncultured Acidobacteriota bacterium; assembly: GCA_964506795.1. Taxonomy (GTDB): domain Bacteria; phylum Acidobacteriota; class UBA6911; order UBA6911; family UBA6911; genus UBA6911. The sequence goes on along the minus strand of CAZDMR010000007.1, from coordinate 68,621 downwards.
GCTTACCGAAAACCAATATTTGATCAAGAGGATGCCTGCGCGCACCAGCATGCGTTCGAACTCCGGACAGGACCGAAGGAATTCGGTGTATTCCTCCTCGGTGCAAAATCCCATGACTCTTTCAACTCCCGCACGGTTATACCAGCTGCGGTCAAACAACACCATCTCGCCCGCGGCGGGGAGACGCGCCACATAGCGCTGAAAATACCATTGCGTTTTTTCCCGCTCCGTCGGAACGCCCAGCGCTTCCACCCGGCAGATGCGGGGATTCAGGCTTTCCGTGATTCTTTTGATCACGCCGCCTTTTCCTGCCGCATCGCGTCCCTCGAAAATCACGACGATTTTCAAACCTTCGTGCTTGATCCATTCCTGAAGCTTTACCAGTTCTATCTGCAGCTGCTCCAGCTCCCTTTCGTAGAATTTTCTGCCGATTTTTTTATTCTCTTTGTTTCCGCTGTTTGCGGCGGGCATGCTGTCGGGTATTTTCTTCTCCCTCGATTTTTTCTTTGCCACAGCAATCTCCTTATCCCCTTGTTTTTGATTCAGAAGCCTGTCCTAGAGAATTTGAGGGTATCTTCTTATCGCGAAAGGATAAAGTCAAATAGAAGAAATTGAAGGATGAAAGACGCCCAGTCTTGGCGCAGCGCCGGGACTTCGGGTTCTTTTGCATCGCCCGACAAGCGACGTCAATCCCGGATTGCGGACCCTTCCAGAAACGCCATCAGCATGCGGCTGCGCGAAGGATGCCGCAATTTTCGAAGGGCTTTTGCTTCGATCTGGCGGATCCTCTCCCGCGTCACGGAAAAACGCTGGCCGACTTCTTCGAGCGTATGTTCGCTCCCGTCACCCAACCCGAAGCGCATTTTAATAACCTGCTCCTCGCGCGGAGTCAGGGTTTTGAGGACCGAATCTGTTTGCTCTTTGAGATTGATGTTAATCACAGCTTCCGCAGGAGAAACCACGCCGCGATCCTCTATGAAGTCGCCCAGATGGCTGTCTTCTTCTTCTCCGATAGGGGTTTCAAGGCTGATGGGCTCCTGCGCGATTTTGAGAATCTTGCGGACTTTGCTGACGGGAAATTCCATTTTCTTGGCGATTTCGTCGCTTGTGGGCTCCCGTCCATATTCCTGCACCAGGCTGCGGGAGGTTCGGATCAGCTTGTTGATGGTTTCGATCATATGAACAGGGATGCGGATGGTTCTTGCCTGGTCGGCGATGGCGCGCGTAATCGCTTGCCGGATCCACCAGGTGGCATAAGTAGAAAACTTATACCCCCGCCGGTATTCGAATTTATCGACGGCCTTCATTAAGCCGATATTTCCTTCCTGAATCAAATCCAGAAACTGAAGCCCCCTGTTGGTGTATTTCTTGGCGATCGAAACTACAAGCCTGAGATTGGCTTCGACAAGCTCCTTTTTTGCTATATCCGCTTCCAGCTCGCCGGACCGGATCGTTGCCAGCGTCCGTTTGAGCTCGGAGACGGAAGCGAAAGCCTCCGACTCAATCAGCTTCAGCTCCGCGTCCAGGAGCTTGATCCTCTTTTTGATGCCCCTGGAATCATCCAGCCGGCGCGGAGTTTCCAGGCTTTTTTGGAGCTTGTGAAGCTCCCGTTCCAAAGCGATAACTTTGTCTACGGTTTCCTTGATCGTTCCGACCAGCCTTTCATGCTGTGTGTTATTCAGCTCGAGAGCCCGCACCTTCCACGCAATCGGGATGCGGTAGCGTGCCAGCATGGAGAGATGTTTTTTATACAGGCGCGATCCCTTGCGGCATCGGCTGATCTTCAAGCGGACTCTATGAGCGGCGCGCTCGTGCTTGCGGATGCTGTCGATAACTTCGAGAACGGCCTTTTCTTTCTCTTCCATTCTTTCGTCCGTTATCTCGTCGTCATTGAAGGAAACCACATCCCGGATAGAAATTTGCTTTTTCTTGAGCTGGTCGCCGATATTGAGAATTTCCTTAACCACCAGAGGCGAACGCGACAGCGCTTTCAGAATAATCCTTTGCCCGTGCTCGACGCGCTTTGCAATTTCCACTTCTCCTTCCCGGCTGAGAAGAGGGACCGTGCCCATTTCCCGCAGATAGAGACGCACCGGATCGTTCGTCTTATCCAGATTAAGAGCCCCGAAGTCGAAATCCCCTTCCTCCCCGGCTGCTTCTTCTCTTTTGTCGTCCCGCTTGCCGTCATCCTGGAATTTTTGCTCCGTGTCGATGACTTCTATGCCGGCGGAGCCGAAGAGGGAGAAAATGCTGTCCAGCTCGTCTGAGGAGCAGATGCCTTCGGGTAAAAGGTCGTTAACCTCATCGTATAGGAGGTAGCCCCTTTCTTTGCCCATCAGGATTAACTCCTTAACTTCGTCGTACTTCTCTTCTATAGACAAAACTAATGTCTCCTTTCCCCGCTATTTCCTGGACAGGCTGATTAATTCCTTATCGACTTCAATGCGCTGCTCGAAAAGATGATTCAGCATTTCGTCGTCCTTCCGCTCAGCGGCTTCAGCGATTTTCACCAGTATCTTCTGACGGTATGCAGCCAATCTCATTGTTCTCAATGCATTCAAAAAGCTTTCTGCCGTTTCTATCGAAGGGAGCTCGGGCACTTCAATCTCCAACTGAGCAAGAAAAGCCTGTTCCCCTTCGCCCGCAAAACACCGGTGAAGCATTTCGTAAGTGCCCACCTGGTTCTCGTCAAACATATCCAGCAGCGACGCAAAAATCTTCTTTGTCGCCAGCCCTTCAAAATCCTGTCGTGAACACAGAGGCAGGATCTGCTGCTGCAGCTCGGCATTGCCAATCAGTGATTGGAGAAGCCGTTTCTCCGCGAGTTTCAACGATGTCGTCGATGCGACCGCATCACGGTCCAATCGCGATTGCTTTTTTTGCGCGGCCCGCCTGGTTGCCTCCAGCAGTTGCTGATCCTCGATGCCGAGTTTTCGCGCGAACCGGAATACATAATCGGAGCGCTCTACGGCATTCGGCAGCCTTGCCAGATACGGCAGGACACCGTTCATGACTTCAACCTTTTTCTTGGGATCGTCCAGCGCGCCCTGATTCTGAATCGCTGCTTCAAATACAAATTCCAGGTACGAAACCGCATCCTGCGCTTGTTTCCTGTACTCCGCCGCCCCTACGGTCCTCACAAACACATCCGGATCCTGTCCCGCAGGCAGTCGCAGTACTTTAACCCGGAAATCTCCTTCCAAAAAAAGATCCAACGATCTCCGAGTCGCCGCGAATCCGGCGGAATCCGCATCGTAATTGACGACCACCTCGCGCGTGTAGCGGCCCAGCAATTCCACCTGTTGCGGCGTGAGACTCGTCCCAAGCGAAGCAACCAGATTCTCCACTCCATGCTGGTAGGGGATGATAAAATCCATGTATCCCTCAACCAATATGGCGTAATCTTGAGATTTGATCGCCTCCCTGGATAGACCCAACCCATACAGATTGCGACTCTTATTATAGAGCGCGGTCTCCGGTGAATTCAAATACTTCGGAGGCCGGTCGTCGGTCGCTCGCGCGCCGAAAGCCACCGCTCTTCCCTGTATATCCTTTATGGGAAACATGATACGGCCACGGAAGGTATCGTAAAAACGCATGCCGTCATCCGAACGCTTCGCGAGACCGCATTCCTCGAGAGCCTGAAGCTCAAAACCCAGCCCTTTCATCCGCTGAATTAAAATCTCTCCGCCCGCAGGCGAGTATCCCAATTGCATTCGTGCAATGGTCTCGCGCGTGACGCCCCTTTCAAGCAGGTATTTCAGGGACGCTTTGCCCTCGTCCGTTTCCAGGAGGCACCGGTGGTACAGATCTACGGCCGCGTCCATTATTTTTCGAAGCCTGTCTTTGCTGGAAGCAGTCTTATCCGAGTCCGGCGCAGCGGCCTCCGGAAGCGCGATGCCATGGCGTTCTGCGATAAATTTCACGGCTTCCGGAAAGGAAAGGTGCTCGATATGCATGATGAATTTAAAGACATCTCCCCCCAATCCGCAGCCGAAACACATGAAGATTTGCTTCTCTTCGCTGACGTTGAAGGAAGGGGTTTTTTCGTTATGAAAGGGGCAGCGGGCCACATAATTGCGCCCCCGCTTTTTAAGGGCCACGTATTCGGAAATAACCGATACAATATTGACGGCATTCCGCACTTCATCCAAAACACTGTCAGAATAGAAGGGCATAGCTGATAGCCGTTGTTTTTACAGATTTATGAAGCCCCAACTGGAAAATTTTAAAATTTAAACTTAATACATCGACAACCGCATAGGGAAGTAGCTTTTTCATTTTTTTCAAAAAAACCGCCGACGGCGGGGAAATCGGGAATCTGTCCGAGCTACGGATTTTTCCGACCGCGGTTAATCAGGCTCGCCACGTAACCTGCTCCGAAACCATTGTCGATATTCACCACCACAACATTGGAGGCGCAGCTATTGAGCATTGCCAACAGCGAGGAGAGTCCTCCGAACGAGCTCCCGTATCCAACGCTGGTGGGGACGGCGATCACCGGGACGCTCAGCAGCCCGCCGACAACGCTCGCCAGGGCGCCCTCCATGCCGGCGACAACCACCACCACGCGGGCCTTTGTCAAAGATTTCCTGATATTCAGCAAACGGTGGAGCCCCGCCACCCCCACATCGAACGTAGTTTCCACCTTGTTTCCCATGAGCCGCGCCGTCAGCGCCGCTTCTTCCGCCACCGGGATATCGGAGGTGCCCGCACAAATGACGGAAATAGTCCCTTCGCCGTAAATTCTTTTGTCCTGAACTATGGCAATCGCTTGAGCGGTATCGTGGAACTCCGCCTTGGCCGTGAGGCGGCGCACCTTTTTATAGACTGCGGAATTCGAACGCGTAATCAGGATGTTGGACTTTTGGCGGAGAAGGCTTTTGACAATAGCAACGATGTGTTCCGGTTTCTTGCCGGGAGAAAAAACGACCTCCGTGAATCCCTGGCGCAGCGTCCGATGGTGATCCACCCGTGCAAAGCCCAAATCTTCAAAAGGCATGTGCTTCAGTTGTTCAAGACCCTGCTCGGGAGTTATCCGCCCCCGGCGGACTTTTTCAAGGAGATCCAATATCTGTTGTGGGGTCATGCCTTCATTCGGAATTTTCAACGATCCGCAAAACACCGAAGGCGACCTTGCGGCCGCCTTCGGTATTTTAGACTTGATTAATAATTGCGCCTATGACGGTTGCTTCGCTCTCCGCCCCGCGGCCTTGAGCGGTCCCGATCGCGTGATCCCGGATACGGGCGATCCGAGTATTCCCTTCTCGGCGGCCGCGGCGCGGGATTCAGAGGGGGCAATCCAGCCTGTTCCCTCAGAACAGCTCTACGGCTCAGCCTGATTTTATTCGGCGGCTCGATGCTGATCACTTTTACCGGAATTTGATCTCCGACCTTCAGTTCGGAATTGATGTCCTGCACCCGAAAATCGGCCACCTCGGAAATGTGAAGCAGTCCTTCGGTGCCGGGGAATATTTCAACAAAAGCGCCGAAATCAACCAGCCTCGTTACCGTTCCGAGATAAGTTTTGCCGACTTCGGCCTCCATGATCAGGTCCTCGATCATCCGAATGGCTCGCTGAGCGGAATCCGTATCGGTGGAAGCGATATTTACTTTGCCGTCGTCTTCAATGTCGATTTTTACACCGGTCTGTTCGATGATGCCGCGGATGATTTTCCCTCCTGTCCCTATCACGCCGCCGATCTTGTCTTTGGGAATCTGGATCGTAATGATGCGCGGCGCGTAGGCCGAAATTTCGGCGCGGGAAGAAGGAATGCAACCGTTCATTTTATTCAAAATAAACAGCCGGCCTTCTCTGGCCTGTCCCAGGGCCTCGGCCATTATTTTTTTATCCACGCCGCTGATCTTAATATCCATTTGGAGACCTGTAATCCCTTGTTCCGTCCCGGCAACCTTAAAATCCATGTCTCCGTAATGATCTTCCATGCCGGCGATGTCGGTCAGGATCGCGTACTTATCCCCCTCTTTCACCAAACCCATCGCCACTCCGGCCACGGGGGCTTTAATGGGGACGCCCGCGTCCATGAGAGCCAGGATGCCGCCGCATACGGTCGCCATTGAGGAGGACCCGTTGCTTTCCATGATATCCGAGACTACGCGCACAGTGTAAGGGAAGGCCTCCTCCGAAGGCATGACGGGCAATATGCTTCTTTCAGCCAGCGCACCGTGGCCGATTTCACGCCGTCCGGGTCCGCGCAAAGGCTTTACTTCCCCGACGCTGAAAGGAGGAAAGTTGTAATGAAGCATGAACCGCTTGAAGGATTCTCCTTCAAGCGTGTCCATTCGCTGTTCGTCGTCGGCAGTGCCGAGAGTTGCGGTTACAAGGGCTTGGGTTTCTCCGCGGCAAAACAAGGCTGAGCCGTGCGTGCGGGGAAGCAAAGAAACTTCCGTTTCTATAGAACGGATTTCGTCAAACCGGCGGCCGTCCGGCCGCCGCCTCTCATCGAGTATCTCCCGCCGGAATATGGATTCCATCACATGATGGTATGCCCGATCGGCTTGCTTCCTGCGTTCCTTGTCATCTTCCGGTATTGAATTCACGATTTCCTTTTGAACAGCATCCAGCTCCGCATAGCTTTCCAACTTCGCCGGTATGTGGAGCGCTTCCGAAATTCTCCGGGAATAATCTTTCTCAACCCGTTCCACCTCCGCCGGGTCCAGAACCGGCTTCTCGAAATCGCGCTTTACGGGCTGGATGCGGCGGTAGAGTTCCTTCTGCATATCGATAAGCTTGAGGATGATTCCGTGCGCGAAATCCAGCGCTTCAACCATTTTATCTTCCGATATTTCGCTGGCGCTTCCCTCGACCATAACGATCGCATCCTCGGTGCCGGCCACCGTTAGATTCAGGCTGCTTTCCTTAAGCTTGCTGAAAGGGGGATTCACCACAAATTGATCGTCCATATAGCCGATCCGTACGGCCCCCACGGGATTGTAAAAAGGGATGGGCGAACAATAAACCGCCGCCGATGCGCCGGTAATCCCCATGACATCGGGATCATTCTCTTTGTCCGCCGACAACACCAGGGCGATCACTTGGGTTTCGCAATTAAACCCCTCCGGGAAAAGTGGCCGCAGCGGACGATCTATCAGCCGAGAGGTTAAAATTTCCTTTTCCGTCGGCCGGCCTTCCCTTTTGAAAAATCCTCCGGGGATTTTGCCAGCGGCATAGGTGTTTTCCCGATAATCAACCGTTAAAGGGAAAAAATCCTGTCCTTCTTTGGGTTCCCTCGCCGCGCAGGCCGACACCAATACGGCGGTATCTCCGTAACTCACGAATGCCGAGCCGTCCGCCTGTTTAGCGATCTTGCCCATTTCAATAGAAAATTCAAGCCCGCCTATATCGGCGGAAACTCGATGATGCATGATTCCTCCAAGAATTGAAATTGCGCGAGAGGACTTGCAGGCGGAAATTATGGACTAAGAATTATGATTATGAGTACTGAGTTAAGGATTACGGCCGCATAATCTTTAACTCATAACTCATAATTCATAATCCGGCCTACCCCCTTGCGTTTAATTAGCTTTCTTTAATCCGGCAACCTTTTGTCCGTCAGCACTCATCAATCTTTCTAAAACCTTGTGCATCGGGGTCTGGAGCGCAAGCAACGGGCGCATTCGCGATTCGTAACGCCGGGCAGCCCCGGCCGCAGGCCCCCTGAAGACTTGCGGCTGATTCATTATTTTCGTATGCCAAGCCGCTCGATAACAGTTTGATACCTGGCAACGTTCTTATCCTTCAGATAATCGAGAAGCCGACGCCTTTTCCCCACCATTCGCAGCAACCCTCTGCGCGAATGATGATCCTTTGCGTGGGTTTTGAAATGCTCCGTCAGATAAGCGATCTTTTCGCTCAAAATAGCGATCTGAACTTCAGGCGATCCGGTATCTTTGTTGTGAATCTGATAGTTTCCGATGATTTCTGTTTTTCTTTCTACTGTAAGTGCCAATTCATCCTCCGCACAAGCCGCGAATAAACAAGACGTTAGGTTACCATACGGGCGGCTTCTCTGCAAACATTCCATCAGGCGCATCATGCCTGTATACGGGAGAGCGGCCGGGGTACGGCAGAAAAAAACGCATTCCCCTCTCCCTCTTTTGCAACCGGGGAAAAACGATTGCGTTGCCTTCTAGAACGCATTTTCATCCGGCAACTTCCGTCTGAAAGTCAGCGTCCGGATTTCACCCCCTGTGGCGTCCTGAAGCTTTTTGAGCAAAACCGGCTGAACGCTTTTGACGGCTTCTTCCCAGCCCTCGTTCATTATTTCGACCACAAGGCCCGAATTCTCAATGCGGGCGGGACGGCATACCGCCGCCAATCTGGCGCCGATGAGTTTAGGCCATGCGCCCTCAATACACGAAAGCGCCCACGCTTTATGCGTGGCGGTTCCGCGCTGCAGACTGAGAAGCACGCCGAATATGGGATCCAATCTATGGCTCCGGGATAGAAACCGGCGGCACGAACGAAATAAACGAAAGCTTTTGATCGAACATCAGTCCCATTCCGTGTAAAGGCTGGTCCGAATGAACGCGGACATTGGCGGAAAGAAGAGGTTGCATCCCGGGAAACCATTGGCTCAGGCCTTCTGCAATACGAGTTCCCGGAGCTATTGTAACGGTCTTGGAGGCTTCCAGCGTCCCGGACGGGCTCCACAACTCGATCTCAACATTGGCGGTCTGGTCTCCGCTGTTGAGCAGCCCGATCTCAGTCAGAAAGTCCAGGTCTTCGGACACAAGCGGAAAGATAAAATCCCGCATAGGAGTTCCCGACAATTCAAAGCTCACCAGAGATTTCTTGTCCGGATCGGCAAAGGACAGAGTTCCCACAACGCGATCGACGCTGCTTGCGACTTCCAGCCATCCTGTCATGCTTTGAAGACCGGGATGATTCTGGAAAACTGAAAGCAGGCCGGCCTTCAGTTGGGCATTGACCGGCAAAATTCTTCTCACCGGAGCCGCCAATACAGATCCGTCTGGAGCATGCAGCGTCAGCGTAACTTCGGCTTCGCTGTCCTGATTCCCGTTAATGATGTTGAGCGAGGTGGTGAAATTCGAGGATGCCGCAAATTGCGGCGAGTAAAGGCGTGTAACCCCGTCGTATTTATCGAGATCGATGCCGTTGACGGACGTATTCGCTCCGCCATTGCTGTAAATTTCCGTAAAAAGCATCCCTGATTTAGATGCGGCTCGAAGGTATCCTTGATTACCCGCCGATAGAAGCGTCGCCGTATGTCCCTGCCTGCTTTCGCTTAAGACCACGGACGCCCTTGTGAATCTGCCGGTGGACGGAGTGTAATACTCTGAAGCATAAAGCGCACCCAAATCGTCATCCTCTTCGCCGCTATAGCCGAAGCCGCCCGCAATGATCACGTAATCATCATCCCCTTCGGCATCGTTATCAAGAAGGGTGGCTGTGTGCGAACTCCGAGCGGATAACATGGTCCCTTCCGTCGAGAGGAAGCTCGCATTCCGCGGATCATATATTTCCGCCGTATTGAGCGGCCCGGATGCATTTTTGCCTCCAGCAATCAGCACGGTCCCGTCAGACATCAAGGTGGCGGAATGATGGCTTCGCTCGACCGTCATCGACGAAACCAAAGAAAACATTCCGGTCGAAGGATCGTATAATTCCGCTGAACTCAGGGTACTGCCGTTATATCCTCCCGCAATAAGGACTTTCCCATTCGGCAAGAGGACGGCGGTATGGAACGCCCTGCCTGCATTCATATTTCCGGTTTGATAAAAGCTGGATGACTCCGGATCATAAATCTCCGCCGTGGCGGAAATCCCGATTCCGTCGATCCCTCCGGCGATCAAAACCTTTCCATCGGGCAAACGCGTCGCCGTATGCGCGTCCCTGGGAATGGTCATGGAGCCCGCCGTTGGAGCGAAGGCGCCGGTCAGAGGATTGTAAATTTCAGCGGTATCGTTTATGGAAAAAGAATTCTGCCCGCCGGCAAGCAGGATCTGCCCGTTTATCAGCTTCGTTGCGGTATGCCGATATCGCTCCGACACCATCGTTCCCGGAGCCGGGGAAAAGCTTTCAGAAATCGGGTCGTAAAGCTCAGCGCTTTTCAGTATCCAGTAGTTGCTCTTCCCTCCGGCGACAAGTATTTTTTCATCCGGCAGCAGGACTGCTGTATGCCCGTGGCGCGCCGTGCTTGAATATTGCGAAATCTGGTAAAAGCTTTTTGTGACGGTATCATAATATTCCGTCGATCTTCTTGTCTTGCCCTCGGCGAGTCCGCCGTGGATTATCACGCGCCCCGCCTGCCCGTCCGTGATGATTCCCGAGACCGATTTCACCTCTCGGGACAAAGCGTTCACGGTCTCGTTGATTTCTTCCATCACCGTGCCGTCCACTGCGTAATGGACGATTTCGGCCTCGGCCGAGGTATAATTTGGATTCACAAAATTGAGCTCGGTTGCAGCGTCTTCAGCTTGGGGTATTTCGGGTATGATCCACTCGTGGAGTTGATCGCGGTAATCATGAACCAGCGGGACAGCGTACAATCCGGTGATATACGGCTCAAGAAAATTGGCTTTTATCCGCCCAACGGTCGAATATCCTGCAAAGACGGGCTGGGTGCTTTCAAATACCAGTCTGCCTTCGTTGCCAATATCCACATCGAGATTAAAAAGCTCGGATACGTCCATGGAATGCTGCTCATTGGGCCCTACCTGAATCGTCACCGGGTTGACGACATCCGTTCCGGTGTAATTGGCCCCGCCGTCGGATAAAGCCGTTATCGTCAATTCAGAAGCGGTATCGGACACGTTCACGATCGACAGACCGGTAAATTCATCCTCCTGGCTGATAAATTTGGTCTGTCTGAGAACCGCTGTATCCGAAAGAAGATCCAATTGATTGCTCGCAAAATTAAGCACAATCATGGTCTTGCCGTCCGGAGTGACAGCGAGGCTGGATGCCTGGTCCTGGCTTGAATTTGGATCGTCACCAACCAGGAAAGCCCCGACTACGGACTGGTGCGGAATATCGTGTTGATAAATTTGGTCGGCGACGGCGGACGTATAATAGGCATATTCCCCGCCGTTCGTGAGCACTATATTTGCAGACCCCAAAGGACTCCCCTGAACGGGGGTAAGGTTGACGCCGGAATCGGGGTCCTCCACGGGAAGAATTGTCAGCGCGTTCTTGCAGAGAACCAGCCATTCCGCCCCGCCCGGCATGAGGACTGTATGCCCCGGACTGAGGCCCACCGAATGTGTGCTCAGAACTTCGCCGGTGTTTACGTCGAAGATAAACATCGCGCTGGCGGAACCCGACGATTCCAAATTCTGGCTTCCGACGACGGCAACCGTCTCATCCAGGTTAAAAACCACTTTGTTGAAAATCGTCAAGCTCGCATTTGCATAGGTATCCAGCAGATCCAACTCATAATTTACGGCCATGGATGCAGCGTCCGCCGAAACGACGGTGTTGTCTCCCGTATTGACGATAAAGAGGGTCCCTCCATCCTTTGTGACCGTTATCTGCGCCGGACCGTCCAGCCCCCCGATCCTACCCCGCTCTTCTCCCGTCGCGATATCGAATTTAATGACTTCGCCGCTCGATGTTGAAGACACATAACCGAGATTTCCGTCCGGTGAAAGAGACACAATGCTGCCGAAGCTGAACGAGCCCGAAAACGTATAGGTGTCGGCGAGTGAAAGGTTTTCCATGTCGATGATAAAGATCTTGTTGTCCAGAGCCGATACCACCGCCAATCTTTGCCCGTCCAGAAGAGGCGTGATATACGTCGGTTTGCCGCCCGTTTCAATCTGCTTTAACACCTCTCCGGTTTCGGTTGAAAAAGCCAGGACCAAACCGGAACCCGTATAGGAAACAAATCCGGTTTTCGAATCCGGAGAAACCGCGATATTGGGAGCGATATTGTCGGACCGGCTTTGGTAATTCACGTCGAAAATCAAAGGATAGGAATTTTGTCCGCCCGCCAGCAATACTCTGCCGTCTGAAAGGACGCTGGCTGAATGGTAGAGCCTCGGCGCGTTCATGAGGCCGGGCAGAGCCTCAAAGGACTCGGTCCCCGGATCAAATATTTCAGCGGTGGACAGGTGGTGATCGGAACGCCCTCCGGCAACAAATACCTCGCCGCCGGGCAGTATTGAGGCGGTATGGCCGGTGCGAGCCGCTCCCATTGCACCGACGCCGTAAAAAACCCCCGCAGCCGGATCATAAATCTCGGCGGAATCGAGCGGAGCCGTGCCGTCGCTACCCCCCACAATCAATACCTTCCCGCCCGGCAGCAAAGACGCCGTGTGATTCATGCGGGGCGTTCTCATGGATCCCGTTACAGTAAACTGTCCCGTTTCCGGATCGTAAATTTCGGCCGAAGCAAGGAATCGGTCGCATACTACCTTGTCCCCCAAGGTGTTGTTGCACCCGCCGGTCACCAACACCCTCCCGTCCGAAAGCAAAGTTGCCGTATGCCCTTCGCGCGCGTCGGTCATGGAACCGGTATAACTGAATGAGTTGGACTCGGAATCGTAAAGCTCGGCCGACTTCTGGAATATGGCGTAGCCCTCCGTTCCGTTATAGCCCCCGGTTATAAGCACTTCGCCGTTTTGCAACAGAGTAGCCGCAGCATTCTGCCTTTGCGCCTGCAAGGACCCCGAAGTCATGGTGAAGCTTTCCGACCAGGGGTCGTAAACCTCCGCGTAAGAAAGATAGCTTCCGTTGTACCCGCCGACTATAAGGATCTTCCCCGTTTCCAGGAGAACGCCCGCGGCGCCGATGCGCGTGTAAACCATGCTTCCGGTTTCAGCAAAAGTACCGGCCGCCGGATCGAATATTTCAGCCGTGTTCAAGTAATGGCCGTTATACCCTCCCGAAATGAGGATTCGCCCGTCGCTCATGCGAACGGCCGAGTGTTGTTCGCGCGCCGCTGCCATCGCATTGTCCGCCGGGGCGATCGCGCCCGTAAGCGGGTTGTAAATATCGGCACTACGGTTCACTTTTGCGGCATTCGGATCCACCGTCGCAAAAACGCGCTTCTGCGCCTGCGCCGGGGATATCCATAGAAACCCGAGAATCATCCATAAAATTGCAAAACCGAAACGCATAGTTCGCTCCCTACTGAAACCGCTGCAAGCGGCGGGTAAACAATTTAAAAAAATTTTTCGCTTTATTTCATAAACGGCGGCGCAATCCGAGCATAACCCATTTCGTCCTTTTCCCCATCACCAATCGCCCGGAAGACACCTGAGAATACATGGCATCCTGACCCATATTATTCCTGAAGCTTTTACTGCGGCGGCGGATCCAGGCATGTTTATGCCGTTGCGCCCTTTCAGGCTCCTACACTCTTCACGTTCTCATAATCGAACCTCATTATATACGACGCAGGGCCAAAAAGTTTGGAATAAAAGCCCCGCTTTGTCGTAAAAAAAAGGCGGTGTCTTTCATGCCGGCTCGAAGGACCCTCCTAAATGCGGGGGGGCTATGAGCTCAGCGGTCCGTTTACCGATGCGTTTTTAGATGAACAGCGGCGGCGAAAACCGCATCCTATTTTTTGGAAAACAGCCGCATGATTAGCCGCTATCGACAAAAGGCTCTATTCATGTAATATTGGGTTGCGCATTTTGCATTTGTGCCTTTATAAATGCAGGTTTGCTCGTTCGCAGATTCTGCTTTTTCATAAAAGAGGAGGTGGAGAGTGGCTCGACGGGATTACGGGATCACTATTCTTTCTATTGCACTATTTTGTCTATCCGCGATTGCGATTCCACTCGAAGCGCAAACCGGTTCCGTATGCCTTAAAGGAATTGTTCGAGATCCTTCCGGCGCCCCTCTCCCCGCTTCCGTTTTGACTGCGGTCGAAACCGAAAGCGGACACCAATGGGAAACAGTCAGCGACGCCGAAGGATACTACAGCTTCCCGGCTCTGCCTCCGGGGATATACGACGTAACCGCAAAAGCAAAAGAATTCAAAGACGTCAGCCACCGCCGCATTTTTCTTTTCTCGCCCGGAATTACAGTGGAGGACTTCTCGTTCGAGGTTTCCGCAATCGACAGGGAAATCGGCCCGCAGCAGCGGCCGGAAACCAGCGAGGCGCACACGGCAGCCTCCTTTTCACGGGACGAAATGGATGCATTGCCGCTGCTGAATCGGAACTCTCTTAAGCTTCCGGCATATCAGCCGGGGATTGAAATCAATGGCGGCAACGAGGGTGTATCGACCGTCAACGGCACGCGGCAATCCATGAACATCGCCTATTTGGACGGGCTGTCGATTGCCGATCCCGTAAATCCGCGTTTGGGCTTTTCTCTGATCACGCAAAGCTCCGATAGAATCTCCAGTATGCAGATCATAACCGCGGGAGGAAATGCAGAATACGGCCAAGTCGGAGGCGCACAGGTAATTATGGCATCGCGCTCCGGCACAAAATCCTGGACTGGAAGCGTTTACGATTTTTTCAATAACAAGAATCTCAATGCCAACGGTTTCTTCAATAATACATACGCTCTTCCCAGGCCCGGCTACACCCGGAATTTGTTTGGAGCGACGGCATCCGGCCCCCTTGGGGACAAGACTCTTCTTTTTGCCAATTTTGAGGCAAACCGGACCGATCAGGAAGTAATCAGAAATCGCATGGTTCTTACCTCCACGGCCAAAACCGGAGTGTTTCAATGGTATTCCCCGGAGGATACCGTTCGCGATGAAGAAACGGTTCTATCCTACGACATAGGGACCAACGATCCCCGGGGGTTGGGAATCGACCCGACGATAGAATCGATTCTTGACGAACTTCCGAGCCCCAACAATTATGATATCGGAGACGGGCTGAACACCGGAGGGTACCGCTTCAGGAACCCCACTTATTTCAGCGAGGAGCAAATTACGGCACGGGTCGACCGCACGTTGAATGCGCGCCATCGGATCTTCGTCAGGTTTAATTACGATCATGTCGATGCCACGGATCTTTTGAACAATGCAGACGCCGCATTCCCCGGCCAGCCCTCCGGCACCTATAGTTCAAACAACTGGAGCCTTGCGGTTGGATCAAATTACGCCCTTAATTCAAACACGATCAACGAGTTGCGCATAGGGTATTCGAGGCCGGACACCGATTATAACCGAGAAGGGCGATCGACAAATCCGATGTTTCTGGCCAACTCCTGGACCAATCCCGTGGATGTTTCTTTTCCCTATTCTTTTACCACCCCGGTCTTCGAGATTACGGACAACCTTTACCACGCAAGGAACCTCCACGCGCTGAAATTCGGATTCAACTTCCGGCGGATATTGCAGAGCAGCGCGGATTACAGGGGTGTTTATCCCAATGTCTCCTTCGGGACGGGCAACGGCAACGCTCCCATGGACTCCGTCGGCCCTTCTGAGTTTTCCGAGATTTCAAGCGCCGACAGGCAAACATTTGAAAATCTATATAATGATCTTCTTGGGAGGATTGAAAGCGTCAGCCAAACCTTCTATTCGGGTTTGAACTCCACGCTTCCGGCCGGATCTTCTCGGAATCGTGATTTTGCGCTTCAGGAATACGCCTGGTTTGTTCAGGATACCTGGAAGGTCCTCCCGAATCTGACTCTGAACCTTGGGCTTCGGTATGACATTGCAACGGTTCCTGAAGAAAAAAACGGTTATCAAAGCGTGCTGAACCAGGCATCGCAGATCAGCGAAACGGCGGATATCTCAGATTTTTCAGCAGTCTCCGGGGACAACTGGTATTCCCCGGACCTTAACAATTTTGCGCCGCGCGGCGGTTTTGCGTGGGACCCTTTCGGCAGCGGGACTTTGGTTGTTCGAGGCTCTTACGGGCTTTATTACGATCGTCTGATCGGCGGGATAACCAACTTTGTAGACCAAAACAGCTATGGTTTCTCGCAAACCGTGTCGCTGCATCCCAATTCGGGGGGAGCCGACATCCGTTTGAGCGACGGCATTCCGCTTCCCCAGCAGCCGCAGATCCAAGACCCGCAACCGCCCGCGGCGCGCGGATCTTCCATCGCGCTGCTGGACGCCGATCTGAAAACTCCCAGAGTGGACCAGTTCAGTCTAAAACTTGAAAAGCGTCTGTTCGGGGCCATCCTGGAAGCGAGCTACGTCGGCACCAGGGGGAAAAACCTTTTCCAGTATCTGGATCTCAATCAAACCAAAACGGGAGGAGATTTCTCCGAGGCGTTTCAGCAGCTGCGGGATTACCGGGATATGGGCACTCCCGTGCCTGCTTCCAACACCCTCGTCCGAGTTTTCGGATCGCCGTATGCGGCATTCAACGCCCTCAAAGGATTCAATTTTGACAGCGGCCAGATGGGCGCCGCTGCAAACATTATGGATCGCGAATATTACGGCAACTATGCAGCCGCCGGCGTGTCCGATTTCTATATCAGGAACTTTCCCCAGTTCGATCAATTCCTGTATGGAACCAATGCGGCGGAATCCTGGTACGATTCGCTTCAGATCGGGATTCGCAAAAGCACGAATCATTACAATTTAAGGGCTTACTACACCTGGAGCAAATCCCTGGATACAATGTCGCACGACGGAGCGCAGTTTGTAAGCCCCATGGACAGTTTCAATCCGGAATTGGACAAGGCATTCAGCGATTTTTCCCGAACCCATGTTATGAGCATAGCGTGGGATTACGCCATCCCTTTCGGCCGGGATCCTGATAGCGAATTTGATATCCCTAAATGGGCCGGCTTCCTTTTTGGAGGATGGAATCTCGGCTCCCTGTGGGTCTGGGAGAGCGGGCCGCGATTCAGCGTTCACTCCGGATTCGAAAACCTTTTCGGCGGAGTCGGCAGCCGCGCGGACTTCGGCGGCGATCTCGAAGATATCGGATCCATTGTGCACACCGACGGCCGGGTTTATTGGATTCATCCCACTTATGCGGAACAGTTTTCGCATCCGGAAGCGGGTGAATACCCGACTTCCGGACGGAACGCGTTCACCGGGCCGCGTTATTTCAACCTGGATCTTATGATTCGCAAGAATTTTAATATCGGCGACAATTACCTGAATTTCAGGATCGAAGCTTATAATCTGCTTAACAATACGAACTTTGACCTCCCGAACACGAACCTCGGCGTCTGCGCTTTCGGCATTATCACTTCAGCTCGGGGATCCGCCCGCGCCCTTCAATTGGCTTTGCGCTACCAGTTCTAAGAAAGCGGCAAATGCGGGGCGGCGATGCACAGGGAAAAAACAGAATAATAAAATGGGTCCTGGCCTCGGCGTCTCCGCGCCGGCGTGAAATATTACGCGGCCTTGGCCTTCGATTTCGCGTCGATCCGAGCGGGCTTCGGGAACCCGAAAGGCAGTTCGGCGAATCCCCGTCGAAATATGTTCTTCGCATCGCACGGTTAAAGGCGGAAAAGACCGCTGAACGGCATCCGTCCGGCCTGATACTGGGCGTAGACACCCTTGTAGTCGTCCGAAAACGCATCCTTGGAAAGCCCTATAGCCGGGCGGAAGCGCGCGCCATGCTGAGCAGCCTCAGCGGCCGGTGGCACGAGGTGTTATCCGGAGTTTTCCTGATCGACCGGAGATCCGGGCGTTGTTACTCAGCGGTCAGCCGTTCCCGCGTTCACTTCCGGCGGCTCCAATCCAGAGAAATAGAATGGTATCTCAAAACCGGCGAATACCGGGACAAGGCAGGGGCTTACGGAATTCAAGGCCGCGCTTCCCTCTTCATAGACTGCATCGAGGGCTGCTATTTTAATATTGTCGGCTTTCCGGTCGCGCTGTTTGAGAGGCTTTGCCGGAAAGCGGGCATCGATCTTTATTAGGAGCCTGTCCGAGGATTAAAATGTGCCGCACGCCGCGTGTCATATCGGAATCCCCAATCCCGATCCCCTTCATGAATACAAGGCGCAGGCATCCGCTCCGGCGCCGGTTAAAGTTGCACGTTTTATGACAAACAAGCATTCTTTTGTAATACAATCGGGATCGGGTTTTGCGGTCCTATCATTATGCGGGGTCAATCGCGGTACGATGATTCCGGCAATGGGATTCCGCGAAGCCAGTGCATACGGCTGTCATCAATGCAGGGGCATTCATATTCCCGGGACCGGTGCCGGACACGGAACGGCAAGAAAAGCCGTGCCGCCTCGCTGGCCGGGCATGGCTCTTCGTTGAAATACCGGCCCCATAAATTCCATCGCCGGCCGAAGTCGGCGCACCGGACAGTGTCTACATGATTATTTGAGAGGAGATAGCAATGAGCTCAATTAAAACCAGCAAGAAGGGTACAGATCGAAGGGCGTTTTTCCAGGATGTTACGGCCGGCGCAGCAGGCGTTGCCTTTGCCGGCGCTTTGGCCCAGATGGGAGTACCGATCGTATCGGCAGCACAGGATGGAAAAACCCCGGAACCCAAGAAAGCCGAGTCGAAGTTCTTTAGAAATCCGCCTCCATGGCCGAAGGGGACAACTGGCACCAAGTATGATCATTTGTTCAGCTCAAGGCTCAGGGAAAATACCATGGTCCCCGAAATTGTTCCCGGTCCGCAGGCTTATTTTCGCGGAGAAAGCGATCTTCCCGGCGCAAAAATCAATATGGGATGGCAGATATTCGTGAAGCCTTACAGGCTGGAACTTGAATCCCATCATCACGACACCGACGAATACCTGTTCTTCCTGGGAGCGACCTTCCCCGATCTCGTGGGCTCCTTTGACGCGGAAATTGAGTACTTTATCGGCAAAGAGTACGAAAAGCACACCATCACTCAGGCTACGGTTCTTTATATTCCCGCCGGCCTGGAACATAATCCTTGCGATATCAAGAGGGTCGGCAAGCCTTTGTTCTTCAGCGCGCTTCAATTGGCGCCCTACTTTAACGGCGTCTATCAGACAATGGGCTACAGCGAATTCAGAAGCGGAATGAAAATTAAATAAATATTGATCATGAATTAAAAAGAGCTTTGGGTCTTTGAACCTTCGCATAGTCTCGTCGATTCAAGGACCCAATGCTTTTATTGAGGAGAGGGATTGTGGAATTCGACCGATCGCGAAGGAGATTCCTGCAGGCCGGGCTGGTCCTGCCTGCGGCAGGCTTAGTCGCCGCCCATTCTGCAGCCGACTATGGCCAAGCGGCGGCCGGCGCGGATTATCGAATGCTTGGCAACACAGGTTTGAGAGTGTCTGCCGTCGGTTCCGGCGTCGGTATTACACCTGACCCCGCTGTGATTGCGCGGGCCATTGATCTGGGCGTCAATTATTTCGACACCGCGCGAGGCTACGGCGCGGGCAAGAGCGAAGAGATCACCGGCGCCGCTCTAAAGGGCAAAAGGCACAAGGTCGTGCTGGCGACTAAAACGGACGCGCGGACTAAATCGGATGTTTTAAAGGATATGGACGCCAGCTTGAAGGCGCTGGGCACGGACTATGTCGACATCTGGCACCTGCATTCCAGAGATACGCCGGAATCAATTACGGACGAGGCCGTAGAGGCCTGCGAGATGCTGAAGAAACAGGGAAAGGCAAGGTTCATAGGAGTCAGCGCGCACGATATTAATGCGGTTGTGGATAAAATCCTCGGGGTCGGAAAGTTCGACGTGGTGCAGACGACTTACAGCTACGCGATTGGGGCGCCTTTCCGCAATGCCGCCATATCCAGGATGCATAACGCGGGAATCGGCATAGTGGCCATGAAAGTCGTCATCGCGGTCGCCGGATTCGTTCCGAGAGAGATCGATCTTCCGCCGGAGGGACCGCTTGCGGCTGTTAAATGGGTCCTGTTGAATCCCGCGATCTCGACCACGGTGCCCTATACTAAAAATATCGCGGAGCTGGAAATGAATGTGCGCGCGATGACGGAGCCGTATACGGCCCAAGATGAGAAATTACTGTATGTGAGAAACCAGGAGATCCGCCCTCTTTATTGCCGCATGTGCTACGAATGCAGGGGTAAATGCCCCAAGGGAGTGCCGGTCACCGACATTATGCGCTTCCTGGCCTATTACGACTTCGGAGGAAATCTCCAGCAGGCGCGGGAGAGCTTCGCGCTCCTGCCCAAAGAAATACGGGATATACGGTGCAGCGATTGCGATTCCTGCGCCGTTAAATGCCCTAACGGCGTTGAGGTTCGCAGCCGCCTGATCCGGGCGCAGACTCTCTTGGCGTAACGGGTGCCTTCAGAGCTTTTCAGAGTATTTGACAATCGCCGCCGGGGGTCTCAAATCCTTTTATCCCCACCGCAGCTTTTCTCGGAGCAGCTTAAAGAAAGTGTTTCCGAAAGGAAGCATCAGCCGCAACGTCGGTTGAGCCCGGCATATTCTGAGGCGATCCTTCTGCAGCAGCGGCATTCCGACCTGTCCGTCCACGGTGAGCATTACTTCGGTGCCCCGCCGCAGAAGGACTTCCACCGCAACCCGATCCGGGATCACGACCGGCCGGTTTGTGAGAGTGTGGGGGCAGATCGGAGCAATAACAATGGCGTCCAGCGTCGGAAAAAGTATGGGCCCGCCGGCTGCAAGGGAATAAGCAGTGGAGCCGGTCGGAGTGGAAAGAATCAGCCCGTCGGCGCGGGTAAACAACACCGGTTGCTCATTGACGCTCACTTCAAGTTCGATAATGCGCGCAAGCGCCCCTCTGTTGATGACCGCATCATTTAAAGCCAGGTACTTTGCCGCACTCTGCCCGTCGCGGACCACCTCGACGCTCAAAAGCATCCGTTCTTCCGATTGGCATCTCCCGGAGAGGGCGCATTCGAGCGCTGAATAAATCTCATCCATCTTCACTTCTGTAAGGAATCCCAAGGATCCCAAATTTACGCCCACGATCGGCACGCCGTTTCCGGCAATGAGGCGCGCCGCATGAAGAAACGTGCCGTCGCCTCCAAGCACCAGCAGGAGATTCACCTGGCGGATCCATGTCTCAGGCGCCTCGATGCGGGCCTCGACGGAACAATGCCTCGCTGAATCGGGGTCAAGAAAAACCTCAACGCCCCGCGCCTGAAGCCAGGGGACCACGTCGCGGACGACGTCGCGAACGCGTGCGTCCTGCCGCTTTAAAACAATTCCAATTCTATGCTCGGTTGAATTCATTGGAAGCTTCCTAATTTAAGATATAACAAAAATTCCTGGTTCCCTCCGGCACCGGCCACCGGAGATGCAATGCTGCCTACGGAAAGGAAACCTTTCTTCCGAGCGAATAGTTCCAGGGTTTTAAGAACCTCCATGCGCTTCTCGGGATCTCTGACGATTCCACCCTTTCCGACCTCTCCCTTGCCGACTTCAAACTGCGGCTTGACCAACACAATCACGTCCGCCGTGCGCGCGCGACCGTCTTTTCTCTGAGCCTCTTCCGCCCGGTTTAAAAAAGCCTCCCTCAACGCGGGCAAGACTTTCGTGACTGAAATAAATGAAAGATCGATGGAAATCAAAGAGACATCCGCGGGCAGGTCTGAGCCTTTCAGATTCCGAACGTTAAACTCATCCCGAACGACAACGCGCGGATCGCATCGGAGTCTCCAATCCAACTGCCCCTTGCCGACGTCAAAAGCATATACCGTTGAGGCGCCGTTCTGAAGCAGGCAATCGGTGAACCCGCCGGTCGACGCTCCGAGGTCGGCGCATGCCCGGCCGGCCGCCGAAATTTGGAAATGGTCAAGCGCCGCCTGCAGTTTGGCGCCGGCGCGGCTTGCAAAGCTTAAACGCTTCAGAACGCGGATTTCGGCATCCGCGTCCACTTGTTGGCCGCACTTTTCGATTTTTTGCCCGCCGACGAGAACATGGCCGGCCAAAAGCAGCGCCTGCGCTTTGTGCCGGCTTTCCGCCAAGCCGCGATCCACGAGCAGTTGATCGATGCGCCGTTTCATCCGCTCACTCTCGTTTGCGACGTTGAGAAGCCGTCCGTGTATCCTGCAGCTTTATAAATCAATCATTGTCATTCACGATTTGCATATGGCCGCAGCCGGATTTTCGAGACAGAACCCGCCGGAGTAAAAAGCCGAACCTTTGAAAAAGCCTATTCCCGAATCGCAAGTTAAGCAGTCCGGTCTATGATGAATTTTGCAAGGTCGCGCAACGGCTGTGCTTCTTCGCCGAATTCTCGAATGCCGTCTATGGCCGAGGCAACCAATTCACCTGCCTTTTTACGAGACGCTTCGATGCCGTAAAAAGAAGGGTAGGTCGCTTTCTGCACCTTCTCGTCCTTGCCCGCTGTTTTGCCCAATACTTCGCTGCTTGAAGTTACATCAAGGATGTCATCCACAATTTGAAATACCAAGCCGATTTTATCTCCGAAATCGCTCAAGGCATTGAATTCGCGATCCCCGGCTCCAGCGGCAATGGCCCCGCATCGGACGCATGCCCTTAACAGCGCTCCCGTTTTGGAATAATGGATATATTCCAAAAGGTCCGCGTCGACCGGTCCGCCTTCGGATTCCAGGTCGACGACCTGCCCCCCGATCATTCCGTTTACGGTTCCGGTTGCCTCCGCCACTTCGCGGATGACGGCGATTCGCGCGGCATCCGACAGGCCGGGAATATCGGCAAGGATTTGATAGCACCGCGTCATCAGCGCATCCCCCGTCAATATGGCCATGGCTTCGCCGAAAACCTTATGACAGGTCGGAAGGCCCCTTCGGAGATCGTCGTTATCCAGCGCGGGCAAATCGTCATGTATGAGCGAATAGGTATGCATCATCTCCAAAGCCGCTCCAATGTACAGAAGTACGCTGCGATTGCCTCCCACGCTTTCCCCCGAAGCCAGCACCAGTATGGGGCGCACGCGCTTCCCTCCGGCAAAAACGGAATATCGCATGGCTTTGTGGACCGTCGACGGCTTTTCGCTTTCTGCGGGAAGCAGCGTTTCGAGATATGCATCCACCAGGTTTTTTGATTCGGACAGGTATGTTTGGATATCCATAAGCACAATTTTCGGTTTCGCGCGAGCCGATCATAGATCGCGGCGCGCTCTGCAATGGGCCGGATTATTCATGAGGCTTCTGTCGCGGCGGTCGATTCAGGATTCGTTCCCTTCGCTTTCTTCAGGGAAAGGCGCTTCCTTCATGGCTCCGTCCGCCGTTTTCATGAGAATTTCCACTTTCCGCTCCGCTTCCTCGAGCTTCGAATTGCAGAAGCGGCTGATGTGGATGCCCTCTTCAAATAATTCCAATGCCCGGTCGAGAGTCATGTCCCCCGATTCAAGCTGAACGACAATATCTTCAAGCGATTTCAGCGCGGATTCGAAATCCTTTACCTTCAACTCCATCGCTCCCCCATGAATCCAATTACGAATTGGATTGCGATTCTTCACTGATGATTATGCTCTCCACCCGGCAGCCTAATTCACCCGAAGCAAGAGTGACGCGAACACTGTCGCCCCGCGCAACATCGGCGGCCTTCCTCACGATCGAACCCTCCGCGTTTCTGCAAAGCGCGAAACCTCTTTGAAGAACGGCCAACGGACTGAGAGCGTTTATTTTGCCCGCGATAAATTCCAGCCGGGACTTGTCGGTCTGCAGCCGCTTTTTGATTGCGGCCGCCAGTTCCTGATGCCTGCGCCCCAAAAGCTCCTTTCTGTAATTCATGAGCCGGCGCATATCCAATTTGCTCAACCGCATGGACAACATCCGTTCCCGGTGCCTCGCCGCGGATGTAAATCTTTGCATTGCTTGAGAAATGCGGAGACTGCACTCGTCGAAGCGCTGCTGCAGGTCGCGAATTTTATTGGGTGCTACGGCGAACGCCTTATTATGCGCCAAACGCTCCAGGCCCAGACGGCGGCTTTCGATGCTTCGCCGGACGGCCTGAACCAGGCGCAGTTTCAGCGAATCGACGCCCAGCCGCAAATCTTCGCGCGCGCCGGAAACCATTTCCGCTGCAGCCGAAGGAGTCGGCGCCCTCACGTCCGCAACAAAATCGGAGATTGTGTAGTCGACTTCGTGCCCCACTGCAGAAATAACAGGAATTTCGGATTCGAAAACAGCCCGGGCCACGATTTCCTCGTTGAACGCCCATAGATCCTCTATGGACCCTCCGCCCCGGCCCGCAATAATGACCTCGATATCGCTTCGGCTGTTGAGATAGCGGATGCCGGCGGCAATTTCCCCGGCCGCGCCGGTTCCCTGAACCCTTGCCGGATAAACAAGAACATCCAGCGACGCGTTGCGCCGCTTTAAAATCCTCAGGATGTCCCGTATGGCGGCGCCGGTAGGGGAGGTAACGATTCCCACCTTCCGGGGAAGCAGGGGCAGGGCGATCTTGCGGCCTTCGTCAAAAAGACCCTCTTTGCGGAGTTTTTCCTTCAGCTGATCGAAAGCGAGCTGAAGAGAGCCCAATCCCACAGGCTCCATGTATTCCACGATGATCTGGTAATCGCCCCTCGGTTCGTAGACGCTCAGTCGTCCCCGAACGAGAACTTCCATGCCGTCTTCCGGGTAAAACTTAAGATACATGTTACTGTTTCTGAAAAACGCTCCCTTGATATAAGCACTTTGATCCTTGAGGGAAAAATACATGTGTCCCGACGAGTGCCGTTTGAAATTGGATATTTCCCCCTGAACCCAGATAATGCCTATGGCATTCAACGAGCGCTTGATCTCGGAGGTGATATCGGAAACGCTATATATTTTGCGCTGTTCAAATAATTCCACGGTCTCTGTTTATCACGAAGACAGCCGATTCACAATGCTCCTGTGATAATGCCGCCGGCAAAACAACGATCTTTTGAAATGCTGTTTCAGAATGTCCCCGGAGAACGATTTTCCCAGACGAACCGGTCCGAATTCGAGTTATCGGACCACGAGGAAACAGAATGCCCCCTTCTGTCCTTCTCGCTCATCAAGGAACCTGCGGCCGCCAGGGCTTCAAACTCTTTTTTCAACTCCGGATTGCAAAGCGACCAATCAATATCCGCGGCAATGGGGGAGATTCCGGCTTCGCATGCCGGGTTGTATTCCCCCGAACAGAAATATTCGATATGAGACTCCGCCGTAAAATAGTTTCCGTGCGCAAAACCCGGAGGCACCCAGATCCATTCGCCAAAATCCGCGCCCGGAGACGCCGGCATCTCGTAGGCAATGATTTTTCCGAAGCTGGGGGACCCTTTACGGATATCCAGGGCTAGGTCAACCATGCGCCCCGCCAAAGTTCGAACGAGTTTTCCCATGCAGGGGTCCCATTGAAAATGCAGCCCCCTTATGGTTCCGTATTTTGACCGGCTTTCATTGCATTGCAGGAATTCAATCCCCTTCATAAAACCCATTTCCGAGCCGCTTTCGAAATCGCTTTTCCGAAAATGCTCGGCGAAATAACCCCGTTCATCAATAAATCTCGCGTAACGAATCACTTTTACGTCTGCAATCGGCAAATTTTCGACGGCTAGAATCCTCATCCTTCCCCCCACGGGCTCTCCCTATTTCCTCGAATATAACAAGCAAAGCGCAAATCAAATCCTTTTAGTCTTCGATTCATTATTTCGGCTTCGCTCAAAAATACCAGCAGATCATACCAGATATCCCGACAGCCGATGCTGGAAGTCCAAAAAGTCGCCTATTTAGAGATGATTACATTTGATTACAATTAAGCACATTTTTGTGACAACATTGCTTCCCTCCTTATTTAGACTCTATCCGTCTGTCCGAACAACAGCAGATGCCGGGTGGAGCGTGCCGTCCCTTTTGTTACCCGGACATGCTTCCAGCATTTTTTTCAGGAGATGTTATGGATTTCTTCGGGGCTCCCGCCTCCGCATACGAAAAGTTCATCAGGACCGGGAACATATCCTATTTATACCGGATGGACAATTACGACTTGTTCATCGTGACCGCCTATTTTGTGATCCTTGCCATTCTTAGCTTCTACGGTTTCCATCGCTACATGATGGTTTTTCTGTACCTTAAGCACCACAAAAAACAGACTGTTCCAAAATCGCGATTTAAAGAATTGCCGCGCGTCACGGTGCAAATCCCAACCTACAACGAAATGTACGTGATGGAGCGTATCATTGATGCCGCCTGTTCGCTGGATTATCCCCGGGACCGTCTGGACATCCAGGTACTGGACGATTCTACGGATGAAACCCAGCAGATCGCCCGCAGTGCAGTGGAACGCTGGCGCGGTTTGGGCGTGGATATCCATTACATCCACCGGGACGATCGTACCGGATTTAAGGCGGGCGCCCTGGAAAACGGGCTTCGAACGGCCAAAGGGGAATTCGTTGCGGTTTTCGACGCCGACTTTGTACCGGAATCCGATTTTCTTCAGAAATCCATTCATTTCTTTACGGATTCCAAAGTAGGTGTGGTGCAAGGGCGCTGGACGCATTTGAACCGCAATTATTCTTTCCTTACCAAAGCGCAGGCGATATTTCTCGACGGTCATTTCGTTCTTGAGAGTTTTACCCGGTATCTCTCCGGGAGATTTTTTAATTTTAACGGCACTGCGGGCATCCTGCGCAGAGAGACCATAGAGGACGCCGGAGGATGGGAACACGATACTCTGACCGAGGATCTGGACCTGAGCTACCGCGCTCAAATGAAAGGTTGGAAATTCGTATTTCTGAAAGATCTCTCCGTTGCGGCAGAGCTCCCGGTCGAAATCAGCGGATTCAAGTCGCAGCAATGCCGCTGGGCAAAAGGAGCGATGCAGACATGCAAAAAGGCGCTGCCCAAAATCTTGAAAGGCGATTACAGGCCCATAGAAAAAATGGAGGCCTGGTATCATCTTACGGGGAACTTGACCTATCCGCTTATGGTACTTTTAGCCTTGCTTCTTTTCCCCGCTCTGATCGTGCGCTACAACCAAGGCTGGTTCGAATTGATAACCATTGATCTGCCGCTCTTCATTCTTTCCTTCAGCAGTGTGGCGACGTTTTATATTACATCCCAGAAAGCGCTTCACAAAAATTGGATCAAACGCATCGCCTATATTCCCGGACTGATGGCGGTCGGCATAGGGATGACCCTTCCCGGTTCCAAAGCCGTTCTGGAAGGAGCCTTCGGAGTAAAATCTCCATTCGTTCGGACGCCCAAGTTCTCCGTGGAAGGGAAAAGGGCGGAATGGATGGATAAGAAGTACCGGTGCAGCATCGGATTCCTGACCATTCTGGAAATTGCTTTCGGCGCTTATTTTACACTCGTAACCGTCTACGCATGGAACCAGGGCATTTACGCTATCATACCCTTTCTCATGCTCTTTCAATTCGGATATCTATACACGGGCCTTTGGGCGTTTGCCCAGAATCTTAAGCGAATCATTCCGGGGAATATGCGGGACCGTTTCCTTGCGTCGCTGCACCTTTCCTATAGGCGCTCGCTGAACTCCTATAGGAGGATGACGAATTACGAATAGAAAGCGCGGATGTCCCCTTATTCACTTTTCCCGCCGCAACCGCAATAGCTATAATCCGAAGTATCAGAGAGAAATTTTCCGCGGGAGGCTGCAGTGAAATCCAGAACACGGGAAAACGGCAAACCGGCCTATCTGAACAGCCGTCTTTCTGTTGAACGCCGGACACGGGATCTGCTTTCGCGCATGACGCTGAAGGAAAAAGCAGCCCAAATGACATGCGTTTGGCAGAAAAAGAGCGATGCCCTTGTCGACGAGCAGGGCAATTTTGATCTACCGAAAGCCAAAAAATATTTCAGGCAGCGCCTGGGCTTGGGGCAAGTCGGCCGGCCGAGCGATGCCGGCGGAGGCAAAAACGCCAGGGGAATGGCCGCACTGACCAACGCCATTCAGAAATTTTTCATGGAAAACAGCCGTCTTGGAATACCGGTCATCTTTCACGAAGAATGCCTGCACGGCCATGCAGCAAAAGACGGCACGAGCTTTCCTCAGCCTATCGGACTCGCCGCCACTTTCGATCCCGAATTGGTCCAAAAGCTTTATGAAATGACCGCCGAGGAAGCGCGGAGCCGCGGGACGCACCAGGCATTGACTCCGGTCGTGGATGTCGCACGGGAACCCCGATGGGGCCGGGTCGAGGAAACCTACGGCGAGGACCCTTATTTGGTTTCCCGCATGGCAACAGCCGCCGTCCGTGGATTCCAGGGAGATGCAACTTTCAGCGACGGGAAACACATCATCGCGACATTGAAGCATTTCGCCGCACACGGCCAGCCGGAATCGGGGACCAATTGCGCTCCGGCCAATGTTTCGGAGCGACTGCTCCGGGAAGTTTTTCTCATGCCGTTCAAGCAATGCATACAAAAGGGGGGAGCCGTCAGCGTCATGGCCTCCTATAACGAAATCGACGGGATTCCCTCGCACGCAAACAGATGGCTGCTCCGGGACGTTCTCCGCAAAGAATGGGGATTCAAAGGATATGTCGTTTCGGACTATTTCGCCATCCGCGAGCTCAACGAGCGGCCGGAGCTTTTCGGAAACCACGTGGCGGCCGACTCCAGGGAGGCCGCGGCGCTTGCGGCCAGAGCGGGCGTCAACATAGAATTTCCCGACCCGGATTGTTATTCCCATCTCGTCGAACTGGTGCGCAAAGGTGCTCTCAAGGAGTCGCTGCTCGACGAACTCGTTGCCCCGATGCTGGCATGGAAATTCAGATTGGGTCTGTTCGAAAATCCTTATGTGGATCCGGATGCGGCGGAAAGAATCGTAGGATGCGAATCGCATCGGCAATTGGCGCTCCGGGCGGCGCACGAAACCATTACGCTTTTGCAGAATGCAGGCCCTTTGGTTCCACTGGATCCGGGCAAAATAAGGACTCTGGCCGTTATAGGCCCCAACGCCGATCGAGTTCTGCTGGGCGGCTACAGCGGGCGGCCCAGACACTTTTCAACGCTGCTGGAAGGCATCCGCAGCCGGGCCCCTTCCATCCGGATTCTCTATCATGAGGGATGCAAGATCACCACCGGGGGCTCCTGGCAACAGGATGAAGTGGCGGCGGGAGATCCCGAACAAGACCGTCGAAGCATTGATGAGGCGGTCGAGGTCGCCAGACAAGCGGACGCCGTGGTGCTGGCAATCGGAGGCAACGAACAGACATCGCGGGAAGCCTGGATGCTCAATCATTTGGGGGACCGAGCGTCGCTCGATATGGTGGGCCTGCAGGACGAACTGGTGGACGCCCTTTTCGCCACGGGCAAACCCATTGTCGCGTTTCTTTTCAACGGACGCCCTCTGTCCATCCGCAATCTTGCGGCAAAAGCCTCGGCTATTTTTGAATGCTGGTACCTCGGGCAGGAATCCGGCGCTGCGGCTGCAGCGGCCCTTTTCGGAGACATCAATCCGGGCGGCAAGCTCCCCATAACCATTCCCCGATCCGTCGGGCACCTCCCCGCTTATTACAACTACAAGCCGGCGGCCCGCAGGGGATATCTCTTCGACGATGTCACGCCTCTCTTTCCCTTCGGCTTCGGGTTAAGCTATACGAACTTCCGATTCGGAACCCCCCGTTTGGGGAAAACCGTTATCCGGCGCGACGCTTCCACGGCCGTGAGCGTGGAGGTTACGAATGCGGGCCCGGCTGCGGGAGATGAAGTCGTGCAGATGTATATCCGTGACAGATTCAGTTCGGTTACGCGGCCGGTAAAGGAGCTGAAAGGCTTCAAGCGAATCACTCTGGCGCCGGGGGAAACAGCGACGGTAACTCTGCCGATAACTCCGGAGCACCTGGCTTTTTACAATATCCAAATGAAATACGTCGTGGAACCCGGAGAATTCGAAATCATGGTCGGCAATTCTTCGAGGGACCGGGATCTGCAGAAGCTCGTGCTTCGTGTGCGGTAGCGCTCGAACAGGCTCGTACGCCGCCTCGCTGCGAATCCTCATGAATCATCCAGGGTAACCGCTTATGAAAAACTTTGCGCGGCTTCTTTTGCTCCTCTCTTTCATACTCGGCATGTCCCGGCCGGGACCTACGGCCGATTCGCGGGAAGTCCTGCGCAAGGATCTCGACGGGATCTTTTCCGACCTTCGCTTTGCCGAGGCACAGTGGGGTGTGATGGTTTATTCCCTGGACCGCTCGGAAATACTTTACGAAAAGAATGCGCGGCGTTTGCTCGTGCCCGCCTCCAACAATAAAATCCTTGCAGCCGCCGTCGCGCTCTTGAAGCTGGGTCCGGATTATCGCTTCGAGACCCGCATTCTGGCCGAGGGCCCGATAAAAAACGGCCTGCTTGAGGGAAATCTCATAATTCGGGGATCGGGAGATCCGACGCATTCAAAGCTATTTCTGCCGGACAATCCCTTTGCGGTATTCGAAGGCTGGGCGGAAAAATTAAAGGACTTTGATATTCACTCCATATCAGGGGACATCGTGGGAGACACAGGCGCTTTTGACGATGCGAAATACGGGAAGGGCTGGGAATGGGATGACTTGATTCAAGGATATGCGGCCCCCGTCAGCGCGCTGCAGTTCAACGATAATGCCGTAACCGTCGAAATACTGGCGGGAGCCGGCAAGGGGGCTCCCGCCGTGGTTCGGACATCACCGTTGGAGGATTATCTCGAAATAGAAAACAGCGTCGTGACGGAAGGGAACACAGCGCCGGTCCGTATCCTCATGAAGGCCGGCGAGGATTTGGAGTCCGTCGTAATCAGCGGATGCGTGCCGTCCAACGGACGCATAAACGCCCGAACGGTTGCCGTGCAATCTCCCGTGCGCTATTACCTCTCGGCGCTGAAGCAAGTCCTGTGCGATCGGGGCGTCAAGGCTGCAGCATGCCGCGTCCGGGAACAGAGGGATTATGAAACCGGGGCGATGTCTCTTCTCTGGACTCACCTTTCCGCTGAATTGTCCGAAATCCTGAAACCGCTTCTTAAAGAAAGCCATAATCTGTTCGCCGAAACTCTGGCGCGGACGCTGGGCCTCAGATTTTCCGGAGAAGGGAGTTTCGATAAAGGGAAGGAAGTGGTTGAAGCCTCGCTGGAAGAAATGGGGATTCCAAAAGGGACCTATGCGTACGTCGATTCCTCAGGCCTGTCCCGGCTGAATCTTTTAAGCGCGGACGCTTTGGTCGGGATCTTGAGACATATGCACCGCCATCAGCACTTCCGGTACTTTTACGATGCGCTTCCGACCGCAGGAATCGACGGCACGCTCGAATTTCGGCTGCGCGGGACCAAGGCCGAAAACAATGTGCGCGCCAAAACGGGCAGTCTCGCCAACGTATCCTCGATTTCAGGCTATCTGCAAACCGACGGAGGAGAAATGCTGGCGTTTTCAATGATCGCCAACCACTTTCTTGCCTCTAGGCAAACGGCGGAAAATTTGCAAAACAGAGCTCTCCTGCGGCTGGCGGATTTGCCTAAATAAGAGAAATTCAAACGTTCGCTTTTTGGCGCCGCAGGAGATCATGCTACGATGATGCATGCCTTTTTTTCTCGCATTGCTTATACCGCTGCTTTCGCTGATGCAACCCTTTGCGGCGGAAGATCGTTCGCTTGAGAAAAGCCGATATTTTGCATTTGTGGACCGCGACTATATTTTCACCATTGAAATCGTCAGGCCCGGCGTTCCCATCCTTAATTTCGTATCCATGAAGGAAGAGGACATCCGCCTTTATGCCAAAAATATCCAGCTGTCCCTGGAAAACCGCAAAGCAGCTGTCCGGCTTTTTATCGTTGAAACTGGAAATATCCGGGAGCCGATGAAAACAACTTCCATGACCATACATCCGAGATCCTCATTTGGCTTTGAAATCGAGGGGAACTTCGGCGACGCCGAGGAATTCCTTGGAGCCAGGATCCGGCTCGGTTCGGAGGACCTTGAATTGGCCCCATTGACCTATTTCGAGTTTGAAAGCCTGGTGCTGAAAGTGAACCGTATAAATCTGGGATCCCCCGACTTCGGAGATGATTGGCGCGTTCTGAAGCTGCAGCGGCGGGGAAGCAGGTCCCCGGTTAAAAGAAAAACTTATTAATCCGGATTATTCATTAGATTTCTCCTGGGAGCCTGTCCGAGAATTAGAATATGCCGCGTTCCGAGCGTCGCGCGGCCTGGCATCTGCCCCCGCGGGGCGCGGAACGCGGCCTGTCGTCCTTTCACCACGGGCTTCTAGGGCGAATTTTTCAGGTATCGCAAAAAATCGCTGTTTGTCGTAAGCACAAACGTAGTTTGCGGATCCACGGTCCTCTCGTAGGTTTCCAGGCTCTTGATAAAAGCATAGAAGGAAGCGTCTCGATTATAGGATTCCGCATAAATATTCGTCGCTTCGCCGTCGGCCTTGCCCGTAATTTCCTGAGCCTCTCGATAGGCCTCCGATTGAATCCTTTTAAGATCCCGCTCCCGTTCGCCGCGGATTCGCGCGGCTTCGCCCTGCCCTTCCGACCGGTAGCTTTCCGCAATGCGCTTGCGCTCCGCAATCATGCGCGCGAATACGTCTTTCTGGACTTCCTCCACGTAATTGATTCGCTTGAAACGAACGTCGATCAGCTCAATTCCCAGATCCTTAACGCGTTCCGACGCCTTGCTTAGGATCTCCTGAACGATTCCCTGTCGTCCTTTTTTGATTTTTCCCAGGATCGCAGTCTCCTCCTCGGATCCTATCAAGACATCCTCCTGGTTTCGGTTGGTGCTGCGAACAACTTCCAGCAAATCATGTCTCGCCACAGAACTGCGCGTTTCGCCGTCTATAATGTCGTCCAGGCGCGACTGGGCACCTCTTTCATCCTGCAGGCGCTGAAAAAATTTCAGAGGATCCACGATGCGCCAGCGCGCATATGTATCGACCCAGATAAAACGCTTGTCTTTGGTAGGGACCTGATTGGCATCCCCGTCCCATTCCAAAAAGCGCTTGTCAAAGAAATTTGCGGTTTGAATAAAAGGAACTTTGAATTTGAGTCCGGGATCGACAACCGGATCGCCGACCGGCTCGCCAAACTGGGTAATAATGACCTGTTGAGTTTCATCGACGACGTAAGTCACACCCGCCAGGACTATCCATCCTGCGATTATGGCAATCAAAATCACCGTCGAACGCGTCTTCATGGCTGCACCTCCCTTCTACTTTCCGTCCCGGAGGCAATCCCTTTCAGCGACTCCAGCGGAAGCAGCGGCATCACGCCTTTGGCATCATGGTCCACATACAGTTTCCCGCCGATTCGGGGAAGAATTTTCTGCATGGTTTCCAGATACAAACGCTGCCGCGTCACCTGGGGAGCGCGGCGATACGCCGCGTACAGCTGGTTGAAACGCGACGCTTCTCCGCGCGCGCTGTTGACTCGATTCAGGGCGTATCCTTCGGCTTGGAGAATCGTTTGCTGGGCCTCCCCTTTTGCACGCGGGATGACTTGGTTATATTCGGCTTTGGCTTCGTTGATCAGACGATCTCGCTGCTGTTGCGCCTGGTTCACCTCGTCCCACGAAGGTTTGACCAGATCGGGAGGATTTACATCCTGCAAAACGAGCTGATCGATGGTGATTCCCGTTTCATACAGGTCGCAAAGCTCCTGCAGTTGAAGCTGCCCGGTGGCTTCTATTTCCTGCCGCCCGACGGTGAGCACTTCGGTGATAGTGCGGTCCCCTATTATAGCCCGCATCACCGCCTCGTTCATATCGCGGAAAGTATCGGTCAAATGCCGCACTTTGAACAAGTAACGATAGGGATCCGAAACGCGGTATTGCACAACCCACTCGACCATGGCGACGTTCAAGTCGCCGCTCAACATGGACGACTCCTCCTCGTAACGGGCCGATGAATAACGTGATCGAACACCGGCCTCAACCGTTCGAAAACCGAATTCCTCTTTCAACTGCCGCTGTACCGGTACTTTGCTAACCCCTTCAATAAAGGGGATTTTTAATCGCAGGCCGGGATCCGTGGTCCTTACATAGCGGCCGAAACGAAGCACGATGCCCACCTCTTCAGGCTCTATCTGATAAATAGTACCGAATAGAAGTATCAAAACCACAACACCTGTCAGTAAGCCGGTTATCGTCTTCTTTTTAAAGCGGAAGCTCTTAAACCTGTTCAGATCAATAAACTCATTGAATCTTTCATCGTTCATCGATTCACACCTCCTCAGCACCCCGCCTCCGAGCTGAAACTGCCGGCCCGAAGGGAAAAGGGAGAATGCTTTCGTTAAAACAGCTGTTCACAGGGCGCAACATCAAGCCGCTTGCCCCTTCGAAGCTCTCCTTGATCCCAACATTGCCCTGCTTTTGCGCAAACTTGCGGTGCTTACGCCCGAATTTTCCCCTCTGAATCACCGCGCATCCTCAATCAATTTGACACCCGTTCCGCGCGATGTCTATACTTTCCGGTTATGAATCCCGACAAAAACGTTTTTCACGGCACTACAATTCTTCTGGTGAAGCGAGGCAGCCGGATCGTCATGGCGGGCGACGGCCAGGTCACCATGGGCGATACGGTCATTAAACAGAAGGCAAAGAAAATACGGCGCGTCTATAATGACCGCGTTCTCGTGGGCTTTGCCGGGGCAACCGCCGACGCCTTCGCGCTCTTTTCCAGGCTGGAAGTCAAGCTGGAGCAGTTCCAGGGAAACCTAAACCGCGCCGCTGTTGAACTGGCACAGGAATGGCGCACGGATCGGGCTCTGCGCCACCTGGAAGCCTTCCTGCTGGCGACGGACGGTTGTTCGGTTTATCTTCTTTCCGGCACCGGGGATGTTATCGAGCCTGACGACGAAGTGCTCGCCGTGGGATCGGGAGGCATTTTTGCGCTCGCGGCGGCGCGCGCTTTGCTGCGGCACACCAAGCTGCCGGCGAGGAAGATCGCCTGGGAAGCACTGAAAATAGCGGGCGAAATGTGTGTTTATACAAATAGCGAAATCATCATTGATGAATTGTAAATCCGGCGGCAGAGAAGCCGGGCTTTCCCTCAATTAAAAAGGCAAGGTTCCATGTCCACAAGCTTGATTCGCCGCAAACCCTCCCCGCGCGGCTTGGATGAAATGTCGCCCCGCGAAATTGTCGGGGAACTCGACAAATACGTTATTGGGCAGCAGGCCGCGAAGAAAGCGGTGGCTATTGCTCTGCGCAATCGCATCCGGCGCCAGAAACTGGATGAAGAAATGGCCGATGAGATTGCGCCTAAGAACATAATCATGATCGGGCCGACCGGCGTGGGGAAGACGGAAATCGCCCGCAGGCTTGCGCGGCTTGCCAACTCTCCTTTTCTGAAAGTGGAAGCGACGAAATTCACCGAAGTGGGCTATGTGGGGCGCGATGTGGAATCCATGATACGCGACCTTGTGGAAATCGCCGTGGACATGATCCGCATGGAAAAAATCGCAGAAATCGAAGAGAAAGCGGAACAGAACGCCGAAGAACGCCTCCTCGACCTCCTGATGGCTGCAATCCAAAATGTCCCGGGAGAGAAAAATCTTCTGGAAAGCGACAAAGATCTGATCCGCATCGAGCGCCTTCGAGAAAAGCTCCGGAAACAATTGCGGTCCGGCAAGCTCGATCAAAGAATCATTGAGTTGGAAATCCACGACCATCCCATGAGTCCCATTTCGCTGCAGGTTTTCGAAGGTTCCAGCCTTGAAGAACTGCAATTCAACATGCGCGACCTCATTTCCGGGATTATGGAGGGCAAAGGCAAAAAACGCCGGATGCCGCTCGTTGAAGCCGCAGAGTATGTCTTGCAGGAAGAGGAACAGAAATTGGTGGATATGGAACAGGTCGCCCGGCTGGCGCTCGACCGGGTGGAGCAGAGCGGAATCATTTTCCTGGATGAAATAGACAAGATCGCAGGCCGGGAATCCGGACACGGGCCGGATGTCAGCCGCGAGGGAGTCCAGCGCGATATTCTGCCCATTGTGGAAGGAACAGCCGTCAGCACGCGTTACGGAACGGTAAGAACCGATCATATTCTTTTCATAGCGGCAGGCGCTTTCCATGTATCCAAACCGACCGACCTTATCCCCGAGCTGCAGGGCCGTTTCCCCATACGCGTGGAAATGAAACCTCTGGGCGAGGACGAATTCGTTCGCATCCTTCAGGAACCTCAAAACGCCTTGATAAAACAATACACGGCCATGCTGGGGACGGAGGGGCTAAGGCTTCGGTTTTCAAAAGACGCAATCCGCGAAATCTCGAGATTAGCCTGCGTTGTAAACGAAAATACCGAGAATATAGGAGCGCGCAGACTTCATACGATTGTCGAGGCTCTCCTGGAGGACGTGTCTTTTCAGGGAAAGCAGCCCAGGGTCAAGGACATAAAAATCTCGGCGGAATTCGTCCGCCGAAAGCTGGACGGCATCGCAAACGACAGGGACTTAAGCAGATATATCCTTTAAGAAACGCGGCCAGCCTCTTCTAAAATGAAAATTAGATTCTATGAATTCCGGGCGTTGGGCATTGCCTTACTGATTATGGCTGCCTCGCTGGCGGCAGGCTGTGCAAAGATTGCGGATCCAATGCCCCCCGGAGTCCGCATCCCCAGACCGGCTGCAGACCTGGACGCCCGCCAGCGGGCCAATTCCGTTATCCTTACCGTCTCCCGGCCCCTCTTGAATACTGACGGCTCGCCGGCAGACGATCTGCGGAAGGTGCAAATCCTGCGCCTCGCATACCCAGCAGGCGCGGTAAAGAGCAAGCCCTATGCCGAAGAACAATTCCTAAAAATGGCGGCCCCGATTATAACGATTACAGCCGCAGATTTTCCGAACTATCTCCGCAACGGATCCTTTGTCCTGGAAGACGACCTCTCGCCGCTGCAGAAATCCGATATTTATTCTTCAGAACTCCGCTATGCAGTCCTCTTTATCAACAAAAGAAACCAGGCAGCCGGAATCAGCAATCAGGTGCGCATCAGGCCGGTTGTTATCCCTCCGCCCCCTCGGGAGATTTCAGCCCAAACGACGGAAAACGCCATAAGGATTCAATGGTCGCAGCCCCCGGCGGAAGCGGAGAGTCCGGCTCCGTCGCGGATCGCGGGATATAATATTTATAGATCGGAGGACCCTGAAAAGATCGATACCATTCCCATCAACGCGGATGTCGTTCCGGGATCCGTCTATGAAGATCGCAATTTCACGTTCGACAGAACGTATTATTACCATGTGCGCACGGTGGCGAGCCGGATGGATCCTTATGCGGAAAGCGGTCCGTCTGAAATGGTCCGGGTAGCCGCGCGGGATGTTTTCCCGCCGGCGCCGCCCGGCAATTTCATTGCGGTGACGGAAAAAGACGGTGTTATTCTGCTTTGGGCGCCTTCCCCATCGCAAGACGCGGCGGGGTACCGTCTTTACCGCCGCGAAACGGGAGCCGCGGATCGGAAGTTGATCGAGCAAGAACTGATCTCGGCATTGAATTATAGGGACAATGCCGCAGAATCCGGCAAGACATATGAATACGTCTTGCATGCTGTGGATGGACACGGCAATCTAAGTTCGCCGGTGCGGATCGCAATTGATGTCCCCTAACCGGCATCCCTGGGATACAGGATTCCGGCTCGGAGCCGGGCGCAACAAATTCTTACAGGATCAGAGGAGATTACCGCAATGAAATTTTTCCTGGATACGGCCAATATTGACGAAATCCGAAAAGCAGCGGAATACGGTCTTATCGACGGCGTAACGACCAATCCCTCGCTTGTCAGCAAGGAGGGACGCGCTTTCAAGGATATTCTGCTCGAGATCGCGGGAATAGTCGACGGTCCGATCAGCGCCGAGGTCGTCAGCATCGACGCCGCCGGCATGCTGCGCGAAGCCTATGAGCTTGCCAAACTGCACAAGAACATCGTGATAAAGATCCCGATGATCAAGGAAGGCATGAAGGCTCTCAAGCAGCTTTCCAAGGACGGCGTCCGGACAAACGTTACGCTCGTCTTCAATTGCAACCAGGGCTTGATTGCGGCCAAGCTCGGCGCGACTTATGTCTCTCCGTTTGTCGGGAGATTCGATGATATCAGCGAGGTCGGGATGGATTTGGTTTCCGAGCTTGTTCAGATTTTTTCCAATTACAAATTTTCCACCCAGATTCTCGTTGCCAGCTGCCGCAATCCGCTGCACATCCGCGAGGCCGCACTGATGGGCGCGCATGTAGCCACCATGCCCTATAAGGTGCTCGAGCAGCTTCTCATGCATCCGCTGACGGATATCGGGCTTCAACGTTTCCTGAAGGATTGGGAGAGAGTTCCCAAGAACGTCTAGCCGTGGAAGCACAAAGGGCCGCGCACAGGCCGACTGACCCGGACGCCTCATGAATCATTCGGGTTAACCCGCATGATTCATGAGGATTCGTAGCGAGGTGGCGTAGACGGGCATGGATACAAGGCGCGCGACCGAGAGCCCCGCAGGCGTACTGGACAGTACGTCGAGAAGCTCGAAGGAGCGCAACGCTGTAACCATGCCTGGATCCGCCGCCGCAGTAGAAGCTTCATGAATAATCCGGGTTAAAGATATCTCCGCCTCTTGCCCCGCCCTGCGAAGCCGCTTTTTGTATATAAGGCAGCAGATCTCCGACGAGGTACAGCGACCCGGTCACAACGACCAAGCCGGAAGAAGAGCATTCCTTCCAGGCTCCGCGAAGAGCGGCGACCATGTCCGGGTAGATTCTTATGAGGGGGCGGAAGCGTTTGTGCAGACGGGCCACCTCCGCAGGATCCGAGGTGCGCGTATTGACATGGGGTGTCAGATGAATGCCGGACGCGAGAGGAAACAACGCAGCGCCTATTTTTCTTATGTCTTTGTCGCGCATGGCGCCGAACACAAAATGGATCTCCTTTTCCTTCGTCTGAATCAGAAAATCGCGCAATGATTTCGCTGCCTCGGGATTGTGGGCTCCGTCGAGCAGCGTGCGGCGGGGGCCATTGTATTCATCGAGCCTCCCCAGCCAGCGCGTCCGCGCCAATCCGCGCCGAATAGGACCGATGCCGATCGGGTAAGAATCCAGCGCTTCAACTGCCAGCAGCGCCAAAGCGGCGTTCCGCGTTTGATAGTCTCCCGCGAGATTCACGCGAAGATTTCGGTAGCGGCGCTTTGGAGTCCGTATGTCGAAGGCGCAGCCGCGTGCGTACTTTTTTCTTATGCGGATGGTGCAGCTGCGGCACGCTTCAAGAAGAGGCGCTTTTACCGCTTTCGCGCGCTTTCTTATAAGTCTCCGCGCGGTTACAGTGCGGCACGCGGATATCACAGGGACATTTTGCTTGATGATTCCCGCTTTTTCTTCCGCGATCATCTTGAGCGTGGGGCCCAGGTAGTTCTGATGGTCCAGGGATACGTTCGTAATCACGCTGACCAGCGGCTGAATCACGTTGGTTGCATCCAGCCTCCCTCCCAGCCCGACTTCAATGACGGCTAGATCGATTTCCATCCGGGAGAAATGGAGAAAAGCGCAAGAGGTAAGGAATTCGAAAGTCGTCAGCGGCCGATCCAAAAGCCTTTTCTTCAGCAGCGTCTCTTCGGTAATCCTGACCCGGGTCGCCAGAGCTGCAAAGCTTCTGGGCGAAATCTGCCTGCCGTTGACGCGGATACGCTCCTCCACGCGAACGAGATGGGGCGATGTATAGAGCCCGGTGGTCCACCCCGCATGACGCAGGATGGATTCGAGAAAGGCGGCCACGCTGCCCTTCCCGTTGGTGCCGGCGATATGGATCGACGGATAATCCGCCTCGGGGTTTTTCAAAGCCCGCATCATCGCCTGCGTGCGGTGCAGACCGAGGTGCATCGTCTGCACTTCGTTGCCTTTTTGAGCAAGATAGGAAAGAGTTTCGCGATGGTTCATGGATTCAGGCAAGCCCGAAAAAATCCCGTGTTTACATCCAACTGTTTCGTATCCCGAGAATTTCGGGCATACCGTATTTAAAAGCCTGATTATAGTAGAAATGAAATTCCGCGAACAGACCGATTTTCAGCCCGGATTATCCATGATGAGGGCCCGGCCCGCTTTCAACCTCGCGCTTCGAGCGCGCAATCTATCCTAATTCTCGGACAGGCTCCCGGATGCGCCGCCGCCGCAGAAGCTTCATGAATAATCCGGGTTAAGGCACGAAATGCAGGATTCGGTGGAGCAGCGGGCTATACCCTGGGCCGTAAAGGATTCCCGCAAGGAGAAAGCCTGCCAGCGCCCCGCCGATGTGCGCTTCATGGCTGATATTCCCCGCTCCGCGCTTCATCAGGTAAGTCGACAGAAGGATGTATCCCACGGCGAAGAGGGGCGCCGGGATAGGAACGGGTATCATGAAAAAAAAGATGTCCATCCCGGGCTGCAGCACGATCGCTCCGAAGATCACGCCCGAAACCGATCCGCTTGCTCCCAGAGCTCGATAATCAGGATTGCGGCGGTGAAACACATAAATAAAAAGCGCGGCGCAGGCGCCGGCAACCGTATAGATTGTCAGCAAACCCGCGGTCCCCAGCTCGTACTCGATCACGGGCGCGAAGAAATACAAGGTGAGCATATTAAAAAGAAGATGTCCCGCGTCGGCGTGGGAAAAGTTGGAAAGGAT
This sequence comes from uncultured Acidobacteriota bacterium, assembly GCA_964506795.1. GTDB lineage: Bacteria > Acidobacteriota > UBA6911 > UBA6911 > UBA6911 > UBA6911. Next base: position 28,294 of record CAZDMR010000007.1, on the reverse strand, counting down.
CATCCCCTCGAGGTTGCGTCCCGTCGCCACTTTGCTGGGAATGAAAAGAAAACGTTCGGACATGCCTTTTTGGAAGGATGAAAACCCCCACAACGAAATCAGGACATTGACCGCAATCAACACATAGGTAATCACTGTTTCACTCCCGGCAGCCTGTTTTAGTTTAAACCCACGGCGATGTCAGGCATCGGCAGCCCCGCCCTCTCATTGCGGCGGAGAATCGCGGCGGCGCCGGAAGCCCGTAAGAACTTAACGTAGTAGTATTAGGGCTGCGCCCTATTGCCCGGAAGGCGGTATATCCCACTGAAAGGGCCGTTGGTATTCGGCTTTGCTGGATCGCCGAAGCTTGCGAAAGAGCTTTGCCTGAAGGCTGCTTTCCGCTTCCCGCCATTGTTCCTCGGTGGGATTCTTGGCAATTTTGTAGCTCCCGCCGGCGATGTTGCCGTGCCCGCCCGCGTCCCGGTGATTCTCAAACATGGACCGCAGAATCTCTCCGGCCTGAACGCCGGACCTGGAAGATCTCAGCGAAACATAAATGCTTCCTTTGAAACGGCCGGTGCAAAAAGCCCATCGCGTTCCCTCATAAGTAAGAAGAAAATCGGCCATTTGCGAAACCAGATCCGGGTTTTCCACAAATCCCAAATGCGAAACCAGCAAATGCCGGTGCAGGATCGCCTTGTTCAGTGCCCGGTGAAGCGTGACAAAGAAGCTTTTCGATCGCGACGGATACTGGATTTGCGCCAGCAGCCGGAGATCACAGAAGGGAATGATCGAAAGATACGTCTGGATCACATCCGGCCGCCGGGCCCGGTACAATCCAAGCGTATCCGTCAAAATGCCGTAGACCAAAGCCGTCGCGATCTTGGCAGGGATGGGTTCTCCCTGCAGGAGAAGAGCGTTGGCGACGATGACGCAGGTGGCTCCGCAATTTGTGTCGATGACGGAAAGATCCGCAGCGGGTTTTTCCGCAGAGGCATGCTGATCGATAATGATGGTCGCCCGCCGGTCCTCCGGGAAGGCATTGTTTTGAAATTTCGGCTGCGTATCCACCAGCGCAATATTACGGAATTTCTTTAAATGATCCGGCCTGAACTTTCGCAGCGGTATCTTCAGGTACCGGACCATCGCTTTGTTTTCACTTCTGCCGATCACGCCCGCATAGGCGATTTTAGACGTAATGCCGAAATACTGCTGGGAGAGATAACTAAGAGCGAATGCAGACGCCAGAGCATCCGGATCGGGATAATTGTGAGTCATAATCAATAAAGGAGACAGGGAATCTCGGCGCTTGGCCAAAAAATCCAGCAGGCGGCGAGCGTTTTCCACCGCATTTTGTCCGTTGTTTTCTTTATCGGGCATTGGACTTATAACCGGGAAACAAGACGCTACGCCAATATGAAAAATTTAATCTTCCCTGTATCTGGATACAGGATTTAGATTCCATAATCCCACATCGCAAGGCACGAATCCGTCCGTTTCTCCGTCCGCTCCCAGACACAAGCATTGATTTTCATTCTACTCCAGGAAACAACAATAACCATGGGATTTTTACCAAAGGTTCCTATGGCTCCGAATCCGTTTTTTTTAATGCCTAAAAATAACGCGATAGGCTACACTACCCGGCACGGAAAAAATTCGACTCAGGGATTGCCATAGTGATTGCGGAGTCCGAAGCATTTTTAAGGTTCGGTTTGTATCATTTGACGGAGAAGAGGAGAAGCCGAAATGTCCCAAGAACAGCCTGAATACCAGTACGATAAAAGACATATCGTCCTGAGCCTGATCGCCATTTTCCTGATTTACGGAACCATGGGTTTTTTCATACAGATGCTGAACATCGCGCGCCCGAAGATAGCCGCCGACCTGAACGGCATGTCCTTATACGCATGGTCCGTTTCGATCCCGGGCGTAGTCAGCGCCTTTGTAACCCTTATCTTCGGCAAGCTGTCGGATATGTACGGACGCCGAATTATGCTGTTGCTGTCGATTGTTTTCGCCCTGATCGGAACGGTGTTAAGCGCTCTCAGCCCGAATTTTGAATTCCTGATATTTGCCACGGCCGTCGGTTCGCTTGGAGTCGGAGCCATGATGCCCCTTGTTTTCGCCGTTGTCGGCGACATGTTCCCGCCCGTCCCTCGCAGCAAGTGGATTGGGTGGTTGAATGCTCCAATGGGAGTCGCCGCCCTGATCGGCCCCACATTGGGCGGATGGTTTTCCGATAGCTGCGGCTGGCAGTATGTCTTCTGGATTTTGGTGCCTCTTCTCATTCTATCCCTCATTCTGGTGGCGGTCGGGTTGCCTCCATTGGTCCGGAGCGGCGCTAAGCCCAAAATCGATTTCCTTGGATCCTTTTTGGTGACGATTGCCTCCTCTCTGATGATTATAGGAATTTCTCTCGGGGGAGCCAGCTACCCATGGGCGTCCGGGCCGATCATCGGCCTGCTGGCGGCTTCTCTGCTTTTTTGGGTATTTTTCTTCCGAACGGAATATAGGGTGAAAGAGCCCGTTCTGGATCCTTTGGTGCTCCGCAATCGGTCGTTCAATACCATTGCTTTAGTCATCATTCTTTCCTCCTTCGGAAACGTCGGGATCATGATGTATTACCCCATGTTTCTGCAGGGCGTTCAAGGCACGAGCGCCACACTCAGCGGCCAAATCATTACGCCTTTCAGCTTTCTGATGGCCTTTATCGGAATTCCCGTAGGTTATTTGATTGCCAAGACGAGACGCTACAAATGGCTTTACGTCGCGGGATTCGCCATCCTTACGGCCGACATGTTCGGCATTCTGTTCATCGGCGAAGACACGCCGATTTATTGGAGCGTGCTTGTCGCCACGATCGCAGGCCTTGGTTTGGGCGCCGTTCCCACCGTGAATACGGTGGTTGTCCAGAACGTCGTTCCCAAAAGGCTTCTGGGCGCGGCCATGGGCGCGGTCTTTTTCTGCCTGATGATGGGCGTAGCGATTTGTCCCGCCGTTCTCGGCGCGGCAATGAATGCCACCTATTCAAAAACCCTTACCGCTTCCCTGCCGGAAGGATTGCATAAAGTCGCGGATGAGGAAACCATGGCGTCGTTGGCTGATTCCCGCGTGCTTTTATCAAAACCCGATATGGAAACGCTCGAGAGTGCCTTCAATAAGCTGGGAAGCGAGGGACAGGGGCTCTTTCAGCAAACCGTCCAGGCGATCCGCAAGTCCATGGGAGCGGGATGCAAAAGCGTTTTCTGGATCGGGGCTCTTACAATGTTGATTTCCTTCCTGCTCATCACCACAATTCCGGAAATCCGAATCGGAGACGATGCGCCGCCGGAATAGCCGCAAAACTAATGTTTTTTTGTTTCCGTTCTTGAGAATGGCGTCTCAGAAAACGACGCGCGCCTCTCTTATAATCTTTGACAGGCCCCGCGCGGCCCGGTAGGTTGAATGGGAGTCTGTCCGCATATCAGGAGGTGCCGGAAATGAAAAACCAAAATGTTCTCAAGCGCCGAGAATTTCTGCAATACTCCGCCGCTATGGTCGTCGCCGGCTTCGGAGGAAATTCCGCTTGCGCCGCAGCCGATGATTCCGCGGAGGAAGCCGTAAAGAGAGTCGGTGTTCTGCCGCGCAGGAAACTGGGCTATAGCGGCCGAGAAGTATCCATTCTTTTGGGTTACGGCGATATGGATCCTTCTTTAATTCATGCCGCTGTCAAGTGCGGCATGAATTTTTGGCACAAATCCAACCGCTGGTCGAGGACCGGCGCGCCCCAGGCCATTCTGAAAAACCGCGAAGCGCACTATTGCCAGGTGACTGTGGACCGGATCGGCGGCAACCACGAAACAGGGAGGATCGACGAGGAATCCCACTACGCTTTCGTCAAAGAAGCTCTCAAGCAAACAAGGCTGGGCTACTTCGACGACATGCAGCTGCATTACGGGTATCACAATGCGGCGGAAGTCAAAAACGACAGGGGATTCGTACGCGCTTTCGAACGGCTGAGAAAGGAAGGACTGGTAAAGCACCTATGCCTCTCCCAGCACGGCTACGCCGGCAATCCTCGGGTGCCTAACGGCCAAAGCGCGGCCGAGATTTTGACCGCGGTTGTCGAAGACGGACTCTACGAACACGGCCAGCTCATGTACTCCTACGGCGAGGATCCGGCGACCGACCGTTTCCTTGAATTTGCCGGTGAAAAAGGCTTCGGTACGATCGCCATGAAGACGTCCAGGGGCATCGGCCGCATGAGAAACGATAGGGAATTCATGAGCCGACTCCCCTCGGGGACGTCTCCCCATAATGCCTTGACACGCTGGCTCACCACGGCCGCTAAAATCGATTTTGCGGTTATCCGCGTCCGGAACATTGCTGAATTTATCGAAACCTATTCGGGCGCCGGAAGGCCTCTTCGAGCGGCCGACGCGCAGGCGATCGATCTGATGACGGCCAAGGCCGACACCATAGCTTGCCGCCTTTGCACCGAGTGTCAGCCTTATTGCCCCCAGCACATACCCATTGCGGAAATTTTGCGCTTTGAGCGTTACGCTATGGACGACGGCGACTTCAATAGGGCGCGCGCGCTTTATGCCGGACTCGACCGGAAAGGAGATGCCTGCATCGCCTGCGGCAGCTGCATGGAACACTGCCCGCAGAAACTCCGAATCCCTGAAAAGCTGGCTGCGGCGCACGACCAGCTCGGCCGCGTCTCGCGGCATTTGTGATGTCGCCGCTTTCGGAATGAAGGCGGCGCCCGCGGACACGGACCGCTCCGTGGCGGACGGCGCGCGCGGCGCCGAAAATTTTACGCGTTCCGAAATTCACCCATTGTCATTACGGAGCCGGTGCCGGTACTATATATCCGGGCGGACAAAATAAGCCGCTCACAAAAAACGCATGCCTGAAGAAAAAACTAATCGCCGTCAATTCCTCGAACGTTCTTCGCGCGCCGGAGTGGCCGCTCTGGCCGCGTCAGGCGCAGGCTTCTGGCTCTGGTCCAGAAATGAGCATCCCCGGAGGGACAAGGCGGTGGTGCAGGTTCGCAACTACCGGGTCCGAATCCCCGAAACCATGCCCTCCATGGCGATCGTAACCGGCGGCTCCCCCGTGCAATTGGCGTCGGAAGCCGTTCGAGCGCTGGGCGGCATGCGCAGCTTCGTGGCCAGAGGGGATGTCGTGGTTTTAAAGCCGAACATAGGCTGGGACAGGGTGCCTCAACAAGCCGCCAACACAAATCCCGACCTTGTTCGGAAAGTCGTTGAACTCTGCTTTGAGGCCGGCGCCCATAAGGTGGTGGTAACCGACGTTTCATGCAATGATCCGCGCCGCTGCTTCCAGCGCAGCGGGATCGCCGCCGCCGCAGAGGCCGCGGGAGCTACGGTTATTCTTCCGGAGGAGCGGAAGTTCCGCGACTATCGGTTCAACGGAGAGCTTTTATCGGTATGGCCCGTCTTCACGCCCATCGTGGAGGCGGACAAGGTCATTAATCTGCCGATCGTCAAACACCACAATCTTTGCAACGCCACCATGGGATTAAAAAACTGGTACGGCATGCTGGGAGGAAGGAGAAACCAGCTTCATCAAAACATCGACATCAGCATCGTCGACCTGGCGACTTTTATTCGGCCCACGCTGACGATTCTGGATGCTTACAGGGTTCTCGTATCCAACGGCCCTCAGGGAGGCAATATCAACGATGTCAGGCTTATGAAGACGGTAGCGGCAGGGACGGATCCGGTCGCCATCGACGCTTTCGGAGCCTCTCTGTTGGGCCTGAAAACGCAGCAGGTGCCTTACCTGGCGATCGCGCAGGAAAGAGGCCTGGGCCGAATAGATTTCGAACAAACAAGTGTGAAAAGAATCAAGCTGGCATAACAGGCATCCGTCCGTTTTCGGACCTTGAAATAAAATCCGGAATTGCCTTAGGCGTATCGTGATGCGACAAGCCGGCCGTAATTGTTAGGGTTTTCCATGGATGCCGAAAACGCGAATAAAACACCCGCAGAAAAGTATGAAGCCGTGAAACATTCAGTTCGGGGCCGGCGGATTCGATGGGCCCGTAGAATTTCACAGTCTTTTTTCCTCATTCTCTTTTTCTTTCTGCTTTTCCAGACCGAGTTCCGCGGCGACTTCGATCAATCTTCCGCGGAAAGCATCCAGCTGAATTATCCGGTAAGCCTGTTCCTCGAAATGGATCCGCTGGTTGCCGTATCCACCGCTTTGTCCACCCATGCGTTATATAACAAGGTGATTCTTGCCCTGATTATCATCGTCGGGACCATCCTGATCGGACGGTTTTTCTGCGGCTGGATATGCCCTTTGGGAACCCTGAATCAATTCTTTTCAAGTTTCAAACCGGAACGCAAGGCGGCGGCGCGAATTGAGGCCAACCGCTACAAGGGCTGGATGGCCGTTAAATATTACATCCTCTTTGCATTCATCGCCCTGGCGATATTTACATCCCTGCAGGTCGGATTGCTCGATCCTATCGCTTTTTTGATACGGTCCCTGGCGACTTCCATTCTTCCCGCCGTCAATACAGCGCTGCGGCACGGGCTCGATTGGCTTTATGCCTCCAATATCAGAGCGCTGCAGATTCTCGCCGACACCGGATATTCCGTTCTGGGCGCCGGTCTGCTCAGCTACAAACCGCAGTACTACAACTTTGGGTTCTTCATAGGAGCCATCTTCATTGCCGTCCTGGTGGGGAATCGATTCATTACCCGTTTCTGGTGCCGGGGCATTTGTCCCTTGGGCGCTCTGATGGGGCTGCTTTCCCGCTGGTCGATCTTCGGCATGGAAAAGGACCACGCCAAATGCGACAACTGCAATCTTTGTCTCCTTCATTGCCAGGGCGCCTGCGATCCCCAGGGCGGCATTCCCTGGCGGCAATCGGAGTGCCATCTTTGCTTCAACTGCCAAAGTGTCTGTCCGCATGATGTCATCAAATTCAAATTCTTCCCGAAACAAGATCCAAAGTCGATCAACGAGCAGCCGGACCTGAAAAGGCGGCGTGCGATGGAAAGCTTCGCCGCTGGATTGATCGCACTGCCGCTGTTCCGCGCAAGCCTGGGCTTTTTCAAAAATCGCAACGAGCGGTTGATCCGCCCTCCCGGGTCTCTTGAGGAGGACGATTTTCTCGCTCGATGCATCCGCTGCGGGCAATGCATGAAGGTGTGTCCCACCAACGCCATCCAGCCCGCGCTGTTCGAATCGGGAATCGAAGGCATTTGGACGCCGATGCTCGTCATGCGCGCGGGCTACTGCGAATATAATTGCGTTTTGTGCGGCGAGGTTTGCCCGACGGGGGCCATTTGGAAAATCACAGAAGCCCAAAAGCTCGGAAAATCTCCGGAGACGGGCGAACCCGATCCGGACGCCAAACCTGTCAAGATCGGGACTGCGTTCTTGGACCAGGGAAGATGCCTTCCGTGGGCAATGGGAATTCCCTGCATCGTGTGCGAGGAGTTTTGTCCGACATCGCCCAAAGCGATATGGACCCTTGAAGAGAAAGTGACGCGTTCGGATGGAACCGTAATTACGGTGAAGCGGCCGCGCGTAGACGTGGACCGCTGCGTGGGATGCGGCATTTGCGAACACGCCTGTCCGGTGCAGGACCGTCCGGCCATTTATGTAACCAATGTGGGGGAGACCCGCTCTCGAACCAACCAAATCCGTCTGGAGAGCGGCGCCTATAATTAGGAACCGTTATCCCGCGACGGTAATCCGCACTTGTTTTCGCGTCCTGAAGGAGGAATTTTTATGAAAATCGCAAAAGCCTGCATCTATCCCGCGATCCTGTTTCTTGTTGTTTCTTTTGCTTCCTGTAGGGGCGGGGGAGAAAAATCCCCCGAAACTGCAGAAACGAAAACACTGACCGCCCTTCCCCCTGACTCTCAAGCGCTGCTTGCATTGCTGCCTCAAGATAATGCCGTGAGCGGATGGACCATGAAGTCCGAGGCGCGCTTCTTCAATCCCGACGATCTCTTTGAGTATATCAACGGAGCGGCGGAAAACTATCTGAACTACGGTTTTCAGAGAGTCGTCACCGCCGAATACAGCCATCCTCAAATGGCATCCGAAGCCGTTCTGGAAATCTACGAGATGAAGGATGCGCTCAACGCATTCGGGATTTATGCATCGGAGCTGAATCCCGATTCGGAATTCCTTGAGATCGGCGCCGAGGGATATATCGGCGGCACCGCGCTTCATTTCTGGTCCGGGCCGTACTATTCGAAAATAACCGTTTTTGAGGAAAGCGACGCATTAAAGGCGGAGATGAAAAACATCGCCGAGAGTCTGAGCGAAAAAATGGGACCCGCAGACGCCGCGTTTCCGGAAATCAGCGGCTTCCCCGCCGAAGGACTGATTCCGCATTCCATCCGCTATCTACCCAAAGACATTCTCGGACAGGCCTCCCTGGAGCATGGATTTGAAGCCCGCTACCGGAGGGGAAATGACGAATATAAGCTTGTTGTTGCCGCGCCCGGCGACAGCGAAACCGCCAAGGAAGCTCTTGCGGGCTACCGCCGGTTCATCTCTTCCAACGGCAAAATACTGCGTGAGGTGGCGTCTCCCGGTGACGGCGGTTTCCTCGGCGAAGATTCCTACTACGGAAATATGGCGGCCCTGCGCAGCGGCAACCGGATCGTCATAGCCCTGGGAGGCCCGTCGGCCGATTTCGCATTGTCCCAGGCGAGCGCCTACCTGAAGTAGACGGAACAGACGCAAAGCCCGTACAGGTTTTTCAGGAACCCAAAATTAATCCCGTAGACATGCCTGGATCCGCCGCCGCAGTAGACGCTTCATGAATCATCCGGGTTATAGATAGATGGCTTTCAAATCGCCGATGTTTGCGGCGATGTTGATATCGTGTGAACATCGGGCGACGCATTCCGCGCAGGAAGCGCAAAGACGCAAGTTCGCGTTCTCCTCAATATCGTCAAGCGTCGCGCGCGCATGGCTGAAATTTCCGTAGCGAGCCGCGTACATGTGCGTCCGCATGAGCGCCGGTATGTCCGCTCCGAATCTGCACGTCGACATGCATTGGCCGCACTGCCGGCAAAACTGCATTTCAGCCCGAAGGTTTTTCTCGGCAAGGAACTTTTTTTCCTCTTCCGTGTACTCAAGGCCGTAAGCAACGGAGAAATCTTCTTTCATATGATCGAAATTGGTATACCCGGGGATCGCCGTGGTGATTTCGGGATGGTTCAATACCCACTTGAGCGCGGCAGTCTGATTCACGGGCGCACCCATGCCGCGCCCCCGCCGGCCTGTAGCCTGCGTTTTCATTGCGATGATGCCGATGTCGGCGGCGGCCGCGTTTCTAATGGCTTCCAGCAGAGCGCTGTCGTCGGATTGGGTGAAATTGAATGCGACGGTCACCGCATCGTAAAACTTTGTCTTCGCCGCCTCATTGAGGACGGCCGCCTGCATTGCATGGGTGGACAGCCCTATAAAGCGCGCGCGCTTCTGTTTTTTTGCTTCGCTTAGCGCCTCCATCACGCCGGGATCGTTCATTTCGTTTGGCATCGGACCGTGTATCAGCAAAATATCGACATAATCGGTCTGAAGCCTTTTCAGGCACCCGTCGAAATCGGCCAGGAATTTCCTGCGTGTCTCCTCGGCCGTCGCGCCGCGGGGTTTTCTAATCTTGGTCTGAATGAGGACCTTGTCGCGCACCCCGAGCTCCTTGATTACCGAACCGATCATTTCCTCGTTGCGCCCGCCCTGGTAATTCATGGCGGTATCGAAGAACCGGACGCCTATTTCAAAGGACCGCTTCACCACAGCCGGGTTGTCCGCATTCATCACCCCCATGCTTACGATGGGAATCGTCAATCCCGTTCGTCCCAGCTTGCGCCGGATTATGGAACCTTCCGCTTGAGGCTCGGTTAAGCCCGCGCCGAAATTCAAGCGGCGCAAAGCCATGGGCGAAACGGCGAGAGCACTTGCGGAGAGAAATTTTCTTCTGCTTAGATTTTCCTTGAACGGCATAAAATGCAATCTCCTTTTGTAGGTTTTTTAACCGCTATGTTCCCGATTTTCCGTTCGCGGTTCGCTGCTTCCCGGAATTCATACAGCCGGTCAGGTATTTATGGCATATTGCGGATTGCGGGTCAATCCCGCGCAGCCCGGCGCAACAACACATTTTGCCAAAAGAAATCAGGCCCGTTATAATGGCGCCGCCCGTGAGCCTGTCCGAGAATCAGGATGCGCCGCGGCAGCAGAAGCTTCATGAATCATCCGGGTTGATCCCGGCAGGAAAGAGAAGCGGAGAAATGAATCCCCAACAAGTGCTGCCGAAGATGAGAATTTGGTTCTCGGAATATGTCCGCCGATTTGACAGCGAGGACCCGGCCGTCCAGCAAAGCATGGATCTCAAAGCCCAACACACCCTGAAGGTCTGCGAGGCAATTCTAGATATCGGCGGAAGCCTTAAGCTGTCGGAAATAGATTTGTGCTTAGCCGAAATAACGGCTTTGCTTCATGATATCGGCCGCTTCGAACAGTACGCTCGGTACAGGACGTTTGCCGACGGCAAATCAGAAAATCATGCCGCCCTCGGAGTTGAAATCATTCGAGACAGCCGGATCCTTGAAGCGCTGGACCCTGAGCCGGCCGATATTGTCGTCAGCGCGGTGAGACACCACAACCGCGCTTCGCTGCCCGAACCGGAATCAGAGAGGCATCTGCTTTTTCTCAAGCTCCTCAGGGATGCGGATAAGATTGATATCTGGCGAGTGGTAACCGACTATTACCGGCGGTCCGGGAAACAGCGGAACCGGACGATTGAACTGGATTTGCCCGATACCGGCCATGTCTCGGCTCCCGTCTGCAAGGCGCTTATGAACGGCCGGCTCGTTCAAACCGCCGATCTCAGGACGCTGCACGATTTCAAATTGCTTCAGATGGGATGGATCTACGATATAAACTTTCCCCGAACGTTTCAAATCGTTCGAGAGAGAAAATACCTCGAGGCAATCCGGGATGCTCTCCCGGGCGAATCCCCCTGCGTCGCCGAAGCCTACAAGCGGGCGCGCGCCTACCTGGAAGAAAAGGCGCTCGCCATTTAGGGCCTGTCAGAGAATTGGATTAAAGGATTTGTAAAAACCAAACGAGGAACCGGCAGGCATTGCCCAATGCTATTTCGGATCTCCCCCAGGCTTCGATTTTTTGGTCCCGCTGATAATATACAAAGCCGCATCCGCTTTATCGCCGACCGCGGACGCTTCGCCGCCGCTGATATTGAGGAAATATTCGCCGCGCACTGAATAGACAGCGGAGACCGCATCCTCTATGGCCTTCAGGTCCGTGTGTTTGATCTTTGAAACGTAAGAATCGGGATCGCTGAATTTGTCCTTAAAAAAAGCGGATGAGGGATTGAGCAACATGACGATGATTCTGCCGCCGGGCCGCGAAACAGAAGCCGACTTTTCTACTGCAGCATGGTAATCGTCGATAAACTGAAGCGAAACCACATAAATCACGGCATCGAAGGAATTGTCCGGGAACGGCATATCCTCCGCCCGCGCCGCGACCGTTCTGATTTCGTCCGGAGCGCTGTCCAAAGTGTTCTGGGAAACGTCCAATCCCGTAACATTAAATCCGTGCTTGGCCAATTCTCCTTCCACAATCGCGGGGCCGCAGCCGACACTTAAAACATCGCGGCACCCCTTCAGGCGTTCTACAAGGTACCTGCTCTCAAGCTGGAAGATCTTTTGCCAGAAGCTCTTCCGACATGACTCAATGTATTGTTCTTCGGCGCCGCCGGAGCTTTTCATGAAATCCCCCCGCGTTCTCTCGATCCAATGGCAATACCGTCCGCATGGAATTACGAAGCATCCGAATCCTAGGAGCCATTCAGGCACAGGGTCCTTGGCTATATTGAAAATATCGCAAAGGACCCCATATAGAATTCGTGATCCCCGGTCCGCGCCGGTTATCCCTGATTTTCCTTAATCGAGCTCTCAATATCGCTAAGGCGTTTGTTGATAAGGTCCAGCTCCGATTGCAGGGCCTGGGCCTGATTTTTTAACGCCGTCTTTTCCACTTCAGGATCGGGTTTGTAGGACGGCGCCGTGTAGGAACCGGGAACGCCGTAGCTGCCGTAGCGCGCCCATCCGGGCAGGCCGGTTGCGTAAAACATATGCCGCCATCCGCGGCCTCCGCCCGAGAACCCGCGGCCCCAACCGCCGCCGCGGCCTCCATAACCCCATCCAAAACCCCGTCCGGCAGCGGCATTTAAATATCCGGGTGTGCCGAAACCCGCGCAATATCCGGCTGCGCGTCCGGTCATCGCCCCCCATCCCATGGGTCCCGTTCGATCTCCTCCAGGCATTTTGTTTACTCCTTTCTTATCAAGATTGTTTTTCTCTTTTTCTCATGCCGGTTTCACTATCGGCATATCTGCGTTTGCATCGCGAGCGCCCCGCCCTCCTTTAAACCATGCGGCCGCGGCCCCTGCCTCTCTGTCCGCGTCCCCTTCCGCCGAGGGCGCCTCTTCCGCCCGGTCCCTCATTTACCATGCCGGGCCCCCAGGCCGCGCGATGCGCTCCCCTGAATCGCCTGCCTCCTCTTCCATAGCAACCCGGCATAGCAAAGGCGTAATTCCCTAAATTCCCTTCGAGCCACGCGCGAATGACTTCATCCAGGTCGCCCGCCACAAAAGGAACAATTTGAATGCCGTAACTGCCAATAATTACATGGTAATCTCTGGATATGGCGCCGCAAACCAGGACTTCGACGCCCAGTTCCAATAATCGAAGCGCCTTTTGCACCGGGAAGTCATCGTGCAGCGTCTCATCTCTCTCGTTTGCCACCCGTCCGAACTCAACCTCGACGAGGTGAATCTGCCGCGTGGTATCGAATACGGGCGCGATCCGTTTTTCCCAGTAAGCAAAGGCGGCTTTCATAATTTGAACCTAATATCTTTTCATCATAGTTATTATACGCAAGTTAAGGACCTAATGGCAGCCCCTGATCGAGGCAATTAATAAATGATTTATTTTGAATAGGATGCAAAGATATTGAGGGCGTATTTAAACAGCCATAAAGTAGCATACGTGCTACTTTATGGCCTTAATGATGGTAGCTGAAACGCTACTCTACTTTCATGCGCGGAACAGCAGAGCGTTACCAAAGACAATGGTTCGCTACGTTACGAGAATTTCGTTCGCGTTAGAAATAAGAAGCCGGTCATCCGCTCACCGGCTGTGAGCCACAATCATTCCGGCTTCAGGCTTCCATATCCTGCTGTTTTCCGGCGGGATATCAAGGGCGCAGCTTTTGTTTGGCTTTACACCCGACCTTTTGAAAACCGCGGATCAGGGTATTTCGATTACCGTGCCCGCTTTGTTGAATATGAAGGAATCGCTGAATTCCTGGGCCAAAACACTGATTACCGGCAGATCAGTGCAGTGGCACAATCCCAATTTTTGAACGCCGATCTCGCGCAGAGCGGCGATCGTCAGCCACAAGCGCTCCTCGGAGGCGCTTATAAGATGGGAACCGCCGATCACGGCATAGATTCGATCTTCTCCGGTCAACTGCCTGGCATGATAGATGGTGTTTATCATGCCTCTGTGCGCGCAACCCAGAACGATAACGAGGCCCGATCCCGTCTTTACGATAAGAGCCTGGTCGTCGAGCACTTTATCCGGTTTCAATTCGGCGCCTTCTTTGACGAAAAGAACGGAATCCACTTCCTCAAAAGAGGTCGTCATCGGAATTTCCCCGGTCGTCATTATGGAGTCGTCAATTTTTGTCGGCTTATCGGTAAGGACGAACTGAGCCCCGAGAGTTTCCAACTCGCTTCGCTGAAAAGGGATCCCTATATAATGGGGTTCGTCTTGGCGGCGCGAGTATTTAAGCTGCCACATGTCCGGGTGGGCGATGATTTCCACGCTTTTCCGCATCCTGCGCAGAACCGAACGCAGGCCTCCGGTATGATCGAAGTGTCCGTGGCTTAAGACAATCTTATCAATGCTCCCGAGTTCGATTCCGAGCGAATCGGCATTATACACGCAGGAATATTCTTTTCCCGTGTCGAGCAGGACTTTGGTTTTTTCCGTCTCGACGAGAATACTTAATCCCCACTCAGCGATAAAATCGCCAATATGGGCCGTATTTTCACTTAAGGTAGTTATGCGTATGCCCATTTCCTTTGAACCTCCTTAACCCTTCGTTTGCACCCACTTGCCGTATTCAGGCTTTACCGTCTCAACGTACGAAATAATAATCGGTGTCATGGCTGCGCCATGCCTGGATTAGGCCCTGATTCATGAGCCGGTTGATGTATTTGATCGCTTCGTCGCGATGCATGCCGATCCCGTTCGAGATATCCTCCATAGAACAGGGGCGCCTTTTGAGCAGCGATAGAACATCCCGGAGTCCCGCAACCATGTCCGCGCGTTCGAATGCCTTTGTGAAATCGACAATGACCTCCGCGCGCGGACCGAACCGAGAAACCAATGCGGTCATTTTTGATTGCGACAGACCGGCCGCATCGGGTTCCGCAGGAGGCCGCACCACGGTATTGAGCTGCACCCGGTCGGGATCGATGCGCTCTACGCAGGCGCTGAGGGAATCCAGGGCCGCGGGCCGCGAATTGACGCCGTCCACCAAGAGCACTTCCAGCCAGTAAATACCGCGATACTGCTGCCTCATATCGATGAGGCCTTGCAGAATTGCGTCAAACTTAAGTTCGGCATGAGGGCGATTGACCGCCATAAAGGTCTCGCGGTCTCCGGCATCCAATGACGGCAGGATTAAATCAGCATCCATGATTTGAGTCCTCAGCTCTTTCTGCCATAGGAAAGAACTGTTGGTTAAAACCGCGATTGGAGTTTCGGTAAAAGACTTGATCCGCGCGATGAGCTCGCCGATCCGGCTGTGCAGCGTAGGCTCGCCGGAACCGCCCAGAGTGATATAGTCGGGCTTGCTCCCCAGCCGCGCTCGCACTTGCTCCGCCACGGCGTCGATCGGCGCCCATTCGCGGCGCTCAATGGTCTTCTGGGTGGTCCTGCCGAGTTGGCAATAGATGCAGTCAAAAGAGCAGGTTTTGTAAGGCACCAGGTCGACGCCCAGCGATCGTCCCAATCTTCGTGACGGCACCGGCCCGTAGACGTAAGATCTCATCCCGCTTCCCTCGTTTTGCATCCGGGTTAACCCGCATTATTCATGAAGCTTCTGCTGCGGCGGCGGCAAAACACAGGCTAATTCAATATCAAGTTCAGTATTCCGCCTGTCACCATCACCGCAACAATCATTATCCCGGTGGCCTTCAACAGGCCGGACAAACCGATCTCCCTCAGAAAAACTATAAAAGTGGCGATGCAGGGGAAGAACATTGCCAGCACGACGCTGCCGATCACAAGCTGTCCCGTTGTCAGGTCTAAAGCGGCCAGCATGCCCATCGCAACGTCCTTGCGCAGAAATCCGACGGCAAGAGCCACTACGGATTCCTTCGGCAGCCCGAGAACCGATGTCACCACCGGGGCGGCCGCATCGGCGATTGCGAAAAACAGCCCGAGCGAATAGAGTATGTTTACGACCAAAACGGCCCCCAATACGATAGGGATGGCTTCCACGATGAAGCCGTGGACTCTTATCCATAGCTTCTGCACCACGGCATTCCATGAGGGCAGCCTGTAGGGGGGGATCTCTATCAGCAATTCCGGAGTAAATCCTTTTACCGCGCGGCGCAAAAAGAAGCCGAGCGCCAGCCATACCGCGAACAGGACCGAATAAATCAAAATGACGTATCGCCCCCCGCGCGCTCCGACCAGCCCGAAGATCATGGCTTGAAGCGATGCGCATGGAATGGCAATAGAGATTAAAGTCGCCACAATAAACCGTTCCCGCTTGCTCTCCAAAACTCGCGTGGCCATTATTCCGGGCACATTACAGCCCAAGCCCAGCAGCGTCGGGATAATGGCATATCCATGCAGGCCGAGGCGATGCATGAGGGTATCCACCATTACCGCCAGCCGCGGCAAATAGCCCGAGTCCTCCAATAATCCCAGCGCCGCATAAAACGATAGGATGTAAGGGAGCACCATTGCCAAAGGGACGTAGAGTCCGCTGGTAAGAAGGCCGAAGGACTCAACGAAATTGATCGAGCCCTCGCCGATGCTGCCCACAATAATATCGTGCAGCAGCCCGCCTCCTCCCATCAGTGCGCTGAGGCGCAGTATGACCGGCGCCCATAGGCGTTCGAACAACGGATCCATGACATAGCTGATGATGCTCTCGCTTACGAATCGGACCCCTAGAAAAGTGCCCGCCAGAATCCCCAGTGCGATGATGGCTCCCGACAGCGGCCGTATGCTGGCCTCGGCCATTCTCTCGCGCCAGGTATGGCTGTGGGGTGTTATGCGCTGCACGCGCCCGATGATGCTGCCGATAGTTTTCCATCGTTCTTCGCTGGAGCGCGGCGAATGAGACGGCGAGGCCGCCTGCGGCAAGGCTTCCACCAGCTGCTTCATTCCCTCTCCGGTCACAGCCACCGTGGGGACGACGGGGACTCCCAATTCCTCCCTTAATTTATCCAGATCAATATGAATTCCCCGATGCTTGGTTTCATCCCACACGTTTAAAGCCACCACCATAGGGATGTTTCTCTCGGAGAGCTGGAGCGTCAGATACAGGTTTCTCTCCAAATTGGTGGCATCGACGACGTTGATGGCCACATCGCCCTCGGCGAGCATTTTTTGGGCGACTTCTTCCGCCTCGCTTGTCGGGTCCAGAGTGTAAGTCCCCGGGACGTCTATCACCTCCGCCTGTTCGTCGGCGAACATCATATGCCCTTTTGTGTAGTTTACGGTTGTCCCGGGATAGTTGGAAGACAGGACATGAACGCCTGTAAGGCGCGAGAAGACAACGCTCTTGCCAACATTAGGATTGCCAACAAGGAGTATTTTCATAAGGGAAAACTTAATCTGTCTTTATTAGTATGCGGGTGGCCATTCCGTAGCCGATCGCGATATTGCAGCCGTCCACTTCCAAAATCGAGGGTCCCCGCATAAATGCGGAGCTCACTTTGCGTATTTTCTTTCCGGACCTGATTCCGAGAGCTTCCAGACGGTTGTGCAATTGATGTCCTCCCTCAATGCTCACAACAGCCCCGATCTCTCCGGCGGCCAAATCCGCTGCCGTCACTACGTTAGCTTTCTTCACAAACCTGCTCCTTCACTTTGTGTCGGTTTGCTCATCCGTCGGCGAAATATGGATTTGCGCCGTCCCGACAGGACCTTTATGAGGGGGGACCCTAATTCCAACAAAGACACGATCAAACCACTCCCTGGGATGAACTTGAATTAAGGCAGTTCTCCGTATTTTAAATAGTGGCGATAGCTCCCAAGCCACGGGACCTTGTGGTGGGGACAGGATTCTATAAAACTCTGCAACCTGGCCAGGCGTTCCAACGTAGTCGGACTCACGACGTGTTCCATACGGCAAGCGTCCTCTGCCGCTGTTTCGGGATTGATATCCAGCACACAGATCAGGAATCGCCGCAGTATCTCGTGGCGCCGGTAAACATCCTTGGCGGCCTTCTTCCCGGCGGCGGTCAGTCTGATCCGGCCGTATCTTTCATAAATCACCATTTTCCCTTCCGAAAGCTTCTTCATCGCCGCCGTGACGCTGGGCATTTTAACCCCCAGCAGGGTGCTGATCTCCTTTACCCTAACGGAGCCGTCCTTCGACCGCAGCATTTCCACCGCTTCGAGGTAATCTTCCATGCTGGCGCTTTTTTCTATATCCATTCCCAACCAAATAAATGTTAGTTACGTCTAACATTTTCCTCTCAAGAAAGCCGATTGTCAACAGCGGCTTGCTGCGTTTGCCGCCGTCCCTTTCCGCAACTTTCCACAGCGGCTGAATTTTTCATGGACATTAAAGCGCGGCGGACAGCCGCCGCCGGAATTGAGAAACGCCGGACTAAAAACGGTTGTCCTTTAGGATCAGCTCGCCTTCCGGGGCGCCGATATGCCGCGCGGCGATCTTGCATTTCACCTTGAGAAGAAAGAATATCGGTCTTCTCACCTCGGACAGGCTTTCCAGGTTGCCCTGCCCTTTGCTCACGATGACATCGGCCGACCTGAAAAGTTCCAGAAACTCGCTGGAGCATCTTTCCAGGATTATCCCCGGAGCATCGCAGCCGGAAGACATGATCCTTGCCACCTCGCCGATGCCGCTTTTCTCCGCATCTTCTATAGTGGCGTCATTGATGATGGGAATATCCCTGACGGCATAGATCGTCGGCTTCCCCAACGTTTCGATCAGTATCTTATCGAAAACCGTTTCCCCGGCATTGTCTCCCAAATAAAGAATAAAGGGCGCCTTTTCAACACTTTGCTTGAAAGATGCATAGTGATTTATAACGGGCGTTTTGTTTAATACGTCCTTCATTTCTCCATCAATGTCGAAGCCCTGGCTTGCGCCTAGATCTATCACATTGCCCGCGATGGCGACGCTGAGAGCCGTTCTCAGCGGATCTTCCGCCTTTTCCACCGCGGATTTCAATTTTCCGTAAAGCTGAAGAGCGTTTTTAATGCTTTTGTCTTTGTGATGCTTGAACGGATCTTCAACGCCCGTCACATCGCGGACGGCGCCATATACGAGCCTGGCGGTCTCCGGAGGGGGATTATCCAGCGGAATATCCGGAACGATTCCTGCGACTTTGTCCAGCACCTGCTTGATCTTTACCTCGTCATTGGTCGCCGCTCTGGCGGCAAACAAGGCCTGTCTAAAAAAACAGGGGATGCACTCCAAATAAGTCTTCATTATTTAACAACCCGCAATCCATTCGTAAAAAACGGCGTTTCCTCCGATTTCCCCTAAATCAAGAAACAAAACCTGTAAATTTAATATTTCAGCGCGGCGCGATCAACTATAAAACCGCCGCGGCATTCCGGAAATGAGAGAACGAGCGCGGGAATGCCGAATAGCTTCCCTTTTTTTATCGGAATCATTCATGAAAATTTATATGGAGAGGGCGCTGAGAGGCATGAATAGGGGGCGCGCGACCGAGGGCCCCGCATGCGTATTTGAGACAGTACGCAGGGAAAAAACTCAACGCCGCAAACACGCCTGGATCCGCCGCATCCGCAGAAGCTTCATGATCCTTCGGGCTAGGAAATCATCGAGGAAAGCTGCGCCGCGGCTTGTGCGCACTTCTTGCCGTACAGCATGGCTTTGTTCTTTGTCATTCTAAACGCCGGCGCAACCAGCGTCAGCCCGCCCTTGACCTGCCCGGTTGCGCTGAATACCGGAGCCGAAACAGCGCTGATCCCGTCTCGGAATTCTTCAAAATCGGTGGCAAAACCTTGTTTGCGAATGGCCGCCAATTCCTTATGGAATGCTTTGGGGTCGGTAATGGAGTTCTTTGTGAATGCGCCGAGCCCGTCCGCCTGGATGATTTTGTCCGCCTGCTTTTCCGGGAGAAACGCGAGGATGGCCTTTCCGGTCGATTTTGCGGTTAATGAATCCGTCGTGCCCACGGGAGGCACCACCCGAAGTTCAAGCCTGGATTCTATGGAGTCCACCACAACGACGCGCTTCCCGCGCAGGACGCTGTAATTCGCCGTCTCCCCGCTGAAGTCGGCAAGTTCTTTTAAAAACGATTTGGCTGCGTATGCAATATCCAAGTTATTAAGGACAAATTGTCCGTATCCTATGAGCACCATCCCAAGCGAATACCGCTTGGTTGCTTCATTGCGGTCCAGCAGTCCGTGGTGCGTCAGCGTGACCAGCAACTTATGAACGCTGCTTTTATGCCATCCCGTCGCCTCGGTGATCTCGGCGATCGTCATGTCGCGGCTTTCCTGTCTCAACAGCATCAGGATTCGGGCGGCTCTGTCGACGGCCGGCACGATGTACTCGTAATTCTCATCCCGATTCAGAACGATTTTCGAATTTTGCTTTATGCTTTTATTGTCCTTCATAAATCGAATTTATCATTATCCCTATAGGAATTCCACAATCCGCTAATAAAGCTTGAACCATTTGCCGCCGCCGTGCAGCACCGCAGCGCCTGCATCCGCGGAGTAGGTCAGCAGAGGTTTCCGGTCCGCCTGCGGCACAACCAGCGCAATCCATCCTTCAAGAAATTCGCCGGAACGGAGCTCTCCCCGCATCTCCGGTTCGGGCAAAACCACTTCCGCCGCGGGGTAGTACACGCCGTCCGCCGAGCAGGCCGTGAACTGCTCCGGGGATATTTTGTGAACGCACAGGCCGGGATTTCCGCGCGCATAGTATTCAAATTTCATGCGGGCCAGAATGTAATCGAAGCCGGAAACGGCCGGCTTGTTGGACGCATCCGCTTCCTTCAGGCGTTTCCATGCATCGTCGCCGCGGACCACTTCCAGAAGGGTTATATTCATGTTGTAGAGTTCATGGGAGGTATACCCCGATCCGCACTCGATAATGCCGGAGAGCCTCGCGCCCGCGGGCGCCGGGTTGAACGGGGAGCTCCCCTCCTGCGCTGCGGCCGGCGGCGCGGCCAAGCCGACTCCCATGCAAAACGCCAAGACACAAAGGATCATTCGCTTCAAAAGACGCTTCCTTTCTTTCATTAATCCGCACGATGCAGGAGAATCTGCGCCGAGGCGGCCTAAACCTTGGATCCGCCGCCACAGCGGCGGCTATCGATAAAGCTTAAAAAAAAGAGTCTTTCCGCGCTGCATGGCCCCGCCGGATGAGGGATCGAAAAGCATCAGCGGACGGCTGTCGGCTTTCTTGACTTCAAACGCGACCCATCCTTCCGCGCGCTCTCCGGCGGAGATCCGGCGCTTCAAATCAGGCTTCGGCAGAACAACGTCCGGCGCGCCGTACTCCTCAAAATCCGCGGAAAAAGCGGTAAACTGCAGCTTCCTCCCCAGCTCGAAGGTTTTGTCTCCCGGCTTCCCCCGCGCTTTCATTTCGAAAGCGATGCGGGCAAGAATGTATTCATAGCCCGCTCTTGGCTCCGGATTGGATTCGCCGGCCGCCTTCAAACGATTCCATGCTTCCCCGCCCCTTGCGACTTCCATAAGAGTAATGGTTGCGTTATAGGGTTCCAGACCTCCGGCGCGTTCTCCGCAATTGATCTGCGTTGTTACGGCTGTCCCGACAGCATACGCCGGGTCGAGAGATTGACCCATCGAGGGCCTATCGGCGACGAAGCCGGCCGCAATGAGCACCAGGCAGGCGGTATAAATGCCCGCCGCTTTTTTTTCTGACATCTTAACCTTCCTTAACTTGCTCCGCGGGATTGCGGATCCTCCTTTTTGCAGACCCTTCCCTTTGCTTATGCCCGGCGGAAGAAGCCTGAGCCTGCATGCCCTGTCAGTCCCAAGCTTCCTCACGCCGCACCCTTTTTGTTTCAAAATGAAATCGAAGGATCCGAACTGTCTGATTCGGGAAACGACGCGTTAATACCTCACGTAGCTGGGGACAAGATTCTTGTACTTCCCCGTCAGCGTGTCCCAGTTGCTCGGCACTTCGATCTTCTTGGTCACGAAGCTGTTTCCAAAGCCTCCCGCGCTCTGCAAAAGACCCATCCACACTCCGGGGCCGCCTGCAACCACGACGATGAAATCCTCGTCGCTCAGCAATCCTCCCCGGCGATTCCTCGAATGCGCATTTTTAATTATAAAATCCTTAACCTGTTTTTTACTCCATCCCTCGCTCGAAAGAATCCTGGCATGGTCCGGAATCACTATTAAACACGACAGCGACCCCGGCCCCATCCCAGCCAGACTGTCGGCGACGCCTTGCGCATTGGTCTGCGCCGGGATAGTCTGAGCGTAACGGTTGGGGAAAAACACGGTGACCGTGCTCTCTTTTTTGCTGAAGCCGAAATCGACGTGCAGGGGCTGCCATGGGCTTTCTTCTTCGTTTTCACCGAGAACAAGGGTGTATTTTGCGGGATTTCCCAGCGTTCCCATATCCTCGATTCCCTTCCTCGCGCCGCCGATATTTTTGACAATCAGCCCCAACGCCCGTCCTATCGCCGCATTGGCGATGTTTCCCGGACTCAGCGCACCGGAGCTGCAGTTGATGTGGATTTCCTTCCGTATCGGACCGTTGATCAACAGGAACGGGGCCCAGGATCCCGTGCTGACCTCAAAAGTATCGAATCTGGTTTTTGCATCCGTAATCGCCTCAACGGCGGCAACCAGCACCGGCATGTGCGTGGGCAAAGCGCCGGCCATGACGGCGTTCACGGCGATCTTCTCGATTGTGGCTTTCCCCATCCTGGGTATGATTTTGGCCACGACGTGATTCGCCGGCAGATCGGTCCCTTGCATCATCTCCGCGACGGCATCGGGCGACGGCGGCGTGATCGGAAGTCCGTCGCTCCAGCCTTTGCGGTAATAAAACCGGTTCACCTCCGTGTAATTCCCCGTGAAAGCGATTCTCGGCGGTTTCTCGGTTTTGATTTGAGGAGATTTTTCTTCGTCTGTTAAAGGCTTTGTCAAAGCCGCCACAATGTCGTCAAATACGGCGTCGATGCCCGACTCGATGTCGGCGGCAACTGTGGATTCACACGCAATGGATGTTCCCAGAACCCGGACTCCCGGCATGCCCTTACCGGATGCCGCAGAGTGGGCGTCGTTCACAAAACCGCGATTCGCCAGTAGCACGACCGGCGTTCCAAAGTCCTCGATCGCTACGCCGTTGTAGGCGAGGAACTTTGTACAGGACCCTCAATCCCCGACCGCGGCAACGACGGCGTCCATTTCCTTCGCCCAGGCCGCGAATTTATCCTTGTTTTCGGTTTCGGTTTCCGTGACATTCGGGAGTCGGGAATCAAAAAGGCTGGTCTCGGAGTCGGGGAACCTTTCCTTGAGCCTCTTCTCGACAGCCGCCTGAATGGGCCTTGCGGCGCGCTTGAAATTGGCGAACAGGCCGATCTTCTTGCCGGCCAGAGTCTCCACCCTCGGCGAAATTCCCCTGAGAGGAATCGGGTCCACTTCCGCCCATGGGCTGAGCACTTCGTATTGACCGTCCGCCCCCTCCTCGGCGAAAAAGGCCCCGGACGGAGCGTGCGCGGCCGCCACGGTGAAAACCGCTGCGCCCGCAATAATCATGAACTTGCGCATAGTTTAATCCTCCTTAGTTCTTTACGGAACATACTACGACGGCTGCCCCATCGGGATCAAATTTCCCGTGCGGGCCCGAAACCGGCTCCGCGAAAACGGGAACGGTTTTTAAATCCTTCCGCATGATGCCGCCTATATAAAAAAACCGGTCGAACAGCCTTTTAAACCGGATGATTCAGCCCGGAGCCCGAATCCGTCCGCCGCAGGGGAGGCGACCCCGAACGGCCGCGAATGAATATCTCTCATAATAGACTGAGTAGCCATAATGAGACAACTTTAATCGGACGCCGCCCCCGAGTCAAGAAAAATGATTTTAAGAGACGCCGTCCACATTTTTGTTGACCGGCCGGGAATCTCCCTCTAAGATAATCGCGCATAAAAGATGATGTCTCTTATATGAGATATCCGCAAACGCGCGTCAGGCGTCCGGCTTTCCAAACGGATCCGCCGGCCCTATTATATAAAGGAGAATTGGAATGAAGAAGCAGATCGGTTGGTGCGCTTTGGCCGTTTTGTTGTCGGCGGTCTCTATGCCGCAAGCCGCCCCAGCGCAAAACGCCAAGATTACCGTCATGAATCCGCGGGGCATCCAGCCGCCCATCCGGCTGATTCCCATGCCGGAGCGCGGCAGCATAGAGGGCAAAACCGTTTATCTCGTGGACACCAAATATCCCAATACCAAGCCGTTTGTGAATGAGCTTTATAGGATTCTCAAGGAGCGTTATCCGAAAACCAACTGGGTATTGAAGGAAAAAATCGGCAATTACATGGTGGACGATCCCGACCTCTGGTCAGAAATCAAAGAGAAAGCCCAAGCCATGATCATGGCCATAGGCCATTGAAGCACGTGCACGCCGGCGGTCGTCGGCCATTGCATCACCGTCGAGAGGATGGGCGTTCCCACGGCTCCTATTGTGACGACAAGGTTTGTGGAATTGGCATCAACCACTGCCTATAAAAAGGGCATTCCGGGACTGCGGATTACCTACACGCCGCATCCCATTACGGACAGACCGGCGGAGGTGTGCCGGAAATTTCTTGAAGGCAAGAGTCCCCATTCGGGGAAACCGCTTTTGGATGAAATTATCGAGGCCATTTCAAAACCCCTTTCCGCGGAAGACAAGAAAACAGGCTTCCTCGCGAGAGAACTACGTCCCCGTTTTCTTCCGCCGGATACCGCGGATCACCTGCAGCAGCTGTTTATCGACGGCAATTTCACAGACGGCGGCCCGGTCATCCTGCCCACGGAAGAAAAGGTCGCGGAGATGCTGAAGGCAACCAGCCGGGATCCCGATGAAATCGTCGGCACCATGCGCCCTTCTCCGCCTCATGAAGCCTGGGAGTACACCGTGGAGATGGTCGCGATAAATGCGGTTATGGCAGGCGCAAAGCCCGAGTACTTTCCCGTCATTCTCGCTCTGGCGTCCACCGGCACTTCCTCATTATTCAGCTCCACTTCCTCTTTCGCCAGAATGGCCCTGGTAAACGGACCCGTTACAAGGGAAATAGGAATGAATGCCGGCATAGGCGCCCTCGGCCCCTTTAATCAAGCCAACACGACCATAGGAAGGGCTTGGACATTCATATCCAAAAACCTGGGAGGTTCCGGCAAGCCCGGCGAGACCTATTTGGGCAGCCAGGGAAATGCCCTGAGTCACGGCAACCTCTGCTTCCCGGAGAACGAAGAAGCTTTGCCCAAAGGGTGGAAACCGTTTCACGTGCAAAAGGGTTTTAAAGCAGGCGACAGCGTCGTGAGCGTTCTAAGCGGATGGAGCCTTAATAATATCGCATGGTATTCCCAGTTGACCATACAGGATGTTATAAAGAATTGGCTGTCCCATTTCTTTTCCTACGGAATCCGACAGGCCACTCTGCTGATTGATCCGGTGACGGCGGAATACCTTTACGACCAGGGCTTCGATTCCAAGGAAAAACTGGCCGATTGGCTGGCGAAAAATTCCACAACGCCGGCATGGCTGTACTGGCAGCGCCGGGAAAAACAGAAAGAGCTGGGGAAACAAGGAGTGGAGCCTTACGCCGGCTATTTAAAACTGGGGGATGGAGCCGAAATCCCGGAATCCCGATATATCCGTCTGCCCTCCCGGAGCAAGCCCGCGCCCTCCGGCAGGGCCTTTTCCGGGGATGCTGTCGATACCGAGAACTCGCTGGAAGTCGTCGTCGTTGGCGGCGGAACGAACACCTATTGGTCCGGCGGCGATTTCAGCCACCTGTCGAGCGCCGAAGTGGATCCATGGAGATAGGGAATCGCCGGCGCTCTGTGCCGACGATAGAAAACAAGGCTTAAGAAACCCGAGGGGCGCCGTGAAAATTCTCTTTGAAAGGAAAAACGAAAGCTGGGATCGAAAACCGGAATTTTCATAAACGCCCCGCGGGTCCGCCCGACGAATCATGCTTCGGCGGCGCTTCAATAAAACTCATCCGTCTCAACGCGCAAGGGGGGAACCGTTGCAATTTTCATCCCGAAAGGGCTATGGCTGGTATGTCGTATTTGTTCTGACGGCGGTCTACACGCTGTCGTTTGTGGACCGCCAGATTTTGGGCCTTTTGGTGGATCCAATCTCCAATGAACTCGGAATCAGCGATACGAAATTCGGGCTGCTGGCCGGATTCGCCTTCGCCTTGTTTTATACGTTTCTCGGCCTTCCGATGGGCAGGCTTGCGGATCTATACAACCGGCGCACCTTGATCGCCGTAGGCATCCTTTTCTGGAGCGCCATGACCGCGGCCTGCGCCGCGGCCCGGAATTACACATCGTTGTTTCTGGCGCGCATCGGCGTGGGCGTGGGCGAGGCGGCATTGGGGCCTTCCGCTTTCTCAATCATAGCGGACTATTTTCCCAAGGAGAGGCTGGGAACGGCGCTGAGCGTCTATTCCATGGGAATATTTATAGGCTCCGGCGTGGCATTAATGCTGGGCGGACTTGTGACGGAAGCCGTCAATCAACTGCCGACGCTGCACGTTCCCCTCATCGGCGCCCTGACATCATGGAGATTTGTCTTCCTGTCCCTGGGGGTGCCGGGAATTCTTGTCGCTGCGCTCGTGTACACCATTGCGGAGCCGGCGCGAAAAAACGTTCTCCTGGATCAAAGAGGCGCGGAGATTACAAGGCCGGATGTCCGGGAGGTCGTCCGTCAGATCGGCATGCGATGGTCTTCCATGGCGGGAATCTCCCTTGGCTTGGCGGCCCAGTCCATGTGCAACTACGCCTTTATCATATGGACGCCCTCCTTTTTTATGCGCGCGCATGGCTGGAGCGTGGGCCGAACGGGCATGTTCCTGGGCGCCGCAATCCTGGGGATCGGATGCATTGGAATGTACACTGGAGGAAGGCTTTGCGACCTGTGGCAGAAGCGGGGCATCCGCGAAGCCGCTTTGAAAGTGGCGGTTATCAGCGGGACGGGAGCGGTCGTTTTTATGGGTGTGGCCCTAAACTTGCCCTCCCTTACAGGGGCTATCATTCTCATGGTCCCGGGAATCTTTTTCCTGGCATTGGCCGTCGGCAGCGGTTATGCGTCGCTGCAGATTATATTTCCCAACCAAGTGAGAGGCCAAGTGTCGGCTCTTTTGCTCTTCATCATCAATCTCCTGGGAATGAGCATGGGCCCCTTATTGCCCGGATTGTTCAACGACCGATTATTCCACGATCCGGCAATGGTTGGACCTTCGATCGCCCTGACCATTATCATCGGAGGATGCATCGAAGTGTTTTCCATGAGGTTGATTTATGCCCCCTACCGCAAGCATCATAAAATGATGCACGGATGACCCAGGCGTCCTTCGCATGCTCTTTGCAATCATTTCGGCTCGGCGAGGTTGCCCCGGATTTCCTTTTAATCAGGAGGGAAAACGATGAATGATTCGATGAAGACAGGCGGGCTGCTTGTTTTGCTGTGCGCCTGGATCCTTTCAGCTCCCGCTCCGCATGCAGGCGGAGCGGATAAAGCCGATGTGCCCCGCATAAGCATCGAGGAATTGAAAAAAATGATGGACGCCGGCGCTCCGGTCGTCATCCTGGATGTTCAGCCGAGGGAAATCTACGATGCCGGACATATCCAAGGGGCGATTTCTCTTCCCTGGAAAGCGCAGATAGCGCTGGAAGACGTGTGGTCCCTGCCGGAAGACCGATTGATTGTTCTCTATTGCGACTGCGGACCCGGGGAATCGGACAGCGCCGACGTCGCCGCCCAATTGATCCGGCTCGGATATGAAAACGTAAAGGTTTTGAAGGACCCGTCCATCAAAGGCTGGAAGGAATTGGGATATCCAACCGCGAAAGAATAATAAAACGGCGCACGGCAACGGCGCCGCAACCAGAAACCACATACCGAAGGCGAAGCATTCTTATGAAATACGGAAACGGCAGAATCCCTGCGGCATGGATGTGCGCGCTTGTTTTCGGGATTTTTCCTGCATACGCAATCGCGGCGGGAGAAATCCTGAAAGCCACACCCGAGCAGTTTGATTTCGGCGCCATCCCGGAGGGAGAACCGGCCGTTGTTGTCGCAAGCGTGGAGAATATCGGGGACGCTCCGGTGGAAATCACCGGGGCAGGCAGCGGTTGAGGGTGCACCGAAGCTGTGCTTGGCAAGCATACGTTAGGCCCCAAAGAAAAGACCGAGCTCAAAGTTGCCTACAAGACCGAAGGCCGCCCCGGGTTTTTCCAGAAGAAAGTGACCCTCAATACCAACATACCCGGCAGCGAAAAAATCGAAATTTTCATGATTAAGGGAGAGGTCGTCGAAGCGCCGGGGGCGAAGATTTCGGTGAACCCCCGAAGGATTTTGCTTGAGGGGCCCCAACGGAATGCGGGGAAAAACCAATCCTTGTCCGTAATGAATGAGGGTTCGTTGCCGCTCGTAATCAGCCGCATTTATTCAAAAGACGGCAAAACCGTCTATTTCGACGGAGCCAAGGAAGGAAACATCGTTATTGAACCGTTTCAGGCAAAAACGATACAGATTCAGCTGGCAGGCGGCAGCGGCATGGAAGAGGCGCGGGATTTCATCCTGATCGATTCCAATGCAAAAAATTCCGGCGAATCCGGCTATTTCATCATTGTGCAGTACGGCGGGCCTTAATCCGGTTTAAGTTCTGCCTCCACTTTTTGCAGCCTCGACGCATCCGCTCTTCTCGTCCGAAAGCCCGCCGAAAAACGCAGCCTAGTACTACTACGTTAAGTATTGACAAATATCGGCTAGCCATGTTAGCCTGCT
>CAZDMR010000006.1:0-103699 GCA_964506795.1 uncultured Acidobacteriota bacterium | reverse complement strand
TGCTATGGTAGCATGACTCAAACAAAAAAATCTCCGGCAAACCCGGGGCGGTTCAGAAAAGAGTATCGGAGCTTGCATATTATAGCGAAGGAAGTATAATCATCCCTGCAATTTACGACCGCGGAGGAATGGCCGAGTGGTTGAAGGCGGCGGTCTTGAAAACCGTTAGGGAGGCAACTCCCTCGTGGGTTCGAATCCTACTTCCTCCGCCAATCCTCTCTATAATCTCTTGATTTATAAGCATTTGAAAATAAGTAAAAATTTACATACCCCGGAATTTTCGCTCTGGGCGTGGCTTGGGTCGTAGTATTCACGGATTCGGTTCCTGTCCGGGACTGGTTTCCGGGCCCAGTTTGTGTCCTTTTTATTCGTTTTCGGATGTACTAAGCAATTCATGTTTCTGCCGCTCGTTCAATCAAGTCGTGTAATAGCCCGCCTCGCGCACGCTATTAGGCCCTGCGACATGATGGCAACCACAGTGGCAGTTTTTTTCGATGAAATCGCGAGCTTTTCGCCGACACACACCATGCTTTTTGCAATAAAGTGCCTTATAGACAGCTTCCACACCGCCCGCATCGCCGGCATTTCCGCCCGCATTTCAGCTTCTTGGGCTGCAAGATAATGTGTATAGCCATGAACCGTTCGCCATTTTTTTGCCATTTGTTTCCGGCTAACCCGGGGCGGTTCATTCTCGAGATTCTTACCAATCGATGATAATCGAGGGACAGGCAGAATCCAGATGGATTTTCCCCTCATCATATAATGCACAGACATAAGAGTATACGCCCGGCTGTGCGGCGGCATGAACATTCACGTCAATGGGTTCTTTTCCATTGGATTGAATGTATGCCTGTTCCAGCGGTGATATCCCCTTAAATTGGATGGAAAACGCTCTGCTGGAATTGAAACGGATCTTGCATATTTTACCAGCGCGCGCTGTTGTTGGATTGACCTTTATATTTTTTCCCCTGGCGTCAGGATCGAGTTCCATTTCTATATTTACATTAACAACGGTTTTTTCATCTGACATAATTCGCCTCCGTTCCTTGTTTTGACTAAAACATAAAAGCGCATAGATGCTCGGGGCGATATAACAGCAGACTTGCCATATCAGCCCATCGAAAAGATAAGGACGGCGTTCGATTTGCGACGCCTATGCCGTCCAAAATTCCTTGCAACTCACGGCGGGGTTTGATTCTTCAATAATGCCCGGTACCGGGGATCCTGACGCAGTTGCTTCAAATCCATAGCGGCTTCTGTAATTGCCGGCGAGAAACCGGCGCTTATCGCCGCGGCCAGAATGTCCATAGCTTTTTTGCGGTCGCCGGCCAACTCATAAACTAGAGCGCTGCGAAAGGCTACTTCCGGATCCGCCTGCATGGACTCATCGATACGAGCAATTTCTTCCAAGGCCTGCTTCCGATGGCCCAATCTGATTAGGTAAAAAGCAAGTTCGGCTCTGGCCTTGGTTTTGTCCGGATTCACAGCCAAATATCTTTTTGCCAGCTCAACGGCGCGTTCATAGGCCGGCTGCGCTTTTTCTGAGAAACCGTCGGCATAAAAGTAAGCATCCCCCAGATTCCCCCAAACCTCATGCCCAGCTCCTTCCATTAAAGAGGCTTTTTCCAGGAGCAGCACGGCGGCTGCGAAACGTCCTTGCAGAATGTAGGAAGCTGCGAGATTAGAGTAAGCCTGAGGCGATTCAGCGATGGCAAGAGACTTGGAAAAGATCTCACCTGCACTCTGAAAGTTTCCCAGATAAAGGTAGATTCCTCCCAGTCTCGCGTAGGCATGGTAGTGATCGGGCTCCAACTCGATCACTTTTTGGAATTGTTTTGCGGCGTTTTCATAATGCGCTCGCTTAGAATGGAAAACTCCGAAATCCCAATATGCGGACCAGGAATCAGGATTTAGTTGAATGGCTTTGAGGAACGCAGATTCCGAATCCTCGATCATGTTCATCGCCGAATAAGCGCGCCCGAGAGACTGATAGGATTCAGCATTTCTCGGTTCCATTTTAATGGCTTGATTCAGAGCTTCGACCGCCTGCTGCGGTCGGCCGGTCCCTTCATATACGATCCCCAAGGTCCTAGCAACACGCGGGACGCGGCTGTCGAGTTTGACCGCATGGACGCAGCTATTCAGCGCCTCTTCGGCCCATTTTTGATCCCGAGTATTCTGAAATTTACGCCAGTAGGCCTCGCCCAGTCCGGCGTGGGCAAGCGCATACATCGAATCCTTCCGAACAGCCTGCTGTAAAAAATAAACGGCCATATCTATGTTCTCAGCCACATCAAAGCGAACCAAACGGCCAATCCCCTGCAAATAGGCCTGGTGGGCGTCCGGAGACAAAGTTTCGCCGGCGCTCAACAGCTCCTTCTCCAGGGGATTAAGCTTCATCCCCAACATAGATACCGCTTTTTCAAAAACATCGTTTTCAAGAGCTATCGTGTTGCCGGCGGCGGCGCTTAAAGTTGCACCGTCAATCTGCCGCTGACTCTTGGCGTCGACCAGGTATATTGTCAGAAGCACGCTGTCCACCATCCGCTGTATGCTGCCCTTTAGAACCATATTCGCGCCGAAGGCACTGCGCGCCTGGGAAGCGCTGGCGATCTTCTCGGACAGCACTTCGGTAGGAGCTATAATGCTCAATGATTTCTTAAACTGCCCGATTTGATTGAGCTTTGTCGCCAGTCTCTCCATCAGTCCGTCGCAAAAATCCTGGTTATCCGGATCGCCACCGACATTGCTAAAGGGCAGCACCACCAGAACGATTCCGGAGGGAAAGCCCGGTCCTCCCAGCCAGCGGGGCAACCATTGGCGAAACGAAAATGCCAGAAGCAAAACAACCAGAATTGCTGCAATAGTAAGCGCAATGGCGCGCCTTTTCCGCGTCTTCGGCGCCCGGCTGATGCTTTCTTCGCCGCGGCTGACTGCCCGCAAATCAGAGGACATTTCCTGCATGCTTTGATAGCGGTCTTCGGGATTCTTGGCCAGGGCTCGTGAGATCACCTGGTCCAACGCTGGGGGAACGCCGGAATGCGTGGATCTGAGCGAAGGCGCCGGAGAATGCAGCAGCTTGTCGAGCACAGCGGCGGCATGGGGGCCCGCGAAAGGCAGATTCTTCGCAATCATCTGGTAAAGCACGACGCCCAGAGAAAAGATATCGCTTCGGTGATCCACTTCGCGCCCTTGCGCCTGCTCGGGAGACATATAGGGCAGCGTTCCCAAAATCTTCCCGTCCCGCGTGGCTTCCGTGATTGATGGGGTAATGTCCTCAGCTGTCATTTCAGACAGGACCGCAGGGCGATATGCCAGTTTGGCCAGCCCGAAATCCAGCACTTTGGCGAGGTTTCCTTCGGTAATCATCAAATTTGAAGGTTTGATATCCCGATGCACAATTCCCACCGAGTGTGCTTTGGAAAGCGCGTCGCTGATCTGTATCCCGTAATCCAGGACTTGGTCCAAATTCAGATCGCCGGCGGTAATCAGCTCCTGCAGGGTTCTGCCTTCAATGTACTCCATCGCAATGAAATAGGCGCCGTCCACCTCGTCGATGTCATGGATCGTTACGATATTGGGATGATTAAGGGCGGACGCAGCCTCGGCCTCCTTTCGGAAGCGCCCCATGGCTTGAGAATTTTTCGAAACTTCATCCGGCAGGAATTTCAGCGCGACACGGCGATGAAGCTTCGTGTCTTCCGCCTTATAGACCACGCCCATTCCACCTCTTCCGATTTCTTCGATTAGCCTGAAGTGCGAAATCGTCTGGCCGATCTGAGGCATGCATGGCTCCCCTTAGAGGCCTGTTACATGCTGTTTTCTGTCGTGTAATTCTTGTTGGAACTTAAATCTATTATAAGCGTTTGATTCGGACGTCGGAAGTGGAATTCTGACTTACTATTTGAAAGGCCTAATCAGATCAAGCCTTATCGGTCTCCGCATGCCGTTTGATCCCTCAATCATGAGGACGGCACACGGATCCCTGCACAATATTTTCATGAATGCTTTTAGAACGGTTGTCATTGGCGGCATCGCTTTAATATCGCTGGCGACATAGCTTTCGTCAGCGCGGCCGAGCGGGCCTGCATGACCGGCCGCCGATACGCGGCCGTACATGGAATCAGATTTTGCCCCAAGAACGGGACAAGGTTCCCGGAATCGCATTGATGTTTCCGGGCTGGCCCGCGCGCCAGGTCAGCTGGCGTATCATGGATACCGCGGTTTTTGCTTTTTCCGGGGCTTCTGTCTATCGGATCCTCAAAGGCGAAGGACTTATTTGACCCGGATTACTCATGAAGCTTCTACTGCGGCGGGCGGATCCGGGCATGTCTACGGCGTTGCGCTCCTTCGGGCTCCTCGACGTACTGTCAAGTACGCCTGCGCGGCTCTCGGTCGCGCGCCTTGTATCCACGCCTGTCTGCGCCTCCTCGCTACGAATCCTCATGAATAATCCGGGTTAAGAAGTCCGTGAGAAAATGTTTCTTGCAGGAGCAAGCCGGGTAAAGGCCATCCCGCCCAACCGGCAGTGGCAGACCGATGCCGGCTATTTGCTGATTAAGAATTGAGGCTGGCGTTACCTGATCTCGGTTCTGGATGGTTTCAGTCGGCGCATCCTGAAGTGGCGTCTGCAGTCGGCAATGTCGGCGGGAGATTTGGGCGATGGGATCGAGCAAGCTTTCGAAGCAATTGGCCTGTCTTCCTTCAGTAGTAGAGTCGGAGAGCCTTGCCGGCAATTACCTGCCGTTTGGTTTTTTTCTAAGGCGTGGAAAAGTATATAATCAGTAAAAATTTTTCACGCGGTTCCCTTCTAAAGGAGAAGGCAATATGAAGCGGTTTATTCTCCCACTCTGCGTTTTTCTCCTATGTTGCGCGACGTTTCTCTCTTCGCATCCGCAATCGCAGAAAGAAGATCTTTGGATTGTGCACGCAGTCATAGGAGCGGAATCAACAACCACGACAGAAAGATACTATGAAAACACGACAAAAATCGAGCCGGACAGACTGGTTCGCGGCTCCTCCGTGACCACTAAAAAGGAATTCTATTCCCGGGACTATGAGAAGGGCAACGCTACCGTTATCGCGATTATGAAAAACGAGGGCAGCCTGAAGGAACCCGTCCTCACGCAAGCCGTCTCAACGACTGTTTTCGGAAACGGTTCAAAGCATTCCGAACTGCGGAAGCTGAACACGGTCAATGATTATCCTGGCTTGGGGGATGAATATAGGACAATCCGCGCGAGTATTGCCTATCACACAGGTTCCGTCACTTTGGAATACTGCGAAGATTACCAATCCGCCAGTGCCTGGGCGGAGGGAAAGGGAACCAGCACCACACGACAACGCATCTTTAAAAAACCTCGCGATAAGAAGGGGGACTGGGTTGAGGAATCTTCCACAACGGAGGTTTCCTATGGAACCGGAGGCGGAGCGCAAAGCGGAGATTCGAGATCTCGAATAAGCAGGTCCGGCAATGCCATTACCTTCGATTATTACGAGCCGGTCAGCGAGCGGAAAACCCACTCCGACGGGACAAAGGTCACTACAACCGGTTATAAAAGGGCTTTTATTACAGCCCGCCCATATTCCGCTCCGGAGCTGCGGATCATTCGGGTATCGCCGGAAGGAGAAGAGGATATAACCGGAAGCGATGTGAAGGTCGCCGCCGGGGAACGCATGGAGCTTTTTGTTAAACCCATTCCGGAAAAAACCGCCCTTGGGGAGGGCCGCTGGCGTCTGGAGGGCGGGGGAGAAAATCCAAACTATATCCGAAAATTCGAAGCGAACAAGGATTATGGACGGGTTATCCCGATTCCCGAGGCTGATCTGAAGAAAAATGCCATCGTATTTTACTGGACCGGAGGAGATTCCGGGCGCGTCTTTCACACGGCCGAAGCCAATGGCAATACGCTTTCGGCTTCCGCCAAATTCACCATTCAAAAACCCGATGTGGAAGTGACGGTAACGGCAAAAGAAGGATCCACGTTTAAAAAATTGGATAAAGGAGCTTTCCTGAATCCCAGCGAGTGCTATGTAACGAGTGCATACTCCAACGAAGAGATGTATGGTTGCCAGTATGATGGCATTACCTTTGAAGCTGAACAAAAGGATGATGCCGGGCTTAAGGGAAAGCTGCAGTGGGTTCAACTCATACGGATGGAGCGGTCGCGTCAGAAGTACGATGACGGAGGCTGCGCTGATTTTCTCATTAAGGATGCACTGGATATTTGCTATCCCCACCAAAAGGGACCAAGGGCCTATGACGCCCCGGCAGTGGTCGCCCCGAGCGAAAAAGACAGAGTTGCCAAAACGAAGGATGCTACAACCGGGGAAGAGGTTACGTCGGCCTTGGTATTCCTGTCGAAAAAGCAGGAAAGCAGAAACTATTTGATGTTCATGCCCGAAAAACCGGACAGTGAATGGGTGCCGCTCTATTACACGGATTGGGCGTGGTCGGGAGCCGTTCAATACTATGAGGGCCGGGGCTGGGAGAAAGAATCGCAGGAAAACCCCGGCAATCCGCAGGCCGAGCCGACAGAACAGTATCCTGAGTGGGAGAAAAACAGCGGCAGGCATCCTTACCGGCAGATTGATTGCGAGTGATTGAATCCGGCCGCAGACTATTCGGCTGCAATGAATCTGTCGGGCAGGGCCGCATTGAAAAAGTCCGGCTAAGATTTTTGCATTATTTCCCCGACAGGGATTGTAGGCTCCATAAATTTAACGGATGCCTTTAATCGGAAGCTGCGAGCTGTTTGATGGGAAAGGGATCAAAAACGCCGCTTTTTCCGCTGTCCGCACAACAGTGGTTTGTTTACTGTGATCTTTTCGCGAGGCTGAACGCACCGTTCGAAGGCGCCCCGCTGTCTGCAAAAGGGGCTACGGC
Organism: uncultured Acidobacteriota bacterium; assembly: GCA_964506795.1. GTDB lineage: Bacteria > Acidobacteriota > UBA6911 > UBA6911 > UBA6911 > UBA6911. Next base: position 96,813 of record CAZDMR010000006.1, on the reverse strand, counting down.
CCAACTGCCGCTGGGAATAGTGCCGTAATAGGACAGCAGATACTTATTCCGCCATCCCTGTCTGCAAATTTCTGAAAACCTGGAAGCCGCTTGAGTTGTTCAACCGTCGCGCCGGATGAGCAGGAATGCCGGAGCTTTTTGTCGATAATATTGGACCTGACGGGTCTTGCAAAAAACAAAGAAATTATAGATAAAGAATGCATCATTCAGATATCATAGCAAAAAAGTTTTTGCCGTTTCTCCGATGGAAGGAATTTGCTAAGCGTGATGAATAATGGGAAAAATGTGGCAATCGCCGCCGCGTTGGCTTTCCTATTCAGCGCCCAGGTTTCGCTGAATTCCGGGACTCCGCCGCAGGGAAAGCAGCCGGAAAACAAACCTTTTATTTTGTCGGTCAAAGCGGGATTGGTGCTGTTGCCCGTTGCGGTTGTCGACAAATCGGGCGAGTTCGTAACCGGCTTGGAGGAAAAGGATTTCGCGGTCTACGAGGATGAGGCGCGGCAGCCGATCGCGGTATTCGATAACAAAGACATTCCGGTGGCGGTCGGCCTTATGATTGACAGCAGCAGCAGCATGGGCTACGTGCGAGCCGAAGTCTTGGCCGCCGCTCTGGCGCTTGCCGAATCCAGCAACCGCGAAGATGAAATTTTCGTCGCCCACTTTTATAACCGAGTTTCTTTTACTCTCGAGCTGGGGGAAGCTGTGGCCGCCGACCTCGATCTGTTGAGAGATGCGGTGTCGGCCACGCCCGGAACCGGCAGAACGGCGCTCTATGACGCGATATGCGAGGGGCTTGACCATATAGAGGAGAGCGAAAAGCAAAAAAAGGTTCTTGTCATCATCAGCGACGGAGCAGATAACGCCAGCAAAAGCTCCCTGAACGAAGCGCTGGATAGGGCCAGGACATCCAGCGCTATCATCTACTCGATAGGGATTTATGATGAACGAAACAGAGAACGGGATCCCAAGGTGCTGAAGGAACTTGCAGAAATCTCCGGGGGAAGGGTATTCTTCCCCGGATCTGCTTCGGAACTCCCGGAGGTCTGCAGGCGCATCGCCGTTGATGTCCGGTCGCAGTACACCCTCGGGTACTATCCCGCCAATCAGGAGACAGACGGCAGATTCAGAAAAATCCGTGTGGATGTCCGTGCTCCCGAGAGCGAAGAATGGACGGTGCGAACGCGTTCGGGATATTCCGTGATGAAGTAAGGATTTTTTATCGCAGAGCGCTTCAACTGCCAGATAGGGAGGATGCAATGCGCGTTTCCAAAAAAAACGGCCTATATTTCAAGCTTTTCGTTGGCGGTTTGCTTTTATTTTTCGCGGCGGGGGCGGCTCCGGCGCAACAGGCGGCATCGCTGGAGGGATACTCTCTTTACGGCGCGCTTAAAAAATTCGAACTCCAAGGAAAGGCTTCCGTCAACAGCCTGGTGCTCAAGCGCGACCGTGCTGAAATGGTATTTACGGGGGATTTCTACTTTGCCGCGCCGGTCAATGAACGCATTACGGGAGCGGTCTTCATCGGCAGCGGGACATTCAGCGCGGCGCCGCCCGCAGAGCTTCCTTTCGAGCAGGAAAATCTGATACGGTTTTTGAATGACGAAATTGCCGATTCCGACTTCAAAACGGCGGTCTTGCGTTTCAGCGACGACACCTTTTATGCGCTTTCAAGGACGTACGACGCCGGTGCGCCGCCGCCGCCCGATGCCTTATCGCTGGCCGCTGAATTTGAATCGCGTCTGATGGAAGAGACAGGCGCCAATATTTCGTCGCGGTTGCTTATTTCCATGTTGAACAAGGAATCGCCGGGATTCTTTCTGGCTCAGTTTGACAAGGGACGCCGCGGCCGATTCACCTTCATCCAGGATCCCCAGACCCGCATCCCGCAATCTGCTTTCGGCATCAATGGCGGGGAAAAAGTACTGCTTTTTACCTATGCGCCCTATTCTTACGTTAACGATATCTGGATAGCCACTTATTCGGAGGAGGATTTTAAAAATAAGCAGATACTATATTCCGATGTCTTTGATCTTGTCTCTCCCCGCCATTATGAAATGCAGATAGACCTTCGTTCGGCCCGGAAAGTGCTGCGCACCGAAATGCGCATTGACTTTGAGTGTTCCGCCCGCGCCCTGCGGGTCCTGCCGATGCGCCTGAACCAGGATTTGGGCGCATTTGACGACAAACGCAGGAAGGACTCGATGCGTTTAAAGTCGGCCAAATACGACGGCAGGGAGCTTGAGTTTGTCCAGGAAGAGTGGGAAAAAGGACTGGCCATAATCCTTCCCAGGCCTTTTCAAAAAGGGGAAGAATTCAGCCTGGAGCTGTTGCTCGAAGGAGATGTCATAAGCGATCAGCGGATTCTGGAGAATTGCTATTATCCGCAAAGCAACACGGATTGGTATCCGACGCACGGCTATCTAAAGCGGTCCACTTTCGACATGACATTCCGGCATGACCGGCATGACGTTGTCTCCGCCAGCGGCAAGCTGATCCGCGAAGCGGAGCCGTGGCCCGGTTCTAAAAAAGACCGTTTGACTCAATTCAAAATGAATCAGCCGGTCTCCTTCGTTACATTTGCGGCCGGTTTAATAGAACGGCACAGCGAGAAGCGCAAACTGGAATTTGGAGAAATGACCCTGGATTTCTATTCTCTGCCGACCGGAGTCGCAACGATTAAGGAATCCTTTGTGCTTGCGGAGCTCGGGAATTGCCTCAATTACTTCAGCGCCTATTTTGGGGCATATCCTTATGACGCGTTTAAAGCGGTCATACATCCCTTCACCTACGGACAGGGCATCGCCACCCAGTTGATGATTCCTCCGGCAGACAAAGCGAACAGATTGGTGTATAAATTTCTGGCCCATGAAACTTCCCATCAATGGTGGGGAAATCTGGTTGCCTGGCGTTCCTATCGCGACCAGTGGCTGAGCGAAGGATTTGCGGAATATTCCGGCATTTTGTATGTCGGGCTTCGCTACAACGAGGAAGCCAAGCGCGACATCATAGAGGATGCACGGTACGGTCTTCCATTCCCGCCCCAAACGGATCGGGGCGTCCTGCCCGGAAAAGTTGCGGAAATAGGCCCGCTGATCCATGGAATTCGTCTGTCCTCGCGGAACACGCAGAATGCCTATCAGAAGGTGATCTACGACAAGGGAGCGCTGGTGGTGCGCATGCTGCATTTCCTGTTCACCGATCCCTCAACAGGGAACGGACAGCCGTTTTTTACCATGCTTTCGGATTTCGTGAAGCGGTATCGAAACAGGGCCGCCAGCACGGAAGATTTCTGGATGGTGGCTTCAGAGCATTTCGTCAGCACACCTATTGCGAGGGCTTTCGGCCTGAAAAACCTCGACTGGTTTTTCCTGCAATGGGTTTACCAGGCCAGGCTTCCCAGCTATCAGATGGAATACAGTCTGGAGCCGGGAGAAAACGGCCGGTACGTCATAAATTGGACCGTAACGCAGGAGAATGCGGGGCCGAATTGGTTCATGCCGCTTCCGGTAGTCTTAAAATTCCCGGGCAATCAGAAAGCTCAGACTGTGGTTTATGCCAGCGGGCCGAAGACTTCCTCCAAGACGGCGCTTCCGGCGAAACCTTCATCAATCGAACTGGATCCCGATTACTGGATTTTGACCGAGAAGACCAGCACAAAGAAGAAGTGAGTTTTTCGCGCCGCTCATATTCGGGACGTTAGAAAGATCTTTTCCCCACAATTCTCTGACCGCCGGATTCGATTCAAGAAATCCTGAATGCCGAACTGAAACAGTGCAACGCAGCCCTTTTTACTTCCGCTGCAGTAGAATCTTCATGAATATTCCCGGGTTAAAATATGAAACTTTACGGTTTTTATTTCATCATTTCCCGACGTACGGATTTTTAATCACGGAGGAGACGACATGCAGAAAACCTGGATCGGCGTTGTTTTGAGTCTTTTGTTCCCGCTGGCCGCAATAGCGCAGGATGAATATCCCAGGGCGGAAATATTCGGCGGATACTCTTATTTCAGGTCAAATCCGGAGGGATTTAACCTGAACGGCTGGAATGCTTCTGTTACAGGGAATGTCAACAGTTGGTTCGGAGTTGAAGGGGATTTTAGCGGACATTATGGATCTCCAGAGGTGTTCGGCATCGAGAATCCGTTTGTAGACGTTAATTCCCATACGTTCATGGTGGGACCCAAACTGTCCTACCGCAGCAAATCGGTGACCCCCTTCGCGCACTTTCTTATCGGGGCGGCTCGGGCGGGAACGGGAACGCTCGGCTACAGTGTGTCGGAAACGGCTCTGGCGGCCGCGATCGGCGGCGGCATCGATATCAATGTAAGCGAATCCATAGCCATTCGAGCCGCGCAAGCGGATTATCTGATGACGCGATTTAATTCCTATACGCAGATAATGTTCAACAGGCTCGGCGATGAGCAGAACAATTTCAGGTTCTCGGCCGGAATCGTAATCAAATTTTAGAGTCATTTCGGGAACGGCGTTGCAGGAGCAACAGCGTGAATTGAGAAAGGGATTCAATGCGCTACAAAGGCAGGAACGGCGCCGCCACAACCCTTTTCGCTGATTGGACCAGCAAGGCGCGGTTTTCTCGGCTAAAAAAAGGCCCAAGCCGGCTTCATTCATGCAGCCTTGCCTGGGCCTGATAAAAAATGAGCTATTAAGCGTACTTACTCGCCGCGAAAGCCTGTGAGAAATGGGGGCTTGAAGGGGTATGCCTTTAACCCGGATTATTCATGAGAATTCGTAGCGAGGCGGCGCAGACAGGCGTGGATACAAGGCGCGCGACCGAGAGCCCCGCAGACGTACTCGGCAGTACGTCGAGGAGCTCGAAGGAACGCAACGCTGTAGGCATGCCTGGATCCGCCGCCGCAGCAGAAGCCTCATGAATAATCTGGGTTAAGCCTTTGGCCTCGGAAGAAATCCGGCCGTCTCCATAATCTCGCCCACCTTATGCTCCCATTCAATCGCCATAAGGTGGATTCCGGCGATGCCCTCCATCTCCCTGAGTTCCTGCATCTGCTCGCAGAGCATCTTTATGCCTTCATTCGCCGCATTGTTCTTTCCCGCTCCCTTGAGCCTCTCGATTATTTCCTCAGGAATGATAATCCCGCTCACATTGTTGGCCATGTACCGGGCCATGCCTACAGATTTAAGGGGAGTCACTCCGGCCAGAATCTTGCACTTTTCATGAAGGCCCATATCCACAACTTGTTTCATAAATTCTCTAAAGCGCTTCATGTCGAAGATGCATTGAGTCTGGATGAAATCAACGCCTGCCTCTACTTTCTTAGCAAGCCTCAGCGGCCGGTACCAGGCGGGATCCGCAAAGGGATTGCATGCGGCGCCGATAAACATCTTAAGATCGCCTTCAATTTCCTCGCCGCAGATAACCTTGTGTTCATCCCTCATGGTTTTGACCATGTGGATCATCTGAATGGAATCTATATCAAAGACATTCTTGGCTTCCGGATGGTTTCCAAATGTTTGGTGATCGCCGGAAAGGCAGAGCATGTTTCTGATTCCGAGAGCGGACGCGCCGAAGATATCCGACATCATGGCAATCCTGTTCCGATCCCTTGCCACCATCTGCATGTTCGGTTCCAGGCCTTCATCGATGAGTATCTTGCACGCGGCAATCGAAGACATGCGCACAATAGCCGTCTGATTATCCGTTATATTGACGGCATCGACGTTGCCCTTCAGCATGCGGGCTTTTTCTCTGACCGCCTCTCCATCCGGCCCCTTGGGAGGTCCTAATTCTCCGGTAACAACAAATTCCCCTCTTTCCAAAAGTCTTTCTAGATTGCTTCCGGACTTCATATTCTCATATCCTCCCTGACTATTCTTCGTGGACCCCCGTGATGGCTCGGCCTCCAGTCTTTATAGGGCTCAACTTCTTTTATCCTGTCAAGCTCGCCCAAAGCCTTGAGACGCTCGACTATGAGATGCCAGGCACAGTCTTTATCCTTGTCTACCTCGCACTTCCCGTTTGAGGAGCCCCCGCAAGGCCCGTTAAGCAAACTCTTCGCGCACATCGTGATGGGACAAATACCGCCGGTTTTTTCGAGGACGCAGTTCCCGCAGCCGACACAGCGCTCTTCCCAGATGCCAACGTCCACGTTCGCGCCCATAAACGTGGTGTTTAGAGCAGGGACGACCTTGATGGGTTTATCGGATATGACGCGATTGAAAAATGTTGTTGCGTGCTGGACGCCGACGCCGCAAGCCATGGATATGACGATGTCGGCCGCTCTAACCCTGTCAAGCAGCACAGGGTCGTTCATGTATTCGTCGTCGCATTGGCGCAATGCCATGGCTTCCGCAACCTCGACATCTCGATTATTTTTTCGAAGCGCAATTCGCAATTGAGACGCCAAGAGCTTCACCTCTTCTTCGCCTCCGGCCATGCAAACAGTGACGCACGAACCGCAGCCGATGATGAGGATCTTGGAATACCTCTCGACCATGGATAATATTTCTGAAAATGGTTTTCGTTCACCTACTATCATAGCGTGTCTCCCCGTAGTTAAAATTGCCGTATATGCTGCGCTCTTTCTATCTACGCAGAGGGCTTGGACCGAGGGCTTTCACCTGTTCCGTCATGGAGCTCAACACAGCCGCGAAATCCTTGCCGCACGGGCCGGCCACAAAATCAAACCGGAGCCTGTCTTTCTCCATGCCGGCTTCCTCTAAAAGCGATTTCGCCCGCTCGACCTTTTTCTGAGCCCTGTAATTGCCGTCCTTGAAATAGCACTCCCCGAACTTGCACCCGATGACGACAACGCCGTCTGCGCCGCTCTCGATGGCCTTCAAAAGATGGAGCACTTCTATCTTTCCGGTGCAGAGGACCCGGATGACCCGCGCGGTAGGCGGGAACTGAAGATCCGTCCTCCCGGCCGTATCTGCGGCGGCGAGAGCGCAGTAATGGCAGCAAAACGCGACTATTTTTGGTTCAAATTCCTTCATCTTTGTCTCCTTGTGGCCCTCATGCAAATATCGTCTCTATCTGCGGGATGACATCGGCGTCGGTAAAGCTCATGAGTTTTATAGCGTCGTTGGGGCACGAACTGACGCACACCCCGCAGGCGCGGCACTCGAAGGGAACGATCTCCGCCACCCCGTCGTCATTGATAAACGGCACGCCGTAAGGACATACCCTGACACAGGTCAAACAGGCGATGCATTTGCCGGGATTCACCTCGGCATAAACAGCCTGGTGGGTGATTTTCTTCTTGCCGAGAACCGCAAGCGCCCTGACGGCGGCGGCCCTGGCCTGCCCGATGCTCTCGTCAACTGTCTTCGGCCCATGAGCCAGGCCGCACAAACATATCCCTTTCTTCCTTGCGGCCACCGGCGTGAAAGTCATGTAGTCTTCCTCTTCGAAGAATCCGCATGGCCCTAAAGGAATTCCCAGTATTCGAGAAAGATTTTCATTGTCCTCTCCGGGCTCTATGCCGGCGTTCAATACAACCAGATCAGGCTTCAGCTCAAGAGCTTGCCTGGTGGCGCTGTCGGTGCATTGGACCGTCAATCCTCCATCCGGCGATACATCCAGGCCCTTCTGCTCGTCGTATCGGATAAAGTTCACTCCCTCTTTTCTCGCCTTTTGGTAGAGGAGGTCGCGGAGAAAGTATGTCCTGATGTCCCGGTGGAGATGATGGATGGTCATTTTGGGGTTTATTTCCTTGAGCTTGAGAGTATTTTTCACCGCCTGGGAACAACAAACCCTCGAACAATAGGGATGCTCGGCGTTTCTAGATCCGACGCAGTGGATGACGACGGCGGAGCCTATATTCTTCAGCTTCGAGTCGCCCTTTTCGATCAGCTCTTCAAGCTCGAGCTGCGTGACGACCTTTTTATCTTTTCCATAGAAATACTCCTGAGGAGCGTACTCCCTTGCTCCCGTCGCCACGATGACGGCACCGTAGCGCTCCTCCGAAATCCCCGACGGGGTTTTCAGGGTCGCCTGAAATTGGCCGACCCGGCCCTTCATATTGATCAGGCGGGATTCGGAGAGGACGTGTATCAAAGGATTGCCGTTCACCTCTTTTTTCAGGACATTGATATACTCGGAAACCTTTCTGCCCTGCGCGTCGCGGGAAAGCCGGTTTGCATTTCCCCCCAACCGATCGGTTTTTTCGACCAAGTCGACGGCTATACCCTGTGATGCTATGCTCTGCGCGGCTATCATACCGGCAATGCCGCCCCCTAACACCAGGCCCCGCTGAGTTACATCCCTCGTGTATACCGGCAAGGGCTCCAGGCTCTTTACCTTTGCCACAGTCCCTTGGAGCTCTTCCTTTATCCGCTCGGTAGCCCTTTCCTTTTCATCAACATGAACCCATGCGGCAAGTTCGCGCGCATTGACCATCTCCACCAGGAACTTATTGAGGCCCACCTGGCGTATGGCATTTTGCAGCTTGGGGAGGAGACTCCTGTAACTGCACCCGACAAAAACAACCCTGTTTACGTCATTGTCCCGGATGCTACTTTGCATCTGTTCGATGCCTTCCTGGAGACAGCCGTATTGGATTTTCTCGGTTTTCACAACACCGTCGAGCCGCTCTGAAAACTTCGCCAGGGCATCGGTGTTCACCACCTTGGATATGATGCCGCCGCCCTCGCAGATGTAAACCCCCACCCGTGGCGGAACATTGCTGAGATCGCGCTCGGGCGGAAGCGGCTTCGCTTCCGGGCCCCCCGATTCAGCTCCTTTGAGAAGATCCGCGGTCTCCATGGCTGCAGCCAGAGTGTCGGCTACCGCCTCCGGAGTGTCGCTCAACGACCGAAAACTGGCGCCGACAGCCACGCCCGGCGCCGCCATGTGCGAGTGATCCGCGCATATGGGAAACTGCCAGGCGTTCAGAGAAATGCCAAGCTTCTTCGCCGCTTCTATGCCGTCGCGGGAGGGGCTAAGCCCCAGAGACAGCACCACCAGATCAAAGGTGTCCTGCCCCGGCTGCTTGCCTTCCTCTAAAACGTAATTCAACGTGAGGTTCTTGGTATCTTTATCCTCCACGATCGATGCCGCCTCAGCCCTCATAAAATGCGCGCCCTTTTGCTGCGCGTCGACGTACACTTTCTCCTGGGTCTTAACCAAGGCCATGATATCGTTGTGGAAAATGGCGACTTCGTTTTCCGAGTCCTTTGCTTTCATGGAGAGCGCCGAACGAATGGCATACATGCAGCAGACCGACGAGCAGTACTCAAGGTCTTTGGCCGGCTTTCTGGATCCGACGCATTGGATGAATGCAATTTTCTTGGCCGGCTTTCCGTCCGACGGCCTTAATACGCGGCCCTGGGTGGGTCCGTAAATGCTGACCAACCGATCCATCTGGAAGCTGTCGATGACATTTTTCATTGTTCCGTATCCGAGCTTCTTGGCTTCGGACGAATCGCGGAACGGTTCGACCCCCGGGCTGAGAATGAGCGCCCCAACCTTCAACTTCTGGATGGATTCCTTTTGATCCAGATGAATGGCATTGGTCGGGCATACATCCGCGCACTTGGTGCAATCCTCGCCCTTCAGATGCAAGCAGCTCGCCGGATCAATAGAGGGCTTATTGGGAACCGCTCCGGCGTAGGGCATATAAATCGCCTTTCTTGACCCCAGTCCATGGTTAAACTCGCTTGGCGCCGAAGCAGGGCAAACCTTCCAGCACAGGCCGCAGGTCACGCACCGAATGGGATCCACATACCGGGGCTTTTTCTTGATTGTTACGGTGAATTCCCCCGGATTCCCTTCCACGCTTTCGAGTTCCCCTAAAGTGATAATCTCTATATTCGGATTGTTGGCTGTCTCCAGCAACACAGGCGTAATCATTCCAAGGGCGAAATTATCCTCCGCGGTCCTGTAAAGCTGCGTCAGCTTGCCGCCTATATTGGCCTGTTTGTCCATGAGGTACACCTTAAAGCCCAGATCCGCCAGATTCAGCGCGGCATGAATGCCACCCACTCCGGCGCCCGCTATCAGGACGGACCTCAGTTTATTCCCGTTGTTGTTCATGAAAATCTCTCCACTTTGCGGTGATGGTTGCGTCAAACATCTATCCTGATCCAGGAAGCCTTGCCCGTAGCGGCGGTATCTATTTAGATCCTCCAGACATTAGGCTATAGGTTACTGCACTTGGGCGGGGCAGCTTGGCACTGGAATAGATCAGCACATTCTCGATAGGGGGGGCCATCCCTTGAGCGCTTTGCTTTAGCGATGGGGCATGGCTGCGGGCAAAGTGCGTCTTTATCTCCGTGGCGGCAAAGCCATCGCAGTTTGAGTCGCCTTGGAGCATTTTGCCTTTGCCTTTGGCGTCCAGAATACAGCGTCCGAACGATAAGAAAAATGAATGCCGCTTTCTAAAAAAATCAATTTCCTATAACTCATAATAGCTTTTCGAATAATTGAGAAGCAGCCACGTCGGCCGTTTGCCAACCCCCGGTATCGGGATGTTAACTGCTCCGTCCGTCTATCATGCCACCCAAAAACTTTGCACTAAAGCATAGTCCGTTGTCTAGACAAAAAAAAGTTCATTCCAGTTAAGGCTCTTGCGGTCGCTGAAGACCGCAAGAGCCCGTAGTTAACTGATTTCAGCGCCGGTTGCGCTCGCTTCAGTTTCTTTAAAAGATGTACTTGAAACCGAATTGGATAATGCGCGGATTGACGGATGTGCCGGTGATCTGCCCGAATGTAGCATTCCGGAGACCGGCGTCGGGATTCCCGAACTGTGGAGAGTTAAAGGCGTTGTAAAACTCTGTCCGGAACTGGAAGGTATGTCCCTCTTTTATCTCGGTGTTCTTAATGAGCGAAATATCCCAGTTAAACTGGCCCGGACCAAGAACAACGCCCACGCCGGAATTGCCGTAGCCGGTGCCATTGCCGTAGATGCCGCCGGTTGGAGGATCGGAGAACGCGTCGCGGTTGAAAAAGCCTGAGCCGCCGCTTTCGCCGCCCAGCCGATCGCGAACTTCGCCTGAAGTAAGGATGGAATCGTAGGTCGCTCCCTCGCTCATCTGCGCCCTGCCGCCGCCGGCTCCATAAATGCTGCCGGCCGAGCTGTCGGTGAAAGTAATGGGCAGGCCGCTCTGGATCGTCGTGATTCCGGAAACGCTCCATCCATCGAGAAGCTTCCCTAAAGCTCCCTGATGCTTCCCAAAGGGCAAATCATATTGATAGTTCAGAATGAAGCGATGCGGCCGGTTCCAGGGTGTCGGCCCGTACTGCTGATCTTGATCCAGCGGGTCATTGGAATTGGAACTGATATACATGCCGCCATGGCCGATCGTGCTGAGGTTTTTGCTGAATGTGTAAGATGCCTGCAGCGATAATCCATACGAATACACCTTACGCACCGTGGTTTGAAGGCTGTGATAATTGGACCTGCCGTCGAAATAGGTCCCGTCCAGTCCGGTCGGCTGATACCCTATGTGGGGTACCCGCAAACCTATGTTGGCCACAGTGTTGGCAATCTGGCCGTTGATGGGGTTTTGCGGAGTCGCCAGCTGGGCGAGATTGATTTCTTTGTATGTGTTCATGAGCCTCGTTCCGTGCGTCGAAACGTAGGAGACATCCAACACCCAGTTGGGGAGGAATTCATACTGAATGCCGACATTGTATTGATAGGTCAAAGGCACTTGGATGTTGGGTGGAAGGAAAGAGGCGTTCAGATCGGAACCGAACCCGGTGCAGTTGGTCCCGTCGGGATCGCAGGACAGAGAGCTCCATCGGGACGGGAAAGAGCCCGGGGCTAAGTCAGGGTACGGATTCTCCAGAGTGTAGGAGTTGAAAGGGCCGTAGCTGAGAGAAACCGCATAGGGCGGGCTTTGCTGCAATGCATGGACGAAATTGTCCGCCTGTACCCGGTCGTAAAACATGCCGAATCCGCCGCGCACCACCATGTCGATCTTGTCGCTGGGCTGCCAGGCTATGCCGATTCTCGGGCCGAAGTTTGTGTAAGGGACATGGCCTTCGATGGAATTATTGTTATTCACTTGGAATACGCCCGCCGGAGGAGTTCCGTATTGGGGATTCGTATTCTCCGGCACGACAAAGCCGACCAGGCCGGGGCCCTCCGTAGTCGGGCCGGTCGGCGGTATGGGAACAGTGGCCATCAAATCCGGCCAGATGTTGGTCAGGTTGCCGATGGAGTCGCTCAACATGCCGAAATACTCCCATCTCAGGCCAAGGTTGAGCGTGAGACCGGGGCTTACCTTCCAATCATCCTGGACAAAGGCGCTCAAATTGTTCATGCGGTAATCGTGGTCGAACCTACCCTTGGCGCCGTCTCCTTTTTCGGTCATGGACGTATAGATATTACCGGGTCCGCCGACGAGAAAGTCGTTGAAGGTTCCGAACATGAACCATCCCCTTGCCAGCCCGGCGTCGGAAAAATAGTGCACCCTTTCATATTCGAGTCCGGCGCGGATCGTGTGGCTGTTATGGATCCACGCAATCTGATCCGCATACTGGTAATTGCCCGCCAAGCTCTGCGCAGGGCGGAAGGAGTTGAACATATAGGGCCCGGTGAGTATCCATATCCATGGCGGCTGATCCTGGTCGGGTACGGTATTGGTTATGCCAAGTTCCGTGGGCGACGCTCCGTCTATTACGTCGTCGCCAATATCTCCCCAGTTCCGCTGATAGGAAAAGCGGACTTCGTTTGTAAAGTTGTTCTTGATAAAGGAAGTGAGTTTTCCGACGACGTTGTGATTGGAATAGAAATCCCTCTGAGGGTTTCCGGGAAGATTGCTGTAGCCCATTGGGATAATGTGCGGATCGCGCGTATAGAAAAACCTCCCCGACAGCGTATTCCTCGCATTGATGAGATAATCGACATTGGCAAGGAACTGATCGCCCTCGTAGCGCGCGGGAATGCTGAAGGTCCTCCGAGCGTATCCATCGGTGCCCGATCCGGGAAAGTAATAATCGCCGTTAGGAAGCTTCAGATTGAGAATATTGAGCGCCACCGGGCTTATATTCGATCCGTCGCAGGCGACATTGGCTCCGCCGGTCCAGCCCCAGTTCATAAATCCGCAATTCGCCGCTCCCAAGGCAGCAGCGAAGCCGGGCGCGCTGCGGTCGCCTTCCGGAATGGGCGGCAGCTCAACATCGATACGCCCGCCGCCTGTAAGGCCGTTCTTCTGTCGCGTCCCCTGCCAGCTGCCGAACAACAGGAGCTTGTCCTTGACAGCCGGGCCGCCGAGTGTGAATCCGTACTGATTCTGATCCAGGATCGGTTTCTCAGGGTCGGTGTCCAATCGGTTCCGATTATAAAAGAAGGGATTGGCGTTTAGTGAAGTGTCCCTCAAAAAATAGAAGCCCGTCCCGTGCAGCTGGTTGGTGCCGGATTTGGTCACGACATTCACGTTTGCTCCCGGATTCCGTCCATAGCTCGCATCGAAGTTTGATGTCTGGACCTTGAATTCCAGCAGCGCGTCGGGATTTGGAACCCCGATCCCGGCCCCCACATTCTGGTCATCCGCATGTCCCAGGCTGGCAATGCTGTTAATCGACACTCCGTCCATTTGATAATTATTCTGACTGGGATTGTTGCCGTTGACGCTTGTCTTCTGCGTGCCTTTTCCAAGGTCGGTCGCATCGGCGACGCTCGCTGTGACGCCGGCGGATAGATCCAATACCTGCGTATAGTTGCGGGTTGTCAAAGGCAGCGCGAGAACTTCATCCCCATCGACCAAAGTTCCCAGGGTTGAATTCGTGGTTTGAAGCACCTCAGCGTCGGCGATAACCGTGACGCTCTCGCTGGGCATGCCGATTTCCAATGTGCAATTCAAAACCGCAGTTTCGGTTACATTGATGGTCACTGATGGGAATTCAGCGGTCTGAAAACCATCCGAACTGAACTTAATCTTATATTTGCCCGGCGGCAGCAGGGTAAATCGATAGGATCCATCCGCGCCCGACTTCATGGCGCGGGTTTGAGCCGTGGCGACGTTGGTCGCCGTGATTTCTGCGCCGCTGATTATGGATCCCGATGGATCTTTTACAATTCCGGTCAACGCACCTGTATCGGCCGATTGCGCCATAATTGGAGATGGCGCCAATAATGCCATAATGACAAGTAGCGAAAAGGCCAGCATCAAAAAATGCAACTTCTTGCGTTTCATATTCCTCCCTTCAACTGTTATTAACGGGAACAATGGAACAGAGCCTTGCGGTTGATCTGCATTTAGATGATATCCCGAAAAATCGACAAACCGCAAGCACACCTTGAAATTCCTCTTGAGCGAGAAATGACACGGGGTATTTTCCATATCCGAGCCGCTTTTGTCTATTTAAATAGAAGCCGGCAAGGGCTTTGCCCTTGATATTGCGCCAAAAACAGCGGGGTATGGAAGCCGGAAGCCCCAGGGGCTCGCGCATAGTCATTCAGCAGAGGACCGGCTTTTTGCTTCACCGACGATCTCGAAAAGCTGTTTGTCGCCGTTGCGGCGGCTTTTGACAATCTACTTGAGGTTGCAGGAGAGGGCAAAAAGGCCGGCGGCTATCGCTTTTCCGACGTTGGCCATCAGATCGCGGCTGCCGTTCACCGCATAAACATGAGGCGTGACCGCCCATATCTGGGACGCGATCCGCTTCGGCCCCAACTCCGACAAGCGCCGCCGCCGGAACTCGTCTACGAGCATGGGCAGCACTTTGTCAGTAAGGCGCAGCGCCGTGTCGACCACGAATAGCGAGATGTCGGGACGCAGCAGAGTGAGCCGGTCGCAAAACGCAGCGGTTTCGGCAATCGAGAGATTCTTCGGGGGCGACGATTTTAGTTCCAGATAAACAAGTTTTCCTTCAGCGGCGGCGACGACGTCCAAATCTCCGCCTCCTCCGCGAACGTGCAACTGGACGCCCGTTGCCACGTCAAAGCCTAATCTTTGCTTGAGTTCGCGGCCTACATACCACTCGAGCGTTCCCCCGAAACTGCGGGCCTGCCATTTCAAACGGAAGCGGCTGCGCGAGACTCTTTCCGCCAAGCCTAGGGAGATGAGCACTTCGGTATAATTAAGCGATTGGGCTTTCGTTAGGTAGCGCGTTGTATCGGCGGGCCTGAAAGCGTCCGCTTTGCGGATGGCTCCCCGCAGAAATAATCGAAAGGCATAATGGGCGAGCCATTTGGATATGCTATCGGCGGTCCGGTCGTCAAGTTCGGGAGGAAAGGGCAAGTCTTGTTTGGTTCTCTCCGGTCGCAAGCCGCGCCGGACCAGCATCGCCATCGCCTCGCCGGCAAAATCCAAAGCCGGCGGCTGTTGAGGTAAGACGGCCGCCGCTGCGCTTAATTCCAACTCCTCTGCGCTGCGTCTCCTTTTCATTTTTCGAAATCATCCCTTACGATAAGTCTTTGTTGGTATTATACCCGTGAAATCTCCTGAGTCTTCAGATGTTCGATGTAGACTCCGCATCGTTGAGGTGGAAAGTATGAAGGAAGTATCGGAACTGTCGCGGGATGATTTGCTGAAGCTGCTCGAGGTCAATGCGAAAAACTGGATTGCCCACGACGGCTGCTGGTTCCTGGCCGTTGAGGAGAAATACGGTCTGGAAACCGCTATGGAATTGGATACGCTATCGTGGCAATGTTTTGCCCCAATTGAAGCGGAGCGCATAAAGAACGCTTTCGGAATCCCCGACCACGGCGGCCTGCCCGCGCTGGAGCAGGTGTGGAAATTGCGAATGTACGGATTGGCCAATAAACTGCAAACCGTTTGGCTCGGCGGCGACATTCTGGAATTGCATATGATCGAATGCAGAGTCCAGAGCGCCAGGCGGCGCAAGGGACTGCCCGATTTCCCTTGCAAACGGGTTGCGGCCATAGGGTTCCCTCTGTTCGCCAAAAGCGTCGATCCGGCGATACATACGGAATGCCTTGCATGTCCCCCGGACCCCGTAGGAGAGGGATACTGCAGGTGGAGGTACACGCTCAAGGAAGGAGATTAGCGGTACAAAGCGCGCGGGTCTCTCATCGTTTTTATTAGATAAACAGCCCGGCGTAAAAGGGATTGGGTCGGCGGGGACGGTTCTCCAAAACCGGTCTTTACACAAAATGAAAACGGAAAACGCTCCTGAAACATTCAATCAGCAATTCGAACGTATCGTTCGCCTCTTTCCGGATCGCACCGCTTTTCGGTTGAAAACTCCCGAAGGGTATACATCCACTTCCTATCGAGAGGCGTATCGTCAAGCCAAGGGCGTGGCGGTTGGACTGATCGCCATGAGGCTGGATCGCGGGAGCCGGGTGGCGATCCTATCCGAGAACCGTCCTGAATGGGTGGTATCCTATCTCGGCATTTACTTCTCGGCCATGATCGCGGTTCCGCTGGACGCCCAGATATCGCCAACCGAGTGGCGGCGCCTTATCGACGATTCGGATTCGCAATTGATATTCGTCAGCGGCGCTCTCAGGCCGAAACTCCTGGAGGCGATCCGGGATTCAGCCGTTAAGAGGCGGGTGGTTGGCTTTGATTCTGTTGCCGGAGACGCCGGCGCGCCGGCAGATCTTTCCGGCATGATCGCATGGGCAACCGGACTTGTGAACCCTCCTTGCCTGCCCGAGTGCGGCTCCTCGGATATCGCCACCGTCATCTATACCTCCGGAACTACCGGAACGCCCAAGGGCGTTGTCCTCACGCAGTCCAATATCGTGGGCGAGCTTCAGAGCATTTTCGGCGCCATTCACGCCGACGAAAACGATGCGCTGCTGTGTCTGCTGCCCCTGCAGCATGTATTGGCGTCCGTCATCAATGTACTTGTGCCTCTCTATCTGGGCGCGCAGGTCGTGTTCGCGGACACGCTGAAGCGCACGGAAATCCTCCAGGCTCTGAAGGAAGCCGGCATAACCATTTTGGCGACCGTGCCTCAATTCTTTTACCTGTTTTACAACCGGATCCAGGAAGAGCTTTCCGCGAAACCGGCCGTGGCGAAGAAGCTTTTCCGGGCGATGCTGCGGCTGAACCGCTTCAGCATGAAATTTTGCGGTCTCAACCTTGGGAAGATGTTGTTCTCGAAGATACACCGCAGCTTCGGCCCCAGCCTCCGGCTGTTCGTAAGCGGAGGATCTTCGATGGATCCCGAGGTGGCGAAAGATTTCCGAGACATGGGATTCGTCATACTCCAGGGATATGGATTGACCGAGACCACGGGGGCCTGTGCGGTGACGCGGGTTGAAAAAAACGTTGTGGGCTCGGTGGGGCCTCCGCTTCCCGGCGTTGATATCAAGATTCATGCTCCGGATGAAACCGGAAGCGGCGAAATCGTAATCCGCGGACCAATGGTTGCGAAGGAGTACTTCAAGAATCGCGCGGCGACCGATGAAGCCATCAGGGACGGGTGGTTTTATTCAGGGGACCTGGGCCGCTTCGATGAAGATGGGAATCTCTTTATTACGGGAAGAAAAAAGGAAATTATTGTGCTGCCCAACGGTAAGAACATTTACCCCGAGGAACTGGAGAAGCATTATCTGCAGAGCCCGTATATCCGGGAAATGGCCGTTATCGGCGTATCCAGTCCGCACGAGAGGGGAGAGCGGCTGCATGCGGTCGTAGTGCCGGATTTCGATTACCTGAAGTCCAAAAGAATCGCCAATGCGCGCGAAGCCTTGCGCGATCAGATCGCCGCGCTTTCCAACCAGCTGCCTAAGTACAAGCGCCTTATGAGCTATCAAGTGCAGAGCGATGACCTGCCCCGGACCACAACGCGCAAGATCAAAAGGCTGGAACTGAAGAAGCGGATCGAAAGCGGAGGACTGAAGCCCGAAGAGAGCGCCGCTGCGCCGGCGGCAGCGCTGCCGGAAGACAAAGCCTTGCTGGAATCCTCCACGGCGCAGGAAGTGATGCGCTGCATCCGGGAGATATACCGGCCCGGCGCGCCCGTAAGCCTCGACATGAATCTTGAATTAGACCTGGGATTTGATTCCATGGAAAGGGTCGAATTCATCGCGGACATCGAGCAAAGGCTGAAACTGAGGCTGCCGGAGGACTTCGGCGCCGATATATTGACGGTGCGCGACCTGATAATGCAGCTTCGGTATCAAACGGAAGCCGGTCCGTTCAATGGAGCGGCGTCTCCCCAAAGCTGGAAAACCATTCTTTCCGAAAAATCCATGAACGGGGAAGAATCCGAATTCCCGCATTTTTCCGGCGCGGCCGTTTCGCTTTTCAAGTATCTGTGTCTGCGCGCAATCTACTTTTTGATATTCCGCACGTTGCTGCGGCTCGAAACAAAAGGCCTCGAACGGCTGCCTGCAAAGGGGCCTTATCTCATCTGCCCGAATCATCAGAGCTATCTGGATCCGTTTGTGCTGGTTTCCGTCCTTCCTTACCGCGTTTTCCGCAGCATGTTTTTTGTCGGATACAGCGTATTCTTTGAAAGCCGGCTGATGAAGCTTTTTGCCCGTTTGGCTAATATTGTCCCGATCGATCCCGACGCGCAACTGCTCGGCGCCATGAAAGCGGGAGCGTCCGGTTTAAGGAAGGGCTTAATCTTGTGTATCTTCCCCGAAGGGGGCCGCTCGTTTGACGGAGAGATGCAGGAATTTAAGAAAGGCGCGGCCATACTATCAAGGGAACTGGAGGCGCCCATTGTGCCGGTCGGGATCCAAGGCACTTTCCAGGTATGGTCGAGAGACAGCATGCGTATCCGCCCGCACAAAGTGAAAATAAAATTCGGCGATCCCATTTCCGCAGCTCCGGTTGAAGCGGCGGATCCCTACCAGGCGGATACCGACGAGCTGCGCCGATCGGTCGCTTCTTTGATTTAATTTCTCCGGCGCTGCCTATGCCGGCGCGCAGACCAAGGGAAAGAGGTATCCGAGCCCGCCCGGCCTTTGCTGCATTTCCTTCCGTTCATTGACTATGCTCATATCGCCCACTATCATCTGACGGAACAATAGGAGACTGATATGAGATCCCTATCGATTTTGCGCGCGGCGCTCGCGGCGGTTTTGAGTTGCGGGGTCATCGTTTTCGCTCAACAACCCTACACGGCCGGCGTGCTGGAAATCGCCGACGAGATGCTGCAAGTCGCGGCGCGCCTGCGGGGTCTCGAACCTAAAGCTCCCATCCTTAAGGGAATAAAGGACAGGGACGAAATATCCCGGCATATCAATGACCGTATCGCCGAGGAGTACGACCCGCAACAGCTTCAGGCCGAAGGGAAAATGCTTCAGATACTCGGATTGATTCCGGAATCCGTCGACTACAGAGAATTGTCCCTTAAACTGCTCGCCGAGCAGGCGTCAGGATATTACGACGCGGGCACAAAAACTTTTTTTATCGCCTCTTGGCTTAATCCGGACGAGCAAAAACCTGTTATGGTCCATGAGCTTACTCACGCCCTGCAGGATCAGCATTTTGATTTGAAAAAAATGCTGGATAGCTTCCCCAGGGACAACAGCGACCGTATTTTGGCCTATCAAGCGCTCGTGGAGGGGGATGCGACGGTGGTCATGCTTCAATATTTTCTGGATCCGCTCCAGAGGCATTTTTCGGAGCTGCCGGATCTTGCATTCTTCATGCGGACGCAGATGGACGGCATGCAGTCCCGGTATTCGATATTTAAAACCGCACCCTCATACCTCCGGGAGATTCTGCTGTTTCCTTACGGGTACGGCGCTTCTTTTTTGCAGTATGCCTGGAAGCAAAAACCATCCTGGCAATTCATCAATGAAATCTATTCGCGCCCGCCGGATTCCACCGAGCAGATCATGCATCCTGAAAAATATTTTTCGCAGGTGGATCAACCCGAGCCCGTGGATGCAGCGCCTTGCGCGGATCGGTTGGGCCCGAATTGGGAAATTGTTTATAAGAATACTCTCGGCGAATTCTCGCTGGCTTGTCTGCTGAGCCTGCATTTTACCAATGAACGCGCCGCAAGATCGGCGGTCAATTGGGGCGGAGACCAGGCACTGCTGCTTGAAAACAAGAGCGGAGGGGCAGCCGTCTTGATCCGCACCGTCTGGGATGCCGCCGAGGATACGGAAAGATTTTATGCGGCCATGGACGAATGGTTCCGCAGGCAATACCCCCAGGCGCCGAGAAGAGAAGAATCGCCTGAAGGATTTTCGATTATACAAGATGCTGAATTTAGCGCCCTGAGGAAGGAAGGGACCGAAGTGCGCCTGATCATCGGCCTCCCCGAGGCCGACGGATTGAAATTGAAAGGTTTTTAGATCCAGGCCGGATCGGGGGATATCGCCTTTTTCGCAGCCGGACGTGAGGCCCTGGGTGTGTTCCGGATCGCCCGCTAGGCTTCTTGGGGGATCGAAGCCGCATGGACCGGAGAACGGATTATATTCGAACGACGCGGGTCCCGGACAACATATCGTGCAGGCAGAGGTTTTCCCGGTTGAAGAGACTCCATAAAAGCCCGATGCCGAACATCAGCAAGGACACCAAATGCCAGAACCACCGAATCAAAAGCTGGCGCGCCCCAGGCCTCACGTTGCCGGTTCCGACAACGCGCAAGTCCGTAATCATCATTCCTATGGTCTGGTTTGAAGAAGCCAGGAAAAAAATCGAGTAGACAAGGTGGGTCATTAGAAACAGCGACGAAAACACGGTCAGGCTCACTGCATCCAGCAAGAAAATTCCCGAAAAGATATCCGACGCAATGATAAAAATGCCGGTGAGAAGCACGACGCACACCAAATCAACAAGGCCCGAGAGGGTTCTCGACAAAAGGATCAGTTTGCCTCCATGCTTTTCAAAAAGAGCCGTCTGCGGCCGGTATGCCGCGCGAACCGGTTCCCGGTCGTTGCCGGCTCCGAATTTACCGGAAACGGCATTATCAATAAGTTCCCGGATCGCGTGAGGATCGCCTGTTTTGGAAACCGGCTTTGAGACAAAAGATCCGCGGTTCAGCGGCTCAAGCGGCTTTTGGCGGGGAATCGCCGTCTGCGGCCTCGGAGGACTTTTGCGTATGAGGGGCTTATCGATTAAGCCAACCGGCGGGATTTGCGGCAGGCCCGAGGACTGCTGATGCGCAGGGATTTTTGCGGCCTGCCTGCCGGCCGCCGCTGTCGCTTCTCTCTTCTGCTTGATTTCTTCAAGCCGCCTGGATAATTCCTCGCGCCACGCGGGCAGTCCCCCCCCGGGAGGTGCCGGCTCTTGATTTATAGAATGGCTGTTTTGTGTCTCAAGAGCATTGGCATTGCCCTCCGCCTCCTGAGCAGGTTCGCCATTAGCGGTTTGAGCGAGCTTATAACCGCAGACGGGACAAACTCCCGTTGGCCCGATCTCGGCCTTCTTGCATTGAGGACAGAGCATTTTCCCTTTAACGCAAACAAAATTTTCGTAACGCAGCGAATAACTTTTTAATTATATCACAGGCTAAATCGGCTCTTATGGGACGATCGCAGAGCAGTCAGGCGAAAAGCAGTGCTGTTTTGCGGGCAAATCCGAAGCTATGTTTGCGATGCAGGTGATCCATAATGATAGGAACTTAAGTCCCGGCAATTCTCGGCTGCTTCTTACAAATCGCCGCCGATTTCGTTATAATTTTGGCGAGGTTTGAGCGCAAATGGCAATTCAACGACGATTGCTGGTCCTGATAGTGGTTTTTGCTTTTGCCTTATGCTTTTATGGAGCGGCGCGATATTATTCTCCCTTAATGATTCGTCATGTTGTCGAAC
Source organism: uncultured Acidobacteriota bacterium (assembly GCA_964506795.1). Lineage (GTDB taxonomy): Bacteria > Acidobacteriota > UBA6911 > UBA6911 > UBA6911 > UBA6911. Next base: position 75,185 of record CAZDMR010000006.1, on the reverse strand, counting down.
AATCGCTGATTCAGAAAGCCCCCGCGGGAACCGATGAAATCTTGTTGAAAAAGCGTTTTCAAGCCCTTTTATCGGCGGCTCCTGACCGCAAAAGCGAAATGGATACTTTGCTGCGGATTTCCAGGCTCCTGGAAAAGGTGCAGCAGCTGACGCGAGAGGAATTGAACGAGCTGACGGCCGTGCCAAACCCGTCCCTCCCGCCGGCCTAATAAAAATGGAACTTTTTGCTTCATAAAAATGTCTGAAATAAAGGAACACGAGTTTCGCATCGGCAAAACCGTGGATTGGATTATGTATCCTGATGAATTAGCACTGTTTGAAGAAGACAGTGTAGTGAGAAAAGAATCCGCCTTTGAACGGGCTGACTCAAGGGTGGATCTTACCTTTGAGCAGCTATTTGAGAATTACAGTTCAATGGTTTTCAGCCTGGTTCTAAGAATCTTGGGAGACCGCGAAGAGGCGCTGGATGTATCGCAGGAAATTTTCCTTACGATCTACCGCAAGATGAATAGCTTTAGAGGAGAATCTTCCCTGAAAACATGGATTTATCGTATCGCCGTTCACCATGCGGCAAACAGGTGCCGCTGGTGGAACCGGTTTAGGCGTAAAGGTACGGTTTCGCTGGATGATCGTATGTCCAACGGCGCTAACAACGAGCTTTTCTATAACCTTAAATCCGGCATTCGAAATCCTGAAGAGGCCCTTCTTCTGACTGAAGAAAAGAGAGAGGTTGAGCGTTTGCTGCAGGAACTACCGTTGCAGCAGAGAGTCGCAGTGATCATGCGGGATGTTGAGGAATTATCCTATGAGGAAATCGCCGAATCCATGAGGGTGTCTCTCGGAACCGTGAAGTCGCGGATTGCCAGAGGAAGAGAAACGCTCAAGCGCCATATCCGGGCGCTGTGAGCGAAGGCAGGGGTTGCCATGTTATGTAAGAAGGTGTTGCCGCTTTTGTCGGAGTATTGTGACGGAGCCCTCGATGCGGATACTGCCGTCCAGGTGTCCCAGCATCTCAGCCGGTGCCTCCGTTGCCGGAGGGAGTTCAACGCCATTTCAGCTCTTCACGATAAATTGAACTCTCTCGATAGAGCACAAGCGCCGGAATATCTTCATACTTTGGTTCAAAGCCGGCTGACGAGTATATCCCGGGATCGCGGAAGCGTCCGGCTGCGCAACGAACTTGAGCGTCGGTGGTCCCTGATCCGGACGACCGAAAGCCGATGGTATCTAACCAGAGCCGCGGGGACCGTCATGGCCTGCATTTTCTTCATTCTGATCGCTGTCTCTATTTCGCCTTCCTATAATCATGCAAGCGCCGCGGCAAACGAATGGAGCGCTCTGGCCCAGAACTACGTCCAGCTTCAGGCCGGCCAGAATCTTCTATCAAGGCTCAGGTGGTTTTCGGCTAAAGCGCACAAGGCGCCGGCGCTGAAAAGCGATCCTGCAATCAACGATCTTTACTTTTTGTATTACGGCCAAAACGTCGCCCAAGGGGGGAAAGACGACGCCTTTTCCGTCGTAACAGAAGTGGATAGAAACGGTTCGGCTAAGATTCAATATGTTTTGGATCATCCTGAGGACGAGACACTCCTGAATAATTTCAACGAGATGATCACGATCGCGCGATGCCGGCCGGCCAGTGAAAACGGGGAGGCGGTCTCTTCTCTGATGCTTCTCGTGTTCAACAAGATCTTTGTTTACGACTGATCGGCTTTAAACGGATTAGAGAAGCATATAGCGGAGCACGAAAAGGGCGGCGAAGAGATGGACCAAGCCGTGCACTTCCTTTGCCCTGCCGGTAACAAGCTTAAGCAGCGAACAGGAAATGAAGCCGAATGCGATACCTTCTGTGATGCTGAAGGTAAAGGGCATTATCACCATCGTCAGGAATGCGGGTATGGAGTCGGTCGTATCCTCCCAGCGTATCCGGCCGATGTTCCGCAGCATCATGCTTCCGACCACAATCAGGGCGGGTGCGACCACGGGGTAAATCTGAGAGCCGTTGGCCAGCTGATAGCCGTCGCCGATCATACGGGATAAGGGATACAAACCCAGCGCCGCCAGCATCAGGAGACCGGTAACCATGTTGGCCAGGCCGGTTCGCCCTCCCTCCGCAACTCCGGCAGCGCTTTCCACATAAGCGGTGATGGTGGAAGTTCCAAGCAGAGCGCCCGAAACCGAACCGAAGGCGTCGGCTGCAAGAGCTTGGCGCGCCCGAGGCAGTTTCCCGTTCACGAGGAGGCCGGCGCGGCCGCTGACGCCGATCAGGGTGCCGACAGAATCGAAAAGCGCCAGAAAGAAGAAAACGAAAATAACGCCGACGAGTCCGATATTGAAAGCTCCCGGTATGTCGAGCTTCAGCAGCGTCGGCATCATGGACGGGACCGGGCCCACGATTCCGTGGTAATGGACGATTCCGAAAGGAAGGCCGGCCAGCGCCATCGCCAGGATGCCCCAAAGAAGGGCGCCACGGACGCGGGCTGCAATAAGAATCACGGTAAAAAGAAGGCCGAAAAGAGAAAGCAGCACCGGAGCGCTTTTTAGAGAGCCGAGGCCGACGAGGCTTCCGGAAGCCGCAACGACTACGCCGGACCACTGAAATCCTATCATGGCTATAAAAAGGCCGAGGCCGATGGCAATCGCTTCCTTTAGGGAATCGGGAATGCCGTCGATGAGCTTTTCCCGGAGGCCGAAAAAAGAAAGAAACAAGAACAGTGCGCCGGAAATAAATACGGCGCCGAGCGCCTTTTCCCATGGGATCCCCATCCCGAGAACTACTGTATAGGCAAAAAAGAAGTTCTGTCCCATTCCGGGAGCCAGAGCGATGGGATAATTTGCATAGATGCCCATCAAAAAGGTGGCGGCGGCGCTTGCAATGCAGGTTGCAAACAATACGGCACCGAAATCCATGCCGCAGGCCGAAAGCACCGTGGGCTGCACGAAAATAATATAGGACAGCGTCATAAAGGTTGTGGCGCCGGCCAGGATTTCTGTCTTCACATTTGTATGGTTCTCTTCAAGCCGGAATAACCTTTGCAGCATGGCGTATCCTCCTATCACAGAAACGGAAAAGCGACCGCACTATTTTCGGTTCAGGTACTTCAGCCTCAAACGATCCGGAAAACGTTCGACCGCATAGCGAAGCATTGTCCGCGGCATTCGCGCCGCGTGGGCGTCCAGAAATCTGCATTCCGTTTTTAACGAGCAGTGTTTCCCCGCTTCGCGCAGCATCCATCCGACGGCCTTATGGATCAAGTCCTCGGAATCGCGGAGCAGCAGGCCCGCAATGCGGAACGTTTCGCTGCTGTCTCCCCGCCGGATGAAATAATGGGTTGCCACTATTGCAATCCGGCGCTCCCATAGGTTTGGGGAAAGGGCCAATTCGGTCGGCACAGGCGAATGCTCCTCGAACGCATAGCCGCCCACGATGTGAGGCGCGGTGACGTCTACCAGGTCCCAGCTGTTGATATATGAAGTGGAGCCGAGATAAAGATTGCGAACGGCTTTTCTGCGGGATGCATCGCCCCGCCGGTACTGCTCGACGAGGATAAGCAGGGCGGCAAGCCGTTCTTCGTGATACTCGGACCGAAGCAGTGCCTGCACTTCTTTGCTTGCGGCATGGATGCGGGCCTTTGCGAGCTTTCGGATTGCGGGTGTCGACACCCCGAGGAACCGATCCCTCTCTCCGTAATCTCCCGGCCCTGTCTTGAAAAAACGCGAGGAAATCACGGCTCTCGCGGGATCGGCGAGGGACCTCAATTCGGCGCGGATGGCGTCGGCCTCGGGCCGTTTTCTTTCGGCATTCATTTTTTCAGCTTTCTCTGGATCGGCTGCGTTGCGCTCGGCCGGATTCCTTGAGTTACTGTCAAGGGCGGCTGCGGGATCCTGCCGCCGCGCGTCTCGCATTCGTACCCGTCTGCGCTTCCTCGCAGCGAACCTTCATGAATAATTCGGGGACACTATAGCATCAATGCCGCGTCCAAATAGGCTCCCAGACCTTATAATGCAAATGAATCGCGATTGGCGATATAATCGGCTGCCGGCGGGAGCGCCCGCTCGAAGCCTGTCCGAGCAATAAAAGAACTACGCAAACTCCGTCCTATGGGGGGACTGAACTATGAAGCCGATTCATACATACACCGTAATTCCCAAGCTTCCGGAATCCATCAAGCGCCTGCGCGATTTGGCCTATAACCTCCGCTGGTCTTGGAACCAGGATACAATCGCGCTTTTCCGCCGTCTGGACAGCGACCTATGGGAATCGAGCGGCCATAATCCCGTAAAAATGATCGGATTACTCGATCAGGGAAAGCTGGAGGAGATGGCCGAGGATGAATCGTTCCTGGCTCATTTCGAACGCGTGATCGAAGATTACGACGCCTATATGAAAAGTGCGGCAAGCTGGTTCCGCAAGACGCACCGCCCGACGGACGGTCCCATGATTGCATATTTTTCCGCGGAATTCGGCTTGACGGAGTGCTTGTCGATATTTGCCGGGGGATTGGGCATCCTGTCGGGCGATCACCTGAAATCCGCCAGCGACCTTGGAATCCCCTTGGTCGGCGTCGGACTGCTGTATCAGCAGGGTTACTTCCGGCAATATTTGAACTCGGCGGGGTGGCAACAGGAAGTTTACGAGGACAATGATTTCCACACGCTTCCCTTGCTCCTTGAACGGGGAGCCGACGGAGAGCCGCTGACCATCGATGTTTTCTATCCTAAAAACAAAGTCGTGGCCCAGGTATGGCGCGCGCAGGTGGGGAGAATCCGGCTTTATCTGCTCGATACCAATATTCCGGCCAACAGTATCGGAGCGGACAGAGACATCACCGACCAGCTTTACGGGGGGGATCTCGACAACCGCATCCGCCAAGAAATCCTCCTGGGGATCGGAGGATTCCGAATACTGGAAGCTTTGAACATCCACCCAAGCGTGTTTCACATGAATGAGGGGCACTCCGCCTTCGTCTCCCTTGAGTTGACGCGGCGCCTCATGGAACAGCATGGGCTGTCGTTTGCCGAGGCGACGCAGCTCGCTTCGGCTTCCTTGGTCTTTACAACGCACACCCCGGTAGCCGCCGGCCACGACTACTTTCCGCCCGAAGTGATGGATCGTTATTTTTCGGAATACATTCCGAGATTGGGAATAGAACGCGATGCGTTCCTTGCGCTGGGAAGAAAGGATCCGGCAAATGCCAATGAAAATTTCTGTATGACGACGCTCGCCCTCCGCATGGCTTCTTCAAGCAACGGTGTCAGCGAGCTGCACGGAGAAGTCAGCCGGCGCCTGTGGCGTGATCTCTGGCCGGATCTGCCGGAGGAGGAGATCCCTATAACGCACATCACCAATGCAGTGCATTTTCAATCCTGGATTTCTCAGGAGATGAACTACCTCTACGAAAGATATATCGGCCCAAGCTGGCGCGAGCAGCCCGCGGAGCAGAGCGTATGGCGCCGCATTGAGTCGATTTCAGCGGAAGGTTTGTGGCGGACGCACGAAAGGAGAAAAGAGCGCCTTATCACTTTCGCGCGCAGAAGGCTTCAATCCCAGCTGCTGCGCAGGGGGGCTTCGCAGGCTGAAATCGAGGAAGCCGCCGATGTCCTGGATCCAGAAGCGTTGACTATCGGCTTTGCGCGCCGGTTCACGCCTTATAAGCGAGGCACGCTGCTGCTCAAAAATACGGCCCGGCTTGCCGATATCCTGAACAACAGCCAGCGCCCCGTCCAGCTTATCTTCGCAGGCAAGGCGCACCCTCGGGATGACGAAGGGAAGGAACTGATCCGGCAGATTGCGTCGCTTGCGCGCGATCCGTTATTCCGGCGCCGGATCGTTTTCCTTGAAGATTATGATTTGAGCGTCGCGCGCTATCTGGTTCAGGGAGTCGACGTATGGCTGAATACGCCGCTGCGGCCCAATGAAGCCAGCGGCACCAGCGGCATGAAGGCGATCGCCAACGGAGTGCTCAATCTGAGTACTCTGGACGGATGGTGGGACGAAGTAGAGCGGTCGCGCACCGAAGGCAGTCCTGTGATCGGATGGACGATCGGCAAGGGGGAGGCCTATTCGGATCCGGAATACCAGGATCAGGTTGAAGCGGAAGCGCTTTACGAAATTCTGGAACGAGATGTCGTCCCTGCCTTCTACGAACGGCGCGCAGACGGGCTGCCGCACCGATGGATCCAGCTTATGAAGGCCTCCATCGGCAGTTTGTGCCACCTTTTCAACACCAACAGAATGGTTCGCGAATACACCGAACGGTTCTATCTGCCTTCGCACTCCCATAGCCGCGAGCTTGCGGCCGCCGGCGCGGCCCGCGCTAAATCGCTGGCTTCCTCGCTCAACCGCATTCGAACCTCCTGGCCGCAGGTGCGCATTGAAGTGTTGGATCCGGGGCTGCCTTCCGAAATCCAGGTGGGGGCGAAAGTCCGATTTAAGGCGCGCGTCGAGACCGGCGCCCTTGCGCCTGAGGATATTCAGGTGGAGCTTTTGTCGGGACAAATGAATGCGGACGATGAAATTGAAGGAGCCAGAATTGTCGAAATGAAACCGGTCCGCCACGACAAAAATGGGTATATATATGAAACGGACGAAATTTCGTGCTGCGGCAGCGGCCGGCATGGAATTACGGCGCGCATCCTGCCGCATCACCCCGATTTGAGAAATAAATTTGAGCCGAGACTCGTAGCCTGGGCGGATCGGTTCGTGTAGTGTTTTTTCCTTTGGCGGATTTTCTAACGCGGATTCTTCATGGATAATCCGGGTTAAGGAGGAGCGACAAAATGGCTGCATTCGATTATAAAAAATACGTGGTCCAGAAGCCCGCGTATGAAGTGACGCCGAAAATGGAGGTTAAAGGCCGGATCCCCGCAATGACGCTGATGAGCTCCAATCTGGTTCCGGGCGCAAAGATGTACATCGAGACGGGGTGGGTATTGGGAATGCCCGATCCGAATCCGCACATCGGCGAACATACCCACGATTACGACGAAATCATATTGCATATCGGAACGGATCCGCAAAATCCCGAAGATCTCGGCGGAGAAATTGAGATCGGCATTGACGGCCGTCCCGTGGTAATCAACCGCACGTCGGCTATTTATGTGCCCAAAGGCGTAAAACACGGGCCGCTGGTCTGGAAAAAATTTGAAAAGCCGCACCTGGAACTGACCATCATGATCGGCGCGGGAACACTTTCCGAAGCGGATCCCGGCGGGCACGAAAAAACAAAAAGGCAGACATAAACCGACGGATAGGTGGAACAGCCGCATGGATGCCGGGATTCTCTCCGGAGGCCCTTGGATTGGGGAAAGGAGATCGGCCGCCTTGAATGGGAAGGAGAGGGTTGTTGCGGAAGCCTCTTTACGGAAACCATGAATGGACATCGGAATATAAAAAGAGTGCTTAAATCCATTTTCCGCTTTACGGCGGGAGTGCGCAGCCGTTATGTTTAACCTGAATCCGGGTTAGGTCAATCAGACGGCAACCAATATTGAACTCAGGCGCATCACCATGCTGCATGGGAGGTTCATATATGGCGCACAAAGCAACGCTTAATTTCAATGGCAAAATTCTGGAGCTTCCGGTCATAGAAGGAACGGAAGGCGAACTGGCAATCGAAATCAGCAGGCTGAGGGAGCAAACAGGGCTCATCACGTATGATCCGGGGTACGCAAATACGGGATCCTGCAAAAGCGCTATTACCTTTATCGACGGCGAAAAGGGCATACTGCGTTACCGCGGCATCCCCATCGAGGAGTTCGACCGTCCGAATCCGGACTTCCTGGAAGTCGCGATGCTCATCATATTCGGCGAGCTTCCGAAGGCGGATCATTTGCTGCGTTTCCGAATGGTCAGCAGAGCGACGGCGAATCTCGATGAAAGCATGAAGCACCATTTCGAAGGATTCCCGATCACCGCCCCTCCCATGGCGCAGCTTTCCGCAATGATCAATGCAATCTCCTGCTTCCATCCGGAATATTTCACGCTTGAAGATTCGAACTCTTTCGAAGACGCAGCCGCTCGAGTCATCAGCCAGATACGAACCGTTGCCGCATACTCCTATCGCCGCTCGCGCGGCCTGCCGCTGATCTACCCTAATCCTTCGCTGCGCTACTGCGCGAATTTCCTTCATATGATGTTTTCAATGCCCTACCAGGAGTTCGAAGTTGATCCCGACGTCGAGGACGCGCTGAATCTCCTTTTCATCCTGCACGCCGATCATGAGCAGAACTGCAGCACATCCACAGTGCGTATAGTGGGTTCCAGCCAGGCCAACCTCTACGCTGCCTGCGCCTCCGGAGTCTGCGCCCTTTGGGGGCCGCTGCACGGCGGCGCCAACCTTGCCGTTATCGAAATGCTTGAGTCCATCCAAAAGGGGAAGAAGAAGGTCGAGGAATACATCGATTTGGTTAAGGACAAGAGCAGCGGTTTTCGGCTCATGGGATTCGGGCACCGCGTATACAAAAACTATGACCCGAGAGCCAGGATCCTGAAAAAAACCTGCCATAAAGTGCTGGATAAGCTGGGAACCAGTGATCCGCTGCTCGACATTGCCCTGCATCTCGAGGACCTCGCGCTTAAGGATTCGTACTTCATCGAGAAAAAGCTGTACCCCAATGTGGATTTCTACAGCGGCATCATTATGCGCGCCATCGGCATACCGACGAGCATGTTCCCCGTCATGTTCTCTATCGGACGACTGCCGGGGTGGATCGCGCAATGGAAAGAACAACGTGACGATCCCGCGGGGCGCATTGCCCGTCCGAGGCAGATATACATGGGCAAGAATTTGAACCATTATATTCCGAAGGAATCGAGGTGAAATCGCGCGGATTGTTCTTGAGGATCTGCGGCGGAGTCGGCGCATCCTAACCCTCGGATCTTAGGGTATGAACCAGGCGCTTTTGGAGATTTCACAGTGGGAACGAAGGAGGTCTGCGAAGCGTGCGGCGGCGCCTTCAAGCTCTGAGAGCGATTCCGTTACAGGCGCGTAAATAACCGCGATCACATTGCGGGTGGAGTCGCTGATTTTTGTGGCCATGGCATCCTTGACGGGGTTTCCGCAAGGGAGCCATCTGTCGCCTTCCGCGCGACAGACGCAAATAAGATCTTTAAGCTCGATGCTCTGTCCCGCAGAATTGAAAATGTAGGATTCCTCCGCGGTGCCGCGCCGCAGAAGAAGATTTGTCCCGCAAAGATCCATGTCGAAAATGCTCGCGGGGTAGCCCCATTGCAGGCTGACTGCGTTATTTACGTCCACGGCTTTATTGACAAGAGGAAAACGGTCCTGCAATGCCGCTGCGAGGAGATACTCGCTGGAAGGTTTGCTCCGTCCCGAAGGTTTGTAGGATCCATAGCGAAGCATATTTCGGACTGCGGCCTTTCGCCCCGGAGGCAGGAATCCCTCTCCCGCGATGCGTGCCTGCTCCAATAGAGAGGCAACGAAGGGGGGAGGCGCTTCGGTTTGCCCGCATTCCGGCATGCCTAACCCCCAAATCACAGCTGTGCGAACGGTCCGGGGCGCCAGGCTTGGGTGGTAGTTTAGGGAAGGGACAATATTCATCAATTTCCTCCGGGAATTTACCAGGATAAAAGCCAGACTAATCTATCATAGGCCTGCGCGTAATTGCGAACGTCGGGAATGGGATTTCGGTCGTTTTGTTTTCAACGCGCCGTCGTGAAGCGGAAATTCTCCATTTTCTCGAATTTCTTGGCGGAGCGAACGCGCGCTTCATAAGCATGAGCCGTGTGTATTTCGAATGCGGTTTAATTGTTTTTGGAGTATATAATATAGAAAGGAAAAATTTTCGGATATTGCCGCTGACGCGAATTATTCATGAGGATTCCTAAAAAGGCGGTCTGAAGCAAAGCGACGCCGTAGAAATTCCTGTGTTCGCCGCCATAGCAGCTTCATGAATGATTCATGCGGATATCCGGAGAGATTTTGTTTGCGCTTTATCAGCAAGAGGAATTAGATGCATCGGATGAGAGGGATCATGAAACCACTAGCAACGGCAGTCAGTTTTATACTCCTATTTATGGTCATGTGCGCTTGGGCGGAGAGCCCGCAGGTTGATTTTTCGGGGACGTGGATTCAGGACATGGACCAAAGTGACGCCCATCCTAAATTTATGCGAAGTCTCGGAGCGCCTAACGATATCATGCCCGGCGGCATGGGCGGGATGGGTGGAATGGGCGGCTTCGGCGGCGGCATGGGCGGGCCGATGCCTGGCGGCCAAAATGCAAAACAACCGGCGGCGAATACTCCGCCACCGCCTATGGTCATCAAGCATTCGGGGAAGGAAATACAAATTATCACGACTATGAACATGGGCGGCAAGGAAATGCCCATCATTGAGAATTATACGCTTGACGGAAAAGATACCGTTCAAGAGACGGCGGTTCCTAATTCTCAGGAAAAATCGGAACGAAAGACAAAAGCAAAACAGAAAAAAAACAAGATTACGATTTCGACAAAAACCACAACCACTTCCACCCAAAATGAAGTCAAAAAGGAGTTTTCTCTTTCCAAGGACGGGAAGGTCCTGACTCTGAAAATATCTAATCAAACGGTAACGAACGGAATGTCCAGCCGCAGTACCGTTCAGAAAATAGTTTATAACAAACAATAAACAGGCGGCTTAACCCGGATTATTCGTGAAGCTTCTACTGCGGCGCCGGATCCAGGCATGTTTCCTGCGTTGCGCTCCTTCGAGCTCCTCGACGTACTGTCGAGTACGCCTGCGGGGCTCTCGGTCGCGCGCCTTGTATCCATGCCGGTCTACGCCGCCTCGCTACGAATCCTCATGAATAATTCGGGTTAATGGCCGCTGACCGTATCCTGCAGGGGCCGTGGTATATCTATTCGTCAGCGAATAAACCTATGCTGGCATACCTGATCCCCGGAATAACCTATGGCTTCGCCGCGGCCGTCACGCCCGGCCCCCTCTCGATGTACCTCATGTCACAATCCGTAAGCCGCGACCGCCGCCATGCGCTGCCGGTCGCCTTCGCGCCGCTGTTGAGCGACGGTCCCATCGCCGTGCTTGTCCTGACGGCTTTGAGCCGGGTGCCCCCAAAGCTTGTACATTATTTGCAGCTTCTGGGCGGGATTTTCATTCTGTACCTGGCTTTCGAAGCGTGGAAATGCTGGCGCGGCTTCCGATCGGAAAATGAAACGCGCCTAGAATCCCGGCCGAACAACTTGGTGAAAGCTGTCCTTATAAACTGGCTGAATCCGAATCCCTACCTGGGATGGAGCATAATCCTCGGTCCGATGGTGCTCGAAGGATGGCGCGATTCCGCAATGAACGGAGTGGCTTTGATCCTGGGTTTTTATTCGACAATGATCGCCGCCATGATAGCAATGATCCTGCTGTTTACCGCCGCAGGAACGTTGGGGCCGCGCATCCGGAAGGCTTTGATAGGCTTGTCGTCGATTGCCCTTGCGGCAATGGGCCTATACCAGCTATGGCACGGCAGCTTCATACTGCGTTTCCATTAAAAAAAATTAGGCGCGACAAAGCGCCGTTGCCGGCGTAAAACATAGGCATGGTTCGTAAACGGAGCGAAACCCCGGCGGTGGCGCTTGTTGTTTTAATGAGCGTGACGCTTGTCGTCCTCGCCGTTCTGCAATACCGCTGGATCGGCGAGATCGGCCGAATGGAACGAATCCGCCTGCGGGAGGGGCTCGAAAACGCCGCATACAGGTTCCGGACGGAATTTAATTTGGAGCTGCGTCGAATTTGCCTTTCCTTTGAATTGGGGCCAGATTCGCTCCGGGCGCAGGATTGGGACCGGCTGATTGAACGCTATGACTACTGGCTGAGCGAAGATCGCCACGCCAAACTCGTCGAGGATGTTTTCCTGCAGATGGATGGTGTTCGCCGGGATAAAGGTTTATTCTGGCTCGATTTTCAGACCGGCCGGTGGCTGCCGTCGGCGTGGACCGGCACGATGGGTCAAATCAGCCAAAGCCTGGATCAACTCTTTATAGGAGCCATTCCGGGATCTGAGTCGGGACAGTTCTCCTATTGGCGCGTATTGCCTGATGACCTCGTCCTCATCCGTGCGCTCGTGGTGCCCGGCACGGATTCTGCTACTTCAGGAATCGCGGGCTTTCTATTTCTGGTTTTTAACGAGAGCTATTTTGAAAACGAGTTCTTGCCCGGCCTAATGCAGCATCATTTTAACGGTCGTCCGGATGCCGAATTCGACGCGGCCGTCGTGATCGAGAATCGGCGAACGCCGGTTTTGGTCTCTTCGAAATTAGAATCCGGCGCGACCTTGCTTGAAAATCCAAGCCTTCGGATCCCTCTCCTTGGATACGGCGCCGATCCTGATTTTTTGGATGCGGATTCCCCCGGGATCGGGACAATGGACGGGTACGCGCGGCCGAACGAGTTTATCCCGCCGCTTCGCGCGCCACAGGGATGCAACTGGGAGCTGGTTGCGGATTATCGCGGCGGTCCGCTGGAAGTCATTGTGTCCCGATCGCGGCGGCGCAACCTGGCTGTGAGTTTCGGGATTCTTCTGCTTCTAGGAATAGGAATGGCGCTGATCGTTTGGGGCGCGCGGCGTTCCCGGCGGCTGGCCGAATTGCAAATGAGATTCGTGGCCGGCGTGTCGCACGATTTGAGGACGCCGCTTTCGGTGATAGGTACCGCGGCCGACAATCTGGCCGAAGGGATTGTCGAGGATTCGGCGTCGCGCGTCAAGGAATACGGCGCCTTGATTCGTTCGGAGGGGCGCAAACTATCGGCGATGGTGGAACAGATCCTCCAGTATGCAGATCTTGCGTCCGGCCGCCGCAGTATCCATCCGCAACCGTTCTCCGTCGGTGAGATTTTAAGCAAAGTGCTCGCGGAAGAGAATCCCTTCATCCTCTCTCTTGGATTCATCTTGGAAAAAGAGATCCCTCCGGATCTTCCGGACGCGCTTGGAGATCCTTCGCTGCTTGAGCAGGCGCTGCAGAATTTGATCTCAAACGCGTTAAAGCACGGCGCATCGAACCGCTGGGCGCGTATCCGAGCGGAGCGCGTGCGGACCTCGGGAAAGGACGAAATAGCCATTTCGGTCGATGATCGCGGAACAGGCATCGACCCCGGCGACGCGCCTCATGTTTTTGAACCGTTTTATCGGGGCCGTAACGCCGCCGGCGTTCCGGGCAGCGGGCTGGGGCTGACCATCGTAAAGCAGAGCCTGGAGATGATGGGGGGCCGCGTGAGCTTGCGCAGCGACCGCGGCGGCGGATGCAGTTTCACGATTTATCTTCGCTCCGCCGGCCCTATAGATAGGAAAAGTTAAAAACGCGGGAGCATGAAAAATGAGACGGAAGATACTGCTTGTAGAGGATGACCCGGGGCTGCGGATGACGCTGGCCGACCGGCTGCGCAAAGAACAGTACGTTGTTGAAACCGCCTCAACCGGCGGCGATGCTTATCGGCGGGGCTTGGAGGAGAGCTTTGATCTGTTTCTGCTGGATCTTATGCTGCCGGAAAAAAGCGGCCTCGACGTCTGCCGGGATCTGCGGCAGCAAGGTATTTCCGCGCCCGTCCTCATCCTCACAGCCCGGGATCAAACGGTGGACAAGGTTCTGGGATTGAAGCTGGGAGCGGACGACTATCTTACAAAGCCTTTTGAAATGCTGGAGCTTCTGGCGCGCATTGAAGCGCTGCTGCGACGCGCTTATAGCGAGCAGCCCCGCAGCGGATTGCACCGATTCGGCGAGATAGAAGTCGATTTTCGCAAAGCCGAGGTGACTCGCGGCGGGAAAAAGGTGGATCTCGCAGCAAAGGAATACCAGCTGCTCCGGTACTTTTTGGAACACCGCGGGGAAGCGATGACGCGCGAACGCATTTTGAAAGATATCTGGGACTACCGGTCTCCCACAACGACGCGGACTGTGGATGTTCACGTTGCCTGGCTGCGGCAGAAATTGGAGGATGATCCGGGCCAACCCCGGTGGATTCTTACCGTGCACGGTACCGGATACCGTTTTCAGGACTGATCGCGGGCAAGCAGCGCGGTTTTGATGTTAACCCCATGTTAAGTAACTTTAACAAACTCTTATCCAACATTATCCCGAGGGCTGCGTCCTATATATCGTAAGCGGTGGGTTCGCCGCTAATGGCAGCGACTAAAAATATGGAGGAAAAGAGAAATGAAATTCACAGGCTTGCTGCTTTCCGGCGTTTTATTCTCAGCAATAGTATGGGCGCAGCAGGGTCCCCGGCAGGGAATCCTCGGGGAAGGAGTTTTGCAGGTTCAGGCGTTGAAGAATTACCTGGATTTATCCGATGCGCAGATTTCGGACATGCGGAGCCTACGGGCTTCGATGCGAGATGCGCACAGGCCGCTGGTTCAAGAATTGGCCGCCAAGACCAAAGCGCTGCGCGAAGAAAACCAAAAAAGCGATCCAAATTCCGAGACAATCGCTGCATTGAAGGAACGAATTTCCGCTTTGCGGGATCAGATAGAGGGCCAGAGGCAAAAATTTCAATTACAGCTCCGGGAATTATTAAATCAGGATCAGCTCGCGTCTCTCGATAAATTGGAAGAAGCCCTCAGGATTTTGCCCGTCGCGCGAGCTGCGGTGGCTTTCGACCTGATTGATTCTCCGGACCGACCGGGCGTCGGCAGGCCCGGTTTGCGCCGCGTTGCCGGTGCGAGCGATAAATTGCGCAGGCGATAATCGGCATGGATACTCCGGGTTAAGAGGCGGCGATGTTCTGAATCCATAGGGGACCGGATGATGTATAGCCGATTCCTGGTTTTCGGACGCGCCGCTTTCGTCTGCCTATATGCATCCGTCCGCCGGCCGGGCCCACAGTAGAGGATTGTTTTGTTTTAAGTTGAACCGGCGACCTTGAATAGAATTAAAATTCCGCACATTTTATAACAAATATAACCCATTTATACCTTATTATTACTATTCTTCATATTTTTACTTAAATAAAAGGATAGGGATATGAAACTTAGAAGATTGAACTTGATGATTAACGGTGTTGAAAGACAGGTGCTGTGCGATCCGGAAAAAGACAATCTGGCCGTGGCCATCCGCCGGATGGGTCTTACGGGCACTAAGATCGGATGCAATACCGGCGTTTGCGGCGCCTGCTCCGTGATCTTAAACGGAAAAGTGGTTCGTTCCTGCACCATTAAAATGAAAAATGTCGCGGAATTCAGCGAAATCACCACCATTGAAGGAATCGGCTCGCCGCCGCATCTGCATCCCCTCCAGCAGGCGTGGATCACTTACGGCGCCGCGCAGTGCGGTTTCTGCTCTCCCGGATTTATTGTATCCGCTTATGGACTGCTTTCCGAGAACCCTGCGCCGACTCGCGAAGAAGTTCGCATGTGGTTCAAAAAGCACCAGAATATCTGCCGCTGTACCGGGTACAAACCGATCGTGGATGCAGTCATGGCTGCAGCCAAAGTGATGCGCGGCGAAGCCGCCATGAAGGATATTACGTATGATTTTGCCGGGGAGAAGGAAATCTACGGTTCGCGCCGGCCCCGGCCCACTGCGCTGGCCAAGGTCACCGGGCTGGCGGATTACGGCGACGATGTCAAGCTGCACATGCCCGAAGGAACCGCGCACCTTGCCGTTGTAATCTCCAAAGTGCCGCACGCCAATATCCTCGGCATTGATACGAAGGAAGCCGAAGCCATGCCCGGCGTCATCAAGGTCATGACCGCAAAGGATGTCAAGGGAACCAATAATATGGCGTTCCCAGCCCTTGTGCCGCGCCAGAAAGCGAAAGGCATTACCGAATTCCCCGTCATTGCCGGCAAAAAGATCCGGCGGCGCGGCGATGTTGTGGCCCTCGTTGCAGCCGATACCGAAGAGCACGCCCGCGAAGCCGCCAATAAGGTGAAGCAGAACCTGGAAATCCTGCCCGCATACATGACTTTCCCGGAAGCCGCGATGCCTGATGCCGTGCAAATCCACGAAGGCCTGCCTAACTTTTACATGGAGCAGCCTGTCTTCAAAGGCAGGGAGACTGCGGAAGTATTTAAAGAGGCCGCTTTTGTTGCCGAGGGCAGCTTTCATTCGCAGCATGAACCCCATCTGCCCCTGGAACCTGATGTCGTTCAGGGATACTGGGGCGTCGACGGCATGCTCACCCTGCAGTCCAAATGCCAATCCCTTGATGAAAACCGGGATGCCCTATCGATGGCGTGTGGAATCCCGAAGGAGAATATCCGCATGCTTTTAAACCATGTGGGCGGCTCTTTCGGATACTCCACCAGTCCCAACACATTCGCCCTGGTCGCCACGGCCGTTCAAAATCTGGACGTGCCCTGCACCATGACGTTGAGCTATGAAGAATTCAACCATATGACCGGCAAAAGATCGGCAACCTTCACAAACGGCTGCATAGCCTGCGACAAGGAAGGCAAACTCATCGCCGCCGAATATGATGTGGCTTTGGATCACGGGGCCTATGCCGTCGTCGCCGGACATATTTTCAACAATCTGGTTTCCGTCGGGTTCTACGGATACAACATACCGAATTTCAAGGCTCTCGCCCGCGGCGGTTCTTCCAACCATGCCTTCAACACCGCATACCGAGGATTCGGCTCTCCCCAGATTTACACCTGTACCGAGGCCCTTGTCGACATGATCGCTGAAAAAGCCGGCATCGATCCTTGGGAATTCCGCTATAAAAACGCGGCCAGGCCGGGAGATCTTACTCCGAACAGTCGTCCCTATTACGATTACATCTACCCCTCGCTTTTGGAAAAGGCCAAACCGATATACGACCAGTATAAAGCCGACGCCGAGAAGGCCAAGAGCGAAGGCAGGCATGTGGGCGTCGGCATGAGCATGGGAGGATTCATCATTACCATCGGAAAATTCGACCGGGCCGAAGTAGCGCTCGAATTGAACGCCGACGGGACCATTACCCACTGGAACACGTGGGAAGACATGGGACAGGGAGGCGACATCGGCACGCTGACCCATACGGTGAAAGCTCTGGCTCCCTTGGGTATCAAAGCCGAGCAGGTGCGGCTTGTCATGAACGACAGCAAGACTTGCCCCGACACGGGCCTGGCTGCCGCCAGCCGGTCGCATTATATGGCCGGCAACGCCACCATCGATGCGGCGAAAAAGCTGATGGATGCCATGCGCAGGCAGGACGGCAGCTACCGCACCTATAAGGAAATGGTCGCGGAAAAGATCCCGACAAAGTACGTCGGCCATTACGACCAGTTCGATATCGGGCTGCCTCCCGGCTTGGATCCAAATACCGGCGAAGGCGAAAAAAATCCGACCTACATGTACGGGGTCAATGTGGCCGAAGTTGAAGTGGATGTCAAAACCGGCAAGACCAAGGTCCTGAAATTCACCTGTGTTGCCGATGTCGGCGTCATCGGCAACCTGCTTGCCGTGGAGGGCCAAGGGTATGGAGGATTGTCGCATGCTATCGGCTTTGCCCTGAGCGAACAATACGAAGCCAAGGACAAGCACAGCAATATAGTCGCTTGCGGCGTCCCAACAATTGATGTCATACCCGACGACATAAACCTCATATTCATCGAGACGCCTCGCCCCCGAGGGCCCCATGGTTCCTGCGGCTGTTCCGAGAATTTCCAGAGTTCCAACCATATGGCCGTGATCAATGCCATCAACAACGCCTGCGGCGTCCGCATCTATTCGCTGCCGGCGACTCCGGATAAGGTCAAGGCCGCCTGGGAGGCCAAGCAGCGGGGAGAGGATCTGACTCCCGAAAAATATTTCCTCGGATCGGATTTTGAGGAGGAACTGGAATCCATCAAGGCGAATCCACTGTAAAAAAAAGCAAAAGGCCGAAAGTCGGGGATTGAAGGTCAAGAATCATCGTTTGGATGCGTGTCGGCGCCATTCCGTATGACAATTGTCCGGACGCGTGATACTATTTTCCTATAAATAGAAATCAACCGCCTATATCACAGGGAGATACACTGCATGTCGGCCATAAAGAATCGTTTTGCGCGCCGCCTGCGCTGCGTGACGGGAATTCTGTTTGCCTCGTTGGCCGGCGCGGGCTTCTGCGTTTCAAGCCTGGGCGCACAGGCCGCCCAGGTGGAATTCTTTTCTCCTGAGGGAACCGTCAAAAGAGTACGGCAGGCAACCGCGCGGTTTACGTTGCCGATGGTTGCGCTCGGCGATCCGCGTCTTTCCGATCCTTTTACCGTCAACTGCCCGGAGCCCGGCAAAGGACGATGGGCGGACGGACGCAACTGGATTTATGATTTTGACAGAGATCTGCCCGCCGGAGTGCGATGCGAATTCATTATGAAAGATGGACTAGCATCCCTTGACGGAACGCCCGTTGCGGGAAAGCGCAAGTTTCTTTTTGACACGGGCGGGCCGGCAATTATCGCGTCCTTTCCTCGGGACGGCTGGCGGGAGATTGACGAGGAGCAGGTGTTCCTGCTCAAGCTTGATGCGCCCGCGCTCCCGGCGACTGTCCGGCGGAATGCCTATTTCGTGATTGGCGAGTTGTCCGAAAGGATCCCGATTGAAATCTTGGCGGGCAATGCCCGCAAGCAAATACTCGCGCAGCGCGCGGAGCTGGGCTACGCGTATTATGAGCTGCTCTGGAAAAGCGGCCGCACGTCGCAGGCGCGGGTCCGGGACCGCAATCTCGAAGCGGCGGAGGCAGCGATCCTTGTCGGCCGATGCAGGAGGCGCTTCCCCTCCGCGGCGCGCGTGGATCTGGTCTGGGGCGCCGGAATCGCAGCGACAGGGGGCCCCGCGACCGCACAGGATCAAAGGCTCGTTTTCCGTGTGCGGCCGGCCTTTACGGCCCGGGTGGAATGCTCGCGCGTCAACGCGCGCGCCGGATGCATGCCGATGCTTCCGATCACGGTGCGGTTCAGCGCTCCCGTGCCGCGCGCGAAGGTGGCGGGCGTGCGTCTTACGGCGCCCGACGGGACAGTTTACAAGCCGGACGAGACTGCGGCGGGGCAGGAACCGGCCTTGGAATTTCTGAATTTCAAAGGTCCTTTCCCGGCTTCCAGCACGGTCATGGTGAGCCTGCCTGAAGGAATCGTCGACGATGCCGGGCGTCCGCTTGAGAATGCCGCGCGGTTTCCGCTCGAGCTCCGCGTGGATGAATATCCGCCGCTTGCCAAATTTTCGGGGGAATTCGGCATCCTTGAATTGAAGGAAGGCGGCATCCTGCCTGTCACCCTTCGCAATGTCGAAGCGGAACTGCCGGCGCGCCGGATCGAAATCCCAGGGAGAATCATGCGCCTAGGCAAGGATCCGGCCGATATTGCAGACTGGCTGTGGCGGGTCAAAGAGGCGGCCGAGTCCAGGGGCACATGGATCTTTGACGATGAAAAAAAACGCTCCGTCTTTAGAACAGAGACAGGCGCCGCTTCGGTGTTCCACAGTTGGGAAGAAACAACGCCCTTCAAGATAAATAAAGCGCTGGGGAGCAGCGAAACTGAAGTCGTGGGTATCCCGCTGAAAGATCCCGGCTTCTACGTTGTAGAACTGGAAAGCCGCACCCTCGGCGCTTCACTGCTCGGAGGCGACGAAGTCCGCTACGTTGCAACATCAGCGCTGGTTACTAATATGGCCGTGCATTTTAAATGGGGCCGGGAAAAATCCCGCGTCTGGGTGACGCGCCTCGATGACGGCAATCCCGTCCGGGACGCCACAGTTTATATCATTAATTACTGCTACGGTTCATTTCTCTGGCAGGGCCGCACCGATAGCGATGGAATCGCCCTGATCGAGAGTTCCTTGGGGGAACCGCATTCGGGCGAGTACTGTGGAAAGTTGGGCGGGGGCCCATTGATGGTGACGGCTCAGAAGGGCGAAGACTTCAGTTTTGCCATATCGAGCTGGAACGAGGGCATCCGACCATACAATTTCGGCCTTCAGATCGGGTCGGAGTGGAGAGCGGATATCGTGCACACCGTGCTTGATCGTCCGCTGTTCCGCGCCGGCGAAACCGTTTCGATGAAGCATTTCATCAGGCGCCATCACAGCGACGGTATCGGAATTCCTCAGGACGAGGCTGCAACACGCAAAGTCGTCATCTCTCACATGGGAAGCGACCAAAATTACGAGCTTACCGCATCGTTCGGCGCCGACGGGATAGCGGAGCACGCGTGGACGATACCGAAAGAGGCGAAGCTCGGGGACTATGCCATTGCCGTGGAATTTTCCGGGGGCGTGAAGCGCCGGAGCGGCGGTTTTAAGGTAGAAGAGTTCCGCCTCCCAACCATGCGCGCGGCGGTGCAGGGACCCGCTAAGCCGTTAGTAAATTCACGTGAGGTCACGCTCGATTTACAGGTCGCCTATATGTCGGGCGGAGGCGCTTCCAACCTTCCTGTGACTCTGCGGGCGATCGTCGAGCCGCGGCCGATGCGATATGCCGGCTATGAGGATTTTCAGTTCGGGGGCTCCGAGGTCAAAGAGGGCGTTGTCGAGTCAAGCGGCTCGCGGTACGACTATGATTTTGAAGGCGGCGAAGCGTCCGGTTCACAGGATGCGGATTCTGCAGCGCCCGGCGCGATGAAGGCCAGGGTGATGCCTTTGACGCTAGATGCGCACGGCGTTGCGCGCGTGACGGTTCCCAATCTGCCCGTTATGGAGAAACCGGCGCAACTTTTGGCAGAGCTCGAATATGCCGACCCAAACGGCGAACTCCTGACGAGCACCGGACGCGTTCGGCTCTTGCCGTCTGCGATAAGTCTCGGCATCCGGCGCGAGGGATGGGCGGCGAGCGAAAAACAGATGCGCTTTCGCGTCGTGGCGCTTGATCTGGAAGGCCGTCCGATTGCGGGACAGCCTATTGCCGTAAACCTTTTTCAAGCAAAAGCATATTCCTACCGCAAGCGGCTGATAGGCGGTTTCTATGCTTACAGCACAATAACCGAGACCAAAAAACTCCCGACGAGCTGCGCCGGAAAAACCAATGCGCAGGGCCTTCTCGTTTGTGAAATTGCGCCCGGGGTATCGGGAGAAATACTGCTGCGGGCTGAAACGCAGGACAAGGCCGGCAATCCCGCGCTCGCAACAGCGTCTATCTGGGTTGTCGGAGAGGACGACTGGTGGTTCGGCGGCACGTCGGGCGACCGCATGGATCTATTGCCGGAGGAAAAGGAATACGAAAGCGGTCAGACGGCCCGCTTTCAGGTGCGCATGCCCTTCCGGTCGGCGACGGCGCTCGTCACCGTTGAGCGCGAAGGAATCCTTGAGAGTTTTGTCACCAAACTGAACGGCCGCGAGCCAAGAATCGAAGTGCCTATCAAGGACAATTTTGCTCCAAACGTTTTCGTATCGGTTCTTGCAGTGCGCGGCCGCGTGGCCCGCAGCGAGAGTTCAAAGGCACGTAACGGGCCAGGCGACGCCGACATCACCGCGCTCGTCGATTTGAACAAGCCGGCTTATCGTCTGGGGATGGCCGAGATTCGCGTCGGCTGGAAGCCTCATCGCCTGGATGTGCGCGTCACTCCGGAACAAACAACATACCGCGTGCGGGAGAAAGCCAAGGTGCGTATCAAAGTGACGCGCGCCAACGGCGGCAGGCTGCCTGCAGGAACGGAAGTCGCCATCGCCGCCGTGGACGAAGCGCTCCTTGAGCTCATGCCCAACCGCAGCTGGGCTCTGCTCGAAGCCATGATGGGCATAAGGGGGCTTGAAGTCTGGACTTCAACAGCGCAGATGCAAGTCGTCGGAAAAAGGCATTACGGCAAGAAGGCGGTGCTCCACGGCGGAGGCGGCGGAAGAGAAGTCGCGCGCGAGCTCTTCGACACGCTGCTTATGTGGCGCGCGCGCGTTGTGTTGGATGCCAACGGCGAGGCAATGGTAACGGTCCCCCTGAACGATTCCATGACGTCGTTTCGCATTGCCGCGATCGCGCACAGCGGCGCCCAGCTTTTCGGCACGGGCACGGCGGCCATTGCGACGACTCAGGATTTGATCTTAATGTCGGGCCTGCCGCCCCTGGTGCGGGAAGGCGACCGCTATGCGGCTTCCTTTACCGTGCGCAATACGACCGACCGCGAGATTCAACTCGAATTGGATGCCGAAACGGTCCCGTCAAAGCCGGCATCTTCACCGCAAGCATTGAACGCAGCCCTCGCGCTGCGAGCCGGCGAAGCGCGCAAGGTCGTGTGGCGGTTTGAGGCTCCGGTCGGCTATGAAAAGATAACCTGGACGGTCAATGCAACGGGACCGAACGGGACCGTGCTGGATTCGTTGAAAGTCGTCCAAAACGTGATTCCAGCCTATCCGGTGCGGACCTATCAAGCAACCATTGCGCAATTGACAGGGCCTTTGTCAATGCCGGCCGAGCGGCCGAAGGGCTCTATTTCCGGACGCGGCGGCCTGGAGGTCGACCTCCGCGCTAAGCTCGGGGATAATCTGGAAGGCGTCCGCGAATATATGCAGTTCTATTCGTACGTCTGCCTCGAGCAGAGCATCTCGCGGGCAGTTGCGCTGCGTGATCGCAGCTGGTGGAATTCGTGGATGAACCGGCTTCCCGCCTATACGGACCGGGATGGTTTGCTCAAGTACTTTCCCACAAGATGGCTTGAGGGAGAGGACACACTGACGGCTTATGTGCTTGCGATCGGGCAGGAAGCGGGATGGGAAATTCCTTATTCCCTAAGGCAGGGCCTTATACAGGCGCTGACCGGTTTTGTTGAAGGCCGAATTGTGCGGCGCTCGGCTTTGCCGACCGCCGATCTTGCCATTCGCAAAGTTGCGGCGATCGATGCCCTGTCGCGATACGGCGCGGCCCGGGCCGATATGCTGGACAGCATTACAATAGAGCCGAATCTGTGGCCGACCTCGGCCGTGATTGATTGGCTTGGTATCCTGGAGCGTGTTCAGGGCATCCCGAATGCGCCGGAAGAACGCCGGACGGCTCTAAGCATCCTGCGATCGCGGCTTAACTTTCAGGGTACGATTATGGGATTCTCGACGGAGCGCAGCGATGCCCTCTGGTGGCTTATGATTTCCGAAGATTCCAACGCCGTGCGCATGCTGCTGGCGGTGCTGGGGGAACCGGACTGGCGTGAAGATATCCCGCGTCTCGTGCGCGGCGCTCTCGGCAGGCAGCAGCGCGGGCATTGGAATACGACGGTCGCCAATGCATGGGGAGTGCTCGCTCTTGAAAAGTTTTCCGCCGCTTTCGAATCGACTCCTGTTTCAGGCGCCACCTCCGTCCAATATGCCGCGGAGAAGAAATCCGTAACCTGGCCGCGTGCGGCCGGCGCGGGCACTATTGTTTTGCCCTGGGATGCCGGGCGCGGCACACTCGATGTGAAACATCAAGGGGCGGGAAGTCCCTGGCTCATGCTGCGAACGACTGCGGCTTTGCCCCTCGATGCTCCTTTGTCGACCGGCTACAAAATAAGCCGGGCGGTAATTCCGGTCGCTCAGGCAGTCAAGGGCCGCTGGACTGCGGGCGACGTGGCGCGGGTGCGGCTGGAACTTGAAGCACAATCCGACATGAGTTGGGTCGTCGTTGACGATCCCATCCCAGGCGGAGCGACTGCTTTGGGTTCGGGTCTCGGCGGGCAATCTCGGATCCTGCAGCGGGGGGAGCGCCGGGAGGGCTGGGTTTGGCCGGCATTTGAAGAGCGCCGCTTCGAAGCGTTCCGCGCTTACTACCGGTTTGTCCCCAAAGGGAAGTGGACAGTAGAGTACACCGTGCGTCTCAACAATCCCGGAACGTTCCTTCTGCCTGCGACGCGCGTCGAAGCGTTATATGCGCCGGAAATGCTCGGTGAATTTCCAAACGCGGCGATGGTCGTGGAGCCTGTAAAATGATACGGCGGTTTGGTCCAATCCTGATGATTGCCGGCGTCGCTGTTGCCGCCGGTATTGCGGTGATGGTCTTTCGGCCGTATCCCAATGTCCCCGAATTTGAGGCCGTGAAATCAAGATGGGTGCCTTCGGAAGCCTATGTCCTCGACCGGCACGGGGATCCGCTCGACAGCGTGCGCGTGAACTACGGCGTGAGGCGCTTCGAATGGGTCGAGTTGGAGGCAGTTTCGCCGGCGCTTGTGGAAGCCGTTATCGACGGCGAGGACCGGCGATTCTGGAGTCACTCCGGCGTAGACTGGCTCGGCATGATCGGCGCGGTTAAGGATTACGTCATCCACAGGCGCATCCGGGGCGGCAGCACCATTACCATGCAGCTCGCGGCTCTGATCGATGCGGGAGTGCCGGCGAGGCGTGAGAGTTCCGCGCTGAAGCGCAAGTGCGCTCAAATGAGGGCCGCGCAGCGGCTGGAAGCTCGCTGGAGCAAGGAGCAGATTCTCGAGGCATATCTGAATTTGCTCGGCTATCGCGGGGAACTTCAAGGGATCGGCGCCGCCGCCCGGCTGCTCGCCGACAAAGCGCCGTCCGGGCTCAATCTGGCTGAAAGCCTCGTGCTGGCCGCTTTGCTGCCGGCTCCGAATGCGGCAAAAGAACGCATTGTGGAGCGAGCTTGCGCAAGAGCCGCATCGCGAGGACTGCCTATAAGCTGCGAAGCTATTCGCGGCGCGGCGGCCGATCTCTTTGCGCGGCCTGCCGCGGAGGATTTGTCAATCCCGATGGCCCCGCATGTGGCGCGCATGTTAGCCAAAAAGCCGGGGGCGCGCGTCCACACCACGCTGGATGGACGCACGCAACGGCTGGCGCGGGATATACTGAGCCGGCATCTTTCCGGCCTTGAGGGGCGCAACGTTCGCGACGGAGCCGTCCTTGTGGTCGACAATGACAGCGGCGAAGTGCTTGCCTATGTCGGTTCGGCCGGCCCTCAGTCAAGCGCAGGCGAGGTTGACGGCGTGCGGGCAAGGCGGCAAGCCGGCTCGACGCTGAAACCGTTCCTGTACGGAATTGCGCTGGAACGGCGTTATCTAACCGCGGCTTCTTTGCTGGAAGATGCTCCTCTAAATCTTGAAACCGCGAGCGGACTCTATCATCCGCAGGATTATGAGCAGGATTACAAAGGACTGGTGAGCGTCCGCACGGCCCTCGGGGGTTCCTTGAATATCCCCGCCGTGCGCGCTCTGATGCTGGTAGGCGTCGACGCATTCCGCGACCGGTTATGCAGGCTTGGTTATTTGGGTATCACCGAAAGCGCGGAATTCTACGGATATTCCCTGGCGCTGGGTTCGGCCGAAGTGAGCCTTTGGGAACAGGCGCAGGCGTACCGCGCCCTTGCGCGGGGAGGGCGCTGGACGCCGATTCGCCTGCAGACCGGCGGCGCGGCTGCGGAGCGGCGCGTAATGTCGGAGGACGCCAGTTTTATCATTGACGATATCTTAAGCGACCGCGCGGCTCGAACCGTGACTTTCGGCCTTGCCAACTATCTCAACACTCCATACTGGAGCGCAGCCAAGACCGGAACCAGCAAAGACATGCGCGACAACTGGTGCGTGGGGTTTTCCAGGCTCTTCACGGTTGCCGTATGGGTTGGAAATTTTGAAGGCGATTCGATGCACGATGTGAGCGGCGTAACGGGCGCCGCGCCTGTCTGGCAGGAAGTCATGGCGGAATTGCACGCAGGGCGGCCTTTTCAAGCGCCCCGCGCGCCGAAGGGAGTATCGGCCGGCCCCGTTGAGTTTTCGCCTCCCGTTGAGCCGCCGCGGAGCGAATGGTTCTTGGGGGATACGATGACGCAGCGCGTTGTTGCCGTTGGCTCCCGCGGCGAGATCCCGCGCATCACAAGTCCGGCGGACGGCATGGTGATTGCAATCGATCCCGATATTCCGCGGGAGCGGCAGCGTGTGCCGCTCTCCGTTAAAGGCGCAAACGCTTCCATAATTCTTAAACTCAATGGCGCCGCTCTCGGCCCCGCCGAAGGCGACCGATTATGGGAGCCTCAGTTGGGCGCTTATAGGCTTTCAATCGAGCAAGAGGACGGCACCGTCTTGGACGAAATTCGTTTTACGGTGCGGTAGGCCTCTAGAATACGGTTTCATTGGTTCAGGAACCCAACGATGAATTCAGTTTTAAGCCGGCAAGCCGAGTTTAGCAACAGACAGTTGTCATTCACTGGCAAATCGGGAATAAGCAGGGGATTCTAATGAAAAGAGTTTTTGCGGAAGGCTGGCTCGTGGACAGCGAGGGATTCGGCCGCCCTGTCGATGTCCTGGTGATGCCAGACGGCGCCCTACTGGTTTCGGACGACCGCGGCGGGCGAATCTATCGAATATATTATCCGGCGCAGGGGAAGGCGCAGTTTTCATTGAGGCGCCGTAGGTGAGTTTCGGCGCCAAACGGGAATTTCCCCTCCGACAGGCACCGGTTTCAGCAGCGTTTCACTGCTCAATTCCCAAATGTTTCAATCAGGCGGCCTCTTGGAGCGCTGCGGTTTGGTGCCGCAATTTAGGCGCAGGCTAGGCTTACGCACGGCATATCATGACCTCGGCTGCCGCTATTTCCCGTGTTTACAGTTTCCCCGTTGAATAAGACGATACCGATGGACCGCGCCCGCCAATGCCGGTATCTTTTTGAAACCGGCTGGAGCTCCGCCCCCCGAATTTATAAAATGGCCCATCACAGGCGAACAATGGATACGGAGGATACGGGCTGATCTTTTCCGGCATTCCGGCCGGAGTGCATGGTTTCCTGGTTTCCGCAAGCGATTTTACCGATGAAAGAATTACTCTTGTGCCAAACCACCCCTTGGCGGGCAAGAATCTTAATTTTGAGATAGAGGTTCTCGAAATAATTTGAGGCGTTTCAATCCGGGGGCGAAGCCGCCGGATCCGTCAAGGGGCCGCTATCTCACAAGGAACACCGGATTGTCGACATCGCGGATCAGAGAACACAATTCTTCGCCCTGCAAAAGATTTTCGCTGCAGGGAAGCACCAGAGGATTGCTTCCCAGATTTTGAACCAGCCAGGCGACCGTGTTAAGGGTCGGATTGATCAAAAGGCGGAATTCGGCCGCAAGCTTCCGCTCCGACAATTCTTCCGCAACCTTTGCCTGCTTTTCCCGGGCCGTCTCCCGGCCGGAAGCCAGGATCAGGACATTCAGCCTGCCGCCGTGGATTTGTACCAGACGGGCCGCTATGTGCAGGGCTTTTTGGGACAGATCCGAACCGTCGAAAACCACCGTGATCGGAAGCAGGCTCCAGCTGGTTCGCTCGTGGATAACCAGCGTCAATCCCCTGCCCTGCCTCAGTATCATTTGAACCTCGGATCCGAGCCGCCTCGCTCCGGCCGGCGCCCACGTCATTTTGCCCACAATGATCAGATCCGCTTTGGAAGCCGCCGCCAGAACCTCCGCCGCCACGGAACCCCGAACTTGGCTGAACGTCCAGGGAACCTTTCTGGAATCCGCCGCCGAGGCCAGGGCCCGCCGCATTCGATCAGCCTGCGCGCGGAGCTCCCACTGAAGCCGCTCGAGCTCGATCCGGCGGACGATCGGCGAAAACATGCTGATTTCCCTGGCAAAAGGCAGTTCCGCCATCCGCAAAAGGTTTGCTTCTTCTACGAAAATGCCGATGAGTTCCGCCTGCAGATTCGCGGCCAGCTCCGCTGCGGTCTCGATTCTGGCCAAACTGCGCGGGGAGGCGTCCACCGCAACCAGGATACGGCGGATTTCCGATGAACTGTTCCGATTTGCCTCGTTCATGAATTCACCTTTTCTCCGGATATGCTGAATTTCTTCTGCCTTTCCGCAAAATCTTCCAGCCTCCTTTGAACCTTGCCGTTGACGGTTTCTTCCGGATAGTCGCCCTCCGCATCCGGTTCACCGGCCTCCATCCCGGTAAGCAGCGCTATGCCCTGGTCGACGGTTTCCACGGGATATACGCGGAATTTTTGCTGTTCCACCGCCTCGATCACATCCCGCCGCAACATCAGGTTTTTCACGTTGGACGCAGGAATGAGCACACCCTGATCGCCGTTCAACCCCTTCGCCTTGCAGATATCAAAGAACCCCTCGATTTTTTCATTCACGCCTCCGATGGGCTGAATCTGTCCGTGCTGGTTCACCGATCCCGTCACCGCAAAGGATTGCTTGACGGGCACGCCGGCAATAGCCGAAAGCAGGGCATACAGTTCGGCCGAGGAAGCGCTGTCACCCTCTATGCTGTTATAAGACTGCTCGAATACCAGGCTGGCCGAAAGCGACAGGGGCAGCTTCACGGCGTACCGGGCGCCCAAAAAACCGGCCAGGATCAGAACGCCTTTGGAGTGAATCGGGCCGCCCATTTCCACTTCCCTCTCGATATCCACGACTTCGCCTTTTCCCATGCGGACCCTGGCCGTGATCCGGTTGGGCTGTCCAAAGGAGAAATCTCCGAGAGTGATGACTGAAAGCCCGTTGACCTGCCCGACCTTGGCGTCCTCGGTGTCGATGATGATGGTTCCGCGCGTGATGTGCTCCTGGATCCGCTCCCGCACCCGGTCCGAGCGGTAGATCCGGGAATCGATGGCTTTTTGAACGTCTGCGGCGGAAACCGCACCATTGCCATTCTGTCCCGCCCAGTAATCCGATTCTTTTAGAAGGTCCGTCATGCTCTGCAGATGCACGGAAAGCTTTTCCTTGTCCCCGGCGTTTCGGGCGCTCTGTTCGATGACCCTTGCGACGGCATTGCGGTCCAAGGAGCGCAGCCCCTCGGTGCGCGCCACGTCGGCAATCAATTTGCTATAGGCTTCCTGGTTTTCGCTGGTGCGCGCCATCTCATAATCAAAGTCCGCAGCTACTTTGAAGAGCTTCCCGAATTCAGGATCGTAGGCGCGCAGAAGGTAGTAGATCTGCGGGGGGCCGAGCAGTATGACTTTTACATCCAGCGGCATCGGCTCCGGTTCCAGGGAGACGGTGCTGACCAGGCTGTACGCCTGTCCCAAAGACTCTATCTTCAACTCCCGCGTTTGCAATGCCCGCTTCAGGCCTTCCCAGGCGAAAGGCTGCATCAGTACTTTAAGACTATCGAGAATCAAATAACCGCCGTTGGCCCGATGCAGAGCGCCGGCCCGGATCATATTAAAATCGGTGAGCAGCATTCCCATTTGAGCCAGGTGCTCCACACGTCCGGTGACATTTTGATATGTAGGATTGTATTCGTGTATAACCGGCGCGCCTTTTGTCTCGCTGTGGTCTACCAGGACATTAACTTGGTATCGCCGCAGGATAGGAGGTTGTGCTTGTGAAGATGGCCCGGGAAACAGTTCCTGCTGCTGCGCTTGGCCCTGCGCCGCCTGTTGTAGCAGCAGCTGAGGCCGGCTTTCCTGCTGCTCGAGGATGGCCTGGGCGTTGTCGATAATGTCTTTTTCCACCGCATCCACATAATCCAGAACTTTCGGCATTCCCGCGTATTTCTTTCGGATCTCCTCCAGGAGCGGGCCGATTGCATACTGGGTTATTTCCTGGTTTAACTCCCGGCTTTTTTCCCGGACCTCGCGCTCCCACTGGGGGATCTTCTGGAACAGCTTCTGCGCCTCCTGCATCAGTTCCTGAGCCTGTTCTTCGACTTTCTTCCGCTCATCTTCAGGCAGCTTTTTAAATTCTTCCGGTGGAATCACCTCTCCATCGCGGATGGGAGCAAATGCAAAGCCTCCCGGCATACGAAAGAGACTCAATTCCCGCTTCTCCGCGTTTTTTTGCAGCTCCTCGAAGGCCTTCTGCTGCCGGTCGGCCAGATCTTGAGCAATTCTCTGCCGCCTGTTCTGATTTTCTTCATTTTCGAAAGCGGCCCGCAGGCTGTTGCCTATTTCATCCACCAGGTTTTTCATATCCCCGGATAGCTCTTTCCCTTTTCCGGGGGGCATCTGGAGGATTCGCGGCTTGTGGGATTCTTCGAAGTTGTTGACGTAGCATATGTCTTGAGGGCGTTTTTCGTTCTTCGCCTGATTCTGCAGGAATCGGTTCACGAGTGTATATTTGCCGGTACCGGGGTGCCCCAGGGCGAATATGTTGTAGCCTTCGTGTTCAATATTCATGCCGAATTTCAGCGATTCAGCCGCCCGCGGCTGATGCACCGGCCCGATATCGAATTCCAGTTCCGATGTGGTTTCAAAATGGAACTGGTCCGGATCGCACCGGAGGTACAAATCGCGGATTTCCAACGGTTCCACCTTCACTGTCCTGCGTTTGTCGGGCTCATTCGGTTGGACGGGATCCATTACAGTGCTCCTTTTCAGTTTATGTCATCCTCTATGGCTATAGACCGACGCCCTCTCTTGTACGTTACAGAATATGCCCGGAAAATTTGGCTTTCATTCACCAGGTTGGCGATATCGGAAATGCTTGTTACGGAGGATCCGGGCGTGTCCATGATGTTGCGCCCGGTCGCGTTGCGCGATGTCCTGCCGGATACGACTGCGGAACTGTGCGGCCGCGCGCCTTGCATGCATGCCCGTCTGGGCCGCCTCGCCATGGAAGCCGGGGAGAAATGCGAATTAGCTGATCAGGTGATCCGGTGCGACCAGCATGACAGTGGTACCCTTTCCGGGCACACTTTTTATCTCTATCCGGCCTCCCATATATATCAAGCGCTGTTGAATGCTGAACAGGCCGAAAGTGGACTCTTCCGGATTCCGATTCTGAAACTTTTCAATATCGAATCCCTTGCCCAGGTCGCGCACGATCATTTGGATTGTGTTTTTGTTGGTTCGCGAAAGATCGATGTCCGCCTCCCGCACACCGGAGTGCTTTACAGCATTAAGAAGCAACTCTCTCGCGCAATCAAAGAGGAAAAACCGCAGTTCATCCTTTGTCGGCTCTGCATCATCCGCCACGCCGAGATTGACGGTGAAGTAGTATTTTCCCCGCATGCGGACGGCAAGCCATTTCAGCGCCTGGATCAATCCGCCTTTGTGAAGCGCAGGAGGGTACAGATCGACGGCCAAAGAACGGGACGCTTCCAATGCTTCGTCCAGAATATTGTTCGCCTGCTGTATTTCTTGCTGCAATTCTTCAAATCCCATATCCCTGCGCTGTCTGATATATTCCAACTGGAACTGCCCGGCCACGATGAGCTGCTGGATATGATCATGAAGTATCCGCGCCAAGCTGCTGCGCTCTTCTTGCTCTGAGCGAATCAGTTGAGCAGCCAGCGCTCGCAGTTCGTCCGCCCGCTGTTGAACCTCTTTGGTCCGCTCAGCGACACGGCGCTCGAGTGCTTCATTCATCCTAAGGAGTTCTTCCTCGGCCTGCTTGCGCGCGGTTATGTCGGTAAAAGCAACCATGCCCATTATGATTTTCCCGTCGTTTCCGCGGATTGGGGCCGAGTTTATAGACATCCAGCCGAACGAAACGTCGCCCCTCTGAAATCGTACCTCTTCCTGCAGGACTCTCTCCCCGGAAGCAATAGTCCGGGCGAGAGGCCATTCATGGGAAAGATAGGGCTGGCCGTTCGCGTGGAATCCTTTGTACTTGTCGTACTCGCTTTTGCATTCCGGCTGGGAGAATTTTTCGTGCTTCCAGATCTGTTCGACTCTTTCATTGCTCAAGACGATTTTTCCGGACGGCGACTCGGCGATTATGATGCCTACCGGTAAGTATTTAAAAATCGCTTCCAGCTGAGCGCGCTGCCGGTTCAATTCCTCCCGCTGGTCGCAAAGTTGACGAATCAATTTCGACGAGCTTTCAAGGTCGCTCAGGTCTGTGGCCACTATGCAGATACTCGGACCGTCCTGATGATCCAGAACGCCGGCGGAAATATGCGCTGGCTTAGCTTTACCGCCGGCATCGGAAAAAACCAACCGATCCTTGACGGGATGATTCCGGGCTTGCGCCAGCAGCGAGTCGGAAGCAGAGCGGTCGTCCCGACTAACGAATTCCCGCAGAGGCCGGCCGAGGATGCGCTCCATCGGCTGTTTGACGAATTCGCCGAACTGTGCGTTGCAGAACAGAATTATCCCCTCCAAAGAGACCATAAAAGCGGCCTCTCTCATGGTCTCCACAATCAGGCGGTAAATGGAATCGGCGCCCACAAGCGAATAAATCTGTTCGCCTTTCCTCCCGGATACCACCACGGCATCCACTTCGCCTTCGTGGATGGCCCGCAGAGTTTCTTCCGCCTCCGCAAGCCGAAGCCGAAGTTCTTTGTTCTTCCGCTGAAGTTCCTGCGCCCTTTTTTCCGGTGGCTTTTTTTTTGTCTGCATAACGGCACCAACTATTTGTTGGTCTTAAGATCCAGCCCGATCAGAATCCGCTCTTTTTCGGAAAGATCTCCTATGAACCGCCGCAACGGTTTGGGCAGTTTTTTGATAAGCGTTGGGGCTGCAACAATCTGGGCCTTTTTCGTCAGAGCCGACCGTTGGTAAATATCGACGATTTCCAGTTCATATCGATTTTGCAAATGCTCGTCGCAGATTTCCCTGATTGACCGGATCGCGGCGGATGATCTTGGACTGATCCCTGCAATATAGAGGGTCAGAACGTACTTCTGTTTCGACATCTTTTGATTTGGAGCCTTTTCCGGGTTTTGCGCGCTGTGGGTAGTAGTTCGTTTTGCCGCCATGAAGGCCGCCCTTTTCTTTTTAAAATGAAGAGCCGGGCGGGTATCAGCTCCGGGACCGCAGATCCAGCCCCACAAGGACCCGCTCGGTGTTCGACAAATCCCCGATGATTTTGCGCACAGGCACCGGCAGCTTGCGTACGAGTGTAGGCACCGCCAGGATTTGATCCCCTTTGGCCAACTTTGGATTTTTGAGAAGGTCTATGACTTCTATGCGGTACTTGGAATTCAGGTGCTCTTCGCAAATCTTTTTCAAATTCGTAAGCGCGGCGACCGCCCGCTGTGTCTCCCCGGCTATGTAAAGCCGTAATTCCCACGATTCCCCCGGATCTTTCTGACTTGCTGACTTTCTGCTTCCTTTTCCTGCCGGATGCATGAAATCTTCTCCTGTCGATCGGGATTTGCCTTCCAGGCGTAATGATTCACACTCGCGGAAGGTCCCTTCCCGGAATCGGCGGACTAGTCGCAGCTTGAATTCCTCTGTCGGTTAGTTGGATGTATGTGTCCTTCAGGGAATGCACCATTCCCCGGCTTTTTAAAATATGCAGAAAGCGGGATCTTTCTCCCTTGGTTTCAACCATGCTCAAAACCAGCCATGTGTCTATGAGAGAGGAAATTGGGGCTTCGCTTCCTTCCAGCGAGCTTTCTCCGGTCGTGAGATTTGTGTATATCGTGGTTATCCGGCGTCTTTTCAATAAATCCATTATTCTTGTCAACATTGCGCGTATTTCGGCTGCTTCTCCCACTGGGGAAAAGCTTGTGATTGGATCCATTACCAGGGCCGCGGGATTAAACTCGTCGACGATCCGGTGAACTTTCGCCAGGTGGGTCTCCAGTCCGAAAAAAGTCGGGCGGACGGAATTGAAGGTGAGGAGGCCCCTTTTCTGCCACTTTCCCAAATCGATGCCGATGGATTGCATGTTTCGTACAATCTGGGCCGGTGATTCCTCGAGCGAGATATATACGCAGTGTGCGCCGCGGCGGCAAATGCCGTCGACAAAAGACGACGCAACACTGGTTTTGCCCGTACCGACGCCGCCGGAAACCAGAATGCTGGATCCGCGGAAATAGCCCTTGCCGCCCATCATGTCATCCAACCACGGCAACCCTGATGAAATCCTCTCGTTGCCGGCTGGGTAATTGAGTGCTAGCGAGCTGATCGGCAGGACCGACAGGCCGTTCTCGTCAATTACAGTAGGATATTCATTGGTACCGTGCTTGGATCCGCGATATTTAACAATCCGCAGCCGGCGGGTGGCGATCTGATTGCGCACGCGGTGATCCAGGAAAATTACGCAATCGCTGACGTATTCCTCGATGCCGTAGCGGGTCAGAGTGTTTTTGCCCTGTTCGCTTGTGATGATTGCCGTGACACCTCGGTCCTTGAGCCAGCGGAACAGGCGCCGCAATTCTGCCCTCAGGACGGCCTCGTTAGGCATCCCGGCAAAAAGCGCTTCGATGGTATCGAGAGCCAGGCGCTTGGCCTTCGTCTGTTCAATCATCCAATTGATCCGAACGAACAGGCCCTCCAGGTCGAATTCGCCGGTTTCTATGTACTCGCTGCGCTCTATTTCTATGTGATCGATACCGAGCTTTTTCCGGGCAATCAGGCCCTTTACGTCAAAGCCTAATGAGGAGACATTTTCAGCCAGTTCTTCGGCGGTTTCCTCAAACGCCACAAAAACGCCCGGTTCGTCGAATTCCGTGATGCCGCGAACGAGAAACTCCATCGCCAGCAGCGTCTTTCCGCTGCCCGCTCCGCCGCAGACAAGCGTCGGGCGGCCGCGGGGCAATCCACCCTCGGTGATCTCATCAAGGCCCGTAATGCCCGTCGGGCATTTTTCAATACCGTCCGGCAACATAGGTGCCCGTTTTTTCTTCACCATCTCCGTGTTCCTATCCGAAATTTTCCCGCACGAATGGATTATGGAGTAACGGGAAAAAAGTGATTGCATAATCTCATATTCATGGCAGCAAATCCATCAAAACAAGCTGTCGCGATACGGAGCGGCCCGGTCGACTATGCTGGACAGTATTGCAATAGAGCCAAATCTGTGGCCGAGCTCGGCTGTGATTGATTGGCTTGGTGTACCGGATCGCGCTAAGGGTATCCCGAATGCGGAGCAAGAATGTAGGACGGCTCTAAGCATGCTGCGGTCGCGGCCCAACTTTCAGGGCACAAGAATGGGATTCTCGACGGAGCGCAGCGATGCGCTCGGGCGGCTTATGATTGCAGAAGATTCTGACGCAGTGCGCATGCTGCTGGGCATGCCGGTTGAACCGGAATGGAGCGAGGATATCCCGCGTCTCGTGCGCGGCGCCCGTTTGGCGGGAAGTCATGGCGAAGTTGCACGCAGGGCGGCCCTTTCAAAAAGCCCGCACGTCCAAGGGGGTATCGGCCCGCGGAGTTGAGTTTTTGCCTTCCGTTGAGCCGCCGCGGCGTGATCCCTCGCATCACAAGTTCGGCGGACGACATGGTGATCGCAATCGATCCCGATATTCCGGGTGAGCGGCAGCGCGTGACGTTCACCGTCAAGGGCGCAAAGGCCTCGATGCTGTTAAAGCTGAATGATGCGGAACTTGGCCCGGCCGGAAGCGGCCGCCTATGGAAACCGCGGCCTGGAGATTATAGACTTTCAATCGAGCAAGAGGACGGCACCGTCTTGGACGAGATTCGTTTTACGGTGCGGTAGGCCTCTCGAATACGGTTTCATTGATTCAGGAACCCAACGATGAATTCAGTTTTAAGCCGGCAAGCCGAGTTTAGCAACAGACAGTTGTCATTCACTGGCAAATCGGGAATAAGCAGGGGATTCTAATGAAAAGAGTTTTTGCGGGAACGGCGATCTTCATTTTATTAGTATGCTGCGCCGGGTGCGACCAGGATGCTTTGGATTTGTTTCCGGACAGCCCCGGCGCGTTGATTTGTTGGACTGAAATCCGTACATCTCCCCGGCCGCTTAGAATGCATTTTCTGAAAGTCTCTCTTGAGGCCGAACAGATTGAAGTAGTAGCACTTCCAGCAGATGATCCCGACGCTGCCGGGCCGGCCGAAAGTCAATTGGCCAAACCGGCGGACTTATTCAGGAAGTTTCAGGCGTTGGCAGCCGTCAATGCAAATGCTTTTTCCGGCTTGAACGAGGATAAGGGCAGCGTGCCGGCGTGGTTTGAAGGCCTCCCGGTGAATGTCCATGGAATGGTGGTTTCCCAAGGCGCCACAATCAGTCCTGTGGAAAGCGGCCGAACTGCTTTTTGGCTCGATTCCTCGGGGCGGCCTCACATCGGAAATCCCGGGACGGGCGATTCGGTGGCGGAAGCTGTTTCCGATTGGTTTTCTCCGCTTTTAGTGGATTCCCGGATCGTGCCGGACAGGGCGGATCGGGCTCTGCACCCGAGAACTGCGCTGGGATACGACGAGAGCGGCGCCTGGCTCCTGCTGGTTGTGGTGGATGGGCGCCAACGGGGTTTCAGCGAAGGAGTGACGCTATACGAACTTGCGCAAATCCTTCGATCTCACGGGTGTTCCCAATCCATCAACCTCGACGGCGGCGGCAGCAGCATCATGTTGATAGAGGAACCGGGCAAGGAAATGCGGACGCTCAACAGCCCGTCTGACAAGGCTCATCGGCCGGTTCCGGTAATGCTGGGCGTGAGAAAAGCGGCTGGATTCTGAGAGGCAGCCGTTTGCCCGGGATATTCACGAATCTTCCGCTTCGGCGTCGCGGGTGGTTTTGAGTGCCTCTTTCTGCTTTTTGCCCTATGGATCGCGCGTGTCCGAGCTGAATCGATTGCCAAACAGCTCATTTGCTTTTTGCCGTGGATTTAGAAATTGTCCCTCGCGCGCCCAAATAGGAGTATGATTAAAATAATTGTAATGCCGACGAGAAAGGAATTCTAAAATGCCTGAAGACAGGGAACAGAATATTCCGGCATCCAAATCTTGGGATGCAACCCAATGGCATGAGGTCGTTAAGGGAGATACGCTTTCCAAGATCGCCCTGAAGTATTACGGCGACGCAAGCCTCTATCCCCAGATATTTGAAGCCAACAAGGACATCCTGACCGACCCCGATAAGATAATGATAGGCCAGAAACTGCGCATTCCTTAGCTCAGGTTTTCCATAGGATTCATAACAAGGCGCCGCGGCCATGCCCCCATCAACGGCGGTGGTAAGAGATCAATGAAATAATCCAGGTTAGGTGCTTTTCTGCGAGGGAAGCGCGCTTATAGTTTAACGCTCTGCGACGACTTGGACGCAAAGGCGAAAACGCAGAAGGATTTATTGCAAATCTGATTACAAGAAAGGAATGAACTATGTCGAAACGATTGATTTTTTCTTTTGTCACGCTGGCATTGGGTTTCGCTTTATTAGCCTGCTCCACCGCGAAGGCTCCAGCCGAAGCCGCCATCCAGGGAACGGAAAGTGCGCTCGCCGGAATCAGGGAAGAAGCATCGCAATACGTTCCCGATCAACTCAATGAAATCGAGGAGGCCCTGGCCGCCGCAAAGGAAAGCTTTGCGAAGAGCGAATATAAAGAGGCTCTTGCGACAGCGCAGGATCTCCCGGCAAAAGCAGGGGATTTATCCGCAGCCGTGGCCGCCAAGAAGGATGAATTGACAAAATCATGGCAGGACATGAGCGCCGGCCTGCCGGGAATGGTGGAGGCCATACAAAGCAGGATCAATGTCCTCTCTAAATCAAGAAGACTTCCTTCCGGAATAGACAAGGACAAATTTGAGGCCGCGAAATCGTCGCTGGCGGAGGTTACGCAAACCTGGACGGACGCCACCAACGCCTACCAGGGAGGCAATTTGACGGATGCCGTTGCCAAGGCAAATGATGTTAAAGAAAAAGCCGTCGAAATCATGAATGCCGTAGGAATGAAAGTGCCTGAGGCGGCCGCGCAATAGTTGATCGACGACTTGGTTTTTTAATGCTATTCCGCATGGATAATTCGACATCAGCCATGCTCGCGGAGAAATCATGCTAAGCCTGCTTTGGACCATCATCATAGGTTTTGTCGTCGGCGCGGTAGCAAAATTCATCATGCCCGGTAAAGATCCGGGAGGATTTATCGTAACAACGGTATTGGGCGTCGTCGGAGCCCTATTGGCGACCTATCTGGGCCGAGCAATCGGCTGGTATCAGGAGGGTGAATCCGCAGGCTTCATTGCGGCTGTTGTTGGCGCTCTGATCCTGCTTGCAATTTACCGTATGTTTAAAAAGAAAAAGGCCTCGGCGTAAGCTTCCTCAATGGGGATTAGAGAGGAAGAGCGCTCGTTTCCTTACGTTGACAGGATTTCTGGCGGGCGCTCGCCGGAGCGAAAGAGTCTTATAAGAGAAAGACTGTTTATCTCGGACAAATTCGGGCGGCGATGCGGGGATCGGCGCCCGGCCCGCCCCGGTTTTCGGCGGGAACTGCTCAGACATGCCGGCAAGACTACGGGCAGCCCGACATGCCGGCACTTTCTTGATCCCAGCAGATGTTTGCATTCTCTCCATAAAAGATGGGAAGCGCTTTCCCGAAAGCTGAGCGGCGCTTTATTCGGCCGTCGGAAATCTTCTGCGGGACTGCGATTCAAGCCTCTTGGGCGCGGCGCCTGTGTCTGCGCGAAATCATCCAAACAAAGGACGCCAATAACGCCGCGAGTAATAGGGCCGATAGAATCGGAAGGATTACGGAGATGAAGGGTGCAACTCCGGAAACAATATCTTCGACGATGCTGACAAGGGGATGAGCCACGCGCCGGCCGTGGAGGCGGTGATCGCAGGACAGGCAGTGGCTTTGGCGGCATACACCCCCGGCAACCAGCAGTCCATGAACCATCGCGGCCACGGGGCTGAGCTGGCTGATGATGTTGCCGCCGGCTGCAAAAAGGATTGCGCCTGCAGAGCAGACCGGATCAGCGTCTGGATCACGTCGTTTGCCGTATCGGCTCCGG
This sequence comes from uncultured Acidobacteriota bacterium, assembly GCA_964506795.1. Lineage (GTDB taxonomy): Bacteria > Acidobacteriota > UBA6911 > UBA6911 > UBA6911 > UBA6911. Next base: position 36,813 of record CAZDMR010000006.1, on the reverse strand, counting down.
GAATTTTGTCCACCCCCGTTTCACTAAGCGGAAGAACCGCCCCAACAGCTTGCAATCAGCGACGGCGGATAGGAATTGAGCGCCGAGGCTGCCGAAAGCCGATAGGATCTCGATCACTGCTGTTTCCTCCCAGACAGATGCCATCACAATCTCTTAATACAATCTTAAAAGCCCGTAAAGGTGGGAATCGGGCTGCGGGATATCCAAAACCTTATCTATCGAAGATGGGAAAAGGGCGGGATAGACGGCTGGACACGGAGCCTTGCTTCTCAGACCTGAACCGCAATCCGCTTCCGCCCGATCAAAAAACAGCGCGGGCCGGCAGGGGGCATTACAGGGCGCGCGAACGGCGGCGAAGGGTGTGCTATCATTGTTTGATCAAACCCTGGGGATGAAAAAATGGACACTCTAGCTCTGGATCAGGATTGGCTTCGGAAATTACTCCCGGAAGGCTTTCCTTATCCCTCGTCAACCCTTATTAGCGGGCCCGGCGGGACGGGGAAGCCGTTGGTCGAATTTGCATTTGTCACTTCTTGGCTGAGGGCGGGTGGATCGGTCATAGGCATACCGCTGCAATATCCGACGGCCGAACTTCTCAGAACCGCCATGAAGGAACTCTATCGGTTGAATCTAGAGGATTATGCCGGGAAAACCGCCTATATTCAGTTCGTTCCCTCTATGGAGGACTATGAGCAGACGGAAACCGACACTATAAAGGCGAATCTCTTAAAGCCGGCCGTATGGAATGAGGTTGTCCGGAAGGCCGGGGAAATGGTCGAACAGACGGCTTTAGGGACCCTGGTTTTCGGATCTGCCCTAAATTTACTTCTATTTTCGCCGACCTACCATAACGGGGTCATCAAAAACCTAACGGAGGTCCTGCAGCATGATAGAAGTAAAACATATTTGTTCTCTGTAAGCACCAGCGCGCTGGCGGAGGACATTAGACTATGGGAAGAGGTGGCGGATAATTTGATGTACACGCGGATGGAAAAACCGATCCGATTGTTTTTTCAAGTATCGAGGATGAAAGATGTCCCGTTCTTAGGCGAAGAAATCGAGGTCCCGATATCCAACGAGATCCTTGACAAGATTAAGGCAATAGCGGAAAAAACCCGTACAAAAATGATACCGGAGATAAGGAATATATGACAGAGGACGGAATCCACCGCTTCGCGTGTCCCCTCCGGCCTTTTTCTTGACTTGGGCTGTTCATAATGCTTATGCCGCGGGGCGCCTACTGTTGCTCGACAGCTTTCGAAGCCGCCTCGCCGCGAACGCTCGTGAATAATCCGGGTTAAAGGGATAATTTGTTATGCAAGCGGACAACATTGATATCAAGCAAGCCGAAGCAACTAGCCGGATCATTTTTGGACCGGTCCCGTCTCGAAGATTAGGGCAGAGTTTGGGAATCAACAACATCCCTCCCAAAATCTGCACCTATGCGTGCGCTTATTGTCAAATAGGGCGGACAATAAAAATGGAGGTGGAGCGCCGCTTGTTTTACCCTCCGGAAGAGGTCGTTGATGCTGTCGGGCGCAAGGTAAAAGAATTGAGGCAAACCGGAGAAAGGATAGATTACCTCACCTTTGTTCCCGACGGCGAGCCCACGCTGGATGTTAACCTCGGCCTGGAGATTGATCTGCTTAAAGCGCTGGCGATTCCCATCGCCGTCATCACCAATAGCTCTCTCATCTGGCAGCATGACGTAAGAACGGCTTTGATGAAGGCGGATCTGGTCTCGGTAAAGTTGGACGCGGTCGAAGAGGCGCTTTGGCGCAAGATAGATCGCGCTCATAAAACGCTTAGGCTGGATTCCATTCTTGACGGTATAAGGCAGTTTGCCGCCTCTTATCAAGGAAGCTTAATCACTGAAACGATGCTTCTGGCAGACATCAATTACAGCGACGGGCAGTTCGGCCAAATGGCGGATTTCCTTGCTCAGGTGCGTCCGGAAGTCGCTTATCTTGGCATCCCCACGCGCCCGCCGGCTCAAGCATGGGCCCAGGCGCCCGGCGAGGAGGTCGTTAACAGGGCCTATCAAATATTCAGCGAGAGATTGGAACATGTGGAATACCTAACGGGCTATGAGGGCAATGCTTTCGCTTATACAGGCAACGTCGAAGAGGACATTCTGAGTATCACGGCGGTGCATCCGATGCGGGAGGATGCGGTCGATGAGCTCTTGAAGCGAACCGGCGTCGACTGGACGATTGTGCGCCGCCTGGTCGGCGACGGACAGCTGTCCGAAATAGAGTATGGATCCCATAAATTTTACCTGAGGAAATTCAGTAAGAGTCAAAAGCCCGTGAAGTAAATCGCGCAATTCCTTAATGAAAAGCCTTTATCCGCCGTGCCGGCGTAAGCTCCGCGCGCCATCCACTCAAAAACCGGGGGACGGAAACGTGTCCTTTTAAAGGGATTAAACGGCCTCGCTCTTTCCGCTCTGCTTCTTCCATAGCCGGATAAAAGTTTCCGCTGTTCGGGCAAAGATCCATGGAACGGAAACCTCCACGGCGGAGGCGGGCAGCCCCTGGTGGAGGCGCAAACCGCCGCGTTCCGACTCGCGCCTCGAACTCGCCCGGCACGCTCCACGGGCGCAGCGCATCCTAACTCTAGAACATGCTCCTCGGCTGCGAATGCATTATTCTGTGTCCGGAGATACCCCGGGTTTATGATAAAAGCATAGAGAGTTCAGGGTGTTGATGCCGGAGGAATGACATGCGAATGGAAAGCAGCGAACAAATCGAACATCTCGGCGCGGTCAGGATACACGATGTGCGGCGTGTGATGGAATTAGATTCAGGCACCAGGACCCGGGCCACGCTTAAAGAGAGTACGGAAGCGCAAAAAATCGATCGGGAAACGATTGACCTGGCCTTGAAGAAAATGGCGATAGTATTGCCTGTAAAAAACGAAGAACCTAAAATTTTTGAGGGCGTATTAAGCGGCGTGCCCCACGACTGCCTGATAATAGTGGTTTCCAACAGCCGTCGGGGAGAGATCGATAATTTCAAAAAAGAGCAGCAGACGCTGAATCGATTTTGCCGGCTGACTGACAGAAACAGCCTCATCGTCCACCAAAAGGACCCCCATATCGCAGGCGCTCTTGCCGATTGCGGATATGACCGGATCCTGGACGATAAAGGCCTGGTCGGAAACGGCAAATGTGAGGGAATGATCGTTGGCATTATTATGGCGCTCCTGCAGAGCAAAGAGTACGTGGGATTTATCGATACGGATAACTACATTCCCGGAGCTGTTCTTGAATATGCCCATCATTATGCCGCTGGTTTAAGCCTTTCAGATTCTCCCTATTCCATGGTGAGAATCCTCTGGAGATACAAGCCCAAAATCTCAGGAGAACTCTATTTCAGGAAATGGGGGAGAGTATCCGAGATAACGAATAAGTATCTGAATCAATTCCTTTCGACCAAAGGCAGATTTGAAACCAATATTATCAAAACCGCAAACGCCGGCGAACACGCCATGAGCCTGCCGCTGGCCACCCGGCTGAGTTTTGCCTCCGGCTACGGAGTCGAGACTCAAGAGCTGATGTCGGTTTTTGAGCAGTACTCGGGCCTGCTCCCCATAACGGACAAAACCGCCGCCGAGAACGGGATTGATATTATACAGACCGAAACGATTAATCCGCATATTCACGAAGAACGGGGCGATGAGCATTTGTTTCAGGATATGCTCCTTCCCAGCCTCTCGGTTATCTATCACAGCAGATTGTGCAATGAAAACAGCCGCAAAGCGATAAGGAAGCAGCTGACTGAGATGGGATGCATTAAGACTGAAGATGAAATTCGCCGACCCAAGATAATGCCTCCTTTAAATACTATTGACATGGGGAGGCTGGCCGCTCGCATAGATCCGTGTTTCAGCGATTACACCCTGCCTAAGGGGTCGCCGGTTTTGATCAAACCCTTGTCTTCCGGTCAGAAAGCAACCGAAATTAAAAGGATCGTCTTCACGGATCTCGACGGCACGCTTCTACATCCGGCGAGCTATTCCTATGCCGCTTCGCTCGATTCGGTCCGTTGTTTGCAGAGGAGGAATATCCCGGTCGTTTTCTGTTCGGCAAAAACAATGGCCGAACAGGAAATTCTTCGCAACGAGCTGAAAATACAGGATCCCTTTATTATGGAGAACGGATGCGCCATCGCAATACCCAAGGATTATTTTCGATTGCCCTTTTCCTTCAGCAGGGTCATCGATGATTATTTTATTATCGAACTGGGCGCGTCCTATGATGCCGTGAGGGACAAGTTGAAACCGGTCGCCGGACGATACAAGGATTTCATCAGGCTGTTCGGAGACATGACTATAGAGGAAGTTGCAAAAGTAACCTGCATCAACCTTTTAATGGCGGGCAAAGCCAAAATAAGAGAATACAGCGAAACGATGATCATCAACGGCGGGAAGGAGGAGATTGAGGAAATAATCAATGCCGTCAAGGAGACCGGCTTGACGTGCGTGCATGGAGGTAAATTCTACGAAGTCTATGAGGGCGGAGATAAAAGCAAGGCAACCAAGCTTCTCATTGAATTATTTAAGCTGAATTACGGCGATATTCTAACGCTGGGAATTGGGGACAGTCCAAATGACGCCGGGATGCTGAAAGAAGTGAATCTCCCGGTGTTGGTGCAAAATGCGGCTAATCATTGGGACAGGGTCCCTGTAAAAAATCTTAACCGCATAAAAGGGATCGGTCCCGAAGGATGGTCCAAGGCCGTTGCAGAGTTCATAGGCTGATGGATGTTAGTCTGAACGATTATGCGTGCTTGCATCGCGGCGCCGCAGATATCCCTGGACAGACCGGTGAATTAGAGGGGTTGTAAATAGCGCGGTTTAAGGAATTTCCTATTGTTATCCCGGCCTTTGCTTTGTTGCCGCACAAGCGGCCGGCCGGCTGTTTTATTTGCGAGAGGGTTTTTAAAGTGAAAAACATCGATTTGCGCAGCGATACCGTCACCCTGCCGACCCTGAGCATGAGGCGCGCCATGGCCGAGGCGGAGCTTGGCGACGATGTTTACGGCGAAGATCCCACTGTCAACCGCCTGGAAGCCCTGGCGGCGGAAAAATTGGGCAAAGAGGCCGCCTTGTTTGTGACGAGCGGCACGCAGGGCAACCTGGTGGCCGTGATGAGCCACTGCCAGCGAGGCGATGAGTACATCGTCGGCCAAATGGGCCATACCTACCATTACGAAGCCGGCGGCGCCGCCGTGCTTGGCAGCATTCAACCGCAACCGCTTGACTTCGAGCGCGACGGGACGCTGGATCTGGCCAAGGTCGAACAAGCCATCAAGCCGGATGATTTCCATTTTGCCAAGACCCGCCTGTTGTGCGTGGAAAACACTCAAGCGGGAAAAGCTTTGCCGATGGACTATCTGGTCAAGGCGGGCGAGTTCGCCCGCAGGCATCGCCTGGCCTCTCATCTCGACGGCGCGCGGATATTCAACGCCGCGGTCAAGCTGGGGGTGGACGCGCGTGAAATATCGCGGCCGTTCGATTCAGTTATGGTTTGCCTCTCGAAAGGGTTGGCCGCGCCGGTGGGATCGGTGTTGTGCGGGCCGGCGGATTATATCAAACAGGCCAGGCGCTGGCGCAAAATGCTCGGCGGAGGCATGCGCCAGGCCGGGGTTTTGGCCGCAGCCGGAATCATTGCGCTCACAAAAATGGTTGAACGGCTGGCCGAAGATCATGTGAACGCGCGCAAACTGGCGGAAGGGTTGGCTGCTATTACGGGTTTTGACGTGGACCTCCATCCGGCGCAAACAAACATGGTATTTTTCAGCCTGGCCGAGCCGCTGCTGGGCAAGTTCAGCATGTTTATGGCGGCCAAAGGCATTACGGTCGGCGATCATCCCGGTCAAATTCGCGCCGTCACGCATTACGGCATCGAGACGGAGGACATTGACGCCGTTCTGCAGGCTGCGGCAGAATGCAGCGAGAAGTATCTTTAATCCTGACAGCCGAATGGTTTTTAGAAAAGCGGCAGGCGCATAATGCAATCGGTGAAAAAAAATCCGGCGCTTGCGCTCAGAATTCCAAGACACGCGCCGGCAATGACATCGGTCGGATAATGCACCCCCAGGTAGATGCGTGAGAATCCGACAAGCAAAGCCCAAACATAGACGGGGATGGCAAGCTCCGGGTAACAAAAGTCTATAATGGCGGCAGCAACAAAAGCTCCGGCCGTATGACCTGAAGGAAAACTGAAGGCATCGGGAGGCGCGACCAAACGGACTAATCCCGCAACCGCCTCGAATGGTCTGGGCCGTTTTATGAATTGCTTGATTAACTTATATGCGGCAAGCTCCAATGAAAAAGCGAATAAGCATGCAGTCAGGATCTCCCATCGATCGGATTGGATCAAGCCGACGGGCAAAAGCAAGGCGGGATATGCCTGACCGTCCGCGCTCCTGGATATCCTTTGCATCGCGCGAATCACTCCGCCTCTCCTAAGACGTCTTGTGAGGGATACCAACACCAGGAAATCCCATTTGATGAGATGTTGCATCAATAAGCTCATGAATAATCCGGGTTAAGGATTTGCGCCGACACGGACGTCAAAACCTCGGGGAGGCGGTCTCGAAGATCATCAATGGAAAATGCACGCGGCAGGCAATCCAATGATTGGAGCTTTTTAATGACTGAGACAATTCGCGCTTGAGAGCCCCAGTCACTCCATAAAACGTCTTTCATGGGAATCACATACAACTGGTTGCGGGAATGAATATTCAAGGATTCGATTAAGTCCTTTGAAAAATTCATGGGCTGCAAGTGCCGGTAGACCTCTTCAATGACAATAGATTCCCGCGAGGTTTCCAGGGCTCTGAAGATCCTTTGAAAGGAACGATGTAACATCGGGGCCGCAATCGAGACAAGATGAAGCAGGGATTCAGGTTTGAACACCATAACCATGGTGTTCCACAAGGCGCCCAATGCCGTGAGCTGAACGGCGATCCGGGGCTGCGGTTTTTCAATAAATGACTTCACTCTCTTGAAAGGTGAATTGAAATCCAGCTCATCGTTATCCGGAAGAACATAACCATATTCAGGTTCCGGAGCGTCCGGTTTCGCACCAAGAAGCACCATTTTAGAGGGATATCTTTCCACCATTTCAAAGGCCTGTTCTACATAGGCCATGAAAAGGTCTTCCTGCAGAACAAAATGGTCTGAAGGGAAGACGGCGACGGTGCAATTCGGGTAGTGCAGTAATGCGTGCATGAGGGGAAGCAGCAATCCAGGAACGGTTTCTTTGTTCATCGGCTGTACGACAATCGTACGGGGCGGCCTCGCGCTTAACTGGTTCCGGACTTCGGCTTGTCGCAGGTGGCTCCGCGCAACCACCGCAAAAATCTTTTCCAGGGATATCAGCCGTTCCGCGCGATCAAAGGTGTGTTCCAACATCGACCGGCTCCCTGTAAAATTTACATATTGTTTTGGAAGATCGACTCCCAGGAAGTCGCGAACGAAAGGCTGCAAGCGTCTTCCGTCTCCGCCGGCTAAAACAATACCGCAACGGTGCGGCCGAAGTTTTTTAGTTATCATGTCATCATTCCTTTGTGGCAAGTTACATCAGCGCAGCGGCTGAAATAGTCCCGTCCTTCCGAAAAGGCTCAATAATCCTCCCAATAGGTTTCGTAATACTTACTGCGATAATAATTGGGTTTCCGGCTGTGCACCGCGGTGCTTAAGAAGAATCGGACGATAGTCCAATGGCCCATTTTTAAAAAGCGCCGGTTTGTGGAGAATATCCCGCCGCGAATGACGCGAAAGCGGTTTCGTGAAAATTGGCGGCTCAGCTGGTAATCCTCGGCGTACAGCGCCTTTTCATCAAAACCGCCGATCTCGTCAAACTGCTCCTTGTCGACAAGCATGAACATGCCCGTTGCAAAAGGCTTGTGAAAGCGCGAAAGGCGTTGCAGCAGGTTGTTGCAGCCATACAGCAGGTGATCCAGGAAAACGCCATTGCGGCACCGGATATCCGTTGTGACGCAGTGCAGTGATTTCCTTTTCATCAGCTCCACGGCGCGTCGCACAAGGGTGGAATTCCGCAGCTCGATGTCCGCATCGAGAAATAAGATGTAACGGCTGCCGGCGCAGAACGCTCCTTTATTTCGGCCGACAGAGGGCAGGCCTCCTTCTATTATTGCTATGGCCAGGCTTTGGTTGAATTTCATGGCTGCTTCAACAGTGCGATCCGTGGAGTGCGCATCCGCAATTAATACTTGCGTATCCGCCATCAACGGATAGTCTTGCTCCGCCAAGGAAGCCAGAAGACGGGGCAGGAGCTTTTCTTCGTTCTTTGCCGGTATAACGATTGCCAATTCATCCGAGAAATTCATTAATGCCAACCCTCCTTCCCGAATCGCGATCAACAGCCGCCGTGGCAAAAGACGGGGTTTTCACAGCAGACATATTTTTGCAGGGGATTGTTACGCTCCGATTAAGAGACAATGAAACTTCGGCTAAGGAGGGAATTTTCGTCTAGGAGGCTGTCCGAGTATTAGGATATGCCGCGCGCATGGGGCTTGGGGACGAGATCGATGCGCGAGGAGGAGGCGCGCGGACTAGGTATCAGCCGCGGGATGGCATGCTTAAGCGCTGGAATTGTTGATAAATAATCCGGGTTTATTTTTAATTCTATTGCCGGAGCTGACGGTTTCCATTCGCATCAACGGCCGTGTCCAAGCATTGCTCTCCTTCAACCCTGAAAAACAAGGCGATGGATTTTCCTGCTCATTGTAAAAGAGAGTGTACGGAAGATTGCGCTTTTGGCTTAGAATCCGTAGCCAGACGGGCCGTTAGGCCCGGAATCGGAAGAGGCCGCGCGGCTGCGGCGATCATTCAAATTCCGTGCAATTATAATCAAAGGAGGTTTTTTGCCATGAACCGCAAACAATTCCTCGAATACGTCGACCATTTTAACAACCGCAGATTTGACAAAGTCGTCAGCTATTTCTGCCAGGATGTCACGCTGGCGTATCCCGATAACTTCATGGGCCCGCAGATGCCCGGCTTGACGGCCAATACCCTTCACGGGCCGGAGGAGTTCATCGCCAACTACCAGGCCATCGCCGCCAATATACGCGAGGTTCTGAATGTCGGCGCTTTCCTTTCCAGGGGCAGGCAGTTCTGCGTTGAGCTTGTTACCGAATTTCACGTTTTTAGGACGCCGCCGGCAGGATCGCCGGGAGCTCAATGGAAAGAGGGCGACCTTATTGTCATGAACCAGATTGTGCTTTACGATCTGGATGAAAATGGCAAGTTCAAACGCATGCGGATCTTTCATCACCGATACCTTGATCCCAAAAAAGCAGGGGGGAAAGACGCCGTCTGATGGGGTAATTTTCGATCCGTCGCCGCCGATGTGACTTTGGTTTTTCAAGAATCATGCAATGCGGGTGTTACCGCCGTACCCGATCCGGAGAAACGAATGCGATTAGAAATATATTCCGCTCGAATCATTTTAGCTTCAGCTCTGTTGTTCCTATTCAAACTGCCCGTTAATTCGGCTGATCCTGATGCTGCGCAAACAAGCCCCGAATCGGCCTTGACCTTGCAATACGGCCCGCCCGTGGAGCTGTCGCAAATCCAGGATGACCGCATAAACGAATCAAGCGGCATCGCCGCTTCCATTCGGTACGAGGATGCATTCTGGACGCACAACGATTCGGGGGATTCCGCCCGGCTTTTCCTGATCAGCAAAGAAGGAAGAACGCTTGCCGTCGTCAGTATCAAAGGGGCATCCGCCGTTGACTGGGAGGACATTGCATCCTTCGAGTTTGGAGGGGAAGCTTTTATTTTGATCGCCGATGCCGGCGATAACGCAAAGCGGCGCGAAGACTGCGCCCTCTATGTCATTCCAGAGCCGGAGATCCGTTTCGATGCCCAAGCGGAAGAAGCGGTGAGCATTGAAGTCCAGCCGGATTCACGGATCCGCTTCCGCTATGAGGACGGCCCCCGCGATTGTGAAGGAGTGGCGGTGGATCCAGGAGAACGCGCAATCTATCTTGTCAGCAAGCATCCCGAGGAATCCAGGATCTACTCCATGCCCATTCCGCCGAAAGAATCAGAGGAGCCGAACCTTGCAAGATTCATCGCTGCGCTGAAATTCCGCCATGCGAATGCGATGGATATTTCGCCGGACGGGAATCGTGCCGTCGTCCTGACGTACGACGACGCGTATGAGTTTTCCCGCGAAAACGGCGAGACGTGGGGTCAGGCATTCTCCCGCGAGCCTCGCATCATCAAGGCTCCGGTTCGCAAACAGGGCGAATCCGTATGCTACGGGCCGGACGGGAAAACCCTGTACCTCACAAGCGAAAACGCGCATCAGCCTTTGTGGAAAATACCGGTTGTTGAAGATCCGGAGTAATGGATTTTAGCGATAAGCGTCCCGGCGCCGGAAAAAAGAAGCGGCGGACCGCAGGGAACTCTTCAGGAAATAGGCGGTCTCGTTGCGGGATTTGCGGGTTCCCTCGAGGCGGTACCGCAGGGAAAAACCGTACCACGCGACAAATACAAAAGAATAAATCCAGCCTGCCGGCAGCCGAACCAGAAAAGGCAGCACCTTCCGCAGGACGGGGAAACTGACAACGATGCCGAACAGCTTATGCAGACGCTGCACCAGCACTTTTTCCCTCTCCGACGGGAACCGCAAGGCGGAGTATGTGTTTGTCCTTTCCGGCAGCGAAACGCTGTCCGATTCAAGATAGCCGTTTTTCACGCAATACTCGGTCAATTCTGTCCCGGGAAGCGGGAAGTATATATGGGCAATGGCATAATCAGGCTTGCAGCGGAGATTAAGCTCCAGCGTCCGAAAGTCCACCTCCAGAGGGTTCGGGACGGGGAGCGCCAGAATATTCTGGGTCATGAATTTCATTCCGAGCTCGTGGATCCAGCGGCTGAGGCGCTCGATTTTTTCATTTTCTATGCGGCGCTTTAGGAGCGTCCTTGAAATCTCTTCGATGCCGCATTCGATGCCGAAGCATATCACGGCACAGCCGGCTCGGCGGAGCAGCCGCAGCTGTTCATAGGTGACGGAATTGACATGAACATTCACCATGAACGGCACCGCCACCCTCGCCCGATAGAGTTCGACGAATTCCTCCAGCCACTCCTGGGGACACAGGGTGAAGATGTCATCGTCGATGTAGGCAAACTCCATCCCGCATGAATCCCGCACTTGCTGCATTTCCGAAACAAGGTTGGCGACGGTTCTCCTGCGATACAGCGGGCCGTATCCCGCGAACATGCGGTTGAATTTGTGGTTAAAGCAGTAGGTGCACTGGTTCGGACAGCCCCGCGAAGCCATAAAGATATGGCTGCGGCTGAAATCGGCAAGAGTGTTGCCGCCAACTTGGAGGAAACGGTCCGGGAAAGGCAGCGCATCAAGATCTTCTGCAAGCCTTTCCGCATCGTTGACGGTGACCTCTCCGCCGGATTGAAAATGCATCCCGCGGGTTTTTCTATAGTCGTCGCCCCTTGCGAATTTCTCCAGGAATTGAGGAAAACTCAAGTCGGCTTCTCCGAATGAGATCGCGCTCATGAACGGCCGCCGGATGATTTCCTGGAAAAAGGTCGGATGGGATCCGCCGAAAAGCGTGTAGCGCGGATTTGACCGATGTAACCGCGCGCCCAAGCGTTCCAGATAGGGGTATTCGGGACTCATTGCGCTGAACGCTAAAATGTCGGGATCAAATGCATCCACCTCCCTGCGGATTGAGGCATAACTCTTTCCGTCGGTAACCAGAAGCCGGGTCTGCCATCCTTGGAGTTTGGCTGCGGCGGATATACTCATGACGCCGAGGCGTTCCATGGTATAGAGATTTTTTACAATGAACAGAAGGTTCTTTTTCAATGCGATATCCTGCTGAAAAAACGCGTTACGGCCCGCAGACGGAACAAAGGAGCAATCCGGCTCCCGTCATAATACCCAACCCGCCTTCGAGACAGCGAAGGTATTCCCTCAGAAAAAGAGATTCTACAATGGCAACCGCGATTCAGGCGGAAGTTTTTTCGAGAACGGCGACAAACATCATAGTCCCTTGCTGTTCCGTTGTATTGGCAAGAATCACGCCGCCGCTTGCGCCGGGCGGATTATCGCTTTTTTAAACGATCCTTGAAGATCTCTCTGAACTTTTCGATCTTGGGAGTGATGACAAAATTGCAGTATTGCTTGGAGGGATTTTTCTCGTAATAGTCTTGGTGATAATCCTCCGCGGGCCAAAAGGCGGTGAACGGCTCGATTTCGGTTACGATCGGGCGATCCCAGACGCCCTGGGCCTCAAGCTTATTTTTGTAAGATTCCGCCAGCTTCTTCTGCTCGGCGTCGTGATAAAAAATCACAGAGCGGTACTGTGGACCGACGTCGGCTCCCTGCCGGTTCTTCGTTGTCGGGTCGTGGGTTTTCCAAAAGACCTCAAGAAGATCCTCGTAGGATATCTTTGCGCTGTCATAGGCAACCTGGACTGATTCCGCGTGCCCCGTAGCGCCCGAGCATACCTGCTCATAGGTGGGATTCTCAACATGGCCGCCCGAATATCCGGATACCACATTTTCTACGCCTTCCAGATTCTCGAAAACGGCCTCGGTGCACCAGAAACAGCCGCTGCCGAAGGTCGCAAGCCTGAGATTGCCTTTTGAATCCATAGTTTTCTTTCCCGTTTGCGTCTTAATGGCGGAGGATCCATCCTGCGACTCTAATCTGTCTTTGGACGGGATTTGCCAGCCGCAACCGACGGCCGACAGGATGGCGAAAATAAAAAGCCTATAAAGCATTTTCATACTTTTAACTGAACCAAAATAAATATTAGCAAAAAGCGGCTGTTTTTCATGACACCAAAATCAGCTTGCCGGCGAAATCAGGCTCATTATTCCCCGATCCCTTTCGGAAGCGATTTTCGCATTTCTTCATGAAAGGAGATTAAAGTCATGAAGACCGACGCAAAATTACATATCCGCGAGAACGGGGGGCTGCTGGCAGTCCCAGAAAAGAAGGCCTTAAACTGGCTCGCCCAGCGCACGCCGGGATGGGTGAATTCGGATCATCTTTCGCTGCTCGGGCTGATCGGAATGGTTTCGGCCGGAGCGGCTTTTTGGGCTTCGGGACACAATAGATGGACCCTGGTGCTTGTCATCGTTGCACTGGCCGTCAACTGGTTCGGAGACAGCCTCGACGGAACCCTGGCGCGATGGCGCAAGCGCCAGAGACCCCGCTACGGATATTACGTGGATCATGTGATCGATCTCGCGGGAACGGCATTGCTGCTTGCAGGAATGGCTCTGTCCGGCTATATGAATCCTCTGATTGCGATTGCTCTGCTTGCGGCGTTTGCGCTTGTAGAAGCGGAAGTCTTTCTGGCCACCCACGTACAGCAGGTGTTTCGGCTGTCCTGTTTCGGGTTCGGACCCACCGAACTGCGCATCCTGCTCTCCATCGGAACGCTGTATCTTCTTATCGAGCCGACAGTGCGGATAGGCGCATGGGGGACGTTCCGTCTGTTTGATGTCGGAGGCGTGCTGTCCATAGCGGGTCTTGCCTCGGCGTTTATCTATTCGTCAATTCGGAATACGCGGATGCTGTATCGGGCGGAGCCGCTTTAATCCCGATCGACGTCGATAAAAACTTCTTGAGGAGAACAGGACATGCGCAAATGCGAAAAATTCCCCTCCATGCTGAGACGATGGCTGGTTTTCAATTCCGTAGGGGCCATGGGGATTCTGGTTCAGATGGGCGCTCTTGCGGCCTTGATTTCAGTCTTTGGTTTCCACTATCTTATTGCAACCATTGTCGCGGTTGAAACCGCTGTTTTGCACAATTTCGTCTGGCATGAAAACTGGACCTGGGCGGATCGGCGAATGAATGCAAAGAATTGCGTTCTTTCCAGGCTTCTTTATTTTCATCTTGCAAATGGAGCGATCTCGCTGGCCGGAAACATATTTCTGATGCAGCTGTTCGTGGACGAGCTTTCCCTTCACTATATGCTGGCCGGCGGGCTTAGCATTGCGATCTGTTCTGTATTAAATTTTGCCGCGGGCGACCGAATTGTCTTTCGGTGTGGCGGGATGCGGACTAGCCCCGAGGAATGGAATAAGCGTCCGAAGCGCGGCGGGAAAGTGTCTCAAAGATTGTTCCTCCTGGCGGTCTCTCTGTTGTTCTATGGTCAGGCAGCGGAATCCGCCGAGCTGGAGCGCAAAACGGTGCAAGCCTGGAATGCCTACGTGAAAACAACGGAGCAACGGATCGAACGCGAATTGGCATCGGATAGAGGCTTTCTTGTTATGGATTTCCAAAACAAGGATGAAGCGAAACGCGAGCGGGGAAAGCTTTTGTCCGGCGACATTACAATCAAAAAAATGGAGGCCGGCGAAAACACTTCCAAAGTTAAAATCCCCGGCGGAGAAATTCATCACTGGCGCGGCGGCGTCTTTATACCGGACGTGAATTTGGATTTTATTCTTTCAAGAGTTGAGAATCCCGAACAATCGGAAATGGCCCAGGAAGACGTGCTTGAATCCAAGGTTCTGGAACGTTTCCCGGGAGGGCTTAAACTGTTTTTGAAATTGCAGCGCTCAAAAATCGTAACGGTCATTTACAATACGGAACATCTCGTCCGGATCACGCGCCGCGGCGCGCGCAGGGCTTCGAGCACCAGTGTTGCGACGAAGATAGCGGAAGTGGAACGGCTTGAAGGGAACCGGGAGCGCGAAAAGCCTGAAGGGAATGACCACGGGTTTCTCTGGCGCATGAACTCCTACTGGCGCTACGAACAGATGCAGGGCGGCGTTATTGTGGAATGCGAATCGCTGACTTTGAGCCGGACTGTCCCCAAGCCGCTGGAGCTTATGATCGGCCCGATCATCAACCGCATCGCTAAAGAATCTCTGGAAAGAACGCTTCAATCCATGCGCGCCCGCATGATGAGCGGGCCGTAGTATAAGTACAGCAGGCTGCTTATTGGAGGCGAATCTTCCTTCAACGGACGATTGCAGACTGCGCATTCCGGATTTTTTTATTTTGAATTCCAGCTTGTTTTTTCCAGCGCCGCGCGCGCCGTTGTCGGCTCAATCAAGGTAAACGCCACCAGGCTCCCTATCGCGACCGCCATAAGCAGCGCCGCAATCACTGCATGCTCCGAGTGGATCCGGGCCGCGGTAACCGCAAGCATGAATGCGAAAAGCCAGTCGGCCCATCGAATCCACCGCGAGACCTTGCGGCGCTGCGCTTCCAGCTCAGATGCGTAAAAACAGGAAGTAAACCAGAGATGCAGCCGCAGGTTGGCTGCTATTCCCACACCGATTAAGAGCGGGAAAAACAGCAAGGAGCCCTCCGCGCCTCCCAGCCACTGCTTCACTCTCCATTGAGGATACAGCATCGCATAGTAGCCGAATCCGGCGACAGCCTGGTGAAACTGCCACCACCATAGCGGATGAAACCTTTTATGTTTCGCCGGAGGATGGCCGGTTGGAACCGGATAGCGTTTCTCTTTTATGTCATGGAACTCGGAAAGGCTCTCGAGATCCGTCAGCAGGGCCTGCATGTCGGGATACCTGTCCTCAGGACGCTTCCTGAGGCAGCGCAGTATAACGGTGTTCAAATCTTCGGGGATCGACGGATTTATTGCGGTAATGTCCGGTGCGTCTCCTTCGACAATGTGCGCTATGGCAGCGATGGAGTCTCGGGCGCCGAAAGGATGTTTCCCCGCGGCCATCTCATACAGCAGCACTCCAAAAGAAAAAATATCCGTGCGAAAATCGACATCCTTTCCCAACAGCTGCTCCGGAGAAGCGTAGGACGGAGTGCCCAGAAACATGCCGGCGCGGGTCAGCCTGGCCGCGGCGCCGCCGTGTTTTTCGCCTTCAATTCGGGCAAGCCCGAAATCCAGAATTTTGATGCTGCCGCTTGCTGTCTTCATGATATTTTCCGGCTTCAGGTCTCTGTGAACAATCCCATACTCATGGGCCGCGGCAAGCGCGCGGCCGATCTGAAGTCCTATATCCAGAAGCGTTTCCAGAGGTAGCGGAGTCTCCGTCATGACTTCGCGCAAGGTGCCGCCGCTCACATATTCCGAGATGATGTAAATATCGTCTCCGCATTCCTCGAGTGAATAGACCGTCGCAATCCCGGGATGGGAAAGCCTTGCGGCGGCGCGCGCTTCCCTCCGGAGCCGCTCCCGCTGCTCGTTGTCTTTCAGGTAATCCGCGGGAAGCATTTTTAGAGCGACCGGTCGATCGAGCCGCCCGTCCCGCGCAAGGTATACGACTCCCATGCCTCCCCGGCCGATTATTCCGTTGATGGTATAGGGACCCAGCTTTTTCCCCGGCGGGAGACTGTCCATTTCGCTTTCAAGCAGTTCCGGGAACATTCCGGAAGCCGAATTCTCCAGAAAGCCGTCGTCGTGATGTTGGAGAAGTTCTTCGACTTCGGTTTTTAAAGAAGGATCGTCGCTGCAGGCCTTTTCCAAAAAAACGCCGCGGCGGGAAGCGTCCATTTCTACCGCTTCTTCAAACAAGTCTTTGAGACGCTGCCAGCGTTCAGGATCCACCGCCGCTCTCCAGTTCTCTCTTCAGCCACGCTTTTGCCATGCTCCAGGCGCGCTTTACGGAGACGGGGGAAATGCCCAGGGACTCAGCCGTCTCCTCGACCGTCAGCCCGCCGAAAAAGCGGAGCTCCACCACGCGCGCGAGTTTCTCATCCTGCCGGTTGAGGCGTTCCATGGCTTCATTCAGGGATAAAAGATCTATTGATTGCTCCCGTCCGAAAGCGATATTGTCCACGAAAGTCGCGGGCGCGCCGGCGCCCCCCCGTTTTTTTGCGGCCCTGGCTCTCGCTTTTTCAACAAGGATTTCCCGCATGGCGTGAGCGGCGATAGCGCAGAAGTGCGCGCGATTTCGCCAGCGATGCAGTTTCTCTTTCTTCAGCCTGAGGTAGGCTTCATTGACCAGCGCGGTCGCCTGAAGGGTCCCGGCGCCCTTCCTTTCCCTCGCCATGTAAAAATGCGCCAGCTTCCGAAGCTCGTCATAGGCTTCCGGCATAATCCGAGAAAGCTGAAGCGCAGAAAGACTCTCCCCCGGCATTCCTTTACCCTCATCCTGCTTCATTGCGAAAATCCTTTGCAAATATTCTAAACCGGAATGTCTCCGATATGACTATGCAAAATTGACAAAGCCGGCATCGGCGCCGCATAGATGAATTCTCAGGGAGCCTTTTGGGCCGCAAACGAAAGCGGCCCCTATCGCGGTACCGGAACGGGCGTCATCAAATCGTTGAACTTGCGCGCGCCGCCTGGCTATACTTGCCTTTTCTTAAGCTATTCAAATATGCAATTTTTTGTGTAGGCGTCAAAAAGGCGGGGATTTTCGCATGAGCAGGAGGTTGCTATGGCCGACTATTTGCTTGTCCACGGTGCCTGGCACGGTGGCTGGTGCTGGAAGCGGGTAGCGCGTCTGCTGAGAGCTTCGGGGCACGAGGTTTTCACGCCGACGCTCACAGGGCTCGGGGAGCGTAAGCATTTGATGAGTCCGGAAATCGGCCTCGAAACTCACATCGCGGACGTGTTGGGGGTGATGGAATATGAGGATCTGAGGGATGTGATCCTGGTCGGACACAGCTATGCGGGGATGGTGGTTACAGGCGTAGCCTATAGGGCGCCCGACCGCATCGCACAGCTCGTATACCTTGACGCGTTCGTGCCCGAAGACGGCAAAGCCCTGGTCGACTATCAGTCACCGGAGACCCGGAAGCTTTTCGTTGAAAGAACGCAGACGGAGGGTGAAGGCTACAAACTGCCCGCCGTGATCCCGCCTGAAGCCTTCGGAGTGACGGACGAAGCCGATCTGGCTTGGGTGCGCCCACGCATGGATCCTCATCCGTTGAAGACAAAACTCGACCCCGTCCGCCTCATTGACGGGCAGGGGGCCCTAATCCCGCGCACATTCATATGGTGCAACAATCCGCCGGACATCCCCTTCGTCCAGTTCGCGGAGCGGGCGCGGAAGGATAAATCCTGGAGGTTCTATGAGCTGGCGGCCGGCCACGACGCAATGATTACCAAGCCGAAGGAGCTAACCGGGCTGCTGCTTGGGCTGGCCGGCTGAAATGCCGAATGCGGCTGCCGCCGCAATCGAGTTGGCGTTTATGTTAAACACTGCCCCGTCGGCATTCACTCGCCGTGAAGGCAGGGCAAAAAAGCTCTCGCATGATCTATTCCATGTACATCCGTTCCGGATCGATTACTTCGCGTATCAGGCGGAGCTGCTCGGATGTCGGCGGCTCCGTAAAGGGAACGTGAGGCGGGACAATGGGCTCGAAACCCAGCGTCGAGGTAACATCCCTCAGCGTGCTGCCGGGATGTATAGAAACGAGCATCATCGCTTTGGTTTCCGGATCGAATCCATAAATCGCTTTGTCGGTTATGACGCGGCTCGGCCCTCCCTGCAATCCGGCCTTTTTCCGGCTGTCGCCCCCATTCACGAATCCGGGACTGGTCACAAATGAAATCGTTTGCCGGAATTTGCGTTTCTCCTGGCGCATGATGATGATTGTCTTTTTTGCGCACGACGCGATATCATTTGCGCCGCCGCTTCCGACCATGTGGCGAAACTTGCCTTTAGGATCGCCGACCATCGTGGTATTCAGATTGCCGAATGGATCCGCTTCGATCCCTCCCAGAAAACCGACATCCACGCGTCCGCGGTGCAGAACGGTCCCCAGGATATCGACAAAGCTGCTGTGAGTCTTTGCCCGATACCAAACCCTGGGGTCGGCGAGTCCCACGCCGGTGTGAATCGGCTCAGGATCGATCACTCCCAGTTCAAACAAAATAATCATATTGGGGGCATGGCTCTTTTTCGCGAGAAATGAAGCCACCATCGGCAGCCCTATTCCCACAGCCACAATCTGGCCGTCTTTCAATTCACGGGCGCCGGAAACCGCCATTAATTCAGAGGGTGTAAAATCCATGTCTAGCTCGTTAATACCCCAAGATAGGATCAGCCTGAATACTCCTAAGATGCCGAAGACCGCCGACCAATTCGAGGTATTCCCAGTGGTCTTTGACGCCATATACATATTTATCCAGGTAAGTCTTCCACGAATCCGGTTTCTTGGCGGCTTCGACGTATCTTCTGATTTCGTCCGCGTCGTAATCATACTCGCGATATAAGGAAGTCGGATGCGCTCCAAAGGGGAGTTCCACCACGTGGGAAACCAGCAGATTCGGGATAACACACCGTTCCGGCTCCCGGCGGATCATCTCTGTCGGCACGACGTGCTCGGCAATAACGATTGTGCGGGAGCTCGCCTTGGCCTGTTCAGGAGAATCCCACTTGGGGCCCATAATCCAGGCGTTGCCTTCCTCGTCGCAGGTCTGGACTTGGACCACGGCAACGTCGGGCAGCAGAGGTTTCAAAACCAGCCACCGGTCGCCTGTAAAGGGATCATTGATGAAGGCGGCGTGCGGTTGCGACTGCTCCTGGAGCCGGCTCAGGAGGCTCGATCCGGAAAGCGATCTTATTGGAATAAACGGTATGCCCAGAGATCCGGCCAGGTAACGGAAAGCAATCGAAAGGCTGCTGTATTCTTCGGCGGAGAGCGAACCGTTTTCGATCCCGGCATTCACGCAAGCGAGTCTCCCGAAACGGTCGAGAGTGCCCCCGCCGTAAACGAGGCGCTCCACGGCTCCTCCGCCCACCAAGAGATCGGTATCCATGGCGCCGACGCACTGCGAGATCGTAAGTTTTTTGATCCCCTGGCGGATGACTTCGCGCGCAAAGGCCATGGCGCATCGGGTAATGGCAAAACCGGACAGCGCCACATGCGAGCCGGAGGGGATGGAAGCGACCGCATCGCTCAAGCTGCACAATTTTTTCACTGGCATACTCCTCATTTGCGGGATGCGGCCTTTTGGCAATTCGCGCTTAGCGCAACACGAGACCTGCGCGGGCGAACTCGTCGAGTTCCGGAAAGATTGTGTTCGCTTTTGCAGCTTACCGGGACTTTGAAATTATGATTCTTGCATCGACGGCAATGCAGCCGTCCTGGTATGGAAGAACGGGATTGAAATCCACTTCCTCGATTTGCGGTTGTTCTTCGAGCATTTGTCCGAGCGACACAAGGACGCCGGCAATGGAATCCACGTTCATCGGCTCCCTCCCTCGCACTCCCTTGATCAGAGCGGGAGGGAGCGTCTCGTGTATCAGCTTTCTCGCGTCGTCAAGGCGGATCGGCGAGAGGCGAAAGCCCACCATCTTCAGCGCTTCCACATAAATCCCGCCCATTCCGAACATAACCGTAGGCCCAAAAGACTTATCTCTGAGCGCTCCGAGCACAAGCTCGGTGTTAGAAGGGATCATCTTCTGGACCAGCACCCTCACCGTGGATAAGTTCGGAGCGGCTTTCTTTGCATTTGCGGCGAGCTGTTCGTAAGATCCTTTCAACCCGCTGTCCGAATCTATCCCAAGCATCACCCCTCCGGCATCTGTCTTATGCAGGATTTCTTCCGAAACGATCTTTAATGCAACCGGATACCCGATTTCATTGGCTGAAGCAACTGCATCCTCGACCGATTCCACAACCCGGAAGGGAGGCACGCTTATTCCATATTCGCCGCATACCTCGTATGCCTCGGGTTCCAAAAGGCTGACTCGTCCGCGATTTGATGCGTTCGAAATGACCTCCGCGGACCGGTTCTTCGGATTCAGCTTATATTGAGGAACTCCGGCTTGTCCGGAGTGAGATTTGCCGAAAGCGGCATAAGTTGCCATATTCCCCGCGACCCTGGCGAGCATATCGGTATATTCGAAGGTCGGCAGGCCCGCATCCTCGAGGCCCTGCCTGGCGTCATGCGCAAATTCACCGAAAGTCACTGCGTTCAGGAATGTTTTTCCCCCTTGCTGCAATCGGCAGGCTTCGACGATTTCCTTCACGAGAAGCTTCTGGTCAAGGAATGCGCTCGGAGCGAGGATCTGAAGAACCATGTCGATGTTTTTATCCTGGAACAGAATCTGCAAGACTTTGTTGTGAAGTTTTTCGTAATGGGCGGCAGTCAAATCCACGTAGCCGTCGGGATGCCCGATGTTCGCCATCGGAGCGCAAATGCTTTTTAGGGCCTTTTGCGTCTCGGGCGAGAGTTTGGCCAGTTGCAGTTCGGGTATGGAGGAAATTTCATCGATGCAGATTGTTCCGGGCCCGCCCATATGCGTAAGAACAGATACGCGGCTCCCTTGCGGGACCGGCTGCTTCTCGAAGGCTCTCAAGGTATCGTAGAATTCAAGTATGGTCTTGGCTCGAATGATTCCCGCCTGTTTAAAAGCGCCGTCGTAAATCGAATCTGATCCTGCCACGGAACCGGTGTGCGATAAAGCGGCTTTCGAGCCGACATCGCTTTTGCCGGTTTTTATTGCCACAATGGGCTTTACAGCGCTGACGTCGCGGGCGCTCTCAAAAAATTCCCTGGGATTCGAGAATCCCTCCAAATAAATTGCAATAACGCGCGTGGAATCATCGTCTTTGAGGTAACTCAGCAGTTCGCTCATGCTAACGTCGGCCATGTTTCCGATCGAAGCGAATTTGCTGAGGCCGATCAAGCGCAGTCTCTGCGCCCAGAAAAGGAAAGAATTGGCGAATGCGCCGCTCTGTGTGAGGATGCTGACGCCGCCTTTCGCGTAAGCCGGAATATCGAAATTGGTGTTGAATCCGCTGTAAGCATCGATGACCCCAACGCAGTTGGGCCCGATAAGCCTGATTGAAGCTGATCTTAAAGCCCGAACGAGTTCCTGCTCGCGCCGCTTTCCCTCGCTTGTTCCCAGTTCTCCGAACCCTGCGGACATGCACACGGCCGCGGATACATCGTCAAGCCGGCGCTTCCTTTGAACGAGTTCTTCGGCCACCTGCATCGTCAGATCGGCGGATACCAGCAAAACGCAAACGTCCACCGGTTCAGGGATGTCCAGCATGCTCTTGTAGCAGCGCAATCCGAGGATGGAATCCTCGCGCGGATTGACCGGGAAGATCTTTCCCTGGTAGCCCATGGACACGAGGTTTTTGAGCGCAGTGTTGCCGGGTTTTTTAGGATCAGAGGACGCTCCGACAATAGCTACACTCTGCGGTTTAAAGAACGCGTCTAACGATAAAATCTTTCCCATAGGCGTCTCCCGTGTCTGTGGATCCATCGCAAGGTACTATAATCAAAGTACTTTTTCATCTCTCGGGCTTTCCCTCAAAGTAAAAACCCAACTTGTTCCGTCCCAGGAAATGGGTTTTTACGTTATCAACATGTTCGTTTTGGTGTCAAGGACCACTTTGGGCAAAGGGCTTTCATCTGCTATAACATAGCTCCAAAACACGGCATTTCGTGCTTGACTATGTTTCTCTGTCTCTACTATCCTAATTTGCGAAATCTCAAACGCGCACTGGACGGCATCAAGGATGCGAGAAAAGAGGTTACCCAGCGCGCATTTGAGATTTTGAACTGATTAAAATCAGGTAATGGGTAGGCCGCAAGGCGGCGAATCCTTCCCCGTAGTCGCCATAGGATTGAATCCCCATGTTCACCAACCTAAATTTTTCGGAGACGGCGGCTTGTCGTGGAACTGGCTTGAATCTTTTAAAGTCTGAAAAGCGGCCATGCCATGCTTGTTTCAAAAAATGAACCAAGGGTGATGGAAGAAGACCTCATTCGTTATTTCAGAAAGCATGTGGGCCGTTTCAAGGCCTCAAAAGCCTTGCATCCTTATCTGCATTGCCTGACAGTTTCACATTACCTTATAGCCCTGAAGCTAAGATCTTAATAGAGAGTCGCAAAGTATTTACTCGAAAGGAGCTGGAAATGTTTAAGAATGTATATATCCCTTACAAAGGATACTGGAGCTCGCCTTTTTGCAAATGGCAGGGATCGCTGCAAAATCAGAATTCCACGGAACTGGCGGCTGCCGCAGCAAAACGGTTCTTTGAATTGCGCGGGATTACGCCCGATATCTTCGATGGTATTGTCTACGGTGCAACGATTCCCCAACCGCTGTGGTTTTACGATGCCCCTCACTTTGCCACGTTGATGGGCAATCCGAAAATCAGCGGTCCCCGAGTCTCCCAGGCGTGCGCCACCTCCACTGTTTCCCTCAATGTGGCCGCATCTTTCATCGAATCTGGAAACAACGCAAACATATTGGTGGCCACCGCCGACCGGACATCGAACGGGCCGAACATTCTTTGGCCGAATCCTGCGGGCCCCGGTGCAAAACCGGACTATGAAAGCTGGATGGTCGATGGTTTCAACTGGGATCCGGTTGCCGCAACCAGCCCCATTGGCACGGCCGACAACGTTGCCAAGAAACACGGCATTACACGCGAACAATCCGATGCTATGGCTCTTAATCGGTACTTGAAGTACGCGGATTCGACTGCAGACGGCCGCAAATTTCAGAAGCGCTACATGCTTCCTTTGGAGGTCAGGATTTCGAGGAAGAAGACCATCGTGGTGGAAGAAGACGAAGGAATTATTGCCTCTACCGCCGAAGGACTGGCAGCGCTGAAAACGGTTTCCCCGGATTCCATCCTGACCTTTGGCGCCCAGACCCATGCGGCAGATGGGAATGGCGGTATGATCGTCACCACAAAGGAGAAGGCCGCTGAACTCTCGGCCGACAAGGCCGTGACCATCCAAATTCTTTCTTACGGATTTGCCCGCGCCGAGAAGGCACACATGGCGGAGGCGCCGGTGCCGGCATCAAGGCAGGCGGTGGAAAAAGCGGGAATATCGGTTTCCGATCTTGCGGCTGTTAAAATGCATAATCCGTTTACCGTTAACGATATCGTTATGGTAAAAGAGTTCGGAATTGACGACAAAATACTCAACAACTACGGAAGCTCCCTGATTTATGGACACCCTCAAGGACCCACAGCCATGAGGTTGGGCGTGGAATTGATCGAGGAATTGGTCCTTAAAGGCGGCGGCTATGGGCTGCTGACCGGCTGCGCGGCAGGAGATTCGAGCGCCGCCCTCGTTATCAAGGTTAACTAATAAAAGATGATATCGCAGGAGACATTCAATGAAGAAAAATGTGAGTCTGTACCCAACCTTTTTTAATCCCTTCCTTATTCACCCCACCCGGCCGATGCCCAAAGAGATGGCGGTGATCGGCGCCGGCAATATCGGCGCCGATATCGGCTATTTTTTCCGGACGGGCATCCCGGAGACAAAACTGTACCTGGTGGATGTGGTCGAAGCCGCTTTGGAGGAATCGAAGCAGCGGTTTGAAGGTTATGCAAAAAAGGGAGTGGAGAAAAAAAAGCTGCGCCCCGAACAGGTGGAAGCCATCCTGGGCAATATCGAATATACCACTGACTACAATAAGCTTAAAAATTGCACTCTGGTGATAGAAGCGGCGACCGAAAACATTGAGTTAAAAAAGAAGATTTTTTCACAGCTCGAATCGATAGTCGCAGAGGATGCCATCATGACATCCAACACCAGCGGCATTCCGGCGGATAAGATCTTCAGTCATTTGAAGCACCCGGAGAGGGCTGCTGTTACGCATTTCTTCGCCCCTGCGTGGTATAGCATGGGAGTCGAGGTAGTCAATTGGGAAGGCGCGGATAAAAACACCATAGATTTCCTGCTGTGGTTTTTGGCCAATACCGGAAAAGCGCCGATAGCGGCCAAAAATGTCCCTTCCTTCCTTCTGAACCGGCTGTTTGAAACATGGGTGAGCGAAGCCATATGGATGCTGGATCGGGCTACCTGTAGGGAAATCGATTACATCAGCGAAGAGTTTATCGGCGCCGGGCCTTTTTTTGTGACGGGTGTTGGGGGCGGCAATCCGCTGACCTATGCGTCCCAAACCCGCAGAATGGTTGAAAGAGAGGTTTATAAGCCGAATTATATACTGTTGTCGGTAGCGCAATGGGCTTTCAATAAACCCCGCACAAAGGTCGACGTGCCTCCTGAACTTGCGGATTGGATCCGGATGCGCTTCCTGGGAACCGTTTTCAGCCAATGTTTCGATATCCAAGACAGGAACCTCGGGACTCAAACTGACCTTAATTTCGGCAGCGTGATCGCTCTGTCCTATAAAAAGGGCGTATTCGATCTTATGGTCGATTTAGGGGCCGATAAGGTCCGCGACATCGTGAAGAAGTTCGATGCCGACCGCCCCGGTTATCCGCAGCCCACAAAATCGATTGAGGAGTACCTCGCTTTCCCGCGGGACGTCCTGGTCGACGAAACAGACGGAGTGAGAATCCTCACGATCCGTAGGCCTCAGGCGGCAAACGCCCTGAGCGACCACACCTGCAATGAAATTCTCTCCGAGCTCAGAGAGGGTGAAGCGGATCCATCCGTGAAAGGATTCGTGATCACCGGCTATGGCCCCAAGGCCTTCTGCGCCGGCGCCGATATCGGCGGATTCGTAGCTACCTTCGGCAATCATGAGAAGGGCCAGGCATTGTCGCGCGGAAATTCGAAGGTCCTGGAGTACATGGACCAGATGAAAAAACCGGTTGTCGCGGCTCTCAACGGGCTTGCCATGGGGGGCGGTACCGAGCTTGCCATCCGCTGCCACAGTATGGTGGCGATGGAAAAAGCATTTATGCAGCTTCCTGAGATCACCTTGGGAATGATCCCCGGCATGGGAGGCGTCGTTATCCCGTATCGCAAATGGCCCAATGCGGCGGAGAAATTCCATGCCATGATCGGCAAGGCCGAAAGGATGACGGTCAAGGAGGCTGTGGAAATCGGAATCGTCAAAAAGACGGCGAAGACCTTCCCCGAATTGATCGACGCGGCCGTTGCGGAAGTGAACAGGCTCCAGGGGAATGTGCCCAGGATTGCCGAGGGGCCGGCTAAGATTCCGCCGTTCGTTGTCCCCGATGCGCCCGTAGCCGGAGATCTTCCGCTCAGCAAGGAAATCCTTGGAATCATCGGCGGGGTTATCAATAAAGCGGCTGCGGCCAAAACCCTTGCGGAAGCTCTCGAGATCGCCTATCTGGGCGCCGGCGATATCTCTTGCGCCAAAGATTGCAAAGAAGGGGTTAACGCATTTCTGGAAAAGAGAAAGCCCCAATTTAACAAATAGCGACCCTGCCTTCAAAGACAGCGCAGAGCCGTCTATTCTGTGCGCTTTTAGGGGTGGGGTAGAAACGTCAACAGCGCCGGTCCGCCGTGGGGAAAGAATACCCCCCGGTAAACGGCTCAACTGGAATCTGCAACGGGCTCCTGGGGATTAACTCCCAGGAGCCCGTTGTCTAATGGGTCGCGAGCCTTGCATCCACGCATGGTTAACCGCGTACGCTTGGTTTTTCATGCACGCGCTCGTTTCCCCATGGATAAATTGCAGCATCCACCGACAAACTTCCGATAATGAACATCATTTTTTTACTGGTGGGCCTATCTTCCGGTTTTGCGCACAGCATCTATTCGGCATTCTCAAAGGCGCTTCTTAAAAACAGAATAACGGAACCGTTCCTTTTATTTCTTTATATAAGCATTATCCAGGCGCTGGTAACGCCGTTGCTTTGGATTTTCATCAGGCCGCAATTTCCTCCCCCGGCGGCCTGGACTCCGCTGTTGATATCGTGCGTCACCTGCGTTGCCGCTTATCTTTTTTTATATATGGCGCTCCACTGCGGGGATGCTTCCAGCGTGATGCCGATTATGGGAAGCAAGGTGATTTTCTCCGGTCTTCTGGCGATCCCCATGCTTCAGGAAAAGCACAACTGGCAGGTTTATATAGCGGCCGTTTTAGTGGCCGTTTCGATCGCCATTCTCAGCTACTCGCCGTCAAAAAGCGGAACCAGCAAATTCCCGCTGAAGCCCATCGTTCTGATGACGGCCTGCAGTGTCATATTCGGATTTACGGACATCTATATAAAGCGGACCCTGGTTTATGTGGACTCCTATAATTTCATGATCTACTACAATTTTATAGTCGGGTTTCTTTCGCTTAGCGTTCTTCCCTATATCAGGAAAAGGAAAGTGCCGCTTCTATTGAAAGGCATGGATTTGCAGTTCAGTTTTTATTCCGCGGTCTCGCTTGTTGCGGCGACTTTGCTGATGGTGATCATGTTTGAAATGTCCAGCGGGGTGGTGATCCCCAATATCCTTCAGGCGACCAGGGGGATTTTCATCGTGCTTATCAGCGCAATCCTGGCCTATCGCGGAAGCACAATGCTGGAAATTCAAAGCAGGAAGGTGTACATATTTCGCCTGGCCGCGTCTATTCTTATAATAATCTCCATTTGGATCACATTAAGCCACTTTCCCGCCGCTTCATAACCGCTCGCGGAAATATAAGTCCTTTCCCCTTCCGCTGCCGAATCCCGCGCTTGCCTGCGGCATCAGACCTTCATCGCGCCTTGATATCGCATCGCAAGACCCATGCGCGCTACAGCTCCTGATACTCGGACAAGCCGCTGGATGTTCCTATCGCGGCGGTGCCTGGCTATCTCTTTGCTGCTGCATCTTCTGCATCTCAATCCGCGTTTTCTGAGCCGCTGACTCACTTGCCTGCTGCTGGGCTGCTCTTTGCCGCGCCTCGAATTCAATCTTTTGCTGGAAGCGTTCATTCTCTTTTTGGATTCGCGTGCGCTCCGCCAGGCGTTCTTCCTTGATCCTGTCGTAAAGAACATGAGACCGATAAACCGCCCAATGATGCAGCAGATCATTTTTCTTTTTGTCGAATTTAGCCGTTTTCAATCCCCGGGAGAGATCCGCCGAGCGTCCCTGTTTCACAGTCTTCTTCTTTTCTCCCAGGCGGACTTGGGCTTTCCCTGTGTAAACGCGCAGCCGCGGCTCTTCGGCATCAAAACGATACAATCCGATTTCCTTCAACTCCGTCAGGGCATCCCCAAGTTGAACGGCCAAGGCCGCGTTTTTAAGGCCTTCAATAATCTCTATCAGGATCGATCCCTCTTCTAGATGGAGCCGCATGCTTTCATGGGTCAGGCGGTCGAAGCGCAGGCTGGAGGCTTCCCCCATCCAAAGCGTGGTCCAAAATCCGAGCTGAACTTCGGCTTTGCCCTCGGCTGTTGCGAGGAGTTGCCCCTCCGCTGCATGCTGTGCCTTGTTGAAATTTTGTTGAATTGGATGACCGTCTAGTAAAACGCGGCCTTCCATGTAATGGATATGGCCCGGTTTGATGCTGATGGCCGACTGCGCGCCTGCGGAAACGCAAGAAACTACGGCGGCGAAAAACAGCAATAGAGAATGAATGCTCGATATCGGCCGCATGAGAAATCTCCACCGACAAAAGCCGCACGTGAAGCGAAAATATCGACAAAACTATAAATAATATAACATACGAACCAAAGCATTCAGGCGGAATCCGCTGCAAGGATTCCATATGCCGGCGGGCGTGCTCTATTAGGCCGCAAGCCGGAGCCATTGACGCCGTTTGTAAAGCTGGATAAGCTGAGCCCTGAATCGAGGGAGAAACCCAATGGAAAATGTTGCGGACGAGGAATCAGGAGTTGAGGTCAAGAAAACCCTCTGCTGGCCGTCTCCGGGCTGTCACAGCAATTGCGGCCTGCTGGTGCGCGTGAAGGATAACAAAATCCTTAGCATCAAGGGGAATCCTGAGTTCCCCTATAATCGCGGCTCAGTCTGCGAGCGGGTGCCGTACTTTCGCAGGTGGCTGGAGCATCCGGACCAACTGATGCATCCGCTCAAACGGCAGGGCGGGCGCGGCGAAAACCGCTGGGAGAGAATTTCCTGGGAGCAGGCGCTGGACGAGATTGCCGCAAAACTGCAGTCGATCAAAGCCGAACACGGCGCTGAAAGCCTGGCCACCATTGAAGGAACGTACCGCTCGGATTTCTACGCCATCCGCGCGCGCTTCTTGAATCTGTTCGGCAATCCGGCCAACGTGGGCGCCGCAGGCACTTCCTGTGCCTGCAACAAGGTTGCGCTGTCATTCGCTTTGGCGGGTACGATGATTCCATGCATTCTGGCGCCTCCCATCAAGCGGCTTAACTGCCTGGTATTGCTGGGGAGGGATTACACCGAGGCGAATCCGGTTCGCAAGCGGCCGATGCAGAAATGGCGCACTGAGAAACCCGAGGCCAAGTTGATCGTCGTCGATCCCCGGCAGACCGAATTGGCGAAGATGGCCGACTTATGGCTGCAGATCCGACCTGGAACCGACACGGCTCTGCTCATGGCCTGGATCAACGTGATCATTGCGCGGAACCTCTACGACCGGGAATTCGTGGAGCAATGGACCTACGGCTTCGAGCATCTCAAGCGGCGGGCCGCGGAATACACGCCCGAACGGGTTGCCGAAATTACCTGGATTCCGGCGGATAAAATCATCGCGTCCGCAATCGCGTATGCAAGCAACAAGCCCGGCTGCATCCACAGCGGGCTGGCGCCCGATCAGTTTGGACGCAATGCGACGCGGGTCGAGCAAGCCAAGCTTTGTCTGCATGCCGTCACGGGGAACATGAGGGGCGAGGCGCCCGGATTGGCGCCCGAGGGGCCGGGGCCGATAGTAAACGGCGTGATGGCCATGCGCGATTCCATGCTGCAGATGGCGGAACGCTGTTCTCCGGAGCAGCGCGCCAAACAGCTGGGGAGCGACCGTTTCAAGCTGATGACTTGGCCTGCCTATGAACGCATGAACGCGCTCTATGAGCGGACCTACGGCGTGCCCCTCCCCATGAGCGGGCACAGCTTTAGCGCTCCGGAACCGGCCATATGGCGCAGCATCATCGACGGCGTTCCGTATCCTATAAAGGCCCTCATTACGTGGGGCAGCAATCCCCTGCTCAATGCGGCCAACACCAAGATGGTGTATAAGGCCCTGAAGAGTCCCAACCTGGATCTGCATGTGGTGCTGGAACACTTCTTGACGCCGACGGCTATGTTGGCGGACTACGTGCTTCCGGCAGCCAGCAAGCTGGAGCGGGGGACGCTGTCGACGATGGAGGATTTCACATCCGTATTCATCGCCGCCGAGCGCGCCATACAACCGATGGGGGAACGCAAGCCCGACTATTATTTCTTCCGCGAACTCGCCATTCGCCTTGGTTTCGGCGAGCACTTCCCTTGGAAAACAGAAGAGGAGCTGTACGACTATCGCCTGCGGCCTTTGGGCATTACTTTTAAGGAGGCGGCCACCAATAAATACGTGATTGCCAGCGCGGAACCCTGGCCCCACGACAGAATCAATCCGCGGACCGGCAAGGCCACGGGATTCGCAACACGGAGCGGCAAGTTCGAGCTCTATTCGAATCTGCTCGAGGAGCTGGGATACGATCCCCTCCCCTACTACGAAGAGCCTCCGGAGAGCCCGGTGAGTACGCCGGAGATTGCGGCGAAATATCCCCTCATCTTGATCAATGGGGGACGATTCATGCCGCAGTTTCAGTCCGAGCATCGCCAGTACGGCATTGGGCTGCGCGAGCAGCATCCCGATCCTCTGCTGCAGATTCATCCGGAGACCGCCGCCGGACTGGATCTTCACGAGGGCGACTGGGCCAGAATCGAAACGCCGAGAGGAGCGATTGTCATGAAGGCGCAGCTCACCAAAGGAATCAATCCTCGCGTGGTGCATGCCGAACATTGCTGGTGGTTCCCGGAGCAACCCGGCGCCGAGCCTTCGCTTCATGGCCTGTGGCAATCGAACGTGAACGTGTTGACGACCGATGAATTCGACGCGCTGGATCAGGTCACCGGAAGCTGGCCGGGCAGAGCCCTCTTGTGCCGCGTGAGTCGAGCCGCTTCAGTGTAAGCGGGAAAGCTTTTGACCATCCCTGTCGGCGCCGCCACCCCCGCAGTCCACGCAACGACGATTCTGCTTCTGCAGCATGTGGCGCAAGAATGCCATGAGAAGGAGAGAACGGATTGGAATTGGTATAATCAGCGGATGGTGATCGTAGACGGCAACAATGTAATGGGACAGCGGGTCGGCTGGCATCGCAACAAAGCCGCCGCCCAGCGGCAATTGATCGACGAAGTCGAGCGCTTCGCTCGATCGCGAAACGAACCGCACATTCTGGTCTTTGACTCGAAGCCGAAACAGGGAATCCCGGGCGAAGAAAGCAGGCCTATGCTGATTATCCAATTTGCAGCGCGCGGCGCGAGCGCTGACGAACTCATTTTGGAACTGGTTTATCGACATTGCGCTGATTCAGAAGTGTCGGTGGTAACCTCGGACCGCGCGCTGGCCCTCCAGAGCCGGGTGCTCGGCGCAAAGGTAATGCCGTCAGGAGTTTTCAGGCGGAAACTTTGAGCCTGTCCGAATCGCGGCGGTCCCGGCATAAATAGGATGGGGTTTCCTAATTGGCCGCGTGCGCGCAAATCCTTTTCCTAACCACGGGATAGCGCCTGTCCCAGAGCGAAAAGCCAAACGGCGTCATTCCTGAAACTTTCATGGTACGAACGGCAGATTGCTAATAAAATGTTCTTAAGCAAAAATTGCGGTCGCATGAATTCGCTTTTGGAAGGGAGCTTCAATGATACGAGCACTCGTCGGGATTGCGATTCTGTTTTGCTGCACACCATCTGTTCGAGCGGAAAGCGCTGCGTCCGGTCAAGCGAAGGGATGCACGCGGGCGATGCTTCAAAAGGCAGTCGATGGATACCTGGCGGCCCAGCGGGAAGGCAGCCTGTCCGGGGCGTTGCTTGCCCCCGGAGTGAAATACAGTGAGAATATGGAAGAAATCGAGAAGGAACAGGGCCTCTGGAATACTCCTTTGCCTATTGCTTTTCATCGCAGTTTTCTCGACGTGGACAGTTGCCGGACCTTCACTGAAGTGATCGTTACGGAAGGAACCCGCCCCTATGTTCTTGGGACCCGTCTGAAACTCGAAGAAGGCAGGATCTCGGAAATCAACAGTCTCGTTACCCAAAAGGGCGACTGGCTCTTCAATGCTGATAATTATCTGAAATACTCGAAGGCGGAGGACTGGAGAGTATTAAGCCTCGATGAACGCGTTGACCGGCAGGCATTGATCGACGCGGGCAACGCATACTTCGATCATTTTTCGGACAAGGCTGTTGAGGTGCCCTTTGGCGTTCCGTGCAGCCGCCTTGAGGGAGGAATATATACCGCAAGAAACTTCGATGATCCCAAAGCCACGTGCGATATCGGTTTTCCGGAAGACAAGCTGCCCATCCTCGACCGGAGCTATGTGGTCGATGTGGATATGGGAACAGTCAATATTTTCTGCCGCTTCGGCAATCCGCCGGGCGCGCCTGATTCCCATACATTCCGATTGGTCAACGGGAAGCTGCGGTATATTCACACTCTGACCTTGAATGTTCCCGGCGTAAGCAGCGAACAAATCATGGGGCGGCAGCCCAAGGCAAAGCCGAAGAGCGAGGTTCCCGGCGGCGCAAAGTGATTGGTCCGCAGCTCAATTGCGTCGGCTGAGCCCGGAAGTCATGGCGCCCGACAGTGGAATTCCAGGCTCGGGCTTTTCTTTTGGCCCTTGCAAGGCGGGACTCCCTTCGATAGAAAGGCTTGCGCTGCGGAGACCTTTCGGAAGCGGGCTCTTGCCTCGGGTCCGCACTTCGGATTGTCGCCGCAAATCAATAGAAGTGCGAATATTCAGATCTTTCGTTTTCTCCGGATCGGCGGCACAACTGAAAAAGACGGTGAGATGACGGTTTTATAAAATTAGTTTTGAACTTTCCTCCTCTTTCCGCCGTCTTAAAAATAAAACGTTTTTCTATTGCTCCGATATTTGCTCCATTGAGAGATATCGTGCCGCTAATATCTTCAAACCTGAGGGGGAAAATAAGAAAGCTTTTCGGCATAGCCGCGCCTGTCTTTCTACTGGCTGCGTCCGTCTATGCCCAGCAGTCGGTCAGTGCGCGGGCCGGCCTCATCACTTACGGTGAAGGATTGGTGTATGTGAAAGAGAAGCCCGTGCCGTATTCTCCGGAGAGTTTGTATACTTTGGAAGAGGGTATGCGCTTGCGGACGGAGTCGGGCCGGGTCGAAATGCAAATCGGCCCGGGCGCCGTTCTACGCATGGGCGAGAACGGGATTTTGTTTTTGAGGGATGCGCATCTGGCGAGCGTGCAACTGGCGGTTGAGTCCGGCTCCGTTTTGGTTGAGATTTTCGACAATATCCAGAGCAACGAAATCAACATACAAATTGGAGATAGCTGTATCGAATTAATAAAGAACGGCCTGTGCCGGATTGACGCGGACAAGTCGAGGCTGCGTATATACGGCGGCAGGGCTCAAGTACGCAAGGCGGGCGAGAAAATGACGGTTCAACGGGGCGAAGCGGCTGATTTCGCCGACAAGCTGAAAAAATCTGACTTTGACTTGGAACAAAAAGATGCGCTTCATGAATGGGCGGGGCGACGATCGCTGGAAGTCCTTGCCGCGACACCGGGGTTCCGCACATACTACCATCATTGGATCCCCCTCATTGACGGATGGGTAAGGAATGAGAATTATGGAATGAATCTCTTTTCGTTTCCTGTCTGGTTGGAACTTCAACTGGAGCGGGATAAAGAGGGCTACACGCCATGGTACAGAACAGTTCCACGTGAATACAGAGCTCCATCGTCGCAACCGCCCCCCCCAACGCTGAATGGGGGGCCGATAGATTCTCAGCCGGGATGATTCCCAAAATCTGAGAAACAAAAACCCCAATCTGCATTTTAATCCGGATCATTCATGAGGATTCGCAGCGAGGCAGTATAGTACAAGGCATGCGACCGAGAGCCCCGCAGGCGCATTCGACAGTGCGTCGAGGATCTCGAAAAGCTGCAACGCCGTAAACATGCCTGAATCCGCGGCCGGAGTTGATGTTTCGCGAATAATCCGGCCTCCAGATGCAGCTTTTACAGCGAGCAGCGGCATAAATGAAACTTGCCGTTGCGGTCCAAGTCCATGCTGTCCACCGGCTTTATGCGGACCGGCGTCCCAGCGGTCTTCTCCTCCAGCCGGAGTCGCAACGCGATCTCCATTCTTCTATCCAAGCCCATGCGATTTGGATACAATAGCTCCATATCGACGGCGATTCCGCGCAATACCTGTCGACCTGCCACCTTGTTTGTATGGTGGAAAACGATCTATTCGGGCGCCCATTTGATTTGGAGAAACTGGAGATCACCGGCGGTCCGGTATCAATAATTGAGGGCGTTGCTGCAGGAAAAATATCAGGAGGTTGAGCCACAGATCTGCGTCGATGTCACCATCCCTGCCGACAACGATAAGATCTTTAATCACAACCGCTTTCTTCATGGCTTGCAAGCCACATGACAAATGCCCGTAGGGGATTCCACGGCATAAGGAAAATATTTGCGCTTGAACCACATCGCGACATTAACCAGGGAGATGAGCACCGGCACCTCCACCAGGGGGCCGATCACGGCGGCGAAGGCCTGTCCCGAATCCAGACCGAAAACCGCCACGGCCACGGCGATAGCCAGCTCAAAGTTGTTGGAAGCAGCGGTGAAGGACAGGGTGGCGGCTTGCTCATAGGTTGCCTTGGCCTTCAGGGAAAGCCGGAAGGAAACGAAGAACATGATCACGAAATAGATGCACAAGGGGATTGCCACGCGCACCACATCCATCGGCAATTGAACGATATACTCACCTTTGAGCGAAAACATCACCAGGATCGTGAACAGCAGCGCGATCAGGGTGATAGGGCTGATCCTGGGTATAAAACTCTTCTCGTAGCGATGGACGCCCACTGCCTTCAAACCAATAATCCGCGACAGCACCCCGGCGATAAAGGGAATGCCTAAGTAGATGAACACGCTTTCGGCGATCTGGCCGATTGAGATGTCCACCACAATTCCCTCAAGGCCCATCCAGCGGGGCAGCACGGTTATAAAAATGTAAGCGTAGATGGAGAAAAAGAGTACCTGAAAAATGGAATTGAAGGCTACCAGTCCGGCGCAATACTCCCGGTCTCCGCCAGCCAGGTCGTTCCAGACGATTACCATGGCGATGCAACGGGCAAGGCCGATGAGGATCAGCCCCACCATGTATTCTTGGTGCCCGGATAGAAACGCGACGGCCAGCAAGAACATCAGGATCGGTCCGATGACCCAGTTCTGCACCAGGGAAAGTGCCAGCACCTTGGCGTCCCGGAACACGAAGCCCAGCTTTTCGTATTTCACCTTGGCCAGGGGCGGATACATCATCAGGATCAGCCCCACGGCGATGGGGATGTTGGTGGTGCCAGCGGAGAAGCGGTTGATGGTATTCTTTGTCTCCGGAATCAACCAGCCGACTCCCACGCCGACGAACATGGCCGAAAAGATCCACAGCGTGAGGAAGCGGTCCAGAAACCTGAGTTTTTTGATGGCAGAATCGGTCATGCGCCATCCTTTATTTCATTCAGCCATTGACCGACTTTTTCCCGTATCTCCTCGCGAACCGTGCGGATCTGTCCGAGTTTCTGCTCCCATGTGCCCTCAAATGCGGCCGGGTCCGCAAATGGCCAATGCAGCCGCTGGGTCGCTCCGGGAAAAACCGGGCACTTCATGGCTGCCTGGTCGCAAACGGTGATGACATGGGTATACAGGTTGCCCCGCTTAAACAGCTCGAAAACGCTCTGGGATTTGTTGCCGCTGATGTCGATGCCGACCTCGAGCATGACTTCCACGGCCAGGGGATTAAGTGGTGTGGGCTCTATGCCGGCGCTTTCGACGGTAAAGGACTCTCCGCCGAGTTGTTTCAAAAATGCCTCAGCCATCTGGCTGCGGGCGCTGTTGTGTTCGCATATGAATAAAACGCGGTTATCCCTCATGATGACCTTTTCGTGTCAGAGACAGGCACGCTTGCTTGTTCGGGCTGCTTTATTTACGGTCATAGGATCCCCTTTGAGCGGAGTGCGTTCACAATCATAAATAGGGCGGCAATCCAGTTGCTATATGCGAAAAGCTTTTTGAGGTGTTTTGCTTTCGTGCTTAATGCCAGTCTTCCTCCAAGCAATCCGCCTGCAATTGTAATAATAGCCAGTAGGACAGCCCACGAGGCGTTGAAATCTCCCCGAATCGCATGACCCGTAAATCCCATGAACGCGGTCGCTGCTATCAGTGTTGATGCCGTTCCCACCGCTGTGTGCATCGGGACACCGCACGCCAACACCATCAGTGGAACCAGAAAAGATCCTCCCGACACACCAACCATCCCAGCGCCAAAGCCTGTCAAGATCGATACGGGCAGTGCGACCCACAGGTTAACGCCATATATTTCCGGGCCGGATCGAATATGGATAACGCCAAACTGTCTATTTTCCGCGAAAGTTCGACGCTCAGACACAGGAATAAGGATGACGATGCCTGCGATCATTAACATAAAAGCGAATATCATTTTTAAAGAAAAACCGCTGAACAAATGAGAGAAATACCCTCCGCCAAGTGCAGATAATGCCGTGAACGTACCCATTAAAATAGCCAAAAGCCATGATATCGATTTATTATTTTGGAAAACTATCATTGCTGCGACGGATGCTGAAAAGAGAATAAACTGGCCCGTTGTCGCCGCCTCGTGCATTGGAACGCCGGCTATCGCCAAAATCACGACATAAAAATTGCCACCACCTTTACCGACCATGGTCATGACAACGGCGACAATAAAAACGAAGAAACCGACGGCAATCAAACTGGTCATCTAAGAATTCCTCGAATTCTTGATCCTTTTTTTCTTTGAAGCGCCTTAACCCGGATGATTCATGAAGTTTCTACTGCGGCGGATCCAGGCATGTTTACGGCGTTGCGCTCCTTCGGGCTCCTCGACGTACTGTCGAGTACGCCTGCGGGGCCCTCGGTCGCGCGCCTTGTATCCATGCCTGTCTACGCCGCCTCGCTACGAATCCTC
>CAZDMR010000005.1:79696-104864 GCA_964506795.1 uncultured Acidobacteriota bacterium | reverse complement strand
CTAGGAACCTGTCCAGCATTAAAATGTGCCGCGCGCATGGGGCTTGGCGACGAGATTGAGGCGCGAGGAGGAGGCAATGCGGCGACATCGTTAACAAGCAACAAAGAGATCGTCCGGCAAACCCTTGCGCCCTAAGGGTTCCGGCGGCACAGGGACATCTGCTGCGTTGGCGCTCCTCGACAATGTCACCCCATTGCCTGCGTCGCGCCGCCTTGCTTCTGTCCACGCTGCGCTCGGAATGCGGCATATCCTAATACTCGGACCGGCTCATAGGGCAAAAGACTTGAATTGAAAAGAAAGAAGCCGGGCTGTACCTTCTTCCCAGGAGGACAGCCATGACTAAACCGACTCAGCTTTTTATCGGAGGCGAGTTCC
Organism: uncultured Acidobacteriota bacterium; assembly: GCA_964506795.1. GTDB lineage: Bacteria > Acidobacteriota > UBA6911 > UBA6911 > UBA6911 > UBA6911. The sequence goes on along the minus strand of CAZDMR010000005.1, from coordinate 104,489 downwards.
AGGATGCCTCGTCGGGTAAGACTTTTCGCAGCATCAATCCCGCAACCGAGGAAGTCCTTGCTGAGGTATCCGAAGCCGATGCCCCGGATGTGGACGCCGCCGTAAAATCCGCACGCAAAGCTTTCGAGCATCCGAGCTGGAAAAACATGGGTGCCCGCGAACGCTCTAAGCTGCTGTGGAAATTGGCGGACTTGATCACGAGAAACGCCGATGAACTGGCGATAACCGAAACTATGGACAACGGCAAGCCCATTTTCGAATCGCGTTATGTGGACATCCCTTCAGCGGCTGAAACTTTCTATTACTATGCCGGATGGTGCACTAAAATCGAGGGAGAAACGATCCCGGTTCCGGGCAATTTTTTCAATTACACGCTTCGGGAGCCCTATGGCGTATGCGGCATCATTACCCCATGGAATTTCCCCCTTTTAATGGTTGCATGGAAGCTGGCGCCCGCGCTCGCATGCGGAAATACGGCCGTGGTTAAAATCGCCGAAGAAACACCCCTCTCGGGCCTGATGCTGGGAAGCCTCTGCCGGGAGGCGGGATTCCCCGACGGTGTCGTCAACATAATCCCCGGTTTCGGCGAAACAGCGGGGCGCGCGCTGGTGGCGCATCCCGATGTCGACAAGATTTCCTTTACCGGCAGCATCCCCGTCGGAAAGGAGATCATGCGAAAATCAGCGGACACTCTTAAGAAGGTATCGCTTGAACTTGGAGGCAAATCCCCCAACATCGTATTTGCAGACTCGGACCTGAATTCGGCTCTCAAAGGCGCATTCAACGGGATCTTTTACGGCAGCGGAGAACTTTGCATCGCAGGATCCCGTTTATTCGTTGAAAAGAGCATCCATGACCTTTTCATGGAAAAGCTTGTCGAGAGGTCCCGGAAGCTCCAACCGGGGGATCCGCTCAAACCGGATACCCGCCTTGGGGCGCTTGTCTCAAAAGCTCAGATGGACAAGGTCCTTACGTACATCAAGATCGGCATTGAAGAAGGCGCAGAACCCATCCTGTCCGGAGGGCGTGTTGGAGACCGCGGATTTTTTGTTCGTCCCGTTATTTTCGACGCGGCGGAACCATCCATGCGCATTGCTCAGGAAGAGATATTCGGCCCCGTGCTCACCGTGCTCACATTTGAAAACATAGACGAGCTGGTGGAGAAAGCAAACTCCACAATCTATGGCCTGGGCGCCGCAATCTGGACAAAAGATATTGCAAAAGCGCACAGTCTGGCGCGGAGGATTCAGGCAGGCACGGTATGGATTAACGCCTATGGTATGGTTTCGCCCGAGTCCCCTTTTGGAGGGTATCGGCAGTCCGGTTTCGGCCGCGAGCTGGGACGTTACGGGATTGATCTGTACAGCCAGGTGAAGTCGGTCTGGGTTTCGCTCGTTTGATTCGAAATCCTGGATTGGAAATTCAAGATATTCAGATTACGCCGAGCTGTTTTCCGACTCCGACAAACTGCTCAATGCCGTAATCGAGATCCTGCTCCGAATGCGTCGCGGAAATCATGACTCGGATGCGCGCCTTTCCTTTCGGCACCGTGGGATAGCCGACGGCCACGGCAAATACCTTCCGATCGAAAAGGCGGCGGCTGAACTCCTGAGCCGTTTTCGCATTGCCCAAAAGAATGGGTGTGATGGGAGTTTTGCCTGTTCCCGCATTGAATCCTTCGACCTCCATTCTGCGCTTGAAGTAACGTGCGTTGCTCCACAGCTTCTTCACCAGAGCATCCGAAGACAGGAGAATATCAACGGCGGCGCTGCATGCCGCCGTGTCGGCGGGAGTCAGCGCGCTGGAGAAAAGAAACGCCCGTCCCTTTTGCCGCAAATGATCGATGAGGATCCGCTTGCCGGCGACGAATCCTCCCATGACGCCGAAGGCTTTGGAAAGGGTGCCGACTTCCAGATCGACCCGGCCGTTGACTTGAAAATGGTCCACAGCGCCGCGTCCGCCTTCGCCCAATACGCCCTCGCCGTGCGCGTCGTCGACCAGAGTCATGGCGCCGTACTTTTCCGCCAGTTCCACAATCTGAGCGAGGGGGGCGATATCGCCGTCCATGGAGAAAACGCTGTCGGTTATAATCAGATACCGGCGGTTGGATTCCTTCGAATAATTCTCTTTGAGTTTCTGTTCGAGAGACGCCGGATTGCAGTGTTCGAATCGGATTATCGGGGCGCCCGAAAGCCTGCAGCCGTCAATAATGGAGGCATGGTTTAACTCGTCGGAAAAGATCCGGTCTTTCTTGCCTACCAAAGCCGGTATGGCGGCTAGGTTCGCATTAAATCCCGACTGGAAGGAAATGACATCCTCAACGCGCTTGAATCGGGCAAGTTTTTTTTCGAGCTCCGTGTGAAGAACCATGGTTCCCGCGATGGAACGAACGGCCGTAGGCCCGACGCCGAACCTTTCAATCGCATCCCGCGCCGCTTCCTTGAGCTGGGGGTGGTTGGCCATTCCAAGGTAGTTATTGGAGCAGAGATTCAGGACTTTTTGGCCGTCGACCGTTATCCAAGCTCCCTGAGCGGATTCAATCGTCCTCGGATTGATCAGCAGCCCTTCCTTTTCCAAGCGAGCCCGCTCGTCCAGGATAAACTGCAGTTTGTCATTGGATCCCATGGCTCTCCCCTTTATATGAACGACATCTTATCAATTCGCGATTCGAGATTCGAGATTTATAGGGAACGCAATAACGGAGGAATTCAATGAGTCGGCGGCCGCTGCGATCATGCCTTGGAAAAAGCAGGGGGCGGCCTCTCGGACGCCCCCCTGAATAATTTCATACGGAAGGGACCTGCTTGTTTTCGCTTTTATCCGATTCCGCGGCGGCTCTGTCTTTTTTTATGCTGCCGAGATAACCCGGAAGCTCCACGCCCGCCATGGCAGCCACTTCCTGCAGAGGAGGCAGGCTTTTGATCAGGCTGGATACAAAATTGGCGGTTGAAGAACCCATTCCGGATCCGCCGCTCGAATCCCAGACCGTGATTTTGTCGATCTTGAGTTTGCTGATCGCTTCCACCTGTTTTTCAACGATTTCCTCAAGCTTCTCGACCATAAGAAGAGTCGCCGCCGCGCGGGCATCGCCGCTGCAGCTGTTGATCAAAGCCTGGTAGCCGGCCGCCTTGCTGTCGAGCAGTTGCCGCAAGCCTTTGGCTTCGGCCTCGTACTCCGCCAGGACGGCATCAGCCCGCCCTTTTGCGGTCCGGCGGCTTCGCTCGGCCTCGGCCTCCGCGGCAATTTCAATCTTCCGTTTTTCTATTTCTTCCTTTACAACTTCGGCCGCCGTCAGCCGTTCCTGTTCCGCCAGATATTGCGCTTTTTGGATTTCAACCTCAGCATGGCGCTTGGCCACTTCTCCCCGCTGCAATGCTTCCGCTTCCTTGATCGCCAAGTCGGCGTTTACCCCCGCTATGTCGGCCTTTGCCTTATTCTCTCCGCCGACGGCCGTCGCTTCTTGCGCATGCACGAATATGCGCTGGTCCGCTTCAGCCCTTTTCCTGCCCTTCTCCGATTCGGCAACATTTTCCGCGACCCGGATTTCCTTTTCCCGGTTGGCTTCCGCTTGGCCGATAGCCCCCGCTTTTTCCTGCTCGGCGACATCAACCTTGGCTCGGTTAATGGCCTCGGCCGCCGCCTTCTTTCCAATGCTTTCGATGTAATCGGACTCGTCGCTGATATCGGTGATATTTACGTTGATCAGGTACAAGCCGATTTTATTGAGCTCCGGTTCGACGTTCTTGCGAATGGAGTCCAGGAAGCTCTCCCGGTCCTGATTGATCTGCTCGATAGTGAGCGAAGCAACCGTAAGACGGAGCTGCCCGAAGATGATTTCGCCCGCCATCTGTTCGATTTCCTTGAAACCAAGATGCAGCAGGCGCTCCGCCGCGTTGGTCATGATTCCGGGATCGGTGCTGACGCCCACCGTAAAAGAACTGGGCACATCGATGCGGATATTCTGCATGGATAACGCGTTCTTCAACGGAATGCCGATAGTCATCGGAGTCAAACTGAGGAACGCATAATCTTGAACAATCGGCCAGACCATGGTGCCTCCCCCATGGATGCATCTGGCGGACCGGCCTGAACCCACCTTTCCAAAGACTACAAGGATCTTGTCGGAAGGGCATCGTTTGTAACGCGATGCCATGTATACAATCATGAAAAAGACGATGATAATCAGACCCAATGGAATCAGCATATAAGACATGACGAACTCCCTTTCTGTTAGTCGTCCGTTATCCCCGGCATTATTCGCAAGTTTGCCGCTGCGGCGGCGGATCCAGGCATGCCTACCGCGTTGCGTTCCTTCGAGCTCCTCGATGTACTGTCGAGTACGCCTGCGGGGCTCTCGGTCGCGCGCTTTGTTATCCACGCCTGTCCGCGCAGCCTCGCTACAAATTTTCATGAATAATCCGGGTTAAAGCCCGCGGACCGCGAGCATTCCCCCGCTGGTGATTTCGGAAACGCACACGCGTTCCCCCGTTTTTATAACCTTCTTGTCCAGCGAAACGGCATCCATGACCATGAGCCGCCCGCTGATAGTGATTTGTATTTTCCCTATGCCTTCGGCGGGGATCGTGAGGTATACGGTTCCCTCTTCCCCCAATGCATCGTAGATCCGCATCGTTCCGCTGCTTTGCATCGAGCGCATCAAGGCAAATCCCTTGGCAACCAGCCACATCGCAAAAAAGCCGATAACGAAACCGAATGCGATCGTCAAGGCGGATCCGAACAGCGAACCACGGCTGAGGCTGAATCCGGTCAGGCCGAACATCATGATGAAGGCGGTGAGCCCTTGGATCGTTAAGAGTTTGAGCCCCGCGTCGCCATGGGTATGATCGCCGGGATCGATGTCTTCAATATGGTCTCCGTCATGATCAAAATGGGCGGCGTCCGTATCCGAATCCGTATCGCCGACTCCCGTAAGCATCAAAATGGTCCGGAGAATAAAGAAGCCTCCCCCGAAAACCGCACAGGCGAGATAGATTTTCTCAAGCGCACTAAGGCCGGCAAGGTAGCTACTCATCAGCAAACCTCCTATTAGGAACGCGCTCTTGTTTTACGCGTTCCGCTTCGATACCGACTGCTTTCGTCTTTTGATCGAGTCCAGCCGCCGCTCGATCTCGGCTTCACGCTCGAGAGCCCGCAGGCGGTATTCAAGCGAGCGCTCGAATGCTCCGGAAATTTCTGCCGAGGGCCCGGATGCAATTTCACTCTCCCCGGCGATTTGCTCCATGCGCGCCGCCTCGTCCAGAATGGCTGCGCCGGAAACGCGAATTTCCCCGGCGCGCCGCCGGATTCCGGCGGCGTTTTTCGCAGATCGGGCCCGCGAAATTATTTCCTTTTTGCGCCGGTTCAGCTCCTCAAGCTGCATCTCAAGGTGCAGGCGGCTCTCGCGGGCCTGAGCCAGCGCGCTTTCGACCTGTTCGAGCGCCGTGCGCTGGTCATCCGCCGCCCGGTCTATACGGATCTGTTCCGCCAGAGCATCCCGGGCCAAGGCCTCGTTTCCCCGCCGCAACGCCATTTCGGCCCCTTTCTCAAGTCGAAGAGAACGGCCGAGGTATTCGTCAAGCTTCCGCTGACTGGATCTGAACGCCGCCGCGGCTTTGCTTTCTGCATTGACCGCATCCCCGATCCTTTTTCGCATTTCGGTTACCAGCCGCGGAAACAAAACCTCAGGCTCATCGACAGTCTCGAGCACGGCCGCGATGCGCGCCGCCGTAATGCGTTTGAGTCGGCTTGTCAAACCTGCCATAGCATTCCCGTAAGCAATATCTTGGTTGCCGGAAGAGAGCAATGGATCAATCCTGCCCGAGTCTTTTCTTTAATGCCTCAAACTCGGAACTTACAAGAGAATCGATGGCCTTCTCATCGATCTCTTTGTCGATCGCGGCCATATCCGCACGCACTTCGCGATCGATATCGACTTCCGTTTCGGCCTGCAGAACCTCCTCTTCGAAAGAGGAAAAATTGATGCTCCGCCCTGACACGGCCATGGCTTTGTCCAGCTTTGCTCCGAATGTCCTCTGGGCATCGGCCGCCTTTTTGCGTGTTTGAAGCTCGGAAAGACTGAACCTGGCTGAGCGCAATTGATCGCTCAGGACTACAAGACTTTCCTTGAGTTTCTCGTAAGTCTTCCGGCTTTGCTCGAGCATGCCGCTCAAGCGGTCTGCTCTTTCTCTGGACCGGATCCGGTGCGCGAGCGCCTTGCGCGCGGCGATTTCCTTGCCGTTTTTCAATTCCTGTTCCGCTCTCTGCGTCCATTCCATGACGGCGCGTTCGGACTGCGCCTGTTCCATTTCCAGCCGCTTGCGCGATACGCCAAATCCGGCCAGCGCCTCTTTGGCTTCCCCGATGGTCTTCTCAAGCTCTTCGATCTTTTCTTGTAAAACCATTTCCGGCGTATCCGCCTTGTCCAGCAAGCTGTTGATGTTCGCCTGGGCAATACGCCTGATTCTATCGATGATAGACATGGCCACCTCCTAGATAGAATAAATGAACGGTTGCGTCGGCTGCCGCAGTGCGCCGCATCGTAACGGAGATTGCGCCCGGATGCAGCCGAGGAAAGGGCGCACTGCGGGAATTGGCTTGCTAGATGTCGGTACTGCCGATACGTTTTTTAAGTTCAGCCAGCCTTTTATCGATTTCGGCTTCTCGTTCAAGGTCGTCGAGACGGCGTTCCAGCGAGGGTTTGGTCCCTCCCTTATCCATACCGCTCCGAATCTCCAGCTCGGCTTCGGCTTCTTCAACTTTATCTTCCATACGAACGACTGCGTCCAAAATGCTGGCGGTCGAATAGGCGCTGCCGTTGACCGTTTTCTCGATCTTCTTCCGGGTTTTTGCAACGCGCGCCCTTGTAAGGATTTCATTTTTCTTGTTGCGGAGTTCGTCGAGCTGCGCTTCAATCTGCAGGCGCGCGCCTTTGGCGTCTTCATAAACGCGGCCCGCCCTAGCCACGGCATCGTCCTGAATTTTCAAATCCGACTCCAATGCGAGCTGCGCCTTGATGGCATCGCGGGCGGTGTTGTTGTCGCCCTTCTCGACGGCCGCCTCGGCGCCCCGCGCCATTCGGTCGAGCTTCTGCCGCGTCCTTGCGGCGTCGCGTTCGGCCGATTTGCAGGCAGCCAGCGCTTTGGCTTCGGCAGAGATTGCGGATCGCACCTGGTCTTCCATTTCTCGGACCAGCTGCGGGAAAAGAACCTCTGGATCTTCAACTGTGTTAAGGAAATTTTCTATGCGGGCAACGGTGAGTCTGCGAATGCGATTGATGAGACCCATGGAAATGCTCCTTTCTGTGCTTCCGGGCTGTTCGCCTCGGATTGGCCGGCGACGAAAGACTCTGCTAAAGCTTTCTCATCGCCTCAATCAAGCCTTCCGAGTTTCCGCCGCTCGGCGGCGGAAGGCCTCTTTTTGTCTCTACATTTTTATGCCACGGAAGAATATAAAACGCAACAAAATTCGGATATGACTTTTGATAAGATGCTCGCGGCTGTTTCAAAAAGCCTTTTCGGCTTCCCCTTAACAATAATGATTTCCGGTGGGTCTGCAAAAATAGGCGATTAATCCGGACTTGTTTTTAAAACGTCTCCGGCGGCCCGCAAATGTTCTGCGGCCTGTTCGGGCGTGATGTCCCGCTGCGGCTCCGCCGTCATCTCATAACCCACCAGAAATTTTCTGATGGTCGCCGAACGCAGCAGCGGAGGATAGTAGACGGCGTGCAAACGCCAGTAAGGATGCGGGCGCCCGTCGGTCGGGCGCGCATGCCATCCCATGGAATAGGGGAAAGGAGCATGGAAAAGGTTGTCGTATCGAACCGTCAGCCGCTTGATGATATCCGCCAAAGCGTCCCGTTCTTCGCCGCTCAGCGCGGCAAGATCGCCGACTAGGCGATGGGGGATCAACATCGCTTCATAAGGCCAGACGGCCCAGAAAGGCACCAGGGCCGTCCAGTGTTCATTGCGGCAAATCAAACGATCCTGCTTGACCGTTTCCAGCTTTAGATAGTCCCCCAGCAGATCTTCACCGTGGCTGCGGAAATAGGCGCGCTGCCGCCGCATTTTTTGGGCGGGGATGTGCGGCACGTGCCGGGTGGCCCAGATCTGGCCGTGGGGGTGAGGATTGCTGCAGCCCATCATGCTGCCTTTATTTTCAAAAATCTGGACATAACCGATTTCCTTTTTGCCTCCCAGGGACTGCGTCTCTTCGGCCCAGGTATCCACAACAAGCCGGATTTCGCCCCTCTCCATTCGAGACAAGGTCCGGTCGTGCCGCGGCGAAAAGCAAACGACGCGGCATATTCCCTGTTCCGCATGCGCAACGAGAAGACCGCTCTCATGAATCCGCAGTCTTCGTCCACTCGGCTCAAGAGCGGCGAAGTCGTTGTCAAAAACAAAAGTGGATTGGTAATTCGGATTTCTGGCGTGGCCCGCCCGCTCATTGCCGGGACAGAGATAGCAATTGGGATCATAGGGCGGCGGATCGACGCGAGCTGCATCCTCAACCTGGCCTTTCCACGGACGCTCGGCGCGGTGCGGGGAACACAGCACCCACTCCCCCGTGAGCGGATTAAATCGGCGATGGAGATGTTCTGAAAAACTCACGAGCGAGCCTCCGCGAAAAAACCGATTAGAGTCTAATTTTTAATCTCCGATAATTTACGCTCTAAACAGCGGCCGCATTCCCCGGGCCGCCGCCAGCAATTCATTGCGCTCCTCGGAGCTGAGCGGAGGAAGATCGCCGGCCATTTCCAAAGCCATGCGGAACAGCCGATCCTCCCCCGCGGGGATCGCCGCCACCGCACCTTCGGAAAGGGCGAAACGCAGAGCCTGCCGGGCCAAAGTCCTATCCTCTATCGGCCGATACCAGCAGTGCGGATATTTTCTTTTCTCCCCTTTGCGCCACGGCCCATGAGCCATGGCCTTTATTGCAAGAACGGCCACATGGTCGCCTCTCGCCTTTGCCAACACCTGGGGCCCGAAATTGCCCTGCGCCCAGCAGATGAAATTCACCGGGAACAAAATGGAATCAAAGTGAAATCCGCCGAGCATTACCATGGCGGCTTCAACGGTGTGAGCCGAAAAACCGATGTACCGAATTTTTCCCTGTTGCCGCGCTTGAAGGAAAGCTTCCAAAGCGCCGCCGGGCGCGAAGATCTCCTTCACTTCCTCCGCATCCGTTACGGCATGAAACTGATACAGATCAAAGTGATCGGTCCGCAACCGGCGCAAGGACCGCTCCAGATCTCTCGTTGCTCCCTTCGCGGAACGCTCCAGAGTTTTGCAGGCGAGAAAGACGCGATTCCTGCGGGATTCAAGCCCGGCGCCCATTTTTTTTTCGGCGTCTCCGTCCCCGTAAAACGGAGCCACGTCAAAATAATCCACTCCTTGAGAAAACGCTTCAGCGATTATGCGATTTGCGCCGTTCCGACTGTGATTCAACAGGACCATCCCGCCAAGGCCGAGAATTGAGAGCCGGGCGTCGTCGCGATATTGCCTTTTTGGAATCTCATGGAATCTCATTTCATCGTGCCCTTGGGTGAATCTTTCTTTAAATTTAACAGAGAACAGCCCCCGATTGCCTATGATAAATTTAGTATCCTGAAAGCGACTTTTAAAAAATGCGTATTCCGACCGCGGCATTATGGATTTTGTGCTTTGCCGTCTCCGGCATGGCGGACAATTATGTCCGGCAGAAATCCATTGATGTTCTCCACTATGACATCTCTTTGGAATGGAGCGGCGTTTCAGACTCGATCCGCGGGATAACGCGCGTCCGCGTGCTGATTCGAGGCGAAGCCGCTTCCGACATGTGGCTTGATTTCCCCGGCATGAATGTCGACATGCTGCGGGTCCAGGGCATCCAGACGCAATTTGCCCGCCGGGGCGGGCGGCTGGCTTTCGATTTCGACCGGACATACAACAGCGGCGAAATAGTCCTGGTAGAAGTCAACTATCACGGCATACCCGACCATCATGCCATCTACATCGGTGAAAACGTGTACGGGCGCAGGGTGTTTTTCACCGACAGCTGGCCGGACCGGGCGCGCAATTGGTTCCCGTCTATCGACCACCCTTCCGACAAAGCAACCGTCAACGTCGAAGTCGTCGCTCCGGCGAATTACGATGTCGTATCCAATGGACAACTGGTTTGCTCAGTGTCTTTTCCGGACGGTCGAAGACTCACCAACTGGGCTATGGAAAAATCCATCCCGACGTATTCCGTCGCCGTCGGGATTGCGGAGTTTGCTATCCTGCGCCGGCCTGATGCCGACGGCGTCGAAATCGTCTGGTATTCCTACCCTCAAGACTCCGAGGCGGCCGATAAAAAGTTCGCCCGCACGGGCCGGATCATAGAATACTTCAGATCCATCATTGGTTCATACCCCTACCCTAAACTAGCCCAAGTTCAATCCACTACACGAATGGCGGGGATGGAAAACGCCAGTGCCATCTTTTACAGCGAGTCTTCGCTCCAAACAACGGCGGTCTCAGAACCCCCGGTAGCTCACGAAATTGCGCACCAATGGTTCGGCAATTCCGTTACGATGGCTGATTGGGATCACCTATGGCTCAGCGAAGGATTTGCCACCTATTTTTCCGCTCTCTTTCATGAAAGCGCGAGCGGAGCCGAATGGCTCAAAAAAATCATGGACGATTATGCACGGAAACTGGCGGCGTATCAGCCTGCATATTCCGAGCCCATTGTGAACCCTGGGCAGACCGACCTGATGAAAAAACTCAATCCTCTGAACTATGAAAAGGGAGCTTGGGTCCTTCATATGCTGCGGGGAATCGTGGGGGACGCCGATTTTTTTGCGGGAATTCGCCGGTATTACCGCTCCTACGAAGGAGGAAATACGACAACGTCTGATTTTCAGCGCGCGATGGAATCCGCAGCCGGCGTTTCGCTGGGCGCTTTCTTTCAGCAGTGGCTGCATCAGCCGGGCTGGCCTCAATATGATGTTTCATGGAGATGGGACGAAAACGCCGGCGAAGCGGTGTTGAGCATCCGCCAGGCGCAAAAAACAGGCCTTTTCGATATGCCCTTGACCGTCAAGTTTTCGCTGGATAAAGAGGAGCGCTTTTTTAAACTTCGAATTCATAAAGAAAAGCAGGAGTTCCGTATTCTGCTGGATTCCAAACCCTCTTCAATGGAAATTGATCCGGACCGATGGGTGCTGAAATCTTTGAAAAGCGCCTCATGAATGGAAGAGTTTTTCTCGTTGCGGATGCGAGTATCCGCCGCGGACGGAATTGAATCGCCGGGTTGGTTTTCCTGGAGATTTATTTGAGCCGGGAGGTCCCGGAATTCGGCCGAGACCTCCCGTGTTGAATCAGAGTTTTACAACTTCCTGAGCCTGATATCCCTTAGGACCTTTGGCCACATTGAATTCCACGTGATCCCCTTCGTTCAACGACTTGAAACCACTGGCTTGAATAGCTGAATGGTGCACGAAAACATCCTCCCCCGAATCCCGCCGGATGAATCCATAACCTTTTTCATTGTTAAACCATTTTACTACGCCTTGTTCTTTCATTTTTTTTCTTGTTTCCTTTACTATCCAAATCCTGCGCGGCACGCAGGGATTCAGTTTTTAGTGTCTGTTTTCGTTCCATTCGATAATCTCGAACTCAGGAGACCCAACGTGGAGACACCTCCAGGTCCAGACGCTTATTCTTTTTTCATTTTAGGTTTGAACCCAAATTGCAATCGACCACGAATATACAGATTACATATATAAAAAGCAACTTTTACTCATAGAAATAAAAAAGATTTTCCGGAGTTTCCGCTATGTAAAAAAAGAGCAAACGGGCACGGGATCCCGATGGGATATCACCCGGAAGGCCTCGAACCGCTCGAGCTCAGCCGCAACGCCCGGTTCATCCTGTCGAGCATCACTTCCTTGGGTTCAAAACCCGTTATCCGCAGTTCCGATATTTCCCGGCCGTCCGGATTCAAAAAAACAAGCGTCGGCACTCCCAAAACGCGATACTTTTGCCTGAGATCCTCTGCCTGTGCATCGCCGGATGTGGTGAGATCAACTTTGAGCATAATGAATTCCCTCGAGAGCTCTATGACCTCGGGAACCCCAAAGGTTCGCTTATCGAGCTCCCTGCAAGGGGCGCACCAATCCGCATAAAAGTCGATCAGCGCCGGTTTCGATTCCCGAATTGCGCGGCTCGGAATTTCATCCGAATAAGACAGCCACTGCACCCCGCCGACCGATCCCGAATCGCCGATACGGCCCTCCGATGCGGTTTCTTGAAGACCCGTGAAGGCGGCGAAAAGCGAAGCGGCGAAAAAGAGGATCCCCACCATGTTGCGGACCCATAGGAATACCCTTCCACTCGTTTGGACCGGATCAATCCACGCCAGATAAATGCCGGCCAGAAGCATGAGAAGCGCAAGCATCAAATGATACAGCAATAAATCGGGAAGAAGAGTTTTGAGAAAGTAAACAGCCATCGCCAGAAGGATGAAACCGAATATTTTTCGGACCCACACCATCCATGCACCGGACCGCGGAAGACGGCGGAGGTTTCCCGAAAACACGCCCAGGAAAAGAAAAGGGATCCCGAGCCCGAGAGCGAGAATGAAAAACAGCGCAAAGCCAAGCCCCGCATTGCCACGGTTGCCGACATAGGTCAGCAGTCCCAAAACAAAAGGGCCGATGCAAGGCGCTGCGGCAATCCCCACGGTCATCCCCATGAAAAAAGTCCCCAAAAATCCTTTTTGAGAATTCGCGGCGGCGCGGTTCAGGAAAGCGGGCATTCTCAATTCGTACACATCGAACATGCTTAAAGCCAGCAGCACCATGACCAGCGCGAGGCCTGCCAGTACCGGCGGATATTGAAGAACAGAGCCGAACAGCCCCCCCGTTGTTGCGGCGATAACGCCTAAAACGGAATACGTTATCGCCATACCGGCCGTATAAAGGGAGGCATGCGCCAGAATGCTGCCCTTTTTACCCTGTGCCTGGCCTCCGAAATAGCTGATGGTGATTGGGATCATGGGATAAACACAGGGAGTAAGATTCAGGGCGAGCCCGCCGAGAAATACCAGCAGGAAGGTGACCGCCAAGCCTTTCTCTCCGAAATAGTCCAATCCCGAGCTTCCCCGTTCCTTTGATGTTTCATTTAAAATATGCGTCGGCGCTTTTTCCGAAGGGGGCGAAAATTCAGTTCCCTTGGAGGAAATCGTCCCAGGTTGCGGGATTTCAGCCGAGGGCGCAGAAAGTTGAGATGCTCCTTCAACCGTAAGTGCAAGGCTGAAGGGCTCGCGTGCTGGCGGATAGCATTTTTTGTTGTCGCAAGCCTGGTAGTGCACTCCGCCCTGAAGCACAATATTCTTGGAACCTATGCTGGGGCCAAGAACTATCTCTACCGCTACTTTTACCTTCCCTTGAAAAACGGCCAAAGGTTCTTCGGCTATCGGGAGTTTTTTGATTTCCGCGGGGGGAAAGAGAGCCCTTACGAATGAGATATCGGGTTGCGGTTCGATTTCAAGCGTGGTCGGAATGAGATAGTCCTGCAAAGGGCGGTCCGAGTTTATGTGATAGGGGCTGGAAACAGAAAGCTCCACCGTGACTACCGTTGGTTCGCCGACTTTAACCGGATTCTCAGGCTCGATGGCGCGAACGGTGACTACGGCGTCCTCCGCCCGCATCATAATTCCTGAAAGCAAAACGAATAAAAACGCCGGCAGTATCCTGTTCAGTTTCATCTTGCGCAATTATAGCGGCTCCACGGCGGTCCGTCGACATTCAGAACGGGAGCAAGCAAACTCTTATATTAAACGATAGCCTGTCACGATGCATTCGCTATTTTTTTTACTCTTTGTCGCCGCCTGTGTTATTTTCTTTCGGAGAACTCAATGAATAAATCCGCTTCCCCGCTTCATGTCCTTGAGAATGTCCCGCTGGCTCCCTACACCACTCTGGGAATAGGAGGGCCCGCGCGTTTTCTGGCGCGAGCAAAAACTGAAGCCCAGATCGAAGAAGCGCTTGATTTCGCTCGGGCTGAAGGCTGCCCCGTTTTTATTTTGGGACGCGGCAGCAATATCGTCGTCTCCGATGCGGGTTTTTGCGGATTGGTTTTGAAAATCGAGCTGCCCGGACTCCGGCCTCAGGACGGAAAGGACAAGGCCGTAATTTCGGCTGGAGCCGGAGTGAATTGGGATTCGCTGGTTGCCTATTGCGTGAATCGCGGCCTGGCGGGGATGGAATGTCTCAGCGGGATCCCCGGCAGCGTCGGGGCAGCTCCGGTGCAGAACGTAGGAGCCTACGGACAGGAAGTTTCCGGTGTAATCCAGAAAGTGCGCGTGCTGGACCGCCGCAGCGGCGTTATTTCCGAATTGAGCAACTCGGATTGCCGCTTTTCCTACCGTTCAAGCATTTTCAATACAACGCATAAAAACCGGTATGTGCTTTTGAACGCGATGTTCACCCTGGAGCCCGGCGGCAAACCGCGCATCGATTATGAAGAGCTTCAGTTTCTCGTCGGCCGCGGCAAGACAGCCGCTTCCATCGGCGAAATCCGCGAAGCGGTCTTTGAGATCAGGAAAGCAAAAGCGATGATCCTCGCCGAAGGCGGCCCTGATTCAAAAAACGTCGGATCTTTTTTTAAAAATCCTGTTTTAACTCGGGCCGAGGCGCTCGAGGTTGAAGAAAAGGCGCGCTCCCGCTGCCTCGCTGCGTCCGCGAGCGTCCCGCGTTTTTCAATCGCTGAAGGGAATGAAAGGCTGTCCGCAGCCTGGCTCATAGAGCAAGCCGGATTCCATAAAGGCTATGCGCACGGACGGGCGGCCATATCCGGGAAGCATGCATTGGCTCTCGTCAACCGCGGCGGTGCGTCCGCACAAGATATCCTGGATCTCATGCGGAGGATTCAGGACGGAGTGCGCGACGCATTTGGAATCGAACTTAAGCCGGAACCTGTCTTTGTGGGATTTGACGCGGAAATTCAGTGACAGTCGAGGAACCTACGGGTTACCCTATTGCTTAAATTCCTTAGGAGGAAATAATGAAAAAAGGAACCGCTGCAGGCCTTGGATGCCTCGTCATCATTGTGATCGCAGCCGTTATCATAGGATTCTCGGCGCTGGGCACCTACAATACGCTCGTTGCGCAGCAGGAAGCTGTGAAGTCCAGCTGGGCTCAGGTTGAGAATGTCTATCAAAGACGCGCCGACTTGATCCCCAACCTGGTGGCAACGGTAAAGGGGTATGCGGCACACGAAAGCGAAGTCCTTCAGGCAGTTACCGAGTCGCGCTCCAAGGTCGGCTCCATTCAGCTTACGCCGGAAATGCTGAACGATCCGGCCGCGCTGCAGCAATTCGAGCAAGCGCAGGCGGGATTAAGCAGCGCCCTTTCGCGCCTGTTGCTGGTTGTGGAACAATATCCGGACCTGAAGGCCAACCAGAACTTCCTTGAGCTGCAAAGCCAGTTGGAAGGGGCCGAAAACCGCATCGCGGTGGAACGCAAGCGCTTTAATGAGACGGCGCAGGCCTACAATACAAAAATCATGCAGTTTCCGGGAAACATTTATGCCCGAATATTCGGCTTCCAACAAAAAGCCTATTTTCAATCGGCACCCGGCAGCGAACAAGCCCCGGCCGTGGATTTCACAAAATAGGTTTTTGAGATGCTCAGATTTTCACTAGGATTGGCGCTTTTTTCCCTTCAGGCCGTCGCGGCATTTGCATTGGATCCGCCAAAGCTTCAGGGCCGCATAAACGATCTGGCCGGAATACTGACTCCCGATCAGATATCCAAACTGGAATCGAAGCTTGAAGAACTGGAAAGGACCGATTCCACACAGGTTGCGGTTCTTATCATCCCAAGTCTCGAGGGAGATCCGCTGGAGGACTTCTCCATGAGGGTCGCGGAGGCCTGGAAGATAGGACAGAAGGGAAAGGACAACGGGGCAATCCTCCTCCTATCAATGAAAGACCGCGCGATTAGGATTGAAGCCGGCTATGGGCTGGAGTCGACTCTGACGGATGCCCGCAGCAGCAGGATCATCCGTAACGAGATCGCACCGAGATTCAGAGCGGGCGATTTTTACGGCGGCATCGATGCGGGTGTGACCGGAATCATTGACACTGTACGCGGAGTTTATCAAGGTTCGCCTCCCTCCCAAGGACCGAGCGCTTCAGACCGCAGTCCGAGAAATTTGCTCAACTTCCTGATCATGCTGCTGTTTCCTCTGTTATGGATTTTGAGCGCCACGGGCAAATGGGGTGGAGGAATTCTGGGAGCCGCGGCGGGAATGCTGTTGCCTTACACCCTTGCCAAAGCAAGCTTGCCGTTCATACTTGTTGGAGGAGTAGCGGGAAGCTTTCTGGGCATTATTCTGGGAGCGATCGTGCGCGCCGGCGCCAAATCAAGCGGCGGGACTCGAGGCGGCTTCGGCGGTCCCTTCTGGGGTAGCGGAGGAGGCGGCGGCTTCGGAGGCTCTTCCGGAGGGGGCGGCGGCTTTGGAGGTTTTTCGGGAGGAGGCGGCGGCTTCGGAGGCGGCGGCAGCTCAGGCCGATGGTGATATCAACGCGGCAGTTTTCCCGAAACTTATCTTTATTCGTATAGGACTATGAAAAGGCTCAGTGAAGAGGACCACAAAATAATCGAGCAAGCCATCAAAAAAGCCGAAGCGATGACTTCCGGCGAAATCGTTTTTGCGGTGGCGGAAGCCTCCGCAAACTACAATTACGCCACGCTCCTGGGCGCGCTTATCGGAATGGCGGCAGCAACCGCCGTTTTTCTGGCGCTTCCCATTAATCACACTACGACCAGCCTGCTGTGGACTGAATTCATCTCGTTTGCAGCTTTCTATGGTTTTCTTTCAATCGTCCCCTGGCGGCGTTGGCTGATTTCAAAAAAAGAAATGGATGCTCGGGTTCACGAAGCAGCCTTTATGCAATTCTATTCCAGCGGTCTATACCGGACGCGCGAATCCAACGGCATTGAGATCTATCTTTCACTATTTGAGAGGGAAGTGGTCGTCATCGCGGATCGAGGCATCCACGAAAAGATGGGAGACCGGCAATGGCAACTCGTCCGGGACATTATTATCCGCGGCATCAAAGAAGGCGATATGCGCAGCGGGATTTGCGAAGCAATCGAAAGCTGCGCAAAAGCTCTTGCAGAACACTTCCCTCCTAGGCCGGATGACATCAACGAATTGCCGGATCAAGTCATAAACCGTTCTTTGCGTCCCGAAGCGCCGTAGATTCCAATAAGGCCTTCGATATCACCACCAGCGCATCCCGTTTAACTTTACGGATCGAGGTTGGTGATTTCCCGGAAGCTTACCTGAGAAGCAGGGATGAGGCTTAAGGCCATTCTGACTGCTTCCCGGTTCGACTCCAATCGAGCGTTCCCCGCCATCGAAACGGCGGGCGCGCCGAAAACGATGGTTTCGTTCTCGTTATTAATATTCGCCGCAAAAAGCCCCCCCACTATTCCCGGCCCGTATCCGTCGATATTTACCCTTCCCGAACCGATTGCCAGGACCAGACCGGTGAATGCACAGGAACCCGAGCATGTAAAATCCCCCGTTACGATAAGCAAGCCGCCGCCCGAAAACCCGCCGGTTATGCGCAGATTGCCATTCACTAAAGTAACTTTTGGATCCTGCCCGGGCGCGTTCGCAGGTATACTGCCGTCGTAAGATCCCAGGCGGGGCGCGCTTCCGTCCAGCCACGTTTGCGAGTCTTTAAAGAAATAATCCGCTGCCTTCGGCGCCCTTCCCTTGATGAATTCCCATAGGTAGCCCGCATTCAACAGCATCGATTGATCGGGATTTGCGTTGACTTGTCCGCCGATGTCCCGAACGGAAGGCTCGGATTCGCCGCCTCCCGTAATTGTCGCGCGTCCTGAAGCCGCGGCGCGGAATATTTGATCCGGGAATACGCCGTCCTCGGGCGCAGGATCTATGGTTCCCACACCGGGAAACCATCCTCCCGATATTTCGCAGCTGCCTTCAAATCCGGCCTCAATCCGGCTGCCGAGCACAACCATAGCGGGCCCGAGATCCCATGTGGCGAATCGCTTGAAGCGAGCTTCGAAAACAACGACGGAATTCATCCTGGAGCTCCCCACAGCATGCGCCGCAACGGTTTTCGCGATGCCCATGGAGCGAACGATTACGATCCCGTCCCCGTCAATAAACGGGTTGTCCTCCGCGTCCCCGGCAATTTCGGAGTTTTCCCCGTTGTTATCCGTAACTTTGACGAAATAGCGGGCCGCAGTCACTTCTTTTCCGCTGTTGGGATCGGGAGCGACCAAAGCAATTCCTTCCGCCGGGATTAAGGGGATTCCGTTTGCGCCTCCATAAAAGCCCGTATTGAGGACGCCGTCATCGGCAATGGTCGAGTAATTCTCACAAGGATTGTGTACATTTAATGTCCGCGCCATCCGCAAAGGAACCGGATTCCGGAATTTGAATTCCTTTGCTTGGATTTCATATAGAGGATCCAAATCGTATGCGCCGTCCGGGCCTTTGAGAAGATCGGTGAAGCCGAGGCCGCGCAGTAGCGCGCGGGCATGATTCAAGCCGGCCAGAGCCGCCTCGGCGGCTTGAACACGGCCTTCGTAATTGTCGCTTATTTTTATTGCGGTGGTTGCATTAGCAACCATATACAGACCGATAATGGAAAGCAGAAAAAGCGCAATCAAAGCAACAAGCAGCGCAATTCCGTTTTTCTCCGTAATGATGCGGAAATGTATCATCGCAATAGACCCTTAACCCGTGGTAAAAGTACAATAGATGTCGCGGACAGGCCCGGCCGCCTGTTTTCATACGCATTTAGCTTCGCCACAGGCTGCAATGAATAATGTTTCGAGAACTGCGGGCGTATTTCATCCATTTTCGCCGGCGCGGGGAAAACGTCGGAATCGACTTGGACAAGTTTGCAGATCTGAGATGTATTTCCCGCATCGGATTGCGCGAAGGATGGAGTTGTGATAAGCATACTGCTTGATTCCCGAATAATGAAGGCACAGGGGAAGCACCGATCGGCCCCGTTCTTGTTGAAGATTGCGAGGGAGAGTTCTTGCCTGCGTCCAGCCGGCAAGCAGGGCCGGTTCAATATACAATAGGGTTTGGAGTCTGGGAAAATGCTGGATTTTGAGAAAAGAATATGGCGAATCCGGGTTTCTAGGTATCTGCGCCGCGGGACTTATTTGTGCGCAGCTTCGGCTATTATCGTTTCTTTATTTCTGTCCGCCTGCTCCAAAAAGGGCAGGGCCGTTATCGCTCCCTCGTCTCCTTTGCGGGTGGCTTTTTTGCCGTTCAGCGTGCCTGAAGACAGCAGGGATCACCGTTGGATGGCGCTGGCAGCACCCATCCTCATGGTTAAAACCTGCGAACGGGCTCCGGATCTGGAAGCGCTTCCTTTCTGGGAGTGCATGCCGGCTGCACTAGAAGCCGCGGGGGCTTCCCGCGTCTTTACCGAGGAATCGTTGAAATCCGCGGCCAGCTGGCTCTCCGCAAAATGGTCCGTTACGGGAGAAATCTCTCAAGACAAAAGAAAAAGAGTATCGTTGATCATCGATTTTATATCGGCCCAGCCCAATCAGGTGGCATTTCGATACACGAAAAAGAGAAGCCTGAATAAAATCGGGTCCGTCTTCCCCGTGGCGTTCAATCAATTTCTTCGCTACCAGGCGGTCAGGCTCCTGGAACGCACGTGGGAGGAACCGGCAAGCTTGACTTCGCTAAGGGACTTGGCTGAAGCTCTGGACCGCGAGTACGGGTGGTTCGTGGACCCGGAACCCGGCAAAGCGCATGAAATCGCCAAGAACCTGGCACGCACCGATGAACGACTGGCCCGGCTTCTTTTTAATCCCGCTTTGTACCCTATCGTTAAAAACAGCGAGTGAGCCATTAACCCGGATTATCACATCTCGACCCATTTCCCATGCCCCTCCCACACGCGAAGCGTGAGCGGGAAAGGAATATGTTCCTCGAGCTTGCCTCTGATGGCTTGGCAGATATTTTCAACCGAAGGATATTCAAGTATATCGTTCAGGGTTTTGTGGTCAAAAAAGCTCAGAGCGTTTTTCACGGCCTTTTTCAGCTCCGCAAAATCCAGGATCATCCCGGACTTATTCTCGCCTTCTATAATCACTTCGATTTTATAAGTGTGGCCATGCAAAACGCCGCATTTGTCGTGTCCGGGCAGATAGTGAGCGCAATCTATGTAATCAATTATTCCCAGCTTCATTCCCTTCTCTCCCGTTAGATTACAAAAAAATTATTCTATCACGGCATTATAGGGTTCGCCGATCTTCATTCTCATGTCGCCGCTCATGTTGAAATATGGCCTGCAATCCTCACTTTAATTGGAGGCTGAAACGCTGAGGGCGTAAAGCGGTATGCATTGACAGATGGAGACCGCTTTGTTAAATTCCAGATTTGGTCTGGGGCCTGCCTTGTATATAGCTTCATTCTCTGCAGTTATAAGAAGAATCCGTGGACGCTGCAACTGCGAAAGTGGCGGAATTGGCAGACGCGCTGGACTTAGGATCCAGTCCCGCAAGGGGTGGGGGTTCGACTCCCCCCTTTCGCACCAGCTTAATGACGACGAATATTGGGTGAACCCTAATATCAATTAACTTTATAAAACCAGGAGCCAATTTGACAGTCGAAATCATTGAGGTCAACAATTGTAAAAGAAATCTCGCGGTTGAAGTTCCGGAACAGGAAGTTGACGAGGAAATTACCAAAATCGCCCGCGAGTATGCCCGCAATGCAAAGATGCCTGGTTTCCGGCCGGGCAAAATTCCCTTAAACATTATTCGGCAGCGGTATGCAAACGACCTGCGGCAGGATGCGGCCCAAAACATCATCGACCGTACCTGGAGAAATGCAATCGAAGAGCACAAGCTTCGCCCGCTGGCGCCTCCGGTAGTCGAGAAAATAGACAACAAACCCGGAAGCAATCTGAAATTCACCGTCGCATTCGAGGTCCTTCCTCCCCTGGAAGTAAAGGATTACAAAGGTGTTAACGTCTCATTGGAACAGATTGAAATAACCGATGAAGATGTAAATCAGGCCCTTGAAAATCTTAGAGAACAGAATGCTCAATTTATCCCGGTGGATTCGGCCGAAGCGCGTGACGGCCATTATCTCACCGTAAATGTGGATGGGCAGCTTGAGCAGGATGCCAGGCCGGTGCGGGAAGACGATGTTACGCTGATTTTAGGTAATCCCCAGACAGACGCTGGGTTTTCGGAAAATTTGCAGGGGGCCAAAGCTGGAGAAACCCGTTCATTTGAAATAAGTTATCCAGAAGGCTATCACCGCAAGCAGTTCGCCGGCAAAAAAGTCCGGTACACGGTCCTGGTAAAAGATATCAAAGAAAAACAATTGGCCGAATTGAACGATGATTTTGCCAAAGATGTTGGCTCCGAAGACCTCAATGCCTTAAGAGAGAAGCTTAGAAACGAATTGGTAACGCAGGCAAAGCAAAGTGCCGAAAAGAAAGCCAGAGAGGCGCTTTTGGACTCCATTATAGAACGGCAAACTATTGATGTGCCTGAAACTATGGTTCAGGAGGAAGTTGAGGCGAATATACGCCGCCTAGCCAACAGTCTGGCATATCAGGGCGTCGATCTGAATAAGGCTTCTATTGATTGGGGGAAAATGATCAAGGAGGATCGCCCTCGTGCAGAACAAAATGTTCGCCGTTCCATTTTTCTGGATGCAATCGCCCGGCAGGAAGGGATTGAGGTGACGGAAGAAGAGATGAATTCCGAACTGCAAAACCTTGCCGAGGGAAGCGGCAAATCATCGGCCGCGGTCCGCGCCCAGCTGGAAAAAGAGCAACGTATTGAGAGTCTTGAAGAGCATTTGCGCCAGAACAAGGCGCTTGATTTCATCTATCGCAATGCTAATATTAAGCAGGGGTGACGAGTATTGGCACTGATACCAATGGTGGTCGAACAGACCAATAGAGGCGAAAGAGCTTACGATATTTATTCACGTCTCCTAAAGGATAATATTATCTTTTTGGGGACCCCGATCGATGACAATGTCGCCAATGTCGTTACCGCTCAGCTCCTTTTCTTGGAAGCCGAAGATCCGGAAAAAGATATCCATCTTTATATAAACTCTCCCGGGGGTTCCATTTCGGCGGGCATGGCGATTTATGATACCATGCAGTATATTCGACCCGATATATCCACTATTTGCATCGGCCAGGCAGCCAGCATGGGCGCGTTGTTGCTGGCAGCCGGCACTCCTGGAAAACGTTTTGCCTTACCGAATTCCCGAATTTTGATCCATCAGCCATCTTTGAGCGGTCTGGCAGGTCAGGCGACCGATATTGATATCCAAGCGAGGGAGATTCTCAGGCTTCGCGAAGCAATGAACGCCATACTGGCTCAACATACCGGACAGAATATCGAGCGCATAGAGAAGGATGTTGAACGCGACTATATCATGACCGCCGGCCAAGCCAAGGAATACGGCGTTGTGGATCAAGTTATCTCGAGAAAAGAGTAGGGTATTCATTTATACCCTGGAGGGTTTCCTTGAGAAAAGACGACGATAAAGACAAAGACGATGTTTTGAGGTGTTCTTTCTGCTCCAAGAGCCAGAATGAGGTCAAGAAGCTCATTGCCGGGCCAAACGTGTATATATGCGACGAATGCGTCGACGTTTGCAATGAGATTATCGCCGATGACGCCATGACCTCTCCCATCGGAGATAAGCTTCCCAAGCCTCAGGAGATAAAGGAATTCCTCGACCTTTATGTGATCGGACAGGAGACAACCAAGAAAAAGCTTGCCGTAGCCGTATACAATCATTACAAGCGCTTGGAAATGTCCAAAAAGCGGAACGACCTTGAATTACAGAAGAGCAATGTTCTGCTCATAGGCCCAACCGGCACCGGCAAGACCCTCTTGGCACAGACCCTGGCTAAAATGCTTTCGGTTCCTTTTGCAATCGTGGACGCCACGACATTGACAGAGGCCGGCTACGTCGGAGAGGATGTTGAGAACATCATTCTCAAACTGCTGCAAAATGCCGGAGGCGACAAGGAAAAATGCCAACAGGGAATCGTTTATATCGACGAAATCGATAAAATAGCTAGAAAAGACGAAAATCCTTCGATTACGCGGGATGTCTCGGGAGAAGGCGTACAGCAAGCCCTCTTGAAAATCCTGGAAGGGACCATTGCCAATGTTCCGCCACAAGGAGGCCGGAAGCACCCACACCAGGAATTCATCCAGATCGATACGCTTAACATCCTTTTCATATGCGGCGGGGCGTTCGTGGGTCTGGAAAAGATTATCGAACGGCGGATAGGCAAAAAAAGCATGGGATTTTTAATCAACGATAAGGCATCCAAGGTTTTGAGGGGGCCCAAAAAGGACCAGCCGCCGAATATACTGGAAGCCTGCGAGCCGAGAGATCTTATCAAGTTCGGCCTCATCCCCGAATTCGTGGGCAGACTGCCCGTCGTCGGTTCTCTTTCGGAGCTCGATCACACGGCCCTTGTTGAAATCCTGACCAAGCCCAAAAATGCGTTGGTGAAGCAATACCAGAAGATGTTTGAATTTGAGAATGTCAAGCTGAAGTTCACCGACGACGCCCTCAGTGCCGTCGCCAACCTTGCCATAGAACGCAAGATGGGAGCCAGGGGATTGAAAATCATCCTCGAGGATCTTATGTTAGATGTGATGTACCAATTGCCTTCCCAGAAGAAGGTAAAGGAATTCATGATAACGCGGGAGATGGTTGAGAATAAGGACATCGTATTCGCGTTATTGGAAAAGGCCGGTTAAGATTTAGTATGACAAAAGAACTTGAGCCCAAAAAGACAGAACGTCTTCCTATGATTCCGATCCGGGATGTTGTTGTGTTTCCGCATATGATGATCCCGTTTGTAATCGGACGGCCCAGTTCCGTGCGCGCCCTGGAATTTGCGCTGGAAGGCTCCAAACGCGTATTTTTGGCGACCCAGATAGATGCGTCCGTGGACGAACCGAAAGCTACGGATATTTACACTGTCGGCAGCGTCGCGAACATCGTGCAGAGCGTCAAACTTTCCGACGGAAACATTAAAGTCCTCGTCGAAGGAATCCAGCGCGTTCGGGCGATTCGCTTCGCCAACGATCCGGGATTTTTCGTTGCCGATGTCGAATTGCTCGAAGAAACATCCACATCAAGCGCGCGCACTAATCTCTTAATCAAGCGGCTCCAGACCGTCTTTGAACAGTTTTCCAAGCTCAGCCATCACGTTAATTACGACGCCATTCTGAATGCGATGAAAACCCTGGAGCCGTCGAAGCTGGCGGACAACATCAGCGCGAACCTGCCCATCAGCATCGAAGAAAAACAGCAGTTGCTCGAGATGGTGGATCTCACCGAACGCATCGAGAAAATTAACGAGATCATTGAACTCGAGATGGAAAAAATCAAGGTAGACCGCAATATCCAAGGGCGGGTGAAGCGTCAGATGGAACGGGCGCAAAAGGAGTACTACCTTAACGAGAAAATGAAGGCGATCCAAAAGGAGCTGGGCCGCAAGGACGAAAAGAGCGAACTTGACGACCTGAAGAAGCAGGTTGAAGCGGCCAAAATGCCGAAGGACGCCAATGAAAAAGCCATTAAGGAAATCCAGCGTCTCGAGATGATGCCGCCGATGTCGGCGGAATCGACCGTCTCGCGCACTTACCTGGACTGGCTTCTGGCTATGCCTTGGAACAAGAAATCGCGCGAAATCCGGGATATAAACTGGTCCAAGAAAGTGCTCGAAGAAGACCACTACGGTTTGGAAA
>CAZDMR010000005.1:0-79686 GCA_964506795.1 uncultured Acidobacteriota bacterium | reverse complement strand
AGGACCGCATTCTCGAATTTCTGGCGGTCCGAAGCCTGGTCAAAAAGCCTCAGGGAACCATTCTCTGTTTTGTAGGGCCTCCGGGAGTGGGTAAAACTTCATTGGGAAGATCGATCGCGCGCGCAACGGGTCGGAAATTTGTCCGCCTTTCGCTCGGCGGCGTTCGGGACGAAGCGGAAATCCGCGGCCACCGCAGGACTTACATCGGCGCCTTGCCAGGACAAATAATCCAATACATGAAGAAAGCGGGAACCCGGAATCCGGTTTTCATGCTGGATGAAGTAGACAAAATGAGCATGGATTTCCGCGGGGACCCGTCCGCAGCGTTGCTCGAAGTTCTGGATCCGGAACAAAATCATATGTTTGTGGACCATTATTTGGACACCGAATTTGATCTATCGATGGTCATGTTCATCGCGACGGCAAATGTTCTTCACACTGTCCCCCGGGCGCTGCAGGACCGCATGGAAGTCATCCAGCTTTCGGGATACACCGAGAATGAAAAACTGGAAATAGCGAAGAGATTTCTGGTTCGCAAACAGATGGAAGCTTCGGGGCTTGACGCGCGGCAGATTCAGTTTGCCGACGAAGCTTTGTTGGAGATTATCCGCAAATACACGCGTGAATCGGGCGTCCGCAACCTCGAGCGGGAAATCGCAAATGTCTGCAGAAAAACGGCCAAAAGAATCGTTACCGACGAGCTCAAAAGCAGCTCCATAACGGCGGAAGAGGTTGAGAAATTGCTGGGCAGGGCCAAATTCAGGACGCAGGGAATCAGTGAGAAGAATCAAATAGGGCTGACTACGGGTCTCGCTTGGACCGAAGTCGGCGGAGAGGTCCTGCAGACCGAAGCCACCCTCATGGAAGGCAAGGGCCAACTGACGCTCACAGGGAAACTGGGAGAAGTCATGCAGGAATCGGCGCGGGCGGCACTGTCTTACGTCCGAAGCCGGGCAGCGGAGTTCGGCATCGGCCGGGAATTTCATAGAAGGATGGACATGCACATCCATATTCCCGAAGGATCCATCCCTAAAGACGGCCCGTCGGCGGGAATCACAATGGCGACTACCATTGTTTCCGCCCTGACCAAGATCCCCGTCAGCAAGGATGTGGCCATGACCGGCGAGATTACACTCCGAGGCAAAGTTCTCCCTATCGGCGGGGTCAAAGAAAAGCTGCTGGCGGCGCATCGGGCCGGGATCAAGGATGTTATTCTTCCGAAGGAGAACGAAAAGGACCTTCAAGATCTGCCTGCTGATATTCTGGAGGTTCTGACCATTCATTTTGTGGAAACAATGGATGAAGTGCTGCAGATAGCCCTGGAACGGCCGCCTGTCCCCAGACAAGTTCCCCAGATGGCTGACATCGAGGGCGCTCGTCCCAACGAGAACATAGCTCACTAATCGGCACACGCAATTACGATGACATCCGCTCGTGGACTTAGATGATGGTTTTGCATGGCGTGTTTTTTGACTAGTTTCATTCTGTTTCCAATCCGGTGTCTCCGGTCCACGACCCTTTCGAGCGCCGGCGGGTTGGCACAAAGGCTAAATTTCGGAAACCAATATTAAACGAATCCGTACGATATCCGGTGACCCAAGCCGAATTTGTCACAAGCGCCGTATCGGAACAAGGTTTCCCGAGGGAAGGGATTCCTGAAATAGCATTTGCAGGCCGGTCCAACGCAGGCAAATCCAGCCTGATTAACCGGCTTGTCGGAAATCAAAGGTTGGCCCGAAGCAGTTCCACCCCGGGAAAAACCCGGAGCATAAATTTCTTTCGGATCAACGGATCATTCTTTTTTGTGGATTTGCCCGGATTCGGCTATGCGAAAACCGGCAAGCGGGCGATCAGGCAGTGGGGAAAGCTTACTGAACATTACTTCAACAGCCGCCGGTCCATTGTTTTGACCGTCCAAATTTTAGATTCGAGAATGCCTCCCACTCCTTTGGATATTCAGATGTCCGAGTGGTTGGAGAGATTGAAAATACCGCGCATGCTTGTTGCAATGAAGTCCGACAAACTGTCCGCTAATCAGAAAGCCGCTCAATCGCGCATTATGTCCGATTACTTCCCGGGTCAGGCTGTATTGATGTGTTCAGCCCGAACGGGAGCCGGCTGCAAAGAGATTTGGAAACGTGTACTGCAGGCAGCCGCCTTTGTTGAAATCCCAAACGATTAATAACCTAAACCGCATAAATCTCCCTTTGGAGAAACCGCCCATGCCTGAAACGACGCAACGTCGAAACCATAACGGCCGCGAAAACGGTCACCTGAATATTTTGGACATGAAAGAGATGAATATCTCCGCCCTTACGGATGTCGCCAAGGAGCTGAATGTCCCCGGCTATGCCGGAATGAGAAAACAGGAATTGATATTTCAAATCCTCAAAGCGCAGACGGAGCAGAATGGATTGATTTTTTCCGAGGGCGTGCTGGAATGCCTTCCCGAAGGATTCGGATTCCTCCGCGCTCCCGACTACAATTACCTGCCCGGCCCCGACGATATCTATGTATCCCCCTCCCAGATCCGCAGGTTTGACCTGCGGACTGGAGACACCGTATCCGGACAAATCCGCCCCCCGAAGGACGGCGAAAGATATTTCGCGCTGATTAAGGTGGAAGCGGTGAATTTTGAGCATCCGGACGGCGCCAAAGATAAAATTCTCTTCGACAATTTGACGCCCCTTTATCCCCACGATCACTTGAAGCTGGAAACCGTTCCGGGGAATCTCTCCGGAAGGGTTATGGACATGCTTACTCCGATCGGCAAGGGACAGCGCGGATTGATTGTGTCGCCTCCGAGAACGGGAAAGACAATGCTCCTGCAGTCCATTGCGAATTCCATCTCGCGGAATCATCCGGAAGTCTACCTTATCGTTCTGCTGATTGACGAACGCCCGGAAGAGGTTACCGACATGCAGCGCTCCGTTAAAGGCGAGGTCATCAGCTCCACTTTCGACGAACCGGCCTCTCGCCACGTCCAGGTCGCCGAAATGGTCATGGAAAAATCGAAGCGATTTGTGGAGCACAAGCGAGACGTCGTTATTTTGCTGGACAGCATCACGCGACTTGCGCGCGCCTATAACACGATTGTTCCGCCGAGCGGCAAGGTTTTATCGGGAGGGGTCGACAGCAACGCGCTTCAGCGCCCAAAGCGTTTCTTCGGAGCGGCCCGGAATATAGAAGAAGGGGGAAGCTTGACCATTATCGCGACGGCCTTAATTGACACGGGAAGCCGCATGGATGATGTTATTTTCGAAGAGTTCAAGGGGACCGGCAATATGGAGCTTCATTTGGATCGAAAGCTCGTCGACAAGCGCGTTTTTCCCGCGATCGATATCAACAAATCCGGAACCCGAAAAGAAGAGCTTTTGCTGCCGCCGACGGATTTGAACCGCATCTGGGTTCTTCGGAAGGTGCTGACGCCGCTTTCCGTCACCGAAAGCATGGAACTTCTGCTGGACAAGCTTTCAAAAGCCAAAACCAACGCGGATTTCCTCAGTTCCCTTTCCGGGAGTGCAAATTAGTCCGCTTTCCAAAAACAAACGCCGGATATCCGTGTGAATGCGCGGTTTTTATTGCAGCTGCCAGGAGGGTTCCGATCCCTGGGAGAATGCAGAATTCTTTTCCGCGTCGTCGATTCCCCGCCGCAAACGGACGGCTTTTTCAGTGCGTTTTTTCGTATTGCCGGCTCCGGGCTGCGGATGAAGACATGGAATTTGCATCCGCAAATTTCCGATTGAAATCCGGTATGCCCGCAAGCTCGATATATCTGTCGCGCACCGCGATCTGCTGTGCCTCGAGGCGCCGGGTGCGGGAAATAAGGGCTTGGCGCGCGCCCGTTCCCGCCGCGTTGCCGACCTGAACGAAACGCTCGCGAGGCAGGGACGGAAACATGCCGATTGTCATGGCGCTTTCCACATCGATGAAGGTCCCAAACGCCCCCGCAAGAAGAACTCTTTCTATTGCATCGTCCGCAATTTCTTCGGACTCGACAAGCGCGCGAATTCCCAATCGGATGGCCGCTTTCGCCAGCTGCAGTTCCCTCACATCTTTTTGCGAAATGGTGATCGGATCGCGGCCGGGCCGATCGACAAGCACAACCTCCCTCATACCGCTATGATTGCGCACCAAAGGGTGTTCCACCATCCGTCCGGTCGCATCCAGCACGTCATTCAGCCGGAACTGAGCAACCGCATCCAGCAAGCCCGAACCGCAGATTCCAACCGGAGGTTCCCCTCCGATGGTCTGGATGTCAAGTTTCGTGCCCGACAGGCGCATATGCTCGATAGCTCCGGGCGCCGCCCGCATGCCGAATTTGATATGAGCCCCTTCAAAAGCAGGGCCGGAAGCGCACGAGACGCTGGTCATCCTGCCCTTATAATTCAAGCAGATCTCGGTATTCGTTCCTATATCGATGGCAAGCACGGCATCCTGGGCTTCCGCAAGGTCGGTCGCCAGGAGCACCGCAACATGATCCGCACCGACATATCCCGCGATATTGGGCAAAAAGTGGACATATCCGCCGGCCGCAATCTTCAACCCAAGGTCCCGCGCTTTTACATCCAAAGCCGATTGGACAGCCGGCACATAAGGACTGACACCCAGCTGCTGAACCGGAAGTCTCAGAAGAAGGTGATGGATAGCCGTATTGCCTACGACGACGGCGTCAACGATATCCGAAGTATCCGCGCCTATTTGGGAACAAAGAGACTGCACGGTTTCGTTGAGCGCATCCACAACAAGATTCTGCAGTTTCGCGGCGTTTTCCGGTGACTTGCCGGCGGCGAAAATCCGCGCCACGACATCTTCCCCGTAAGAAATTTGCGGATTCATGATTCCCTGTTTGGCAAGCGTCTCGCCGCTTTCCAAGTCCATAAGATAGGCGGCGATCTTGGTGGTGCCGACATCCACTGCAAGGCCAAGCCAACGGGTGGAGGGAGCGCCGACGGCGACAATCTCCTCTCCGCGCAAGGCTACGCTCACATTCCAATTCAAATCGCGCACATTTACGGAAAGCGCGCGTTGAACATCAAGATCGATAATTCCCCGAGGGATGCTGTGTTGTTCCTCCAGCGCGTTCCAGATATTCCGGTCATCCGGCTCCGGTATTTCCAGAGATGGAGGATCCATCCTCACGTCGAAGCCCTTGACCAAGGGATCCGGTTCCACATTCAATTCCAGGCCTTCGATCTGTGTGCGCTGAGGCGCAGTCAGCGATTCGGAAGGGATGTAGATTTTGACGTTGCTCTTAGGGTGGCATTGGCAGGCAAGCCGATAATTCTGCTTTATCTCCTGTTCCGTTAATTGCGCTATTTCCTGCTCGGTTAGTTCGGAAACTTCTCCGGACACCACCTGTATTTTACACTGACCGCATACACCGAAACCGCCGCAGATGCTGACGATATCCACATTCTGTTCATGCGCGCATTCGAGAATGGATTTTTCAGAAGGACATTGGCCCCTCCGCCCCACAGGTTCGAAATCTATATTAAACAAAACGCATCTCCTTCCAAAACGCGGCCACAATTTATAACTCATCGGGCCGGACGTTGCCACCTCAATATGAAACCCGAAAGCCGCAACCCTTGAATATTTCCGCCGTCCCCGATTCCAGGCCTCCTGTCAAAGGGCGCTTCCATCGATTCCAGGCTATTTTCCCCCAGGCGGCTCCTTTCCCGCCGCATCCATGCCGCGTTGTCTGAACCGCGTCATCCTCGTAATTCAAACGGTGGAAGGCCTCGAGTCTTTATCTTTTTGATCCCCCCGTCAAGCAGATCCATTTCACCCGCAGTTTCCCGTAAGCCAGCGGCAGAATTCCGCAATTTCGGAGGGTATACGGCCGGCATCGTTAATCCTTTCCATTTCCGCCACTATGGCGCTGCCGACAACCGCCCCGTCGGAAATCTTCCATATCGACCGCACCTGCTCAGGCTTTGAAATGCCGAATCCCACGGCGACAGGAAGCGTTGTATGCCGCCGGACGCATTCCACGGTGGGGATAATGGATTGGGAAAGGCTCTGCTGGACTCCCGTGACTCCTGTACGGGATACCACATAGACGAACCCGCGCGAACATTCAGCGATCCGGGCGATCCGTTTCTCGCTGCTGGTTGGAGCGGCGAGAAACACGCAATCCAGTTCATTTCTCTCCATGCAGGCGCAATATTGCTCCCCTTCCTCCGGGGTGATATCGGTAACCAGCACTCCGTCAACTCCTGCAGCCCCCGCGTCGCGGGCCAAGGATTCAAGCCCATACTGAAGAATCGGGTTGAAATAGCTGAACAGGAGAATGGGCACTTCAGTTTCCCGACGAATCCGTTGCACAGCACTCAGGTAGTCCGACAGCCCATAATGATGGCGCAGCGCACGCACCGCTGCGCGCTGAATGGTCGGCCCGTCTGCAACCGGATCGGAGAAAGGGATGCCCAGCTCGACGATGTGCGAGCCTGCGCGTTCCAATTCGGGAATAAGCCGGATGGTAGTCTCAAGATCGGGATCTCCCGCAACCACAAAGGGAATGAATGCTTTTTCCCCGCGGCTTTCAAGATCCCTAAACTTCTGTCCGATTCGCCGCATAATCACCTGGCGCGGCCGGGGCCGCCCCCTTTCAGCTTTCAGGCTTTCCGCTTCTTTAGTTTCAAACCTTTTATTGTGCAAGAATTCTCGGCAAAACGCAAAGAAGTCGCGGATAAAAAGAGATCTGTCGACTGTCTACCGCAAAAACAGGCGAAGCGGCCCTTGCATTTCAGTCGGCCGGCAGCAGATCCGCGGCCTGATTCACATCCTTATCCCCCCGGCCGGAGAGGTTTATAATTACAATTGCATTTTTGTCAAGGCCGGGAGCCATACGCACTAATTCGGCAATTGCATGCGAACTTTCCAGCGCAGGGATGATTCCTTCCAGCCGGCTCAAAAGTTGGAATGCTTCCAGCGCAGCTTCATCCGTTACGGAGGTATATCGCACCCGCCCCATGTCATGCAGGCAGGAGTGCTCCGGACCCACTGCGGGATAGTCCAGCCCGGCGGAAATCGAGTGGGTCCCTGCGATCTGGCCGTATTCGTCTTGAAGGACATAACTAAAAGTGCCTTGCAGCACTCCCTTTCTGCCGCCGCTGAAGCGGGCGGCGTGCTCGCCCAAGGCTGTCCCGCGGCCCCCCGCTTCGACTCCCACCATCTGTATATCCGGTTTGTCCAAAAATTCGTAAAAGAGCCCGATGGAATTGCTGCCTCCGCCCACGCAGGCAACGAGCAGATCCGGCAGGCGGCCTTCCGACTCAAGGATCTGGGCGCGGGCTTCCCTGCCGATGACGGACTGAAAGTCCCGCACAATCCATGGATACGGATGAGCTCCAAGGACGGAGCCGAGCAGATAATGGGTGGTTCCGACATTTGTCACCCAATCCCTCATTGCCTCGTTGATGGCGTCCTTGAGCGTGCAGCTGCCGGAATCCACCGGCCGCACTTTCGCCCCCAGGAGGCGCATCCGGAAGACATTTAAAGACTGGCGGCGCATGTCCTCGGTTCCCATATAGATTTCGCATTCCATTCCGAAAAGGGCCGCGACCGTTGCCGTCGCCACTCCATGCTGCCCTGCGCCTGTTTCGGCAACGATCCGCGTCTTTCCCATCCGCTTGGCAAGAAGAATCTGCCCGATGGCATTGTTGATCTTGTGAGCTCCGGTGTGCACCAGGTCTTCCCGTTTAAGATAAATCCGCCCTCCGCCGAGATGCTCGGCTAACCGGCGCGCCGGCGTCAGCGGTGTCGGCCGCCCGGCATAGCTCCGCAGCAAAGTATCCAGTTCCGCCTTGAAGCCGGGGTCCTGCAAAGCTTCTCGATATGCATCCTCAAGCTCCTCAAGCGCGCACATCAGAGTTTCGGGGACGAATCTCCCGCCGTAAGCGCCGAAACGCCCCCTTTCATCAGGGCCTGTGAAAAGAATATCCGGCATTTTTCACCTCATTCATAAATTCAACCAATTTCCCTGCGTCCTTCCTCCCAGGTTCGCTTTCGACGCCGCTGCAGACATCCACGCCGTATGGATCCACAATCGTGATCGCCTCCCGCACATTATCGGGCCGAAGCCCTCCTGCCAAAACCACCGGCCGAAGCGCCCGGACGCCTTTGGCGAGCTTCCAGTCAAAACTCCTTCCGGTTCCTCCGAATAAAACATCATCTTTTACATCCAGCAAAAAAGCCCTGACAGGATACGCCTCGAGCGCCTCCGGGATTCCGCTGTCGTCGATGCGTAAGGCTTTAATCAAAGGCCATTTTTCAAATTGCGCGCAATATTCGGGCGTCTCGTCACCGTGAAACTGGAGCACCTGGACCCCGGCTGCTTCCGCCGTCTCGCAAAGCCGGCGCGGATCGGCGACATTCACAAAGACGCCTACCGCAACGACAAACGGAGGCAGCCTGCGGATGATTTCGCGTGCGGCGTCCGGGCGGATGTATCGGGGGCTTTGAGGGTAGAAATTAAACCCCAGCACATCTATGCCTTGCTCTACAATCATCGCGGCATCCCCGTAATTCGTAATGCCGCAAACCTTGACTTTCATGCATCTCCTCGATTTTAAAGCCCCGGCCGGCCCCGGAATTGCAACTGCTTTATGGAAAGCGCCGGCATAATCCATTGAAATCCAACAATCCTGAGTGCTGCTGCAATAATCATTCCAGCAATTCAGCCAGCGCGGCTCCAGGAGATGGCGCCCGCATCAACAATTCGCCGACCAGAAATCCACGGTACCCGGCATCGAACAAGCGCCGCACATCCTCCGCGCTCCTAATGCCGCTTTCCGAAACCGCCAAGACATGCTTGGGCATGACGCGCGCCAGATTCAAGCTGACATCGAGGGAAACTTGAAAAGTGCGCAGATCCCGGTTGTTGACGCCGATCAGCGCAGCCCCCGAATCCAAGGCACGTTCCAGTTCCGTTTCGTTATGCACCTCCACCAGCGCCTCCATCCCATGACGCTCCGCCTCAATACGCAGGTCTTTCAATCGGCCCGCATCCAGAAGCGCCGTGATCAGCAGCACCGCATCCGCGCCGGATCTCCGAGCCTCCAAAATTTGGTAGGGATCGACGATGAAATCCTTCCGAAGCAGAGGGAGGTTGGAATGCCGGCGCAAAAGGGCAAGAATCTCCAGTCCGCCGTGAAAGTACCGCGTCTCGGTGAGCACGGAGAGCGCCGCCGCGCCCGAATCCTCGTATTCGCGGGCAATGAGGATCGGGTCAAAATCCTCGCGGATCATTCCCGCCGAAGGCGAAGCCTTTTTGATTTCCGCGATGACGGCAGGGCCGCGCTTCTTCAAAATGTCTTTAAAGGGACGGATTCTCGATTCCTGCCTCAATGAATCCCGGAGAGAGGACATTGGAATTCTTTTCTTGGCTTCCGCAAGCTCCTGCGTCTTGGCGCGCATGATTTTTTCCAAAATCGTGCCTTTTAGTTCTTCCGGGACATGGTAAAAGCCTTCTAATTCCGGCATAGCGCCATCCTATTGCCCGCTATCGGCCCAAGCTCACAAAATTTGAAAGCAGCTTCTTGCCCGCTTCCGTCAAAATGGACTCGGGATGAAATTGAACTCCCTCAACCGTCATTTCACGATGCCGCAGCCCCATGATAACCCCGTCCTCCGTTCGGGCCGAAATTTCCAGACACCCCGGTAGAGTCTCCGGCGAAACGACGAGAGAATGGTAGCGAGTCGCGCAAAAGGGATTCGGCAGCCCTCTAAAAATCGTGCGGCCGTCATGGAGGATATCGCTGGTCTTTCCGTGCATTATCCTGGGAGCCGGAACGATGTCCCCGCCGAACGCGGCCCCGATCGCCTGATGCCCCAGACAGACTCCGAGGATCGGTATCCTTCCGGAAAACTCGCGGATTAACTGAATGATGATGCCGGAATTTTCGGGCCGTCCGGGTCCGGGCGAAATCACAATGCTCTGCGGCGCCAGCTGTTCGATCTCCTCCGTCGTAACCGCATCATTGCGGAAAACTTTCAATGTATGGCCCATCTCGCCGAGATACTGCACCAGATTGAAGGTAAAGGAATCGTAATTGTCGATGACCAGAATCATTCATCCCCCACATCAATTTACGAATTACAGGCGGCGGCTTACAAAATAAAAAGCAGCAGGATGAAATTCGCCATTCCCCACTTACCGAAGCCCCTCGTGGGCAAATTTGACCGCGCGAATCAAAGCGCTTGCCTTATTGATGGATTCCTCCCTCTCCCGCTCCGGTTCCGAATCCGCCACAATTCCGCCCCCGGCCTGAATATAGGCAATGCCGTCTTTAATGACAATTGTGCGCAGGGCGATGCATGTATCGAGATTGCCGGAAAAATCAATATAGCCCACCGATCCCCCGTACACACCCCGCCGGCAGGGCTCCATGGCTTCGATGATTTCCATAGCCCGCACCTTGGGAGCGCCCGATACCGTGCCCGCAGGCAGGCAGGATTCCAGCGCATGGAAGCAATCCAAATCTTCCCGGAGTTCTCCTTCGACGCTGCTGACAAGATGCATCACATGGCTGTACTTTTCGATGCGCATCAAGTCCGTCACCTTGACGGATCCGTAGTTGCACACGCGCCCGAGATCGTTGCGGCCCAAATCCACTAGCATGATATGCTCCGCCCTTTCCTTTTCATCGGCCAGGAGTTCTTTTTGGAGCTGCGCGTCTTCCTCCGGCTTCCTTCCCCTGGGCCGCGTGCCGGCTATCGGTCCGTACTCCACGCGCTTGTTGCGGACCTTGACCAGCATTTCCGGCGAAGCTCCTATGAGCTGCAGATTATCCATTTGCAGAAAGAACATATAGGGGGAAGGGTTAATGAAACGAAGCGAACGATAGATATCAAAGGGATCGCAGCTGATTTTCATGGCAAAGCGCTGCGATAGCACCACCTGAAAGATGTCTCCGGCCCGAATGTGCTCTTTGGCTTTCTCCACATTGGCATAATAGGCGGATTTGCTCACGTTGGACGCGGGTTCCGGAATCTCGTCGGCGGGGACGGGGTTGGGAAGCGAAATGGGAACCGTGAGAAGCTTTTCGATCTTTTCTATTCGAAGCAAGGCATCGCGGTATTTGGATTCCAATCCCTGTCCTTCAATGCCATCGAAGATATTGGTGATAATGTGGATCCGATGCCGCAAATGGTCAAATGCGAGAATAGTGGAAAAATACATCACCTGATAATCATGCAATTGCAGGTCATCCCGGGCTTGTACGGGAAGCCTTTCAAATTGACGGACAAGATCGTAGGCAAAATATCCCACGGCGCCGCCGAGGAACGGCGGCAGCTCCGGCATCGGCACGGGCTTGAAATTTCGAGAAATCTCGCGGAGCTTGTCGAATCCATGGGTTTCTTCCTGAACGATCTCGCCCTGGCGCTCGATCCAGGCCGTATTTCCTTTTCCGCGCACCGCGATAAAAGGATCCCAGCCAATGAAAGAATACCGGGCCAAGCGCTCGCCTCCTTCCACGCTCTCAAGCAGAAACACTCTGCGGCGGCCGCGCGCCACCCGCAAAAATGCCGCCGCTGGCGTAAGAAGGTCTCCGAGAATGTCCTTGCAGACAGGGATAACGGATCCTTGTCCCGCGAGTTTTTTCACTTCCTGCAACGAAGGCCGAATCATATGCGGCTCTAACAAAAAAGCCGCGAACGCCTCGAGTCGTTCACGGCTTCTGCACCCCTTTATGCATCTTGTGATCAGGGGACTAATGGCGAACCGACCCGGATAGATTTGGCCGGGCACTGCCAATACCAGCGGGTTTCCTGAATCTTTATTTTTCCGTTCATTAGTCCGCCTTGATTACAACCTTTAATTACTATCATAAAACTATTGCTTTTCGCAACCGCATTGCGCTCATTGCGTTTAAAACGCTGTGTCGAAAATGCAACAACGGCTTCTTTAACTCATTTTGTCTATTGTAATATAATTATTTGATTTAATGGAGCTTATACTTGTATTTTATCTCCTGGCATGTAATTTGCTTGTTATTTTTCTTTTTATATTAGACTCCAGTTTATTTATGCAGCAGGAACGCCATCATGCTTAAGTATCAGCGCACGTTGCGCAAAAAAGCGCAGTTTGAGGGAGTGGGTCTGCACACGGGGTATTCTGTGCGGCTTACGCTGGCGCCGGCGCCGCCGGACTCGGGGATACGGTTTCGTCGCACGGATCTTAAAAACTTTGAAATTGAAGCCGTGCGGCCGCACGTGGCCAAAGTAAGCTATGCCACCACGCTGATGAAGAAAGGAGTCATGATCTCCACCGTGGAGCATGTCCTCTCCGCGCTTTACGGGCTCGGTATTGACAATCTTTTTCTGGATATCGACTCCATGGAAGTTCCGATTCTTGACGGCAGCTGCCGCAGTTTCGTCAACGAAATCCGCAAGATCGGCCTCGTCGAGCAGGATGCTTTGCGAAAATACATGGTCATCGAAAAACCTATTGAAGTCCGTCAGGATAAAAAGGTAGCCGGTGTTTATCCCGGCCCGATTCCCAGAGCGACCTATATTATCGATTTCGAACACAAAGCCATAGGATATCAGAAAATCCAAATAGAGCTGACGCCGGAATCCTATTGCCGGGAATTGGCGGAAGCGCGCACCTTCGGCTTTGTCTCGGATGTCGAGTACCTCAAAAGCCTGGGCCTTATCCGCGGCGGTTCCCTCGAAAACGCCGTGGTGCTGGACTCATCCGGCATCGTCAACAATCATCTTCGATTCCCCAATGAATTCGTGCGTCACAAGCTTCTGGATTTGTTGGGAGATATTTCTCTTGCCGGATATCCCATTATCGGGCATCTCTATGCCGAACGCGCCGGACACGCAATCCATGCGGCTTTGGTGGATCGGATTTTGCGCCTGCGCGACCACTACCAGATACGCACCGCCGCCGATTTAGAGCCCGCATTCGCCCAGGTCGGCTAACCGCAGCGCGGCGGCTGGATTTTTGCTTTCATGAGCATCTATCCGAAAGAATCTGTTCCTGCGCGCAGAATTCCTGCACGGCATGAATCATGCAGGCCCCGTGATGCGGATCATTTTGGAGGGACCGGCTTGGAAAAGAAGCTGTCTTGCAAGCCTTTGTTGTATGTTATCTCAAGGATGAAATACAGGGAGCTTTGCCGCCCGTTTGAGCAGT
The DNA here is from genome assembly GCA_964506795.1 of uncultured Acidobacteriota bacterium. GTDB lineage: Bacteria > Acidobacteriota > UBA6911 > UBA6911 > UBA6911 > UBA6911. The sequence goes on along the minus strand of CAZDMR010000005.1, from coordinate 66,533 downwards.
GATCAACCCGCAACGGAGTAAGCACTCCTTCTTTCTTATGCCATTGCGCAAATTCATCCGTCATGCGGTGGCGTATTCCGCGGTCGTCCGTTTCATAATATTCGATTTTGGCCGGCAGTTTTGAAATGCGGTCAAAATAAACCATCACCTCGTCGTTTTCCGAATCCAGGATTTTGACGATTTCGAAAGCCGCTTCTTTCCCTTCTCCGGGCCCCAAATAAAACAGCTTGACCTCCGGGTCCTTGTAGCGGAACCGAAAAATATTATCAATGCTGTGTTTCGCGGCGCCCCGGAAGGCGCCCATCTCCTCAGGAGTCGCCTCGCGAACCTCCTTCCCGGTTTCCAGGATCCATCCTTTGTTTTGGGATAAGTCGAAGACGGTTATATCGCGCTCTTTTTTCTTGTTGCCTAATTCATACCGGCTTTTATCGGGGAGCTTGGTATAGTCGTTGTACTTTATCGGTATCGACGACTCTCCCTCCCTGTTAAACATAAAAGCCTGTCCTTCCGATACGATATCAGCGACATTTGCGTAAACGTCTCCGCCCATGGCTTGGATTGCATCCTGAAACAATTGCAGCGATTTGTCTTCATGTTGACCGGCTGCAAAAGCGGCGAAAAAAAGAATCATTCCGATCGGCAGTAAAACATTCTTTGGATTCATTTTAGGACACCGATTTTTGAAAGCCATAGAATATCACAAGGATACTCCCCGCGGCCCGCAAATTTAGAATCGTCCCTCGTCGCCGGCCGGGATTGCTTTGCGGGCCGGCTTCGATACTATTCCTTGACGGTGCAAACAAGCGGGCGGGATAATGCATCGCTTATGGTACGTCAAACGAAAGACTATCGCCGCATGGTCGAATCGCGATTCCCCGGCTTAATCGGGAAGCTCCGTGAGATCATCCAGGAATCGGAAAGCAGGCACGAAGGAAGGCAAAATTCCTCCGAGAGCTTTCTCTGGGAGCATACCATGCATGCGGCTTCCATCGCTTTCAAGCTCGCAGAGGCTGAGGGAATAGATCCCTTGATCCCCGTGATAGCCGCGCTTTTCCATGATGCCGGGAAATTTGCCGGCGGACAATACCATAGCGACGAAACGGCCGAAGAAGAAGAGTCTGCGAGAATCGCCGGCAGTCTTCTTCGGCAATTTGGAATGAAATCCGCCGACATTCGAAAGGTGACCGCGGGATTAAGGGCTCTTTATAACGAGAAGGCCGGGAAAAACACTGTTGCCGCAATCATCCACGACGCCGATTTCCTTTCCAAATTCGGAGCAATGGGAGTGGCTGAGTTTTTTATCAAATCGGCCCTGCGCCGCCGCACGCTTCGTTCAGCAGTCCTCGGGCACCTGAGCAAGGAATTGACGTATGCCTCCTGCCTTCCCCTGAACATGCGCACGGCCTCCGGGCGAAAGCTGGCAGCCAAAAAGGCTTCGGACTCTCTGAAATTTTTCCGATCGCTTTTGGCCGAACTTCGGGACTCCGGCATAGCAAACTTGAAGATTCGACAGATTCTTGTTCCTCATCCCGCATTGAAAGGTCAAACATTGAAAGTCCGGCTCGTGGTTGCACCCACCTGCCCTCAATGCGGCGCCGCCTGCACCGTCACCTGGAACACGGAAAAGGGCATCAAGTGCAACAAGCTTAATGTGGATTGGGCCTGCTCCCAATGCAGCCAAAGGATCGAAACTTCTTTCTGCCTTCCGGAAATCGCCTAGGAGTCTGTCCAAGAATTAGGATGTACCGCGCGCATATCGACCGCCGCCACCGATGAAAAGTTTCAATGTCCCGATCTGCGCCGATTTGCGCTTGCTTCGTCGCGCCGGGCATCCTGATGATATAATGGCACGCCTTATACGAAAGGACGGAGTTCATGGAAAAGAAAGAACTTGAACAGACGCTGGTACTCATCAAGCCGGATGCGCTTAAGAATTCCCTCACCGGTTACGTGCTTTCTCAACTCGCCGAATTCCATACGGGCCTGCATTTTTCGGCGGCAAAGATAGTCTATGTCAGCAGCATGCTGGCAGAAGAGCATTATGCCGAACACCGCGGAAAATTGTTTTATGCTTCGCTGCTCGAATATATCATGGGAAATATTCATAATCCGGACGATCCTTGGATGAGGCGGGTGATTGCAATCGCTTATCAGGGACCAAATGCCGTTCGGAAAATAAGGGAGATTGCGGGACCCACGAATCCTCACATCGCCAGACAGCAAAAACCGGGATGCATCCGTTCTTTGGGAACCGTTGTTGTTTTAAAGGACGATTCGGGAAAGGAAATCGGCGACCGCATGGACAACCTCATCCACGCTTCGGCGAACGCCGAGGATGCCGAACGTGAAATCAAGCTTTGGTTTCTTCCCGTGGACATTCCGCCCTTGATGCGCGCATATCCAACCGAGATCAGCGACGCTTATTACAGCTTCAAGGACGGCAAGCTCTATACAAAACATGAGCCCGGAAGCGTCTGCATGCTTACTCCCGGCGACATTGCATGGAAGTCCGATATAGCCGCTCTCCAACAGCTGAGCAGGGGAAAACAGGCGGCGTTTTCGCTGGAGTCGATCGCGGCGAAATATTTGATAAACAATAATTTGCAGGGGAACTGAACGATTGTTCGTTTTTATATCGTTGACAGGCCATTATACATAGTTATTATTTGTCGCAATCAGTTATAATTCAATCGGAGTCCGGGATTCATGACCAAAGAAATGCTCACCACGAAAGAAGTCGCCGAATATCTAAGTATCAATGAGAAACAAGTTTATAGACTGATCAAGGATAAGAAAATCCCGGCTACAAGAATAACCGGCAAATGGCTTTTCCCCAAAAATTTGATTGACGAATGGGTGATGGCAAGCGCCCGGCAAAGCGTCGAGTTTCAGCCGAAGAAAAATATCACCGAGAACCAGGTGGTTATTGCCGGAAGCAATGACCTTGCATTAGAGCTTCTTACTAAAAACACGAATCTCCTTCACCCCAGCTACACCATCTCCATTTCCAGCCTTGGAAGCCTTGCGGGGTTAATTGCTTTAAATAACGGCAATTGCCATGTTGCGGCTTCCCATTTGCTGGATCCCGAAACGGGCGAATATAACAGCTCTTTCATCCGGAAACACTTTCCGGATCTGGCCATAATTCTGATGAATCTGTCGCACCGGCAGCAAGGGCTCATCGTCAGGAAAGGCAATCCTCACGGGATCAAATCCCTTGAACAACTGGCGGACAGCAAACTGAAATTCGTCAACAGGCAGGAAGGATCGGGAACGCGCGTCCTTTTGGATTACCGGCTCAAGGAATACGGCATCGACCCCTCGAGAGTCTCGGGATACTCCAGGACAGCCTATACCCACATGGAGGTCGCATTGGAGGTTTTCAGCGGAGCCGCAGATGTCGGGATCGGCATTTATGCCGTAGCCAAGATGCTTGAATTGGACTTCATCCCGCTGGCAAAAGAACGATTTGATCTTGTAATCCCGAGGGAGAATTATTCAACTGGCCCGGTTAAGGCTTTGTGCGAAGTGGTCAAATCCGAGGAATTTAAGGCCCGCATGATCCAAATGGGAGGCTATGAAACCCGGGACACGGGGAAAATAGTATTCGAACGGGGATAGTTTTCCCGGCATTCCTCCGGCTCGCCCGCACAGCCGGAATTACAAGATGTTGATTCTTGGGTGCTCTTGAATAATACGGGTTCATTCCCGATAAGAAGCCGGGGCTTTCGAATGATTGCCCCGGCTTTTTATTTGACTTAAGCTTCGTGGACGCTGTCGATTTCGCTTTCCGGCACATCAAAAACCGGAGCGCCGGGAGCGTGGCTTTCCTCGAGGAAAAATTTCGGCAGGCGATCATCCGCCGGGCCAAATCCCGCCGCTTTGTTGAAACGCCTTTCGATCTTCAACACCTCGCGCCCCAGCCTGTCCAAATACTCGTCATCCAGATTTTCCCCGGTCAAGGCGGAAACACAGCCTATTACGTTGAGATGAAGCCCCGGTCCCGCTTCCATAATGGGCATGCCGATCATCATGCAAAGGCCGAGAGTATCCACTGCAGCCATCCAGCGCTGCAGGAACTGAGATTTGGGGCCTTGGCCCTTTGATGCGACCGGATTGTAGCTGGGATCGGGCGGACCCGGCAGGACCAATCCCGCCGTATGGTCGGCGCCCATGGGAGATGTTGCAAAAGTCACCCCGGTTCCCTTCAAGATTCTGGGATCGTATCCCGATAAAGCCTGCCCTTTAACATTGGGGATCCGGCGCACCCCCAGTTTCTCGCCCGTCGTCTTGGTCCCGGAACCTATCATACGGCCCTTTTCCGTCCCCTTTGCAATCTCCTGTACCAGGCTCAGAGCGGTTTCGCCGTCCCCCCAGGGCAGCAGGCCCGCCTCCATTGCCACGGCAAGCGCCGATCCCACCTCCATCGTGTCGACGCCGACATCGTTGCAATGACGGTTGATTCGGGCGATGGTATCCAGGTCCCCGATGAGACAGTTTGCTCCGACCAGCGCAAGGGTTTCATACTCAATGCCCGATACGATCAATTCACCATTTTCGTCGGTGTAAACGTTGGAGCAATGGATGATGCATCCATCCATGCAGCGGTGCACCATTTGTCCATTGGGCCGGTTTTTGAGTATTTCCTCCATGTGCTCGCCCGAAATGCTCTTCGCTCCTTCAAATTGCCCCATGGAATAGTTCTTGGTCGGCAGAGCCCCCGCAGTCTGGGTAATCATGACGATTGCCGGCGTCCCGAACCGTCTTAGTTCGCCCACAAAATGGTTCTGAAGAACTCCCTTGCTCAGGATCGCGACGTTTTCCTTCATCTTTTTAGGATCTTTTATCTCAACCTGATTGGAGCCTGTGTCGTCGACGACAAGCGATTTCAGGTTTTTAGATCCCATGACAGAACCCAAGCCTCCCCGGGCGGCCACTCTTAGATGAAAGTCCGGCGTGGAAAATAAAACGGCGGCCGCCGTCAATCCCATATCTCCGGCGGGGCCGATACATGCCATGCACATTTTGTTGCCGTGCTCGCTTTTCAGCTTGTCCAGAATCGCATAACACCCAAGGCCCGCGAGGCCGCTTGCGGAAGAGAAACGCACTCCGTCTTTATCTATTTTAATGGATGTCGGTTCCTCTGCTTTTCCTTCAAAAACGATCGCCTTAATGCCGAGCCTGGCCAGTTTCTGGCCCATGGCGCCGCCGGTGTTCGATTCCTTGATGCCCTTGGTCAACGGGCTTTTGGCTCCAACCGACAACCGTCCGCTGCATGGGACCGGCGTCCCGCCTAAAATTCCCGGAGCGAACACAAGCTTGTTTTCAACCCCCAAAGGATCGCAGTCCGGCGGGACTTCGAGCTCCATGATGCGGGACGTTAAGCCTCTACCCCCCAATTTCCGGTAAGAATCCGGGACTTCTTCGTTTATTGCGGTTAAAGAAGACAAGTTTATTCTTAGTATCCTAGCCATTGAAAATCCCTCTCAGTAAGATCCTCTCAAATAACCTGTATGATATTCAGTTTCTGCACAACTCCTTCCTCCGCGCGGATCACACCCGCGGCAATTGCTACAAATTCAAATATAACCGCATTATCGGGCGTTTGCCACAAAAACCAGGGCATTGTCCTATAATTAGCAGGTATCGCCTTGACGGTTGCGATGAGTACGCGGGATAATTTGCCGTTTATGCCGGTGGCGCGCATTCGTATACTTCGCTTCCGTGCCCGCAATCAAGATAGGGAGTATCCGGATTTCAGGATAAAGCTGTGACTGAATTCTTTAGAGTAATCACCGCAGACGAATTCGCTAACCTGCTCGGCCGTTTTGCCAGGCTTGAGTCGGAGCGCGTCGCCCTAGACGGATCTCTTCACCGCATCCTTGCCGAGGATATCATCGCCGCCGAGGATCTGCCGCAGGGCGCGCGCTCAACCGTGGACGGCTTTGCCGTCTGCGCCCAAGATACATTCGGGGCCTCCAATTCTATCCCGGCATTTCTAAACGTCGCCGCCCCGGTCAAAATGGGAGTCTTGCCGGACTTTGAGATCCGATCGGGACAGGCGGCCCAGATTCCGACCGGCGGCTTCCTGCCCAGGGGCGCGGATGCCGTAGTGATGCTTGAGTATACAAATCCTGCGGGACCCGGCAGCATCGAAGTAATCCGGCCGGTAACGCTCAGGACCAATGTTCTTGAAAAAGGCGAGGATACCCGGCGCGGCGATTCTCTTCTGCGGGCCGGGAAAAAACTGCGCCCTCAAGAGCTTGGATTTCTCGCGGCCTTGGGAATAACTGAAGTTACCGTTTATCGGCGCCCGCGCGCCGCCGTCATCTCCTCGGGCGACGAAGTCATTCCGATGGAGCAAAAACCGGAATTGGCGCAGATACGCGATGCAAACAGCCTCGCGGTTTCCGCGCTTGTTCGGGAATCCGGGGCGGAAGCCGTGATGTATGGCATTGTCCCCGATAATGAACGAATGCTGCGGGACGCCTTCCAAAGCGCGCTGGCGCAGGCCGATGTCGTGGTCGTCTCGGGCGGCAGTTCCGTGGGCGCCCGGGATTTGATGGTGGAGGCTTTATCCGGCCTGCCCGATGTTGAAATACTCGCCCACGGAGTATCCATACGGCCCGGCAAACCCACGCTTCTGGCAAACCGGCAGGGGAAAGCTGTTATCGGGTTGCCCGGACATCCCGTTTCGGCTCTGATCGTTGCGCAGGTTTTTCTAGCCCCGTTTCTGCTGCATCTTCAAGGCTGCGGCATGCAGAAAGGACCCTTGGGATTTCGTGCGCGGGCGGCCCTCTCCACCTCGATTCACTCGACAATAGGTTTGGAAGAATATGTCCGAGTGCGAATGAAAACATCGGCCGCAGGCGTCCATACGGCATCCCCCGTTTTTGGCAAATCGGGCATGCTTTCCACCATGGTTAAAGCGGACGGTATCATTGCAATTCCCATGAATGCGGAAGGATTCTCCAAGGGAGAACTTGTGGAAGTCGTCCTATATTAATTCAGTATCCAATAAGCGTAAGCGTATGACACTCAAACGACACAGTTATCGAAACTTGAAGCCTCTTGAGGAAGCGAAAAGCGTCTTTTTCCAGCGCTTTAAAAATTTCATTCTGGATTCTGAGATTGTGCCGGTGCGGCAGTCCCTCGATCGTCTTCTGGCTGGACCGGTGAAGGCCCTCAGATCGGTGCCTGCCTATAATTCGGCTGCAATGGACGGCATGGCCGTGCGCGCTTCTTCCACATTTTCTGCATTCCCCGAAAGCCCGGTATGGCTGGCCCTCGGGAAGGAAGCAATCCAGGTGGATACCGGAGACCCGCTTCCCGAAGGAACCGACGCGGTGGTGATGATCGAAAAGGTCGAATTGTCGGGCGATCGCTGTGAAGTCCGCGACTCCGTCTATCCCTGGCAGAATGTGCGGAAAACAGGAGAAGACATCGTAAAAGGAGAAATATTGCTCCCGGCGTACCATCGGATCCGTTCCTATGATCAGGGAGCGATGATGGCGGCGGGGATTTTATCAGTCCGGGTTTACCGAAGGCCGCGCGTTCTCATTATTCCAACCGGAGACGAGATCGTATCACCGGAACAAGTACAGGAACCGATACCGCCCGGAACAATACTTGAGGTAAACGGCCAGGTTATGGCATCGATGGCCTCTGAATGCGGCGCGGAAACCGCGCTGGCGCAGACGGTGCCCGATGATCTTGAGAAAATAAAGCAGGCAATAGAATCGGGACTGGATGCGGGATACGATGTAATCCTTACCATCGCAGGGTCTTCGGCGGGATCGGAAGATTTCACGTCGACCGTCCTGTCCCAGCTCGGAGAGCTTCTGGTGCACGGAGTTACGGTGATGCCGGGCAAGCCGACCCTATTGGCGGCCGTAAAGGAACGGCCCGTTATCGGCATTCCCGGATACCCCGTATCGGCCGTGGTATCGTTCCGCGAATTCGTCCGCCCGCTTCTTTACCGGGTTCAGGGACTCCAGACGCCGGATTCGGAAAAAGTCGACGCGGTCATGGGACGCAAGCTGCCTTCAAATCCCGGGTTGGAGGAACACGTCCGAGTCATCCTGGGAGAGGTTGGGGATCGCGTGATTGCGATTCCGCTCTCGGGCGGCGCGGGAATGATGACCTCGCTGGTCCGCGCCGACGGGATCCTCCGCATCCCGCCTGAAATCAGCGGCTATTCCGAAGGCGATAGAGTTCAGGTAGAGCTTCTCACTCCGGGAGAATCGCTCCGCAACAGACTTCTGGTCATAGGCTCGCACGACCTGACGATAGATCTGTTGGCCAGTTTAATCAGGGAGCGCTCCGAAGGAAGAATTACGATCTCATCCAGCAACGTCGGCAGCATGGGAGGGCTGCTTGCAGTCGAAAAGGCTATCGCCCACTTCGCCGGCTCGCATCTCCTCGATACGGAAACCGGCGAATACAACCGTTCCTACATCCGTCGTTTTATAAAAAATACTCCCGTTACTCTTGTAACTCTCGTTCACCGCTCTCAAGGATTGATGACGGCCAAAGGAAATCCCAAAAAAATCGCGGGGATAAAGGACCTCGCCCGTCCGGATGTCGCTTTCATAAACCGCCAGGCGGGATCCGGCACCCGCATACTTCTGGATTTCGAGCTCGAGAAAGCGCGAATCGAGCCCAAAGCCATCGCCGGATACGGAAGCGACGAATACACGCACATGGGCGTAGCAATGGCCGTGGCATCGGGCCGGGCCGATGTCGGATTGGGGATTATGGCAGCCGCAAAAGCATTGGATCTTGATTTTATTCCGATCACACGGGAGCGGTACGACCTGGTCGTTCCGGCGAGCCTGATGGACGACAAACGCATTATTTTAATGCTCGAAATAATCCGCTCGCGCGAATTTATGCAGCAGGCTTCGGCGCTTGGGGGATACGAAACCGAAGAAACCGGCAAGGTTCAACCGCAATAATTTCCTGCGCTCAGCGTTTCAGCTTATTGCAGATTGACATGGAGCGTGTAGGTGAAGTTATCTCCTCCCTCGTCCCAATAATCATATACGTAAATATAGTAGACATCATCCTCTGGAATCACTGCCTGAGTAAAGGAATCGTTTATCGGATACCCCTGGGGAGACAGGCCGTTTTGATCGTTATATGCAACCCGTTCACCGGTTGCTTTCCAAATTTCGATAACCGAATCCAGGTAGGAAGTTGTGCCCTGGGTGTCGCAGATTACCGTAATGATATCTCCGGCTTCAGCCTCGAACCGGAAAATATCCCAGTCATATTCCACGCCGATAGTGCCGGAGATTTTCGTGGGAGGAAAAATCCAAGGAGCGTTCCCCTCTGTATCATTGGGCTCATCTTCATCAACAAGGGCAGCGTTTACCGTAAAGGGACCGATTATGGGCCCGCCGTCGGTGGTAATGGCGGCAAAGGCACCTTCTTCCTTCAAAGGATATTTGTCCTCACGCATTGTCAGCACGCCTACTCCAAGCGGGCTTGAGACGCTCAGGGTCCCGACAAAATTGGTATTATGAATCTGGGGGAAAAAGTCTTCGTGATCCAGATAGGCCACGGCCTGACTCCAAGGCGGGCGATCCAAAACTTTAGTGTCCTTTACGGTCCCGTCCTGATTAATCAGAGTGAGTATCACGGGCGCTGAATCGGTTTCAACAAAGGGCATGTTCACAACCGCGATCGCCGTATAGGCCCGATCCGCGGTGCTGTTTTCCACGGGAAAAGAGAAATGCTCCCCAACCTCCTGTTGGGGGACGCCCAGTTGCGCCGTTACTAGCCCTCCCTGCTGGTGCCGGTAAACTTCGGTTGCGCGCACGGGCGAACCCGTGTCCGGATACTCCGTCATAACATACCCTTCTTTATAAGCGGCATCCGCCAGCTTTATCATTTTAGAAGCGCCGGCGGCCAGATTGAAACTGAAGCTGGAGTAAGTCCCCAGATTGGTTTCGACAGCAAGCGCCACACCATTGGTATTGTAAAAGTAAACCTTGATCCCCGAAACAGCGGATAATCCCTGGTTTGTGAAAAAAAATGTGCTGGTCCAGCCCTCGCCTGCGACAAAATGCGGGAATACCGTGTAGCGTTGCGCGAAAACCGGCACCGCAAAAATGAAAAACATGGATATAATGCCAAAAATTTTTCTCATGGGAATCCCCTTCGTTTATTCGCCTTACTGCCTTGTTTGTCTCTTCGGCCTTTTTTGGATTTAGATGCCGAAATAATGCGAGAGGTTCAGGCAACCATAGAAAAAGTCCCCGCTATTTCAGAGTTTCAAAAACGGAAATATTTCTAAGCTGCGCCAGGCGTTCGAAGAAGGGGACGGTTTTTAAAACCGTGTAGGTATTAATCAGGAAACTGCCCAATGCAACAGGCAGGCGGGCTCTTGCGGCGGGGCAGTTCAGACACTCCGGATACTCCCGTAAATCGCCCTTTAGATGGGCTTCCCGCAGCCGCATCATCTTCTCGGAGTTCCATATCTCCTTCAGGCTGTTTCTCTTGATATTGCCTATCGGGTGCTCGGGGAAAACGTAGCAGCACGGGAATACGGTGCCGTCATAATGAATGTACATGGGGCCGCGCCAGAGCAGATAGCATGGATGGCGCATGGAGGGCCGCGCTTCAAGGGCTTCCGGGACCGCGCTGCCTTCATTATGAACTTCGTCTTTTTTGATGCGCACCTGGTTGATTCCCTTGACCTTCCACATCCGGACGAATGCCGGCCCTTCCGCCCGGTTTTCCTTGAGCGCCACCATCTGGACCGCGCAGAAAATCTTTGATTGCATCGAATCTTTAACGCGCAGAAAAGCATGAATATTCGCGCGGACCTTGTCAAAATCCGCCCCTTTTCGATAAGTCTCAAAAGTCTTTCGCGTGGCGCCGTCAAAAGCAAAAATAATGTAATTTAATCCGGCTTCAATAAGTTTCCGGCTGGAAGTTTCATCGAGCAGAGTGCCGTTTGTGGAGATGCCCGTAGGAATGCCGGCGGCTCGACAGTAGGCGATCATATCGAATATTTCCGGGTTCAGCAGCGGCTCGCCTACCCCGTAGGGAACGGCGAATTCCAGAAATTCCGCGGATTCGTCGATGATTTTCCGGAACACGGAAAAATCCATGTCCCTGGGCGGCAGATAGACGCGCTCCCGCAGGCACATGGGGCAAAAGAGATTGCATTTGGCGGTGCTTTCGATGGTCAGACTCAGCGGTCCGCCCGGCACAAAAGATTGAGATCCAAGATACGCCCTGAGCAATTTTATTCGGTTGCGAGTCTTTGAAGATAAAATTGTCACGCGCATCCTCAACGGGCCGTAAAACGCCCAATTCCGGAAATTGCCGCAGCGTATGATCAGTCAAGCCGCCCGATGCGGCAGATCCGACATTACTTTCGGCCGCAATGCTTGTCAAGGAAGGAAGAAGGGGGCCAAGCACCGCTTTAACCCGGGTTAATTGCAGCCGCCGGCAAGATGTCCGATTTTCGCGAAGCGCGCGGGAATCCTGTATAATATAGCTTTTACAGCCGATGGAGTATTCATGCCCTCAAAAAGAAAACGGCGCAGTTCAAAATCGCGGAATAAAACCCGCCGGGCGCTGCTGATCAAAATCCTCCTGGTATTAATCATCATCCCCTTGATCGCGGTTTCTGTTTTTCTCGGGCGCTACTACTGGATATTCGAATCGGCCATTGAGCAAAAACTGGGAAACCGCAACTTCATGGATCAAACCAGAATCTACGCCGCTCAAACGGTCCTGTATCCGGGCGGGCCTATTTCCTTTGGAGACCTTGAAGCCATGATCCGGCGCCTGGGCTATATGGATACGGCCGCGGAGGGAGTGTCTTACTATCAGATTCAAGGCGCCGGCCATATGAAGGTTTACAACGATGCGTCGGTTCCGAACAATCCGGATCAAGCGGCGGAGATTATCTGCTCCGGGGACGCCATCCATAGCGTCAAGGATGCCCTGACGCATGCGGGCCTTGAAAGCTTTTCTCTAAAACCTGAAATGCTGAGCAACGCCATTGATAAAGACCGTGAAAAACGCCGTTATGTCTCGTACCGCGAAATACCCGAAGTCCTTATCCATTCGGTTCTTGCCGCCGAAGACCGGCGCTTTTTCTCCCATAACGGCGTCGATCCCATCCGCATTGTGAAAGCGCTTTTTGTGAACGCCATGGCGGGGGAAGCAACCCAGGGCGCCAGCACGTTGACACAGCAGTTTGTGAAAAACTACTTTCTTACTCCCGAACGCACGTGGCGGCGCAAGTTCGCGGACGCCTATATGGCTGTTTTGCTGGAGCGCCGGCTCTCTAAAGAACAGATATTCGAACTATACTGCAACGAAGTGTATTTGGGTCAGGCAGGTTCTTTCAGCATCATAGGATTCGGGGAAGCCGCGGATGTCTTTTTCGACAAGAGAGTCAAGGACCTGACGCTGGAAGAGGCGGCGACGCTCGCGGGAATTATCTCGGCTCCCAACTGGTACACTCCTCTGCGCTACAAGGACAGGGCCGCAGAGCGGCGCAACCTCGTATTAAATCAAATGGCCGAGTATGGATTCATATCGCCGCAGGAACGCGACGAAGCCGCATCCAAACCGCTATCCGTCAAATCGGCTTCCAACCTGAACTATTCGGATGCTCCCTACTTTGTGGATTACGTCCAAGAGGTGTTGAGCGAAAAATTGGGGGGCGCTTCATTGGCCGGCTCCCCCCTCCGCGTGTATACGACGCTGGACACCGGCTTGCAGCGGGCCGCGTTTGAATCCGTCGAAGCCGGTATTAAGGAACTGGACCTGGAGCTGTCCAAAAGGAAGGAGCCGATTCCTCCCGGCACGGTTCAAGCGAGCCTGATAGCCATCGATCCCAAAAACGGGCATATCCTCGCCATGATCGGAGGAAGGGACTATGGGGGCAGCCAGTTCAACCGCATCACGCAGTCGAAAAGGCAGCCTGGGAGCATATTCAAACCCTTCGTTTTCGCGGCGGCGCTTGAAACAGCTTATTCCAGCGCGACGCCGCTGACTCCGGTTTCAAAGATCCTCGATCAGCCGACTCAATTCACATTCGAGGATCTGGAATACGAACCAAGAAACTACAAGCAGCAGTACCTTGGACAGGTCACGCTTCGCCAGGCCATTACCAAATCATTGAATGTCGCCACCATCAAACTGGCCGAAACCATAGGCTACGGCAAAGTGGCCGAGCTGGCGAGAAGATTGGGACTGAACGAACAGATTCAACCCTACCCCGCCATGGCCATAGGCAGTTTCGAAATCACGCCGCTCGAAATGGCGCAGAGTTACACCGCCTTCGCCAACGGCGGCATGATCTCCGAACTGGTTTCGGTGCTCGAAGTTCGGGACCCCGAGTCCAAGGTGATTTACTCCCCCTATTCGGAATGCCGGCAGGTGCTCACGCCCGAAATCGCCTTCCTGACCACATCGCTTCTTCAATCGGTCGTTAATAACGGGACCGGAGCAGGGGTCCGCTCTCGCGGTTTCTCGCTTCCCGCCGCGGGCAAAACAGGCACTTCACACGACGGTTGGTTCGCCGGCTATACCCCGGACCTCCTTTGCATTGTCTGGGTGGGTTTTGACGACAACCGCGAACTGAACCTGTCCGGTTCCCGGTCCGCTTTACCCATATGGACGGAATTCATGAAAAAGGCCGTCCGAATAAAACCGCTGAACGGAGAGGACTTCGTGCCCCCGGAAGGGATTGTGGAAAGCATTATTGATACTTCAACCGGATTGCTGGCAACCGAGCGGTGCCTTCAGAAAGAAAAGGAATTCTTTATCAAGGGCACGGAACCTTTGCTCAAAAGCTACGGCAACGATTATGAATCGGTTATCAGCGGTGCGCCTGTAAGCATCTATGCGACGCCCGCCGGAGAAGCGGGATTCGGCATCGATAAGGATCAGGATTAGTCATTAGGATAAACCGCGATAAAACGGGCTGCGCTTCCCTTCTATTCGGGATATCCTTGTTTCCACACAGGCGTCCTGTCCGCTCCAAAATCCGGCATGGAACCGTCTTCCGCCGGCACCACCCTCAGGTAATTAGGCCCCGGATCGACGGCCGACTCTTTGGGTTTTGGCAACTGCGGCACCCAGTCATACGGAATCCGATAGGCCCGGTAAACGAGGTTCCGGATCGCCGGCATGCCGGCGTCCCAGAGGTAGGGTGCAATATATTCCCATACCACCTCGCGGTCTTTGGTCACTTCAATGACGCGGCCCTCGGCGCCTTCGGTGACTAACGTATTGCCGTTCGGAAGACGCTGGGCGGAGGAAATGAAAGGGCTGTATAAATCAAAGCCCGCTTTCCCGTCCCCCGAACCGGCGTTATTCGGCGCGTATTCCCAAACGATTTCCTTGGTCACAGGATTGAATTCAAGCGCGCGGGAATACGCGCGCCGCATGACTCCTATGCCGTTCGGCGCATTGTCGTTGGGCGGGCCGTATCCTGACTGGCCGCCGTTATCGAAAAGAAGAATATTTCCTTCGCCGGGCAGCCCCCTGGGAATCATGTGAGTGTGATGCGGGCCGATAATCCATCCCAGCTTCTTATCATCCCCCTCCCGGTAATAGGGCCCGGTCCTCCATACGATTTTCCCGCTTTGGCGATCGACAATAGCCAGCAGCCCCGCTTCCCGGCTGTCCAGAATTATATTGTCCGGATGAAAACGCGGATCGCCCTGATCGAACCACTTATTGGGTCCCAGGTAGGAAACACAATTTTGGTGAAACCAGTCAAACCCGTCGCCTTCGCCTTTGAATTCGCCTTTATAATTCTGCATCGCGGCCATGGCGGCTTCATCAAAACCCATCTCCTCCAGATGCTCCGACGCCTTCCACGTCCAGACTATCGTCCCCGCGGCCATGTCGATTTCATACACCACGTCGTCAACGAGCCTCGCCTCTTTATTGATTTTATCGTTTCGGACATTGTAGTGCGCCAAAGCGAGCAATCTGCCTCGGGAGATTTCCAGGCTGTTCTGCCCCGGGATGAAATAGCCGACGGGATTGCCCTTTATCTGAATGTCATGATGCTGCCGGGACACCCACATCGTGCCCTCGCCCTCATTCGCTTTGCCCTGCTGCCATCGATCGAATCTCCAAAGGACGCTGCCGGCAAAATCCCTCACCTGAATCTGGATGGCGTCCTGGCGTCCCTGTTTCCACGACGCGGTTGAAGCCAGGAGATAGCCGCCGGGATAAACTTTGTTGGGGTGATGAAGCGGACCTTTCCAGAGATGAACCAGATTCCCGTTCATGTCG
The DNA here is from genome assembly GCA_964506795.1 of uncultured Acidobacteriota bacterium. Lineage (GTDB taxonomy): Bacteria > Acidobacteriota > UBA6911 > UBA6911 > UBA6911 > UBA6911. The sequence continues at coordinate 51,251 of CAZDMR010000005.1, read as the reverse complement.
ACGAGCCGTCCCTCATCGGAAGAAAGGATTGTGAAACCGTTCCAGCATTTATCCGGCTTGTAAACTGTGACTCCTAAAGGATAAATGCTGGCATCGCCGCGGAGGAAAACCGGGCATAATACGAAAAGGGCAATCATCAGAAATGCTTTGGAGTATTTCATCATAGGCTCCTCAAATTGAAAGGGATGACATATCTTTGCAGCAGGAAGAGCAAAATGTCAATTTGATGATAAGCCGCAGACAGTTTTCCCGCAGCCAAGCGGCTCAGCGCCGGTGTCGGCAATTGCGAATGCGGGAACCGGCGAGCCCGGCGGATTTCGAAAAAGCTTTTAAAACGCGGCCGGCGGTCCGGCGGCAACAATACTCCCACCGGAAGATTCGGGACGCATCTTGGATAAAGCGGGATTATTCAGCAAGCCGGCGCTTCGGCCCGGTTCGACGCCAAGAGGGATCGCCGACCCGGGCCTCAAATGGAAATGATTACTGGTTGGGCATCTTCATCTGCGTAAAGCCGGTGATGTTAATATCCTTGAAAAGCGGGGTGTGCGGTGGCAACAGCTTCGGATCCAAAAACTCCTCGTCGAATTTATAGCCCCTGCTCGGAGGTTGGTAAACAATGTCGTTATCGCCGCATTTGTACGTGCCGATCCCCTGCCGGTTATAATATAAACTGACGATGGAGCCGCGGTAATTCAGCGTTTGGCTTCCCCAGTTTTCTATGAACCGCAAAAAGTTGTGGACGCCTCCGTCCGTCCCGAAATCCTGATATCGGCCGTCCGGGTGGTCGAAGGATTTGCCTTTTCCGGAAATGATTGCCATTCGGTACCAGGTAGTGCTTGCCTTTCGACCTGTCAGCCCGTAACCGCAAGTGGCAGACGTGGTATGGGGGCAGTGGAATGAATAACGATCGTTCCAGTTGTTGGAAAGCAGCGTTACCGCATCGCCGATTATGGACGAGGCCACGTGCCAGCCGGTATCGAAATTCTGATCATCTTCGTTGTAATCGCCCTGGACATAAATGGGGTTTTCGGCGGCAATGGACAAGCCATAGGGTATGCCGTCCGTATCCGTGCCGAGATTGATGGGGTCCCCGTTCACTACCTTCAGTGCACGCCGGAACAAAACTGCCCGGTTTTGACGCGCGACGGCCGCATCGACAAGTTTGGTCGGCGAAGTGTCGCCCGTCCAGGTTGAATCGGGGGGCGGGATGAAAGTCTTGCCATAGACGTCAAGCTGATCGTTTCCGTTGACATCCTCGGCGGCTTCGAGAGTATTGTCCGGTGTTCCGTAATAGGAGTCGCCGGAGTTTACGATATCTTCAAATCCATATTCGCCTGTTTCCTGGCCGAACCCGTTCTTATTCGTCCTCCTGTCGGAGAAATAAACCACATAGCCTGTGTCGTGGATGGCATTTGTCCCCGTTCCGGATCCTGTCAAGCCGAGGAACCACCGCGCCAGGTTGTTTACGTCAAGCTCGACATAGTGCATCACGCCGCCCAGATAGACATTGTACTGGGTTTTGGAAACAGTGCCCCGCAGCGCCCCTTCCCGCGTATCGTATAGGACATTAGGCCAGAATTTGGTTCCATCAGAAACGCTGTTGTCGCATTCATGGGAACCCGCGACATCCTTATGGCGCTGAATGCGGATAATGGAATCCGGGGCGGAGCAAGAACAGTAATGGTAAGTCGGGGAATTTGCCGCCAGATCGTTGCCGCTGACGCCGAGTCCGAGAATTTCCGCGGTAACATCCTGCCAAATCTTGGGCGCGGTTTGTATTTCAATCTTGATGCAACCGTCGATAAGCGAACCTGTGCCCATAAAGGGCCATACGGCGCCCGGCGATTGGGCGATGGCTTCACCGCTGGACAGGGCTCCCGATAAGTGGACGGGACTGGCGGAATTATCAATATACGGCAACGACAAAATTTCGCCGTCGGTATCGGAAAGCAGAATCCGCATGCTGGCGAAATCAAAGTTGCGCTGCACCAGAACTTCCGGATTGGAAGCCTCTTCACCGGCAACGGGCCTTTTGATGATGTCAATCGGCTTTGCGCCGTTATCCACAAGAGGAAGATCCATCCGGCGCGCTCCGGTCACCCAGTTCCGGATGCTGCCGCCGTATTGATTTTTGGAAATGTCCTCCCAGTCGGGATTGGAGGCCGAGCCGAGAGTCCCTACAAGGCTACCTTCATCGCGCGCCAGATTTCTGTTGGTCCCCGCGGATGTTTTAATGGTGACATTGCCTGTATAGCCCGAGTTTGTGCTCCATCCGTTGCTTAAATGGGTGCGGATGATCTCTCCGACCGCAGTAATCCGCTTATTCAATTTCAGAGTCCTTGAACTCCCTTCAGCGAGAAAAATGTGGCCGTTGGAATGCACGCGCCCGCCGAAGTCAAAATCCGGCCCGGCAAAGAAACTCAGATCCGTTTCGGAAAAGATTCCGAACTGGAAGACGGGAATCAGCACAACCTGAAGATCGCGTTTCATTTTTACTTCCGCACTGCCGAATGCCTGGGCCGTGGTGGTCATGGTATAGGGGGTCATGATGCCCACGAGTCCTTCATACGGTCCGGAAGGGATATTGCGAATCGCCTCATTCTTCTTCACAATCATATAACCCATCCCGTCGGGCGAGTCATAAGTAACCATAGGGATACTGGGGGGTTGGGTGATAAGTTGATTGATCTGGCTCGTAGTGGGCTTATAGTTGACATCAATCAGGCTGCCTAGATCGGCGGTCAGCTTTTCCAGCCCGGCCAGCGCTGCGTAAAACGACTGGGTCTGCCCCCGATCAATGCCGATGGCTTCCTGCTCGGAGTTGACCGATAGGATAAATCCCTCAAGCAAAATTCCGAGCAGCACCAGAACCAGCAGTGTGCTGATCAACGCAATCCCTGCATCGCTCTTTATCCTCATGACGAATCCCCCTAGTATCTATCAAAATACGACAAACTGCGGAGGCTGACTTGAGTCGTGAGGTTCCTCCGCAGGAAATCCTGCGTCTGTCGGATTTTATTGCTGCTGCGGCCCGACAGCAGAATGTTGGCCTTGCGAATCTGGCTCGGTCCGTTGGGCGGCACCGGTATTTTCTGATTGGTGGGATTGCTGGCCCCGTCAACCAGATCGTAGCTCAATTGCAGATCTTCAATAACAAGGGCCACCTGGTTGCCGTCCCTAAAATTGACCCTCCGGATCAGTCGGGGAGAATCCGGGAAATTTACATAATCCAGATAGTAGGTTATCAGCCACACGCGGGTTGCAGACGTGGGAGGGTAGCTTCCGTCCAGATTTCGGAGCTGTACGATGGAGCCATGCGCCGCGCTCGGCTGGTTGAGATTCATATCATCGCTGGCCGCAAACAATATCGTCTGTTCGGTTACGTTTGTAACGCATTGCAGCGTGCTGCCGTTGGCGTTGCTTAAAAGGATGAGGTCCCCTGTTTGGATCGGATTATCCACTCCGGTGATCGGCGTCCTAGGGTCCACTGTTACGCTTGCGCCACTGGGGAGGATATTGACAAGTTCGTATTCGTTCAGAAAAAGCAAACTGTCCGCGTACAGGATATTCACAATGTCGGTGGGCTTGGTATTCCACATCGGGCCCAGGCCCGGACCGGCATTGACGGCCGATATCGTCGTGGTATTGAAAGTAAGGTTTGTGCCGGGAGGTCCCGGTCTCTTAACCGGACTGGCTCCCGCGCCGGAAGGAATGGGGATGCCGCCCACCGGGATCGACCATCCGGCGGAAATAAAATCCGACGCCAGCAGATTCATTCCCACCCGCATGTTCTGCTCCAAATCGCCCGTCTGTATCGTCTGTTCATTAATGCCCAGCGAGCGGTTGAAAGAATCCATGGCTCCCGCCAGAATGACCAGAGTGATGGCTGTCGCGATCAACGCCTCAACAGCGCTGAATCCTTCCTCTTTATTCACAAGTCGCCTTATCATAGTTTCATCCTGTCCTGTTGAATAGAAAGCGCTCCTCGCCGATCGGCCGTAAGCATATCCATTCCTCTATGCGAACGGGGAGATGTAGGCCGTTAATTGATAACTGCGCTGCAAAGAACCTATGGTGTATACAATAATGATCTGGATCTGGCGCAAATTGGGAGAAAGGTTGGTGATCAGGATCTGGCGATTGTATTCCGTGAGCGAGTGATAGATGTCGTCCGCCGTGTCCATCACGCCGTCGGGGCCGGTCTGATGATCCACTTCAATATCCGTAAGGATGTCGTCCGTGGTGTTGATCAAGCCGTCGGGGCCGGGATTTCCCAGCGGCTGCAATCCGTCAAGGAAAATGCCGCCGTTGGATTCATTTTGAATCGAGCTCCATTGCGCAATTTTTCTGGCATCCCTCGATGTGAAAACATTCTCCATAGCCTCGGCTGCTTTCTCTTTCGCAACCTGATGGGCGTGAGCCGTCCCCATGACGACCATGCCCTGGGTAAAACTGACGGCCAGGGCCAGCAATCCTCCGCCCAAAATCAGTATGGCGATCATCGTTTCCACGAACGTGAATCCCGTTTGGCCGCGATCTGGTTTCTTTGTGGTATTCATTTGTCCTCTCTTCACTGGATCCATTGGTCTCCGTTCCACCGATAGCCGACAATGCGTCCCGTGGCTCCCATAATGCTCACCGCTCGAGCCACTTCCGGATGCCCTTCGACCCCGATGAAAACCGTGCCGTTAACCGGATTAAACGCTTCGTCAACCAAGGATCCGTCAGGCTGGAATCTCAGGGTATTGGCTCCGCCGAAATCAACGGCGCTCGCATTGCCGAATTGGTCGGGCGTATCCTCGTGAATCCCGCTGAACTGCATGAATTTGAAACTGTGTCCGAGCGTCACGTTCTTCAGTTCCTCAGTGGCGCCGCCTGAATCCTCGCGGAGAAGCTGGATTTTTTCGTCATCCAGAAAATTCAATTGAATGAACCGGCGTTGACTGACGGCGGCTTGCCTTCCATAGCGAAACTGGGCAACCGCTTGATTCATGGCTTTGTTGGCATACATGCCCGGCATTACCGCGCCGATGTTGATCAAAGCGATCCCGGCAAGGGCCGCCGCGATCAAAAGCCCTATGCTTACTTCGACCATGCTGAATCCGGCGCCCTGTCGGAGTCGAACAAATTTGGACCCCTTCCCCACCCTATTTTTTCGCGCTCCGGCCAAGACTCTCGTCTTCTTCATGCGTAATTCCCTCCAACGTTTTCTCGGCGGCGCCGCAAAATTCCCGCCGCTCATTCACGGGAGATTTCAATCACATTTGTCCGTATTGTGCATATCGGGCGTTTTCATGAAAACATTAGAAAAAAACGCGGGGGAAATTAAAACTGCACAGCGCGGGAGCAGGCCTGACATTTATTATGACGCACACGATAGGATATTTCTTTACAGTCCATCAAAATAAATCCGATAAAATATAACATCTTGCAAATGAAAAATTTTTCAGGCGGGCGTTGCCGCAGCGGCTGGAAATTTCAAATGAGGCGGAAAGCCTTATTTCATGCGGCTGAGCGGTTTTTTGAATCCGATTCTTTAACGATGTTTGATGAAGGATGGCTGTTTTGATTGTTCCCATGAGATCCAACTCCGGCGGATCTTTGACAGACGCCGGAGCAGGCCCGGCGCGCCCCTGTCCGGGCAACGCCGACTTTCCGCGGCCATCCGGGGGCGGGTTGGCCATCCGTTCCATGCCCGTCTCCGCCGAGATTGAGGCGGAGATCATTCACTTAATAAACAAGTACGCCGGGGAGTTAACCCGCTATGCGGCGGCTATGGCGCACGAAAGGACTCTGGCTCAGGACGAGGTCCAGGAGGCATTCTTTCGATATTTTATCGCGAGGTCGGGCGGACAGCAAATACGGAACGCGCGAGCGTGGCTTTTCCGGGTCTTAAAAAATCACCTTATGGACAGCCGGCGCAAGCGCGGATCCATTCCCGCGGTGGATTTGAAATCCGCGATGGATATCGAAGACGAAAAACAGAACCTTGCCCTCGATTACGAGCAGGACGAAAAGGTTCGCCTTGCGCTGTCCTCTCTGTCTCCGCGCGAACGGGAATGCGTGCGTTTGCGCCTCATGGGATTCAGCTATGGAGAAATTGCCGGCATCCTTCGAATCCGGCCCGGGACGGTAGCCTCGTTGCTTGCTCGGGGCCTTGATAAAATCCGACACGGCCAAATCGCTTCGGGAAAGCATGCCGCGGGTTCCCCGATCAAAAGAAATCGGGGGCATTCGAGGAAGCCGAAAACGAACTGAATCTCCCCGGTGATCCAAAACAATCCGGGCAGGGGATTATCCCGGCATCGGGAGACGGCGCCGCAGTTCCGCTGCGCGGCAGCATGGGCGAGGATGCAGCCATTCAGTTTTTGTTTTGCGTTTCCGGCGCCGCGTGCGCGGGCAGAAGCCTGCCCCAGAAAATCACCCTGTAAGGCTGCGGATTTCCGAAAAGCTCCGCAGCGGATTTTTTGGGGAAATTCAATATGATATCTTTCATGTAGCCGTGAAGCCGGTCCCATTCTTCAGGCGTCATCTTTCCGGCGGTATGCTTCTTTTTCAGCTTGAAGAAATCCTTGGGATAACTTTCCGGTTTCAGGCGGATATCCACGGCGGTGCCGGTCGATTTTCGATAAAACGTATAGCAATAGTTTTCCCTGCTTGCGCGCATTCCCTCGGGAGCAACCGTTTTTCCCTTCCCTTTATTCCCCATCATGACCAGATCCAGAAAATCCAGGCATCCCGGAGTAGGCGTTCTTGAAACAATCACCAAATCTTCCTGTTCCGGAATCTCCTTGCCGTACAGCTTATCCATGGCGTACTGGAATGCTAGAAAGGTCGTTGTCATTCCCGGACAGGAATGGCCGTGTACCTTGAAAGCATCCGACAATTCGATAATTCGGGATCTTCCTTCATGTTTCAGGACTATGGGCTCCACGGCGGGAGCCCGTTCCTTCACTCCTTTTGCGGTGTGGCATTGTTTGCAATCGGCGCTCCATAAAGACGAAGCATTGGCCAGCAGAATTAAAACCGTGCACGCGATAAATAATGCTCTGTTCATAAACCCTTTCCTGCTTTTCATGGGTGTAACAGGCCTCCCCCGCGCGCGGACAAATTCATTCTTCCGCGAATGCGATCTTGGCCTCAAAGAACCGATAGTACAGACCGCCGGGACGGCTTATTCCTTCTTCCGGCGGAGCTTTCACTTTGTCCCCAATCGCTTCAATTCAGCATTGCTCAGGGCGATTCTTGCGGCAGCCAGCCTCTTGTAATAATTCTTGATCTTTTCCGAATTTTTAGCGGCTATTGCCTTCACGAGATCTCCTTCCAATTCCGCGACTTCCAGAAGCTTGTAATAGTCCAGGGATTCCTTGAAATGCGCCAGGGCGATGAGCCCCGTAAGAATCGGATGATTGTTGGTCACGTTGGAGTCCTTGAATTGAAGGCCATGCTCCAGCTCGACCTCCAATCCGGCACGGAAATCGTCGAGGGCGATTTTCATCTTTGCCTTGTTTACGGCGGCGAGAATCGTACCCGCCTCTTTGGGCGATACCTTGGGTCCCTTGAGTTTTGTCCAGTCTCTTATTTTGAGCTCACGGCACACCCTTTTCACTTCTTGAATGTCGACGTACTGAGGAATTTTCATTTTCCATTCTCCAATCCAAAACACTGGAAGGTTCTTTTCACATCTGAATCCATCATGCCTGTTTTTACTCTACCACACAAAAGGACCCGCCAGCATCGGGCTTGCGGCGTTGCAAAACGACCGATTATAGGCAAAGGAGGGCGAACAGGACGCGCCCCTTGAACCATCGGAATCCCGCCTGTTTTTCTTATGAAAGGGCTGCGGAAAATCCGCCCGAGAGCAGCCCGGCCTAGTTTTGGTCCTTATAACCGCGATTCAGCAGGCTCAATAGCTTTTTCCTTCTCCGATAAAGGGCTATACTAAATCCATTAACCCGGATTATTCATGAGGATTCGTAGCGAGGCGGCGTAACCAGGCATGGATACAAGGCGCGCGACCGAGAGCCCCGCAGGCGTACTCGACAGTACGTCGAGGAGCTCGAAGGAGCGCAACGCAGTAAACATGCCTGGATCCGGTGCCGCAGTAGAAGCTTCATGAATAATCCGGGTTAAGGGTGGATAGGAGCCCCGCGATTTCGCTTTGAGGCTTCCAAACTATGCCGAGCCGCTAAATGGGGATTCAGGGCATGGGTGCGATCCCAGGAGCCTGTCCGAGAATTACGAGGCGCCGCGCGCTCGGGGACAGTATCATGCAAAGGAGGTAACGGAATGCGAAAGTATTACGTTCTTGCAACAATTCTTATTCTTTCCATATCGGCATTGTCATGGAAAACGCAAGAAGGGAAAGCGCAGCTTTCATCGTCAAAGACGGCGGCAGACAACGAAATTCTTTCGACCGTCATGAGTCCCGAAGTGCAGCGCGGGCGCATGACCGGCTTTTCCCCGAAACAGCAGTCTCTGTCCATGGCGAAGCGCCTGGACACTCTCCAAAATAAAACAGTTTACCTGATCGAGAACGGCTTCGGCGGAAGCCACAACTTCATGGTTGAGCTTGAAAAATGGTTTGACGAACATATGCCGTCCGTCAATACGGTGCGACAGCGGAAACCCGGTATGGTGTTTGGGTTTATGGATGAACCTGCGGATACCGCCCTTTGGAAAGAAATTAAAGAAAAAGGCCACGCCGCTATTATGGGAGTTGCGGGTTGACCGGGATGCGTTGCAGCGGTCGCTGCAACCTGCAGGAAGCTGGAAAATGATTACGCTATCCCGACAGCGCTCATTTCGAGCGTCGCATTCGCGGAAGCTGCAAAGGGAACCGAACCTCTGCGGTTTATTTTTACGCCCCATCCGGTTATTGCAATGCCTCCTTCCGCACTGCGCGGATATATTGAGGGTAAAGACCCGGTTACGGGCAGACGCGTCATCGACGAAATTATGGACGCGTTGACAAAACCGGTCGCCGAACAAGAACTGAAACCCCGGCAAAAGGCGCCGATCGCCCAAAGGCAGGAGGCGGCAAAGCAACAGGCCTTCCTCGAGCCAAACAGCGAAGATAATTTCCAGCGCATCTTTTATGAAAGAGGCTGGACCGACGGATCGCCGATTGTGCTCCCCACCGAAGAACGGGTAAACAAAATGCTCACGGGCACCAGCCATTCACCGGACGAAAGAGTCGGTCGAGCCACGGTTAAAAATGTCGCGGTCATTGCGGTCATGGCCGGGGCCAGGCCGGAGCATTTTCCGGTCTTGTTGGCCATTGCGTCGAGCAATCAAACCGCCATTATGGATTCCACAACTCCTTTCGCCGGCATGATTGTTGTAAACGGGCCTATCCGTAAAGAGATCGGCATGAATTCCGGCAGGGGCGCCTTCAGTCCCATAAATTTGGCAAATTCCGTGATTGGAAGGGCTTGGACGCTAATGAGCCTTGTCTGGAACGGCAGCATTCTCCGAGATAACCTATGGAGCTCTCAGGGAAATAACATTATCTACAGCAGCATGTGCGTCGCTGAGAATGAAGAAAGAAGCGCTTGGAGGCCTTTTCATGTGCAAAAAGGCTTTAAACCCGGGGAGAGCGTCGTCAGCTTTTTCAGGGGATGGAGCGTCCTAAACAGCATGGGAGCAGCCGCCCATAGATCGCACGGCGAGGAAATGGCGATCCTGCTGCAAGCATTCCCCGCGCTTTCGTCAGCGGCCACTTTGATAATGGATCCGCTGGTGGCAAGAATTCTAAAAGAGCAGGAAGGTTATAACACGAAGGAAGAATACAGCCAGTGGTTGTCGCAAAACGTCAAAATGACTTCCTCACGGTTTTGGAAAACCGATTATATAGACATGTTGATGGGATATCCTGCCCTTGTGGAAAAAGAGCCTTACGCCTCATGGAAAAAGCTCCCGGACGATGCATTGATTGCTCCATACAACGATCCGAAGCAAATCAACATCCTGGTTGTGGGCGGAGAAACAAGTCCATTATGGAAAGCCACGGATTTCGGCTATCAAAGCAGCGTTTCGATTGACAAGTGGCGCTGATCCGTCGTCTTTGCGAACCGGATTTTTCGGCGCCTTTGCGGATGCCTTGAAGGGCGGGCGGAAATCAGCGGCGAGGGGAATTCCCGCCCTGAAAGGCTCTCCGGAATTCAACGATAAATAATCGGGCAAATGCCATTCGCGTTTGCAAATGGCGCGCATCCCTTTATGCTGCGCAGATCGGGAGCCCTTCCGCATTGAAGCCGGAGTTGAAAGGGCGACGGCTGTTCGCTCGCCGCCCTGAACAAAAAGGATTCAGCAATCAGTTCTTAGCCGTTTCAAAAAGCGATTTAAGCGCGACGACTAAAACAGCCGGGGCGATGAAGACTACTAAATTAGCCATGATGCGGGTAAGCGTTCCGCCCACAATAGGCAGCACTTGAACTGATGTCACCGCCAACATCAGGCCGATTGCCGCCAAAAGAAAGGAATGGGTTTCCTCTTTAGTTACATTTAAAAATCCGACAATCAATCCAAGCAGGGCCAACACCCACATTACCCAACTGGATTCCAGCACGAACGCAGCCAAAAGAGCGATGACCAGGCCGACGATAAAGGACCATTTTCCTATCTTTGCCATAATCTCCCTCCTACAAAAGAGCTCTCGATTTAACTGCAGATGTTGCTCTCTCATGCCTGTTTCGGCAAATTACCCGTTTACTCTTGAAATCAGCTTAAACCCCTCATAGAAAGATGGTCAAGGAATTCCTGCTAGAAAACCAGAGAGTTGTCTTTTGTTAGATTAAATGAATGATATAAAAACGCAGAGGGAAGAATAAGGAACCGGAAGTATAGAACTTTCATGATATCCGGCAGGGGGCGGATAGGGAATAAAACTTCAAAATAGCATTATTCCTCGGAATACTTAAGGTCGCTGAATTGCAAATCCAAAACATTGGATTCCTTTGCATTCATTTCAACCTGGCCGTTAAACAATCCTCCTTCCAGAATCAACAGCTTGTTCGTGATGATTCGTCCCTTCACGCTGCCCTTCGGCAAAATCTCAATGCCGTCCGGAGCATGAAGTATTCCCTCCACCATCCCGGCCACGATTATTTTTTTGGCGGTTATGTCTCCCTTTACGGCCGCCGTTTCGCTCAAAATCACCTGGTCCGCCTGCAGTTTCCCGGAAATCAGGCCGTCTATGCGAAGGATTCCCTTGGCCGAAAACTCGCCGTTTAATTCAGATTCGGTCCCCAGAAAGGATTTCAGCTTTTCTCTCGACCTTGCAAACATCATTTTCTCTATGAATTATCGGCGTATTGTTGTGCGTCGACGCTTTTCCCGTCCTTCCATACTTCATAGTGGACATGCGGCCCCGTGGATTTGCCGGTGGAACCCAAATACCCTATGACGTCGCCCCTTTTTACCTTTTGGCCAATTTTCACCGCGTTCGTTTTATTATGTGCGTAGACTGTGGTGTATCCGCATCCATGCTCCAAAACCACCACAAATCCGCCTTTCTGGGTCCATCCCGAGTGGCTTACTACTCCATCGGCCGTTGCGCGGACCGGGCTTCCAAGATTGCCGGATATATCTATGCCTGAATGGAAAGCAATTTCTCCGCTGATAGGATCCATGCGCCTCCCAAAAGGCGAAGTAATTCTTCCTGAAACCGGATAACCTCGCGGGGTCGCAACATATATGTCCTTCTGGACCCTTAAGTAATCCTTGATTTCGTCAACCGTTTCGATTGTCCTTTTAAGCTCCTCGAAGAGCTCGGGCATTTCAAGAGACCCGACAAATGACGTATTAACGTTTTCCAACACCTCTTCCTTGGTCTTGAATGAAAAAAGCTGCCGGAATTCGCGCTCGACCTCTTTCAAGGCGATCATTGTCGACGCCCATTGATAAAACTGCTCTGAATAAAAGTCGACCTTCTCGGTCATTGCGTAATGCTGATTTTTGTATTCCAAGCCGCTGACAGCAAGGTGAACGATGTATCCTCCCCCAATGGAAGCCAGTAGAAGTATGCCAATTAAGCCGGCCGCCGGAATTTTCAAGCTCAGAGCCCTGAGGTTGTTATGGGGAATCACCATAATCGTTACGGATGTGAACGCCTTTTTCAACCACATGCGAATGATTTTCATTGCGGATCCTTAACCGTTTTTTTTCTTCAGAACAGGCCCATCAAAATGCCATTAATGTATCCGATATGGATCCCTTCTTTCAACAAGATTGCAGCCTGTCCGGTTTAAATTCAGTGAGCGGAATCACGAAACCGTTGCATGACCGCCGCCCCTAGCCGACAGCCGCTTTTTCCGGGAAGGAAGCGTCCGCCGGTAATTACTGCGGCTTTGCCTCGCCGGCTCTCCCAAACCGGCGATCGTCCGCGTGAATTCTCGGATCTATTATCCGCCCGCTCCGTATGCCTCAATGCGCGCCGATGGCGCCTCGTGCGACGACCTTCTTCATCAATAGGACAGCCGGGATGCAAAATACCATAGCCACCGCCATCCAGCGGAAGACATTGACAAACGCCAACAGCGTTGCCTGCTGCAGCAGCAAACCATAAATCACTCCATATGCCTGCTTTTGAGCCTGGTGCGGCCCGCTCAGCGGAGCAAGCGCAGCCCAGACTCCGGCCAGATAACGCCGATACATCGGATCGTAAGGAGTCAGATGGGTTACGAGCAGGTTTTGATTGCGCTGGGCGCTGCGCACCAAATACGTGGTCACTGACGATATGCCGATGCTTCCGCCTACGTTCCGAACCAGATTAAAGAGCCCCGAGGCATTGCCCATCTGCTCATTGCGCAGCGTGCCCACTGCCAGAGTCATCAACGGGACGAAAATCAGGCCCATGGCAATTCCCTGCACCACGTTGGCGAAAACCAGGCTGCCTATGTCGATCTCCATATTTAGATTGCCGAGCATATGGTTGCTTAAAGCGAACATAAATAAGCCGACAACGATCAGCTTGCGGCCGTCCAGAAAAGTCAACAGGTACCCCACCAGCGGCATTATGAACAATGCGCCCATGCCGCGGGGGGCGATTGCCCAACCGCTGAGTTCAGCCGTGTAGCCGAGCATATTCTGGAGAAATTGAGGGAGCATGGTTGACGAGCTGTACATCACCCCCATGACTATGGCCGTAGTGAAGGTGCCGGCCCAGAAATTGCGGTTCGTAAAAACCCTCAGGTCCACCATCGGTTTTCGAATGCGCAATTCGCGGACTATGAAAGCGATAAGCCCGACAACGGTGACTATGGAGAGGCGCATGATCAACTTGCTTGAAAACCAGTCTTCATCCTGGCCCTTGTCCAGAACCACCTGCAGCGCTCCGACCCACAGGATCAAAAATGCAAAACCCATGATATCCAGCCGCCCGGCTTTGCTTTTTTCGATCCAGGGGGGATCTTGGAGGAAACGGCTCATGAGGAACAAAGCCAGCAGCCCTGTGGGCACGTTGATGTAAAACGCCCAGCGCCACGAATAATTGTCGGTCAGCCAGCCGCCGAAGGTGGGACCGACGATCGGCGCAACGACAACAACCAGGCCAAACATCGCCATGGCCATCCCCCGCTTGGCGGGCGGGAAGCTTTCGAGCAGCACGGCCTGCGCCAGCGGCACCATCGCGCCTCCGCCGAAGCCCTGAAACACGCGGGCAATGACCAGAACGGTCATATTCGGCGCCGCCGCACAGATAACGGAGGCGATGACAAAAAGCAGGGTGCAGACCATGATCAGGCGCTTGCGGCCGAAGGTTTGGGCCAGCCATCCGCTCATCGGAACAACAATGCCGTTGGCCACCAGATAACTGGTTAATGTCCAGGTCGCCTCGGAATTCGTGGCCGCCATGCTGCCCGCGATGTGGGGCAGCGCGACCATGACGATCGTGGTGTCGAGCACTTCCATGAACGTGGCTAAGACGACGGAGGAGGCGATCACCCATGGATTCGCGCGCAGCTGCCATTCGCCGAAATCCTGCGGTCCGGCGGGCGGGGTGGGAGATGAACTCATCTAACTTCCACCTCCGGCACTACGCTCATCCCGGGACCGATCTTGAATTCGGACGGCAATTCCTCCGTAAACAGGATTTTAACCGGCACGCGCTGCACGACCTTGACATAGTTGCCGGTCGCGTTCTCCGGCGGCATCAGGCTGAAACGAGCGCCGGAGCCCGCCTGGATGCTGTCTATTTTTCCCCTGAATTCGCGCTGCGGATAAGCATCGATTTTGATGTTTACCGGCTGCCCCGGACGCATGCGCCGCAATTGAACCTCCTTAAAATTGGCCGTAACCCAAAGTCGGTCGGTCACGAGCGCCATCAATGCCTGCCCGGAGCTTACAATATTCCCGGGTTCTACAGATTTTTTCGTGACATAGCCGGATTCAGGAGCGCAAATTTTCGTATAGGAGAGATTGAGTTCGGCCTGCCGGAGAGCCGCGCCGGCCTGCTCGATTTCCGAGACCGCACGTTTGAGATCGGCATGGCGCACCCGGATTTGTTCCGGCCTTGTCTGCGCTTCCTGCAACCGTCCCTCGGCTTGGCGCACAAGCGTCTCAGCCTGGCCCAATGCAGCCTGCACCGAGGCCCGGCCCGCTTCGGCCTGGACAAGCTGGGCTTTCGCGGCTTCCACTACCTGTTTGGCCGCATTAAGATTTGCCGCTGCGGCGCGCGCTTCGGCTTCGGCGCGGTCCAGCATCTGTTTCGAAACTTCATCTTTCTTATAGAGCGCCCGATAGCGCTCCTCGTCGGCTTGAGCCCGGCGCGCCTCGGCCTCAACCGCCGCCTGCCGGGCTTTCGCCTGCTGGAAACCGGCATCGGCGGCCTTCACGCTCGCTTCGGCCTGCTGAACATTGGCGCGCAATACATCCACCTGAGCCTGCGCCGCCTTCAAACCGGCAGACGCTTGCACCAGCGCAGCATCGGTAACGGTCGAGGTCAGATCGAGGCCGGCTTTTGCGCCTGAATTCCTGGCCTCGGCGCTGCTCAAAGCCGCTCGGGCCCGTTCCACCGCTGTTTCATAATCCCGCGGATCGAGTTCCACCAGCAGGTCTCCTTCGCCGACGTGCTGGTTGTCGGTTGTATGAACGCGGATGACTTGGCCGGAAACACGCGGGCTGATTTGAATGATTGCGCCGTCAATGAAGGCGTCGTCCGTAACCTCGACCCCCCGCCGATAAAAATAATATATAAGGCCGATCGCCACCGCGATAACGGACGCCAAAACTAACGTAACCACCGCTCGCTTCCTGGAATTTTTGCTGGAGCCGGCGTCGTTTGAATGATCCTGCGAAGCGTTCCCTTTTGTTTCGTTCATCGGCTAATTCACCTCCACGGGCTGTTAACCCGGATTATTCATGAAGCTTCTACTGCGGCGGATCCATTGCCTGTCGTCTCCGCCTCGCTACGAATCTTCATGAATAATTCGGATTAAAGGCGAAAATCTTCAACGTGACCCAGAGCGGCGACCAGATTGAGGCGCGCCACGTTAAATAAAGTCAAACTTGCTACGAGTTCCCTTCGGGCGGTTTCCAGCGCGGTTTGGGCGTTCAGGACCTCAATATTGTCGCCGACTCCGTTTCGGAAACGATCCCCGGCAAGATCCAGTTCGCGCTCTGCGAGCGCCAGCGTTTTCTGCGACGCCTCAACCTGCTCCCGGCGGGTGGACAGATTATCAATGGCTAGGCGCACTTCCTTTTCAACGACCTCCTTCAGGTCGCGGAGACGCAATTCGGCTTGCCTCAAGCGGCTCGCCGCTATCTTATATTCGGAATGAATTCGGCCCCCGTCAAATATCGGCACGTCCACGTGAATGCCGACGGAACGCGTGGGCAAACTGGTTTCTCGGGGCGTGACCCCGCTGCTTCCATAGTCGGCCATAAAGCTTACCGACGGGATCCATCCCGCCGCCGCCGCTTGTTTTCGGGCCTTGGCCGCCAGCAACTGTTCCTGTGCAACATGGATTTCAATCCGATCCGCGAGCGCTCTCTGAATCGTTTCCTCGCAATCCGGGACCGCTTCCGGCATGAAATTCATGCCATCCGTCAGCGTAAGTTCGCTTGAGAGGGGGGCGCCGACAACCCGCAAAAGGTTCAACCTCGCGGAGTCCGCGTCCGTGCGCGCTTGAGCCAACCGGACCCCCTGCCCCGCCAGCCGCGTTTCCGCGCGCGCCACGTCGATTCCCGTGGCCACTCCCGCGTCGTGCTGATTTTTGGCCAATTCAAGCAGCCGCTCGGCCAGATCGACATCCGCTTGCGCGGCCTCTACGGACTGCTGGGCTTCAATGACGGCCAGGTAGGAGAGAACGGTTGCGATCATGACTTGTTGCTCCGCAGAATGCTTCTGCCCCCGGGCCAGGGCCAAACCGTGAACCGACGCCTGATACCGCCGGATCGAAGCCAGATTGAAGACGCTCTGCACGACCCGCGCCCGAGCGTCGAATCTGTTGAACGGGCCGACAAAAGGATCGAGTCCGGGAAACGTGGAGGGCCCCATGCCCATGGCCGCCAGGTTTGACGTCAGATTGGACTGGTAGGCCGCCCCCGAGAGGCTCGGTAAAAGAGCCGAAAGGCTCAACCCTTTTTCGCCTTCGGCCTGCAGAATCCCTTCCCGCGCCAGCTGCGTCTGAAGGTTATTCTTGAGGGCCATATCCATTGCCTGCCGCAAAGTCAATGCAAGCCGCCGGTTTTCCCGGCGCTGCTGCGCATGCGCCGCAGGCGGCTGCAGCCCGACACCGACCCATAAAGCCAGCAGCAGGGCCGCGCAGGTCCGTCCTGCATAAAGAAGATTTCCGAATAATGTTTTGCGTTGCATGCATGCTCCCTATTCGAATCAGACAAGCCATCCGTCCGTCATATTCAAGTGTCTTGCTTCGCAGTTTTGGATACGGTAACGGCGCGGCTCTTTCAATCCCGCCGTGCGCCGCCCGGCGAAAAGAATACACCCTGATATTTTGAAAAACTACCCGCTTTGATCTATCCCGCCGGCGGATTCATCGGGACGCTCGAATTCAAATGGTGCGGCTTTTATACGGCGGATTTGCAGCACAGAATAGCGCTCGGCGGCATTCTGTGCTTCCCAGCTAGGACTCAGCCTCCATCGATTGCGCTTGCCGGAAGCGCTTGAGCAGGTGATCCTCCTGCGTCGGCTTGTGCTTCATTCTGGAAACGCATTTTGGAGCTGTTTCCACATAGAAAATAGAAATAAAGGCGACAAAAAGACCGGCAAGCGCAGCCATCCACATAGGAGCGTACAGACCGAACATATCGCCCAGCTTGCCTGCGATGGTCGGCATGACGGCAGCTCCGAGAGTTTCTCCGACGCCGGTAGGAATAGCGACGGCCGTCCCCGCAATCCTGGGAGGGACGGATTCGGCGGGCAGCGTCGACAGGTACATGGGATACATGCCCCCTCCGAAGAAGCCGTATAAAAAGAAAAGGGTGGAGAAAGCGAGGGTGGAGGTTCCGAGCGGCATCAACGCAATTGTGCTTCCGACGCCGGCACATAAAACGGCGGCGAGAATGAGGGCCTTTTTGCGCCCAATGCTGTCCGACAGCGAACCCAACGTGAATTCGCCCGTAAACCCGCCTAAACCGGAAGCCGATATAATGAGGCCGACATGCCAAATATCAAATTTATGGACATCGACCAGAAAAGAAGATGAGAACGCCGTGAATATATAGAGCCATCCCATGACGGGGATGCTGTTGATCGAAGAAAGCAGCACATTTTTATATTTGAGGGCATCCCATACTCTAACCTTATCCGCTTCCTTGACGGCCTCCTTTTTCCCTTCTTTTCGTCTCCGGATCGCCTCCGCTACGGAAGGAGCTTCGCGCATCATAAAAGCTAAAAGGATGGCGACGATGATGGCGGGAACGGAAACAACGTAAA
This sequence comes from uncultured Acidobacteriota bacterium, assembly GCA_964506795.1. GTDB lineage: Bacteria > Acidobacteriota > UBA6911 > UBA6911 > UBA6911 > UBA6911. The sequence goes on along the minus strand of CAZDMR010000005.1, from coordinate 33,355 downwards.
ACACGGGACGCCAGGATCCGAATTCTGTCATAAGCCAGCCGGCGACCTGCGACCCAACGCAGATGCCGATGAGCATAAAGGATCCGGTGACCAAGCCGGCATTCATCGCTCTTCGATGCGGCGGCGCTTCCTCCGATATCGTGCCCATGGACAGCGGGTACGGCCCCCCCTCAAAAAGCCCAAGAAATCCCCTGATCATGATCAGCTGACCGACGGTGTGGACGAGGCCGGTGATCCACGAAAAAACTCCCGACAACAGGGTACAGATGACAATCACCGGACGGCGGCCGTAGCGGTCGCCGACTGCGGCAAAAATGATGGTGCCGAAAGCCCAAGTCAACCCCGTGATGGCTACGATCATGCCCTGCTGGAAAAAGGTAAAACCTAAATCGGCTTTGATGACGGGCATGATGACGCCGATAACGACACGCTGAATTCCGATGAAGCCGAACATTAAGCAAAACAGGAGCGTTAGTTTTTGATAATACTTCATGGCATTTCCCGTGTTTCTCGTGAAAGGGAATTGATGAAAGCGGCACCAGTTGCGTGCTGTAATGTTCGCCGGCATCCCCTCCAAGCATCTGAGCTGCAGCGCGTAGCAAGGAAAGCGGCATCGCCTTATACGCGGATAGACTTATCCAACAGCATTTCCGCTGTCAAGCATAATGTATGCCTGTCTGTTTTCGCTTTGGCGGCGGGCGCAAAAAACGCCGCATCGGGCAAAAAGACGGCGCGTTTTATCCGTCTCCGATTTCAGCCCGCCCTCCTCTGTTTTGATCCAGCCGGCCGAATTAGGCACGCAGGAATTGCAAAAACGGCAAATTAAAATTATGATCGGCGCTTCAGGGGGAACCGGGATCTTAAAAAGGAGGGACTTCAATGTCGACCGCTTTGGCGATAGCTATCGCTTACTTTTTCATTCTGAGTATCGGCGTAAGCTTTTGGCTTAAAAAAAAGGTCAAATCGGGCGCCGATTTTGTAACCGGCAGCGGCATGCTGGCTTGGCCTCTCGTTACGGCCGGCTTTGTTCTTGCGCCTCTTGGAAGCGGCCATACCCTGTCTCTATGGGAAGGCTCAGAGAGCATGGGAGCTTCCGTATTGTGGTGGGGCATGATGTCCGGCGGTGTTTTTGTTCCCCTCTTTTTGCTCTGGTTCGGCCCCTGGTTCCGGCGGCTGCAGGTGCAGACTTTCCCTGAAGGAATGGGCAAGATCTTCGGTGAGAAGATCGGATGGCTCATATCGGCGGTATTCCCGGCGCAATTGATCGGCATCTGCATTGCAGAAATCATGGCAACCGCTTCAGCGTTATACGCCCTGAGCGGAGGCAAACAGGGTCCGTTGGATATGTTTCCGGACTGCATCCTGTTGGCCGTGATACTTACGATTCTCTATATTATTGCCGCCGGCTTGATGCAGGTAGCCTGGATGAACCTGATAAACGCGACCATGCTGATTGTGGGTTCTTTCATAGCGGTTTTCTTTACCGGCTTCTGGCTGTCCGATCGCGGCGGTTGGGAATCCATATCGAGTTTCTACGCCGAAGCGGGCACGGCCTGGAAAACAAGCATCGTGAATTTCTCGCCCGAGGTGATCTTCACCCTGATCTTCCCCTGCCTGATCCTCACTCTGTTCATGCAGAGCGCGTCCCAGGCGCAGAATCAGCCCATGCTGGCAGCCAGGTCCGAATCGGACATCCGGCGCGGAGTGTTCTGGGCGTCTTTTGTCAACAGCATGGCGGCGTATCCCTGGGTCATCCTTGCCCTGGTCGGAATGGCCGTTCCCGCCGTCGCGGTCAGCGGCGCCAAGCTTGCGGTTCCCGAATTGGCGTTAATTGCCCTGCCCCCTTGGCTGGTGGGATTATTAATGATATCCCTGCTTTCCGCGACTCTTTCCACCACAGGCATCCTGATTCTTGCGGCATCCCATATTACGGTTCACGACATCTTCAAACGCGCGGTCAACCCCGGAATGAGCGATTCGACTTTTTTGAAACTTACCAGGCTGATGATTTTCGTCTTCATGATTCTCGTTATTATTCCCGCACTGAGGGATCCTCAAATCCTGCCGCTCCTGTATTGGATCTTCTCCTTCGCCATACCTGTTTTCGGCGTCTATCTGATCGGGATGCTGTGGAAAGTCAACACGGTTGCGGCATGGATCACCATCCTGGCGGGATATGCGGCGGCATTCTTGTGGACGTTTGCCGCGCCTCCCTGGCTGCCCGACTATTTAAGCCTTAACGTATACCCCACAACTTTCGCTACTTTGTTTTTCGGCATAGTTTTGAACCTCATCCTGCCCGGCGAACCGGCCTATAAAAAAAGGCTGAAGTCGGATTCACAAAAAAGCAATGGTGCGGCAACGGCGCAAAATACTTAATTACCGGAAGGAGGATTAAAAGATGGCGTGGCCATGGGAAATTTTAATATTTCAGATTTGTGTAACGATGGGACTGGCGTTGGTGTTTTATATTATCTGGAGATGGACTCATCCCGGGCAAAAATGGTAGGGAGTTAAACCGCAGGAGATACGCCTATGTCGGTATTGGATTCTGCAATCGCTTATTATTTGGGCGCCATTATGGCGGTCTTGGCTTTGATCATCATCATAGGAGTAAGCCGGCAAAAGTCCAAAGAGCTGCGCGACCGAAAATCGTCCCTTTCCGAATCGGAAGAGTCTGCCAAACGGTAAGGGCCTTCCCATAACGAAGGGATAAAACCACCCTTTCCTCTCAAAACCCCTAATGGGTCGAGCACGCCTCATGCGGATTTAGACCGCTATTCGCTGCCTAACGAGAATTCCGTTCGCGCCGGGAGCCTGCCGCCGGCCCAACGCCTGTAGGCGGACCATTTCCGCTTCCGGCTCCTGACTTCCGGCTTCCATATCCCGCTGTTTTTTAGCGGGATATCATGGGCGCGGGATGACTTTAATGCCGTCCGGGAGTAAGATGTAGTGAGAGACGACGAAAGAGCCCATACTCTCAGCGGGTTAATCCCGTTCCGGGAAAGCGTAATGATGACCGGCGGAAAGAAAGCTTCCCCCCTTCCTGCAAAGACGCAAACAGACATCTTTTCAATTTTCGGCATTGGCGCATGCACAGGCGGCCGTGAACCACTGAAACGGCCGTTCGAGAACACGCGGCGCGATGCCGGGATTGCGCCCTTAAAGCCAGCGATGCGGTCTGCCGTTGCAGCCGCCGCCAGCCGGCCCTGTCTGGAATAACGATCCTCGGGGAATCGAAAGAATGCAAAAGAAAAGAAATCTCGATGAAGCAAAATCAGAGCGCTCAAAAAGCCTTCACAGGGGAATCCCGGCCGCCGAAGCGATAACGCCGCGCCGAATTGCCTCCGCAGCCCAAAAGGGCGCGATGCCCCGCAGGGATCGCCCCTCTCGGGCCGCCATGGAAGTCAACAACAAGGAGCTGCGGGAAGCGCAGCTTAGGCTTCGGAAATCCCGAGACCGCTATGCCGATCTGTTTGATTTCGCTCCGGTCGGCTATTTCACGCTTGACCGTTTGTTTCAGATCGTTGAAGCGAATCTTATGGGAAGCCGGCTGCTGGGGGAAGAGCGGCAGAATCTAACCGGAGAAAAACTTTCGGCCTATGTTCATTCGGAACACCGGGATGCATTTTACCGGGCATTTAAAACATCCACGCGCAGAAGAGAAAGGCGCTGCGAAGTAAGGCTGCAAAGAAAAGACGGAGCCAATTTCTTCGCCGAGCTGAAAATAATGCGCGAGCCCGATTCGGGAAGCCATGCGGTTTACAGGGTTTCGCTCGTCGATATCAGCGAGCGGCGGCGCGCGGAGGCGGCCCTGGGGCGGAACGAAAGGATTTTCCGGGCTTTAACTGAGAACACGAGCGAGTTCCTCGGAATTCTGAACACCCGGGGCAGGATCGGTTATGCCATCATCGGGCGGCCCTGCAGGCTTCTGTACACGGCCGAGGAGCTGTATCGCCGCAATGCACTGGAATTTGTGCACCCCGAGGACGCGGCGGCTGCAAGGAAATTCATCAGAAATATCGCCGGGAAGCCGGGCAGGATCAAACGGGCTGAACTCCGGATCCGGGCCAAGGACGGGGCCTGGCGATGGATGCTGATGATCGGCACCAACCTGATACATGATCCGGACATCGGCGGCGTCGTCATTAACGGCCGCGATATCACCGACATAAAGGAGACGGAGGAAAAGCTTCGCCGGAACCAGCTGGAGTTGGAGCAGCGCGTTCAGGAACGGACGAAAGAATTGTCCCAGGCGGTCCGCGAGCTGGAGCAGCGTTCGAAACAGCTTCGCAGAATCAGCGCGGAATTGACATTGACGGAACAGCGCGAGCGCAAGCGGCTGGCCCAAGTGATCCACGACGGCCTGCAGCAAATCCTCGTCGCGGCATGCTTCCAGCTTGATCTCGTGGATTCCGGACAAAATATGAAGCAGGAGTTGGAACGGTTGAGAAGAATTTTGGACGAGGCGGGGGATACTTCGCGACTGCTCGCGGCGGAACTCAGTCCTCCCATTCTTCTGCGCCGCGACCTGTGCGCCGCCCTTGACTGGCTGGCCGGCTGGATGCAGGAACAATACGGGCTCCACGTAACGCTGGCTCCCTGCAAGAGCATTCCGCTTATGGCTGAAGAATCCCTCCTATTGCTGTTTCAGTCAGCGCGGGAGTTATTGTTCAACATCGTGAAGCATTCCGGAGTCAAAGAGGCCAGGGTCGAACTGCATCAAAAAGACGGACGCATTTTCCTAACCGTTGAGGATGAAGGGATCGGTTTCGATGCCGCCCGGCTCGACATGCAGGGAAGCGGCTCGGAAGGTTTCGGCCTTTTCAGCATACGCGAACGCCTTTCCTTAATGGGCGGGCGGATGGAAATCGACAGCGCCCCCGGCCGGGGAAGCTGTTTCAGGCTTACCCTTCCCGTATCCCATTCAAAAAAGCAGAAGGCTCCGAAGTTCGCTTCCGGCACCGCGCCGGCCGCGGCTGCGCTCGAGTTGACAGAATCCGACGCGGACATGAAGATCCGGATAATGCTGGTGGACGATCACATGATTGTGCGGCAGGGAATCGCGAATTTGATACGCCGGGAGCCGGATTTTGAGATTGTGGGCGAGGCCTGCGACGGGGAATCCGCTGTAACCCTTGCCAGGGAGGTCCGCCCGAACGTCGTTCTGATGGACATCAACATGCCTAAAATGGACGGCATCCAGGCCACCCAAATCATCCATGAGGAAATGGACGATGTCCGTATTATAGGGTTATCGATGTATCAGGAAGAATCGCAGCAGGCGGCTATGCTGGATGCCGGCGCCGTCGCCTACGTTACCAAAAGAGGATCGACAAAGGAATTGATTGAAACGATAAGAGCTTCCGTACGGGGCGGCTGAAACGCGGATCCACGGCCGGCAGCCCCCGGGGAAAACCTGCGGAGGAATGAACCCATGGCGAAGAGCAGCGCCGGTTTGATCCTGTATCGGTTCAAGAACGGCATCTTGGAAATCCTTCTCGGTCATATGGGAGGGCCCTTTTGGCGAAAAAAAGATGAGGGCGCATGGTCCATCCCAAAAGGCGAATACGAGCCGGCAGAGAATGCTCTGGAGGCGGCGAAACGGGAGTTTTTTGAGGAAACAGGGCTCAAGCCGAACGGTGATTTCATCCAATTAACGGTACGGAAGCAGCCCGGCGGCAAGCGAATTTGCGCCTGGGCGTTCGAAGGAGACGCAGATCCGTCAAAAATTAAAAGCAACACTTTTGAATTGGAGTGGCCTCCCCGTTCCGGGAGGATTTCCAGCTTCCCCGAAATAGACCGCGCTGAATGGTTCTCTTTGCCCCGGGCGCGCCGGAAAATACTCAGGGGCCAAATAGGTTTTATCGATGAGCTATGCGAATTGCTGAAGTATGACCCTTTGGATGGAAGCGGAGAAAACCGACAAAACGATTCCACCGCAACCCGCGGAAAACCGACGATCCCCCGCAAAAAAGGAAGTCCCTTGCCGGGGCCGCCTTAATCAGCATTATTCGCAGCGAGACGGCCCTGAAACATTCCGGGTTAGGATGTTTTATAAAACGCGGCGATGGAATTCACGACATAAGCGCGTTGCTCATCCGTGAGCTCGGGATACACCGGCAAAGCCAGAGTTTCCGCCGCCGCCGCGTGGGATTCCGGCAGGTCATGGGACGTGTAGCCAAGATATCGGAAGCACTCCTGCTCGTGCAGGGATACCGGGTAATAGATTTCCGTGCCTATCCCGCGCGATTTTAAGAAAGCCTGCAGTTCGTCGCGCCTGGCGCAGCGAATAACATACTGGTGAAAGATGTGGGTTCTGTCGGGAAGGGTCTTGGGAGGAGTTACATAAGATAGAATTCCCGCGGCCTTGAAATCTTCGGCATAGCGTTCCGCATTGCGCCTGCGCGCCTGCGACCATTGTTGAAGATACGGGAGCTTGACGCGCAAAACAGCCGCCTGCAGTTCATCCAGACGGCTGTTGAATCCAACGATGGAATGGAAATATTTGGGCTGCGCGCCGTGTGTCCGGAGCAACCGCACGCGCTCGGCCAGCGCTTTGTTTGAGGTTAGTATCATTCCCCCGTCCCCTGCGCCCCCGAGATTTTTGGAAGGGAAAAAGCTGAAGCATCCGAAATCCCCCATCGCCCCGGCGTGCCTATCTTTATAAGTCGCTCCCAGAGCTTGACAGGCATCTTCGATAACGGGAAGGCTGTAGCGCCTGGCAAGAGCCAGAATTTCATCCATATCCGCGCATTGGCCGTAAAGGTGCACCGGCATTAAGGCTTGGATGACGGTGTTGGAGGCCTTGTGAACAACTTTTTTTGTAGTCAGGTTGAAACTGCATTCCCTCGCCAGAAAGGAAGCCAATTTCCCGGGATTCATTTCGAAGCCGATGCCTTCAATGTCCACGAAGATCGGCCGGGCGCCGAGATTGGCAATGGTTCCCGCCGTCGCAAAGAACGTAAAAGGGACCGTTGCCACAGCGCCGCCGGGTCCGACTCCGACGGCCTTAAGCGAAAGCAGAAGCGCATCCGTGCCCGATGCGACGCCTATTGCATAGGGAACGCCGCAAAATTTCGCGATCTCTTCTTCAAGTGCGGATACCTGGGCTCCCAAAATAAAGCGCTGGCTTTCAAACACACCGTCGACCGCGACGCGCACCTTATCTTTGATCTGTGCATATTGAGCCTGTAGATCCAACAGCGGCACATTCATGCTCACCTCCAATTCGTCCCGTCCTTCTGCTCCAAATCCAGGCGTTCGTTGAACCGTTGCCGGCAGCCGCTTCAGGGAGTTTTTTCCAGAGCGCCTATCCCGATTGCCTGCGGGCTATTTTGCATCCTTCAATTCGGAGCGGAAATAATCTATGGTCTTAGCCAGTCCTTCTTCCAATGATACCTTGGGGCTCCATCCCAACAGCCGAGACGCGCGGGAAATGTCAGGCCGGCGGACTTTCGGATCGTCTTCCGGCAGCGGCTCAAAAACGATTTCGCTTGTGGAACCCGTAAGCTTGATAATCTTCTCGGCGATTTCAAGCACCGTTAATTCATGAGGATTGCCGATATTCACCGGCAGATGAATATCTTCCGACTCGGGCGCCGTCAGAAGGCTGACCAGACCGTTGATTTCGTCATCCACGTAGCAGAAACTGCGGGTCTGATCGCCTTTTCCGTAAACGGTCAGCGGTTCTCCCCGGAGCGCCTGAACAATAAAGTTCGACACCACCCGCCCGTCATGAGGCCGCATCCTGGGTCCGTAGGTATTAAAAATGCGGGCAATGCGGGTGTCCATACCGTGATATCTGTGGTATGCCATTACCAGCGCTTCCGCAAATCTCTTTGCCTCGTCATAGACGCCCCTCAAACCGATGGGATTCACGTTGCCCCAGTAAGTTTCCGGCTGCGGGTTTACCAGAGGATCTCCATAGGTTTCCGAGGTGCTGGCCATGAGAAACCGGGCGCTCGCGCGCTTTGCCAGTCCGATGGTCTTATGGGTCCCGAGCGCGCCGACTTTCAAAGTCTGTATCGGGAGTTCCAGGTAGTCGCGCGGGCTGGCGGGAGACGCGAAATGCAGGACCGCGTCGATGGGCTCGCCGATATAGATGTATTCGGTTACGTCGTGCTTGTAAAAGCTGAATCGGCTGTGTCCGAGCAGGTGCGCTATATTGTTCACGCTCCCGGTAAGAAGATTATCGAGACAGATGACTTCATTGCCGAGATTCAAAAGGAAGTCGCACAAATGGCTTCCAAGAAATCCCGCCCCTCCCGTGATTACAATGCGCATCCCATCCTCCCCGCCGGCGTGCCAACAACCGGCGCAGCAGCAGAATCTTCATGAATAATGCGGGTAGATTCAAGGAATCAGTTTTTGAATGGTCCCCAGCAAATGGAGATCGCGATTCAAGACGGCCGCCGGCCCCCTGATCAGGATGATTTCACCGCCGGGTAAAATCCATTTTTCGGCGGCGCGCTGAACCGCCGCGGCGTCCAACCTCCGAATTTGACCGGGGTAAACGGCGGCGTAGTTGCTTCCCAAGCGATAGAGTTCCGCATCCATCATCATTCGGCACAGCCCGTCTGTGGTGAGCAAGCGCCGGTTAAATTCATCGATAAATGTCTCCTTGGCGGCGCACAACTCTTCATCGGAAACCGGCTTGTTTCTCATTTCCTTCACCGCATCCATTATCCTGCGAATCTCATCAACCGCTTGTTCGGCAGCCGCCTGCCCTTGGATATAAAAGGAGCTTTCCATGCGCCGCCCGCGGCCTTCCACTGTTAAAAGGGAAGTCGGCAGCAGCTTGGTTAACCGTTCCTGCAGGATATGCGCAGCCAAGCGGGCGGTTTCATAAACGGGGTCCTGGCGGCGGGGGAAAAGCCCTCCGATGATGAACTGCGCGGCGGGTGAATCTGGATCGTCTTCCAGGAGGATACGCCGGTCCGCCGGCCTGTTTGGAGGCAGAAAAGTGAACGGAACGGTATCCTTGCGGACCCATAGGCCCCAAATGCGCGAGGCCTTTCGAAGAAGCTCCTCGGCGGGGACGTCTCCCACAACCTGCAGCGCCGCCTGATTTGGCGAAAAAAACCTACGATAAAAATACCGGACGTCCCCCAGCGTGATGTCGGACAAGCTCAGCGGAGTGCCTTTCAGAGGCCTGCCATAGGTTGTTCCGCTGAATAAAACCGTTTCCAGCTGAGAGTGGATCCGCCCGCGGGGATCGGCGGGCGCCTGAAGATCTTTCAGCGCCGATTCCTTAACGGCGGCAAAATCCTCTTCATCGAACCGCGCCTCGGCGACAATCTGATATAGCAGCAGAAGAGACCGTTCAAATTTTGCGCTCTTCCCCCTCAACAGAAATCGGAAGCAGTCCCAATCACAATTAATTTCAAGCGAAGCATCCAGCTCAGCGAGTTCATCCTCAATATCCTTTTGCGTCCTGTCCGCAGTCGCTTTCGTGAACATGCGGGAAAGAAGATAAGAGATGCCGCCCTTATCCGGCCAGGGATCAAAAGCAGCCCCATAGCGCAGCACCAATCCGACGGTCATGTCGTCGCCAAGATAGGGAGTGTGCGCCACCGTAATCTGCAGGTCGTTCAGTAGCTGCTTTGAACTCAATTGAGGCAGACGGACCGTGTCCCGGCAAGGGACCGGCGCGCAGAATAAAGGAATCAGCGCCGCGAGCAGCCACATTTTAAAGAGGTTGTTCCGCATCATGGTTTTCCCTTGAGATCAAAAGGCTACCACATCCGCGGGCGCGACTCAAAGCTCCAAGGCAGGGCCGAAGCCCGCGATCCGGTCCTGCCTCGCAAACAGGAGCCTCAAGTCTGCCCGTTCCGCAGCGAGCCGGATCTGATATAATAAAAAACATATCGAGATCCGAATAGAGGTTTTTTGTCATGCTGGAGTTTACATCCGAACCTCGGAAAACATTTCGCCCGGGCACGCTGCTGATCGCTCTCGGGGTTTTGGCCGTGCTGCTTGGCGGACTGTTCTTCTACGTCCGCTATCAAAACAGTCTGCATCAAAACGGCGGATCGTCCGCAGTCGTTCCCGGTCTGCTGCGCCCGGGGAACACGGACTTTGAGTATTACAAAAAGAAGATTGTGATCGGAGACGTTAAGGCCAGCCTGGGAATTACTTTCAACAATGCGAGAATCGCCATGATATCGGGGACCCTCCTGAACGATGGAGACCGAAAGCTGGAAGCGGTGGAGGCGCATATCACCCTTTACGACGTATGGGGAAACGTCTCAAAAGAACGGACCGCTTTTCTGCTGCGGCCGGGCGCCGGTTTCACCGGCAAGCCCATGCAGCCGTTGGAAAAGCGCGCTTTTTCAATCGGCGTCGAATCCGTCGAATACTACTGGAATCCCAAACAGATCTCCTATGAAATCACCGGCCTGAAGGTACAATAATCGATTAAAGCATCCGATGCGCCTTGCCAGATCAGCCCTTATGTCCAGCTCTTCCTTCAAAAAGAGATTTCAAATATCCGATTCAATGCCGGAAACGCGGGCCGAAGAACGATCTGCGGGCTGTCCTAGCATGCGCCGGGATTCAGCCGATCGCCGCAGCCGCTTTCGACGGGAATGCCCATTCCGGAGATGCTTATGCATCCCGCTATTGGTTTTGTTCTTGCTGCCTTGTATTTCCTGCAATCGAAGCCCGGATCGGGCGGAACTTGCCAAAAACCAATTTTTCGTCGAAATACTGGAACGCGAAAACCGCCGCTCGATCGGAGAAGACGGATTTTTTGAGAAAAATCTGTCTAATCCCTATCCGGAAGTCCGCCGCTGGTCGGCTATCGCCCTGGGGCGGATCGGGGATCCCGAGGCGCTGCCTCTTCTATGCAATGCAGTCCGTTCAGGCGACGCGGCGCTTCGCGCCGCATCGGCTTTTTCCATAGGCGTCATCGAACATCGCGCTCTTTGCGAAGGATCCCTCGACCGTTCGCATCCCGGCGCTGCTTCTGAATTGAGCAAGCTTCTCGATGATCCTTCCATCACCGTGCGGATGCGCGCCGTTGAAGCGCTGGGGAAAATCGGCTCCCCCGGGGAAGCGGCCGAGATAACGAGGCGGCTGGAGGCTTTCGAGGAACGTCTGACGCCCGCGGAGAGCGCTTATGTGCAATTTTCTATAACCGCCCTGGCAAGGTTGCACCACCGGCCGGCCGCGCCGGTTCTGCAAAAATGCGCCGCCATGAAAGATCCCGATATCCAATGGCGCGCACTGGAAGCTTTGACGAGGCTTCGGGCAAAAACGGCAGGAGCGCTGTTCGTTGAAAATCTCAACAATCCGGACCCTATCGTGTGCTCCCATGCGGCCAGAGGTCTCGGCATAATGGAAGATCCGAGCTTGGCGGAAAGGCTGTTTCCTCTGCTGCTTCCGCGGCGCGAACCGGAGCTCATTCCTGTTCCTCCGGTCGTTCGCATCCGGGCGCTTCAAGCGCTGGGAGAGCTCAACAATCCTTCGGCCGTTCTCCATATACTCCGTGCCTTAAAGGCCGATCCAATCGACGATGCACATCCCGCCCAGATGCAGTTTGCGATTCAGGCCGCTCGGACCATGGCCCGGCTCCGCTCAAACCATTCGGAATCCGTCCTTCTGGCGGCGCCTTTGCTGTCGGGGCGCGCCGCGGACCGCGCGGCAGCAGCGCCGGGGAAATTATTGAAGCGGGACAAGGAGACTTCTCTGCGCCCGGAGAGAATTCTCACGGAAATATTCCGCCGCACTCTTGCGGCCAACCGCAAAAACAGCACCATCGCCGTACTGGAAACAAACCGGGGAGATCTTGAAATAGAGCTTTTTCGAGAAGACGCTCCCGTTACGGCGGCGTATTTTGCTTTGATGGCTTCGGGAGGAACATACAACGGGATGGAATTTGGTCCGGGGATGCCGCCGGAGAGGATTGAAACAAAAAGCGGCCGCGAAGCCAGCGCCGCTCGGTTGATTCAGAACGAGGTTAATATGCGCCCCTTTGAAAGAGGCAGCGTGGGAATGCCGCTGGCGGCCGGCCATTCGGATATTTCCCGGTTTTTTATCGCCCTGGAGCCGCAGCCTTACCTTGACGGAATCCATGCCTGCTTTGGAAGGATTATCAGCGGGATGCAGGTGGCGGACAAAATAGTTCCTGGCGACCGCATCGAACGCGTCACCATCAAAGAAACCGTTCATTTTCACGATTATCATTAATATCAGTTCGAACAACCGCTGCCGGCCGGAAGAAGCACGCGGCATATTCTAATTCTCGGACCGGCGCCCGACAGTCGCCGGTGGAAGCACAAGGGGCTGCGCGCAAGGCCTGATTTCTCAATTCATATCTGATCTATATATAAATTAAACAATACTTTGGCGTGGCCCGTCCCCGATATTATGATACAGTTCTTTCATGCGCACAGATGGGATAAAAAAAATCCATTTGATCGGAATATGCGGGACCGCGATGGCGTCGCTGGCCGCCATGTTGAAGGAACGCGGATACGAAGTTTCCGGGTCCGATGAAAACGTTTATCCTCCGATGAGCGATTTTCTGGCTCAAAAGCTCATCCCGGTTATTCAAGGATATGATTGGAAGAACCTCCAGCCGAAGCCCGACCTGGTGATTGTGGGCAACGCGCTTTCCCGGGGAAATCCGGAAATCGAGCACGCTTTGAATTTCAGGCTTCCCTTTATTTCCCTGCCCGAGGCGGTTGAAAGCTTTTTCATTCGCGAGAAGATCTCCGTAGTCGTGGCGGGGACGCACGGCAAAACAACCACTGCTTCCATGATAGCGTGGGTGCTTCACTCAGCGCGGCTTCTGCCGAACTTCCTGATAGGAGGGATCGCGGAAAACTTCCAATCCGGCTATGGAATGGAAGGGGGACCGCATTTCATTATTGAGGGAGATGAATACGATTCGGCCTTTTTCGACAAGCGCCCGAAATTTCTTCACTATCTTCCCTATCTTGCGGTCGTTGGAAATGTTGAATATGATCACGCGGACATTTACGAAAGCTTCGAAGCGGTAAAAGCCCAGTTCCGGCGGTTCGTACACCTCATCCCGGAGCGTGGATATCTGGCCGTCGGCGCAGACAGCCCCGCGGCTCTGGAAGTCAGTCGAAACAGTTATTGCGCGAAAGAAACCTTCGGCCTCGAGGCCGACAGCGACTGGAGCGCAAGGAAAATCGAGATACTGGGCGACCGGCTTTGCTTCGAGATAACCTACCGAAAAAAACTATTCCGGCGCTTGAGGCTTGGCTTGTACGGCATGCACAATATCCGCAATGTTCTCGCCGCAGCGGCGGTTCTGAACAAATTGGAGGTCTCCGAAGACGACATCAGGGAAGGGCTGGAATCCTTTGCCGGCGTCCGCCGGAGAATGCAATTGAGGGCCCAGGTACGGGGCATCCGAATTCTTGAGGATTTTGCGCACCATCCCACCGCGGTAAGAGAAACTTTGCAGGCCGCCAGGCATGCTTTTCACCCGGAACGCATCTGGGCCGTTTACGAGCCTCGTTCCGCAACCAGCCGACGCAACATCTTCCAGCGGGAAATCGCCGAAGCGCTGGCGACGGCGGATCTTATAGCGATTCACTCGATCTTCAAACCCGAGAAGATTCCTGAAGGCGAAAGACTGGGGGAGAAACGCCTGGTTGAAGACCTGCGACGCATCGGGCGCTCCGCTTGGAATCTGGGAACAGTGGAAGATATAATTCGTAAAGTATGCGAAGAGGTTCGATCGGGCGATCTGATTGTCATAATGTCCAACGGAGGATTCGGCGGCATATACGAGAAGCTTCCCGCAGCGCTGGAAAAGCTTTGAATAAACATACGGGGCCCCACTAATGGCAAGAAAAAGATACTTCCTCAGTTTGCTGCTTTGCTGCGTCGTGCTTTTTGCAGCCGCCTTTCTCCCCGGCGGGCAGCAATCTTCCTCCGGCTCCGATTCGAAGGAAGGCCCCAAAAAGGCTTACACCATCGGCGTGGAAGTAAACATGGTCAACGTGCCCGTTACCGTGCGCCGCCCGGACGGCAGCTTTTACAAGGGACTGCCCCAAGGCGCCTTTCACGTATATGAGGACGGCGCTCCCCAGGAAATAGTATTTTTTGCGCAGGAAGGCTTGCCGACCTTCATTTCCATTCTCCTCGACTCCAGCGGAAGCGTTCGTCTCGAATGGGGCACTATCAAATACGCAACCAAAAGATTTCTGGAGAATCTTCATCCGGACGACAATTTCTCGCTGATCAGCTTTAATACGGATATCCGATTGAAAATGGACTGGGGGCGAGAGACCGACCGCGTTGATACGGTCCTAGCTTCCATTTACTGCAAAGATTATACCAAGCTTTGGGACGCCATTTGGGTCACGTGCAAGGAAGTTTTCAAAGGCATCGATGAAAAGAAGGCGGTGATTCTCATGAGCGACGGCATGGATACAGGAAGCTCCGTCGACTATAAAGAAGCGCTGCAGGCGGCCATCCGATCGGAGGCCGCCCTTTATATCGTCAGTAAAACGGAAGCAGTCCGTCAATCGCTGATATCCCGAAACAAACAACACGGGTACTACGGCCATATCCCGGCCGAGGATTTTTTTAACGCGGATCTTTTATTGCGCAAGCTGGCGCACGAAACAGGCGGCCGCGTCCTCTACCCGAACAGCTTCGGCCAGTTGAACGATATTTACGAGCAGGTCTACGAAGAACTTCGCAGCCAATATACAATCGGCTATATCTCGTCAAACGACCGGAAAGATGGTTCCTACCGCCATATCGATGTGCGCGTCGATGCGGCGGACGCAAGCGGCTATGCGCGGCCGGGATATTACGCACCGACCGAATAGAAACCGGATTGCGCCGGGCTTCGCTACAGGCCGGTCCAAAGATCAAAACCAACAGCAGCGGCAACTATGGAAAAGGGACATTTCTATCGAGGCGTGACAAGTTCTCAATAATGCCTTGACAGGACGTCGGGTCCGAATTAATTTTTACACGCCCAGTACATTCCCTCGAATTCAAATTCCATTTATCAACATTTGAATTGGAGGGCCACAAGTGTACATCCCCCATTGCATTCAGCCTGAGTCCGGGACTTTTTTTATTTCCGAAAGCGCTCCTCTGCGCCCGCATGAATCGGACCGAACTCAGTGCAGGTGGACCGACGACGAAATCGCGGCCATTCGCGTCGTTCTCCAGAAGCTCACTTCAATCAGGGTCCTGAACTGCAGCGATGCGGAAGATCTGGTTCAGGAAACTCTCCTCACAATGATCGCAAAGCAGCCCGAAAGCGAGTTGGTGAAAGGCCCGCTCGCATGGAGCCTGGGCATACTGCGCAAGAAGGTCGGCAATTACTACCGCCGGGCGCGCCGCATTGCGTTGCGCAACCAGCAGGGAATCGACGCCAAGCAATGCGCAACGCATCCCGTTTTTGATTTCTCTCCGGAAACCATGGTGTTTCACGAAGAGCTGCGCGCCATAGTCGATCAAACCCTCGCCCGGTTCCCCTCCCCCCAGCGCCGGGCCATGCAGCTTTTTATCGCCGGCCATGAAACTGCGGAAATCGTAAAGCAGCTGTCGCCCGAAAGATATCAAAACGTAATCAACAGGCTTTACCGGGGGCGCAAAAAGCTGGCTAAGGAGCTGGCCAAGTACGGCTATGGCCCCGGCGCAAACCGTGGCTTCAGGAAAATGAAACGGTGCCGCCGGGAAAAATGAAATGCAGCGGGAATTCGGGGCGCGGTTGGAAAGCCACTGCCCGGCGGCGTTGTTGAGTCTGTCATTGGAAGGAGGATGGTAGAAGTCCGCCGGGCATAGGCTTTTGAATCCTTTGTTTCGTCAATGAGGTTTTTATTTCGGCAAATGTCGGAAAATTTTGAGTCCTCCGGATTCCGTCCGATGAACGGCCTTCAAGACTGCAGGATGACATTGGCGGAGCATTGGGAAAGGATACGCTCGGTTGTGCTGCCGAATAAAACTTCGCGTATCGGGCTGTGCCCGTAAGCTCCCATTATTACGATATCCGCGTTCCCGGAAGCGATCAGCTTGCAAATGAGCGCCGACGGTTTGGGGCCGACCAACACTTGCTTGTCGGGTGTAATTCCGTGGTGAAGCAAAAACGCCTCAGCCGGCGCAAGAATATCGAGGCCCTGCTCTTCCGATTGGGATACCGTAACTAAACTGCACTGAATGCCGGGCCGCGTGGCAAGCGAGGCGGCAACCGCGAGGGCGCGGGCCGAGTGGCTGCTTCCGTCATACGCCATAAGTATATTCCGGATATCTCCCATCTCCCGGAATTCCGATCCCGCGACTGCGACCGGACGCACCGAATTTCGGATCACCGGAGCCACCAATACATCCACAGTTTCCCTGGCATTGGATATTTGATTGTACCCTCTGCGTGAAACCACTACGATATCGTGCGCTATTGCGCTTCGGCCGATCACCTCTCCGGGGATGCCGGTTTTAATCTCCGTGGAGCATGGGATACCCTTCCCGGCGCATTGGTCGGCGAAGAGGTCCAGGCGCTTCTTAGCCGCCTCCATCATTTCATTCATCAAAGACTGGCTTTCTTTCAAGGGAGGAACCACCACCGACGGCATGAATCCGTCCGGAGCCGCCAGCACGGGGACCTCGAATGCCGCAATATCAATGACAGCAAGCGCGTGGATGCCGCCGCCTTCCCTGTTTGCGAGCCAAAAAGCATAATTTCTTGCGTTTGCATCGTAAGGCGCTTCCGCCAGAGCCAGTAAAATGGAGCGAATCATACTCCCTCCTGGAGTTATCAGCGCGCCGGATTGCACGATGCCGGCGCGCGGGAGTCTTCCATGCAAAGCATCTTTATGTAGAGCCGAGATCCGATTTTATCTTGAAGAGGTTCATTAAGTCGCTACGAAAAACAATTCCCATAAGGTGGTCCTCTTCAACCACCGGCATGAGATTGATGCCCTTTGATATCATCGTCGAAAAAGCGTCGGCGGCATCATCGTCCGGCTTCAGGCACGCTATTAACTCAATGGGCGTCATAATGTCCCGCGCCTGTTTAAAATTCCACAGATCCTTGGATATTCTTTTTACGTCTTCCAGCGAAACCATCCCCAGAAACTCGTCACGGTTAAAAACAGGGAAATTCGTAAAATGGTGCTTATATATAAAATCATGGACCAGCTGATCCACTGAAATCAACCAATCCACCGTGACAAGATTCCGGGTCATCACCTGCCGCACCTGGACTCCCGCCAGGGTACGCCGCAGCATAAAGCCCTGGAAGCTGCCGGTCGCCGATTGTTTCATGAAAAGTCCTATAAAAATGAACCAAAGTCCCGAGATAATGCTCCGGGCGGCCACAAACTGCAGAATGCCGAAAATGATCAAAAACAATGCAAAAGCGCTTCCGAGCTGACTGACAACTCTTGTGGCGCGCGCCGCGTCGTCCCAGTGATCCCAAAGGAAAGCCCTTAAAATGCGGCCTCCGTCAAGCGGGAAACCCGGAATCATGTTGAAAACCGCAAGGACGATATTGCCGAATGCCAGGCTTCCCGCAATTCCTGAAGCGGCGATCATCTGGTTGGTTATACGGAGATATAAATAAACGGCAAAGAATCCCATCCCCAGCAGCATGCTCGAGGCCGGCCCCGCCAATGCGATTAGAAATTCCTGGCGGCCGTTCTTGGGTTCATTCGCCACTTGAGACAGCCCGCCGAATATGAGCAGCCGGATGCCGATGACTTTGATTCCATGCTTGAGAGCGACAAAGCAATGCGCAAGTTCATGAATGAGTATGGAAACAAAGAATAAAAATGCTGTCAGGATCCCCATCCCCCAGTATTGCGGCTTGCTGTAATTCTGATGAGTTTGAGGGAAGTAGCCCTCCGCCATGGTATAGACGACCAGGAAAAACAGGATGAACCACGAATAATCGACAATAATCTCTATTCCGCGAATGCGTAATAGGCTAAAACCGCCGGTTTTCATATAATGAACCTATATCGCGAAGTGCACACCGACACCATTTGCGCGGCGAAGAGCTGCAGAATCCGGCCGAAAAAAAGCCGCGTCAATGCCGCCCGCCGGATGAGCGGGAGTCGGAGAAAACTTCGGCTTCGAAAATATAGATTTCAGCATGCGGGTCGCGCCACGCGGACTCGGGGAGGCCCGCTTTCCGGCATGTCTGTTCCAAAAACTTTTTCCGATCCCACCGGAATTCTGTAGCGACCTGCGGCAAAAGAAGGCCCCGGAAAGGTCCTTGAACAATATAAAGACCGTGTTTCCCGACTTCCACTTCCTCAATGTTCCGGATGCGGCGGAAAGGACTCAGAACCGATATCTCTATATCCAGGTTTTCCAGCTCATCCTGCGCCACCGGCGGGAAGCGCGGATCTTCCAGCGCGGCGCTCAGGGCGCAGTGCTGAACAACCTTATGGAGTTCCTGGTCGGAATACAGCTGCCCGATGCAGCCGCGAAGGTCTCCTTCCCGGTGCAATGAAACAAAGGCTCCCTTTCGCGCGATCAAGCCGTCATCAGGAGATGTACAGACGGGAGAGGGCTTGTTTGCAAAATAGGCGTCCAGCGTATCTTTTGCCAGCTTTAGGAGCGCTGCTTTCTCGGAATCATTCAGCATAATCTTTCTCCTGCCGGCTCCATCTCTGCTTATCCCCGGCATTTCAGGTCGTCGGCGGATCCAGCTCCGCCCCGGCCTTGTGAAGACGTTCCAGCTTTCGCAGGCGCCCTATTTCCCGCTGCTGAGCGGCCCATTGCCTCCGGAGTTCTTTCCTTGCGAGACGCCGCTTTTCCCTGTACTTGATGCTGTTGTCGAGCTTGGACCAGAATTGCCGGAAATACTGTATCATCGAAATAAGGGCCAAAATGACAACAACCCAAAGAAGGAGGTTGGCTGTGTGCTGCGTCCATCCTCCGTATTTATGCCCCAGTATCAATCCCACTACGGCTGCAACCTGGCTGACCATTTTCCCCTTGCCCAGAGTCGACACATTGATCGAAAAGCCTTCATGGGCGGCGATGCTGCGCAGCCCGCTTACCGCAAATTCTCTCCCGATAATGATAACGACCATCCACGCCGGCGCTATCTTGAGTTGCACGAGAGAAATTAAAGCAGACGAAATAAGCAATTTGTCGGCGATCGGGTCCAGCAAGCGGCCCAAGGTGGTCACCTGCTTGCGCCGCCGCGCCAGGTATCCGTCCAGCAAATCCGTTAATGCCGCGGCAAGAAAAAGCCCGGCTCCCAAAACGGCAAAGCTCCGCATCTCTTTGGTCAGTAACACGGCGACCACAACGGGAATCAAAAAAATCCTGGCGAGTGTTAATGCATTTGGCAGATTCATAAGCCAGTTTAGGGTATCACAAAATCCAAAATACCGGATGCAGGATTGCCGAGTCCAGGCAACCCGGATCCAGCGCAGCATCGTCCATTATTCACACAGGATCCCGAATATCCCGCTTTCCGCGCTAATGGCGGGGGCCGCTGCGTCTTCGACTGTGCCCTGTGATATAATATAAAATTATCGGGAGGATTAGAAACGGTGATCAAGGCGCTTATACTTGCCGGAGGCAAGGGGGCTCGGCTGCGCCCCCTCGCGTTGCACACGCCGAAGCCCATTGTTCCGCTCGCAAACATCCCTTTTTTATTTTTTCAGATCGACCGTATCAAAAGGGCAAAAATTACCGAAATTATTTTGAGCCTTTCCTATCAGCCGCGAAAGATCACAGACATATTCGGCGACGGGATGAAATACGGCGTTACCATGCGCTACACTCATGAAGATCTTCCGCGAGGAACGGCCGGGGCCTTCAAAGCCGCCGAAAACCTTATAGACGACACCACGATTGTTCTCAACGGGGACATTCTTACCGATACCAACCTGGTGGATGTTCTCCGTTATCACAAGGCCAAAAAGGCTGAAGCCACCATTGTTATCGCGCGCGTCATGAATCCTGTCGGATACGGTCTCGTTGAAACAACGGCAGACGGCCGCGTGGCTCAGTTCACTGAAAAGCCGCCTGAGGATGAAATAACGGGCCATACCGTAAACGCGGGTATTTATATTCTGGAGCGCTCCGTTCTCAATCGCATTCCCGCCGAAGGGCCCCAGAGCTTCGAGCGCGATCTCTTCCCCGGAATGCTGCAGGACGGAGCCCGGGTATACGCTTATCTTACACCCGAGTATTGGCAGGATATCGGCAGCCCTCAGAAATACCTGGAAGCGACTTTTGGCGTTATTTCCGGCAGGGCAAAAATGCCCATTTACCCTCAGAAAGCCTGTCCGCCCAACGATTGGAAAAAGCATCAGGTCTCCATCGATGCATTTTCCATCCTCGACGGAGAATGCGTCATAAAATCCGGGGTGGCGATTGAAAATTCGGTTCTCGGCGAGGGATGCCGCGTGGAAGAAGAAGTTCTGATAAAAGACTCGGTGATTTGGAGCGGAACGCGGATTATGGCGGGCGCGCGCATCGAAAGAGCCATCGTGGGAAGGCAATGCCACATCGGAGAGGGAGCGCTTCTGCAGCCGGGAACCGTTCTGGGCGACAAATCAATCGTTTCGGATTTTAGCGTCGTGTAGGAACCGGACTTCCTGCGAAACGCATGCTTGTCTATGGCAGTTATGGTCGTCGGCCCCGCTTCGGGTCCATAAGCAGGCGATTGAAAAGGAACTTTAAATTACCTTTTAACTACAAAATCGCCCGGATGTATCTCCTGCAGGCTGTTTATTACCTTTCCGGTCGCCACATCATTTCCGGCCTCCACCACTATGATGTCTCCTAAGATCATGGGGGGGATGGAGCGTACGCCAAGCAGTTGACTCAGCCTGTAGTTATAGATTCTATCCCGAAACGGATCGTAGCTGGCATCAGTCCCTTTCCCTGCATTCTCCAGGTCTCTCGAACTAAAGTGCGGATATGGACGAAAAACCGTCAGCCGGTCTCCGACTCCTATGCCATCGCGCTGGCCCAGCGTGATAAAGCAGAAGTGCCCGGCGCCGATTTCCTTCACGTCTTCTCTTCCAAGAACGATGGAACCGATGACGCCATTCTGGGGAAGCGGGGTCATGGCGTTTGAGAACGCATCGTCGAATTCCAACGTCGGCTTTTTCGCGTCGGCGACAATGAGATCCCCTTTCTGTATTGCATGACAGGATAGAAGAACCCGCGCCATGGCGCTTTCTTTCTCAACCGCTTCTATTCGAATGGTTCCGATGTCCATGTAGTAGGTGCCCAATAAACTCTTTGTGGAAGGGTCGCGCACCGTACCTTCGGGACGGACTACCCGTCGAACGGCGCCTTTCTTTAAACCCGCGGTCCCCGGACCGTTGAGATAGACGATATTCCCCTCGCTGGCAAAGGTTTTCGTCCCCTCCTCCTCTACTGCGGAAACGTAGAGGTCCATAGGAACAACCGAATCTTGGATGCTTCCCACACAGGCCATCTCAGCCGGCACTGTTACTTTTAGAGCTAAGAGAAATAGTAGTGTAAACATACCCTTTACATCGGCCGTTTCCGGCCGGGAATTACCAATAATTAAAAGCCGAAGTATAAGAAAACGGCCATTTGTGCTTGGGATCACACCGACTGTGAAAACTGCGGGCGCCGCCGGGATCGCTCTTGTGGGATCGAGCTGCTGCGCGCTTTGAGGCAAACCCGGAAAGGAGTCAAAACGGACGCCTGCCGCGAGCGCCGACAGGATAAAAAATCCGGTCGGAGATCATGCCGATTTTCCGCATTTAAAAGATTTAACCCGCCGCCTTGCCTTTTTTAAAATGCTCCAGGATTCGGGAAGCCGCTTTGGGGCCTACATACGGCGATAGTTCGTCGTAGGATGCCCGTTTCACGCGGTCGAGACTGCCGAAGGCGCGCAGCAGCACTTTTTTGCGCACTTCGCCTATGCCGGGAATATCCATCAATTCGGAATCGAAATCGCGCAATTCGCGCCGCTTCCGATGATAGGAAACCGCGAAGCGGTGCGCTTCGTTCCGGACCGTCTGGATCAGGTGCAGGACCGGAGACCCGTCCGGAAGCTTGACGGGAGCATCCTCTTTTCCCTTTACGAAGATGATCTCCTCCCTTTTGGCAATGGCCGCAACGGACTGGTTTTCCAAACCAAGATCCTTGAGTGCTGAAACGGCCGCCGATAATTGCCCTTTGCCTCCGTCGATAAGGATAAGATCCGGCAAAACCCCCTCATCCTGTTCCAGCACATTCTCGTAATGACGATGAACAGCCTCCCGCATGGAGGCAAAATCATCCGGTCCTTTCACGCTTTCTATTTTGAATTTCCGGTAGCCGCCGGGCTTCATTTGACCGTTGACACATAAAACCATGCTGGCGACCGTATCGGAGCCCTGAACATGAGAAATATCGAAAGCCTCAATGCGGCGGGGCAGAGAATTCAGTCCGAGGACATCCTGAAGCGGCTTCAGCAGTTGCTCGCCCCTGGATTTAAGAATGCGGAAACGAGTCTCGAAGGAAACCCTCGCGTTGCGCATCACAAGGTCCAGCATCTGCGATTTAAGCCCGCGACGGGGAGACCGGATGTAGACCTTGCCGCCTTTCCTGCCGGACAAATAAGCTTCCAAGACTTCCGCATCCTCAATGTCCACAGGAAGATAGATCTCTTTTGGAATGAAATCGTTCTGAAGATAATATTGATGAAGGGCGCCGGATAAAAACTCGCTTGGATTGAAGGAAAGGAGATCTTCCCAGTAAAATTCTCTCCTTCCAACGATGCGTCCGCCCCGCATGGAAAACACATTCAGCGCAATCTGCGGCCCCTCTTGGAAGTATCCGAAAAGATCGCAATCATCCTGCCCTTCAAGAATCATCTTTTGCCGCTCCGAAAGCTCTCGTATCATGGAAATCCAGTCTCGATACATTGCAGCGGTTTCGTAGCGCATCTCCTCGGAGGCTTCATTCATCCGGCGTTCCAGTTTGGAGATCAATTCATCGGATTTTCCCGACAGAAGCATTTTTGCGTCCTCAACGGCGCGGCCATATTCCTCTTTGGTGCAAAGCCCCGCGACGCACGGGCCCAGGCAGCGCTTCATCTGGTAATCCAAACACGGACGGGGCAGCGTCCCGTCGATCTCCAGATTGCAGGTGCGCAGCTTAAAATACTTATTCACGAGCTTGAGCGTCCGGCGCGCATAGTTGGCCGGGAGGAAAGGCCCGAAGTACAGAGCTCCGTCCTTTTTTATGCGACGGGTGATAAAAATGCGCGGGTAGGATTCCTGGACCGTCAGTTTCAGATACGGGAAGCTTTTGTCGTCCTTGAGATTCACGTTATAGCGGGGCTGGTGTTTCTTGACGAGGGTCGATTCGAGGATGAGGGCTTCGACTTCGCTGTCGGTGACAATAAATTCGACGTCGAAGACTTCCGATACAAGATGCTCGGTTTTGAGATCCAGTTGGCGGCTTTCTTGAAAATAGGAGCGAACCCGCTGGCGGAGCGAGCGTGCTTTGCCTACATAGATGATCTTTCCCCGGAAGTCTTTGTAGATGTATACGCCCGGCTCGGCCGGCAGATGGTCTAATTTTTCCCGCAGCATCATTAAAAAATAGCACAGCCGAAATCAAGCCCCGCATTATTTGTCGCGCAGTCTCATCAGGCCTCCTCCGAATTGCCTCAGGCAAGCTGCGAATCAAACGCGGGCCAGGAGGTCCAGCATTTCTTGATGGATCAACCCGTTGGACGCAACAACTTCTCCTTCATAAATCGACCCTGCCCGGCCGCGGAAATTCGTCACTTTTCCGCCGGCCTCGCGCACCATCAAATAGCCGGCAGCGCAATCCCACGGATTAAGCTTAAGCTCCCAGAAGCCGTCCAACCGCCCGGCTGCAACGTTGCACAAATCCAGCGCCGCCGATCCGCTCCGCCGGACTCCTTGAGCGCGCAGCGCGAAGGCGCGAAAGTTGTCCAGATTATTCTGCGCGCTGGTCCGGATATCATAGGGGAACCCCGTTGCCAGCAGGCTGGTTCCTAAAGACGGGACTTCGGAAACATGAAGCGGTACGTCATTACAGCGCGCGCCCAGCCCCCTGCGGGCCGTATAGAGCTCCTCTCGAAGGGGATCGCACACGATTCCCCATTCCACCACTCCTGAAATTTCAAGCCCGATCGAAACAGAAAAAACCGGATATCCATGGGCATAATTCGTAGTCCCGTCCAGCGGATCGATAATCCACCGGATATCTCCGCGTGGGGCGCTGTTGTGCCGTTCTTCGGCTAAAATCGAATGCGCCGGAAAAGCGTCCCGGATCCGGGATACAATCCGTTCCTCAGCCGCCAAATCCACGTCCGTTACAAGATTGATCGTTCCCTTTTGCTCAACCGCGAATCCCTCATGAAGCTTTTCCCGCAGCAACCGCCCGGCTTCCTGCGCAGCCTGCATTCCCACTTCGATGATTTCATCCATATTTGAAATGTGCATCCAAAACCCGCTTTCATCCCCGGATTAGTTCTCATCCAGCTTCACAACCTCGGATCCTTTGGGCGGAGAAAACCGGAATTTTCCTTCGTCTATTTTTTGGTTCACGGCCATTTTGGTGAAAAGAAATTCTTGAACGCTTCCGCCCGCCTCTCGTATAAGGATTCCCTCCAGATCCCAGGTCGCCCGGTCAATTTCCAAAACAAAAAAATCGTACTCGGAATCGGGGCTGCGTGGAACCAGGCGTATCAGGCAGGTATCGTCCGCCTTCGCGCGATACTCCGTCTCCCATGAAACCGCAAATTTTTTACCGATGTCTCCAGCGCCGAAAAGGAATTCCAGCGGCGTATTGTGAAGAGCCGCGGCGCTGAAGGACTGAACCTGAACCTGCCGGTCGCGCGGGACATAATAGAAAAACCGGCGGCCGTCCGCGATGAACAGCTTCTCTATAGGCGAGTTGTATTCCCAGCGCATCAACGCCGGCTTTTTGAGATAGAAGACGCCGGATTCCCGCTGCTCTATTCCCGGAGCGCGGTAGACCTGCTGGAAATGGCCCGTCACGGTTTCCACGGATGCGTATCGATTCCGCAAGCCCGCCGTTACCGAGTCCAGCTCGATGGCATATGCCACCGAGCAGAAGCCGCACAACAAAACCACCAGGCGGCGCAACGCACCGCGGCCGGAGGCATATGTTTTCGACGGATGCAGCCTGAAGGAATGACGCATTTCAACCCTCTATTTGCGGCCCAGCAGTCCTCGGCGGAAGGACAAAGGGCGGCGCTTAGAAACCGCCGCTCTCCGGACGTTTTCCGGGCGAGATTTCCGCAGCCGGATTTTTCACGGCATCCAGGAGAAGAATCGCGATTCCCAAGGTTATTGCGGAATCCGCGATATTAAAATTGGGCCAGTGGAAGGCTTCATGAATATGCAGCTCGATGAAATCGATTACATAGCCATGCGCCAGGCGATCGACGAGATTGCCGAGAATCCCCCCCATGATAACGGAAAGCGCGTAGTGCAACAGTCTCCGGTCCGCCGGGAGGCGCGCGCTGTACACCCAGATAATCACTGCGGCCCCAATGCCTACTGCCGCGAGAATATAGGCTTTCCATGGAAGTTCCATGTTGTCAAAAAGCCCGAAGGCAATGCCGTAGTTCTCCACATAGGAAAGCCGCAAATAGCCGGGAATAATGACGACCGCCGCTCCCGTTTCCAGATTGGCGCGCGCGATCCACTTCGCCGCATGATCCAGAAAAAGTATCAGCGCGGCGATCAGGCAATATTTTTCTTTCATGGCGCTCTATGTGCCCACCCCTGCAACTCAGCCCAAAATTTCCTTTACCGCGGGCAAACACCGTTCGCAAAGGGTTGGATAATCCGCATCGCTACCCACCTTGGTTGAATAATTCCAGCAGCGCTCGCATTTTTCTCCCTCGGCCTTTAAAACCTCGATCTTCAAATCATCCTCCGCATGCGGATCCTCCGCCAGCTCAACCTGGGACACAATAAAAACGTACCTTAAATGGCTTTCATGGCGCTTTAGAAGAGCCGCGGTCTCGCCCGAAGCGCAAACCCGAACTTTTGCATCGAGCGAATTCCCGATGCCCCCGGTCTGGCGTACTTCCTCCAGCGCTTTTAAAACATCGTCCCTGATCCCTTTGATTCTATCCCACTCCGCCAATAGATTGTCCGCATCCGGCAGAACTTCGGGCTTCGGGAAAAGCAGTTCATGCACAGACTCCGTCCGCCCTCCGGGATTGCGCCCATCGAACATCGCGTCGTGGACTTCCTCGCTGGTAAAGGAAAGAATGGGTGCGATCAGTTTCGTAAATGCGTCCAGAATTTTCCACAAAGCGGTCTGAGCTGAGCGGCGCTCCGCGCTGTGAGTGGCATAGGTATAAAGACGGTCCTTCAGGATGTCCAAGTAGAAAGAAGACATATCGACAACGCAGAAATTGTAGAGGGCGTTGTAAACTTGATGAAACTGGTAATCCTCATAGCCTTTCAGGCACCGCTGCACCAAGAATTCCTTCCGGGCCAAAGCCCAGCGATCGATTTCCAGCATCTCTTCGTAAGGCACGCCGTCGCTCTCGGGATCAAAATGCGGGTGCCGTGGATCCTGCACGTTGCTCAAATTTCCCAGCATGAACCGGCACGTATTGCGGATCTTTCGATACGCTTCGCCCAGCCTGTCCAACAATTCGTCGAAGATTCGAATGTCTTCGACATAGCTGACCGAACTTACCATAAGACGCGCAACCTCCGCGCCGCGGGCCTTGACCAGGTCGTTCGGATCGATTCCGATCCCCTTTGATTTCGACATCGTCCGGCCCTTTTCGTCCAGCGTCCAGCCGTGAGTAATGGCGGTGCGGTAAGGAGCTTCGCCGCGCAGCGCCACCGCGATCAGCAGCGAGCTTTGGAACCATCCCCGGTACTGATCTCCGCCTTCAAGATAAAGATCCGAAGGCCAGGGAAGATCTTCCCTTGTCCCCAGGGTAGCCAAGTGGCTGCTTCCGGAATCGAACCAGACGTCGAGAATATCGAATTCCTGCCGGAAGTCCGTCCCGCCGCACTTGGAACACGCGGTTCCTTCGGGCAAAAGCTCGGCGACGGAATGGTTGTACCACGCATCGGCCCCTTCCTTTTCAAAGAGAGCCGCGACATGCTCGATGACTTTCTTGTCGAGCAGAATTCGGCCGCAGGTGGCGCAGTAGAATGCAATGATGGGAACTCCCCACGCACGCTGGCGCGAAATGCACCAATCGGGCCGTTCGCGCACCATATTGCTGATCCGCTCCTCTCCCCATGATGGGATCCACCGGACTTTCTTGACGGCCTCAAGGGCTTTCTCACGAAAGTTGTCTTTATCCATCGATATAAACCATTGGGGGGTCGCTCGAAAGATCACCGGTTTATGACAGCGCCAGCAGTGGGGATACGAATGGCTGAATTCCTCCGAATGAAGCAGTGCGCCGGTTTCTTTCAGGATATCCACGATTTTTTCGTTCGCTTCAAAAACCCCTAAGCCTTCAAACCGTTCCGCCTCCTTCGTAAAGCGCCCGTTATCGTCTACAGGGCATAGGATATCCAGCCCGTAACGGATACCTGTTACGTAATCGTCGTAACCATGACCGGGAGCCGTATGCACGCAGCCGGTGCCGGCATCCAGCGTGACATAGTCGGCGAGCACGAGAAGCGATTCGCGGTTGATGAAGGGGTGTCTTGCTTTTCGTTTCTCAAGCAATCTGCCCTTAAAGCGCGCGATTTCCCGGGGCTGATCCCAGCCGCATTTCCCGCCGACGGCTTTCAGCAGTTCCGCCGCGACAATATAGCCTTTGCCTCCAACGCGCACGGCTGAATATTCGTAATCCGGATGGAACGCGACGGCCAGATTTGCGGGAATTGTCCAGGGAGTCGTAGTCCAGATCACTACGGACCAATCTTTGGCCGCGAGATGCGGATCAATATCCGAAAGATCGGACTCTACGGGAAATGCAACGTATATGGAAGGGCTGCTATGGTCTTTGTATTCGACCTCGGCCTCAGCCAACGCTGTTTTGCAAGAAAAGCACCAGTGAACGGGCTTTTGTCCCTTATAGACCATGCCTTTGTCCACGCAATCACCGAAAGCCCGAGCGATATCAGCCTCATACGGGTAGCTCATGGTCAGATAGGGATGCGACCACTCTCCAAATACGCCCAAACGCTTGAATCCCTGTCGTTGTATCTCGATGAATTTCTCGGCATATTTGCGGCATTCCCGGCGGATTTCCGCTTTGCTCATCCCGGATTTTTTGCGTCCCAACTGCTCCTCGACCTTTATCTCAATCGGCAACCCATGGCAATCCCAACCGGGGAGGTAAGGCGCATTGAATCCCATCATGGAGCGCGATTTTACAATGATGTCTTTTATAATCTTGTTAATGGCCGTTCCCATGTGAATAGCCCCGTTGGCATAGGGCGGGCCGTCATGCAGAACGTAGCTGGGACATCCCGCGCGCGCCCTGCGGATTCTTCCGTAGACGTCCATCTTTTCCCACCGCCGCAGCATTTCCGGTTCGCGCTGAGCCAGATTGGCTTTCATGCTGAACGACGTTTTCGGCAAATTGAGCGTATCTTTAATCTTTAATGTCACAGCCGACGATCTCCATAAAAAAAGAGTAACTATACCACATGCAAGCTGATGGGTTTATTTTGCAGGTTTCTTCTTTTCGAGAGAATACTGCCGCGATGCTTCCATTTCCATTCCGAGCGCACGAGCTCGTTTTACCCATTGCTGCCTTGCCAGTGCCTGCATGTCCTCGACTTTATCCATTTCATCCATGATTTCCATGCCCAGCAGCGTTTCCACAACATCCTCAAGCGTCACAAGCCCCTCCGTGCCGCCGAACTCGTCGGTAACAATTGCAATATGCTGCCGCTTGTCGAGCAGCAATTCCAGCAGGCCGGACAGCGACATTTTTTCGGCCACGGTGAGGATGTCTCTTTTAAGCGCACTGAGTTTGGTTCCGTCGTCATCCCGCGCCTTGCACAAAAACAGGTCGCTCTTAAGCACGAAGCCGGTAATGTCGTCGAGGTTTTCCCCGTAAACGGGCAGGCGCGAGAACGGCGTCTGGGAAACCGCTGCCATCGCCTCCATAACCGTTATGTCCTGTCTCAGCGCGGATATCACCGTTCGGGGGGTCATAATGTCCCCCACCTTGAGCAGCGCCAATCGGAAAAGATTGCGGATAATGCGCGATTCCTCCCTGTCGAGGGAGCCCGCTTGTTCCCCCATCCGCGCCATAGCGATGAATTCATCGCGACTGAACACATTCACCGCTTTGTGCCGTGCTATCAATCGGGTCAGCCATTCGCATATTCTGATCAGCGGATACAGAAGAAAAATCAGGGAACGAACGTAGACGGCCGTCGCTCCAGCCAGCTTCCGCCAGAAAATGGCGCCCAGCGTTTTCGGGATTATTTCGGAAAGGAAAAGTATCATCAGCGTCATGATTGCCGAAAAGAATCCGAACCAGGCGCTGCCGAAGATGATTGTGGCCTTGGCGCCGGATCCGATTGCGCCCGCCGTATGCGCAATCGTATTCAAGGTCAAAATGGCCGCGAGCGACTGGTCGACGTTGTCCTGGCGCAGCCGTTTCAAAAGAGCAGACAACTTAGGTTTGTGTTCACGCAATCCTTCGATATAGGAAGGCGTGATGCTCAGCAGAACCGCTTCCGCAACCGAGCAAAGAAATGAAAAAACCAGGGCCAGCAGCACATATATGAAAAGCAGCAGGATATCCGCGTTCGTATACGCCCTGGCTGCCTCCGCCATAGGCGGATTCTCAAGCGCAAAGGCCGTGCCGTTCGCGATCAGAAATATGCCCAAAGCAAGCAGCCGGCGGTATCGCTTCTGAATCCAGCTCATTAGGAGACTCCCGCATCCCTCGAGGATTGCATCCAGACGAAGGAAGCATTATTCAAAATTGTTACAGCCGATTCGCTACGAGCATAGCACCATGCCGCGTTTTCGTCAGCAAAGCCGACACAATTTAGGCGCCCGGATGAACGACAAGTCTCCGTTCAGCCGCAAAAACATTAACCTTGGGGTTACCGTGTTTCAGAAGCACGGCTTCGGAGGGTAAGAATCAGGCGGTGCGCAAAATCTAACAATCATTGGCATCTTCGGCTCCATTTATTTGACAATACTACGCTAAGATTTTATGAAATTACTGTGCTAAATATAAAGGAGGCAAAAGAAAATGAGACTTGTTCCTTATTTCAGAAAGTCTGAAGCGCCTGTTACAAGCAGGCTTTTTGAGGAATTTTTAAACGAATTCCCGTTTGTCGGCTTATGGCCGGAAACCAAGGAGAGTTGGGTCCCATCCGTCGACATTCTTGAAAAGAACGGCAACCTGATCCTGCGCGCAGAATTACCGGGCATGAACGATAAGGACATCGACATAAATATCGAAGGAAACACCCTGACCATTAACGGTGAAAGAAAGATGGAAAACGAAGACAAGAAAAGCAATTATCATCGACTGGAGAGCTATTACGGCTCGTTTTCCCGATCTTTCATGCTGCCGGACACCGTGGATGATGAAAAAATAAATGCGGAGTACAAGAACGGCGTTCTGACCGTGACGATGCCGCGGAAGCCGGAGGTGAAGCCGCGTCAAATTCAGGTGAGCGTGCAATAATGCGCCGGTCTTATAAATGGATGCCGCGATTTGAGAAAAACGCGCTTTTTCGAAGCCCGCGCCTCCAATCTTGAATTTTAATACTATACTTATATCCGCTTATGGATTAATGAGGCTTAGTGACGATGAGGCTGGATAAATTTACCATTAAAGCGCAGGAAGCTCTGCTGGCGGCCCAACAGAATGCGGAAACCAGGGCCGCCCCGGGGATAGAGCCGGAGCACCTTCTGGATGCGCTGGTCGCGCAGGAAGACGGGCTGGTGAGCCCGATTTTAAAAAAACTCGGAGTCTCAGGCGATTTTATACGGGCTGAATTGGATCGGCATTTTTCGTCTCAACCCAAAGTGCAGGGGGCGCAGCCGTCTATTTCCAATAGGTTGGACAAGGTTTTTCGAGAAGCTCAGAAAGAAGCGGACCAGTTTAAAGACGATTACATATCGACCGAACACCTTTTGATTTCCCTGGCGGCCGCCGATGGGTTCGCCGGGAATCTTTTGCAGAAAAGCGGCGTCCGCAAATCGGATATTCTCAAGGTTCTTGCCTCCATACGCGGCAGCCAGCGGGTTACCGACCCAAACGCGGAGGATAAATATCAAGCTCTCAAGCGTTACGCCCGAGACTTGACGGATCTTGCCAGACGAGGAAAGGTGGACCCCGTCATCGGCCGCGACGACGAAATTCGACGCGTGGTTCAAGTCCTCTCCCGCCGGACCAAAAACAATCCGGTTCTTATCGGAGAACCGGGAGTGGGCAAAACCGCTATTGTGGAAGGATTGGCCCAGCGAATTGTCGCCGGAGACGTTCCCGAAACGCTCAAGAAAAAGCAAATGGTGGCGCTGGATCTGGGCGGTATGCTGGCCGGAGCTAAATACCGGGGCGAATTTGAAGACCGTCTGAAATCCGTACTTCGCGAAATTGAAGAGTCGGCCGGCAATATCATTCTCTTTATAGACGAGCTTCACACGCTGGTTGGAGCGGGCGCCGCCGAGGGCGCAATTGATGCCTCAAATATGCTTAAGCCCGCTCTGGCGCGGGGGGATCTGCGCTGCATCGGCGCAACCACTCTCAATGAATACAAAAAGCACATTGAAAAAGACGCCGCCCTCGAGCGCCGCTTTCAACCCGTTTTTGTCGGCGAGCCTTCCGTTGAAGATACCATCGCGATTCTTCGCGGACTAAAGGAAAAATACGAAATCCATCACGGAGTGCGCATTACGGATGCGGCCCTCGTCGCCGCGGCGACTCTGTCTCACCGTTATATCGCCGACCGGTTTCTGCCCGACAAGGCGGTCGATCTCGTGGACGAAGCAGCTTCCCGGCTGCGCATCGAAATCGACAGCATGCCTGTGGAAATCGACGAAGTGCAGCGGCGCATCACCCAGCTCGAAATAGAGCGGCAGGCTCTATCCAAAGAAACCGATAAAGGATCGCAGGAAAGGCTCGAAACGCTCAATAACGAGCTCGCGGAATGCCGCGAGAAGATCGCGCGGATGAAGCTGCATTGGCAGCAGGAACGCGAGATAATCGGCTCCATCCAGGAAATTAAAGAAAAAATCGATAAGGCAAAATCCGAAGAGCAAAACGCCGAACGGCTTGGGGATCTCGGCAAGGCGGCCGAGCTGCGTTACGGCACGCTGGTACAGCTGGAAAAACAGCTGTCGGAAAATAACGCCCGATTGTCGCAGCTGCAGTCGGAAAAAAAATTCCTGAAAGAGGAAGTGGAAGAAGAAGACATCGCGGAGGTAGTGGCGCATTGGACGGGCATCCCCGTCAGCAAGATGCTGGAAGGGGAGGTCGAGAAATTGGTTCAAATGGAAAGCCGTCTGCGCGAGCGCGTACTCGGCCAGGATGCCGCTCTGGCGGCGGTGTCGAATGCAATTCGAAGGGCGCGCGCCGGACTTCAGGATGCGAACCGGCCAATGGGCTCTTTTATCTTTCTAGGTCCGACAGGAGTAGGCAAAACCGAGCTGGCAAGGGCGTTGGCAGAATTCCTTTTCGACAACGAACGCGCCATGGTGCGGATCGATATGTCCGAATACATGGAAAAGCACTCGGTTGCGCGCCTTATCGGCGCGCCCCCCGGTTATGTCGGATACGAAGAGGGAGGATACCTCACCGAAGCCGTCCGGCGAAGGCCCTACGCCGTTATCCTTTTT
Source organism: uncultured Acidobacteriota bacterium (assembly GCA_964506795.1). Classification (GTDB taxonomy): domain Bacteria; phylum Acidobacteriota; class UBA6911; order UBA6911; family UBA6911; genus UBA6911. The sequence continues at coordinate 604 of CAZDMR010000005.1, read as the reverse complement.
GACGAAATTGAGAAAGCCCATCCGGACGTGTTCAACATCCTGCTGCAGATTCTGGACGACGGACGGCTTACGGACGGCAAGGGCCGGACGGTCGATTTTAAGAATACCGTCATTATCATGACTTCCAACCTCGGCAGCCAGGCGATCCGCGAGTGCTCCGGCGATATGGACGCCGCGCTGCCGCTGATGATGGATGCGCTGCGAAGCACTTTCCGGCCCGAATTCCTGAACCGGATCGACGACATCATCGTATTCCACAGGTTGAATGAAGATTTGATAAGAGACATTGTTTTACTGCAGCTCAAACAACTTGGAAAGATTTTAGATACAAAACAGCTTTCGTTGAAAACCACGGATCGGGCGGTTGATGAGCTTGCCCGCGAAGGCTATGATCCAATGTATGGAGCTAGACCGCTTAAACGGCTAATTCAAAAGAAAATTCAGGATCGGCTTGCTTTGATGCTCCTGGAGGGCAAAATCCTTCCCGGAGATTCCGTCCGGCTGGATTTCGATGAGAAAAGCGGAGAGTTCATTTTTGAGACTCGGGAGCCCTAGTACTACTACGTTAAGTATTGACAAATATCGGCTAGCCATGTTAGCCTGC
>CAZDMR010000004.1:0-112592 GCA_964506795.1 uncultured Acidobacteriota bacterium | reverse complement strand
TGATTCTGCTTTTTCGAGCCTCTTGGCGCGCCCGGTGCTCGCAAAGTGCGGCTTCGTATATTCTTCCCGCGGTCATTGCCTCCGGCGCTTCAGGTCTTCTTCTATTTTCAGCATGACCGTGTTTTTCAAGGGATACCGAATCATGACCAATCCTCCGATAATACCAAAGGCGGCGGGATAAAAACTCATGAGCATTCTAATGCCGAAAAGCGCGGACTCAGTTTGATCCAATTTCGGAACAAATCCGTGGAATTCAAGGATCCATCCTACGAAAGTTCCGCCGAACGCCAGCCCGAGCTTTAATGCAAAGAGCGAAGCCGCCATTACAAGGCCCGTCGCGCGCCTTTTGAATTTCCATTCTCCATAGTCCGCGGTGTCCGTGTAGATTGCCCACTGAAGAACAGATACGGCTCCAAGGAAAAAGGAAACGGCCACGTTAAGGCCGAATATCAAAAGGACCTGATGCGGCCGCAGCAGAAAAAACGCGCAGGAAACTACGGAACTGAGGATCAAAAACCAGGCGTAAGTGTTCTTTTTATCCAATATTCGTGCAAATAATTTAGCCAGGAGGGCGCCTATCAGTGTGGAAATGCTGCCGACCGCGGCAAAGGACGAGGTAAAGACCTCGTAGGTCAGATCGATCGTACGGCTGAAAATATCGAGCTGCTGATCAAGAACGTAATACCTGAAAAAATACGGGGTGGAGGAGCTGCGCATCACGGCGAAAAGAAGTTGAAAAACGGTTGCAACCGCAATCAATATCCACGGTTTATTTCTCAGCAGGTCTTTAAGGTCCTGTTTGATATCTGCTTTTTGTTCCTTCGGCGGACGGACTCTTTCTTTCGTCGTGAAAAACGTAACGGACAGTAAAACGACGGCAAGAATCCCGAAAAAAGCCATTGTCCATTGCCACCCGGATTGCTCGTTCCCGCGGCCGAAATACAGCACCAGAGGCAAGGCGGCCCCCGATACAATCATTTGGCCGCCGAAAGCCGCGACGAACCGATATTGGGAAACGCCCGTCCGTTCCAATGAATTGGGCGTGATCACGCCCATCAACGCGGAATACGGCACGTTGACGGCGGTATAGAGCATCATCAAAAGGGTGTAGGTCGCATAGGCGTAAAAAAGCTTGCCCCCGGCTTCAAATCCGGGCGTCGTAAAGGTAAAAATCCCGCCGACGGCCAGCGGAAGCGCCAAGCTGATGATATAGGGACGAAACTTGCCCCACCTGGATTCCGTCCTGTCTGCGATCATTCCCATGATGGGGTCGTTGACGGCATCCCATATTCGGGTCACCAGAAACATGGTTCCCATGGCCATAGCGGGGAGTCCGAATACGTCCGTATAAAAAATCGGGAGGTATAAAATAAAGGTGTAAAAATACAAATTTGAGGCCGCGTCTCCCAAGCTATAACCTATTTTCTCTTTTATGGGCAGGCGATGAAGAGAGGTTTTTGCGGCATCTTGAACACGAGCGGGCGGATTCTTGGGAATTGTCATAGTTCACCTTCTTGGAGAGGATTGTAGTTTGACTGCGAGGCTGCTTTTCGGCTTATAAACGGCGAAGCAGGCAAAAAAGGCCGCGCTTCTTGGAAAAACGGCTTTATCGGATCCATTTCCCGTTTTGATGTCGACTTCGTTAAATTTTCCGCTGCGATTTTACAAGACATGGAGGCAAAATGATTGAAATTTTCCATGGTTTCGCTTTCCCGGCCGGATCGGCCCGCCGGAATGGGCTGCGTTGTTTCGCTGTTTTTATACAAAAAGAACGGTGCCCATTTGCCTGGGCCGCGCGTAGGCATCGAAAAGCCGGTCTAAAGCCTTGATATCCTCGTATTCCGAAAGCCTGCCCGGAGTGATTTGAAAGAAGCCCCTGAACAGTTGTTGCGCAAGCTCGACAAATTGTTCCCTGGGCGTGCCGGCGCGTTCCATGGCATACGGCCAGAACTCGCATACCACGGGGATTCCTTTAGCCAGGGTATCGCGCGCCCCGATCAAAAAATGCCCTTCATGTCCCTGAATGTCGGCCCACACCAGCCCGATGGAATCGCGCGTGCCCGGATCCAGGGCCATGATGTCGTCCAGCTTCATGGCTTGGACCGGACGCGTCCCGCGCTTCTCCTCGCGAAAAAAACCGGGGGAAACAAAAGACGCCGGGCGCAGCCGGTGGTCCCCGTAATTATCCTTGGAAATCTCCAAGTCCAGAATCCCGCTGCGGGAGGACAATGCATACGGATGGCATTCTATTTTGGAGGCGAGGCCGTTCTGCCGCACGTTTCGCACCAAGAGCGAAAAATTATAATCCTCGGGCTCGAAGGCCGCCGCACGATCAAAAAAGCCGTGATAGAGACAGGCGATGGAAATCATGCCGATATTTGCCCCTACGTCCAGCATCGTCCGGCCTTTAAGCAAGGAAACGGTTCGAAGTGTTTCCATGACCGAAACGATGGTTTCCCATTCATAATTGCCGGAGCTGTACAGCTGCTTTCCAAGAACGCGGTCGCGCGTGTTGAAGGTCAGGATGCCGTTGCGGGTTTCCAGAGTCATTTCTCTCCGGGGCAGCGAAATAATGCGCCAGAGCAGCTTTTTGGCGTAGGATTTCGCCCGATACCGGATTGCCAGGTTAGGGTTTGAAACAACCATTTTTTAAAGCGGCCTATGAAATTACGGTTTTACTGTTGTCGTCGCCGGCAAAATCGGGAAACCCGGGGCCTCTCCTGAGAATCCCGCCCGGAAAAATCCTGGTTCCCTTCCTCTGCGGCTTTATGTCCGAGTCGAGACTATCATTATTGATAAAAAAGGAAGAAAGGCACCCTAATAATTCGTGATTTCCGGAGGATAAACCCTTGGGAATGTATCCCGCTGATTTTGCCGGGCACGCTGGGGCATTCAGTATTGGATCAATGTCTGATAGCATAATGGGTTTTATATTGAGGGGAGGTTTTTAACCCGGATGATTCATGAAGCTTCTACTGCGGCGGCGGATCCAGGCATGGTTCCGGCGTTGCGCTCCTTCGAGCTCCTCGACGTACGGTCGAGTACGCCTGCGGGGCTCTCGGTCGCGCGCCTTGTATCCATGCCCGTCTACGCCACCTCGCTACGAATCCTCATGAATCATCCGGCTTGACATCCATTGCCGCGCGGAAGAAATGGGGGATGGCTGATGTACATGATTTTCGACTGTGAAACGACGGGGCTGCCCAAAAATTGGAAAGCTCCAATTTCGGATCTCAATGCGTGGCCCCGCATGGTGCAAATCGCCTGGTCGCTCTATTCGGATCTGGGCCAGTCCGTTGAATCAGTTTCTCATATTATCCGACCGGATGGTTTCACGATCCCCGAAAATGCGCAGGGCGTTCACGGAATCACAACCGTTCGCGCCTTGGTCGAGGGAAAGCCGCTGCGAGGCGTATTGAGCGAATTCATCGCCGCTGTTGAAAAGTCCGAGGCCCTCGTGGCTCACAACATTCGGTTTGATGAAAGCGTGATTTCAGCGGAATGTCTTCGGACGGGATTGGAGCCGCCTTTCGGAAAAAAGAAGCGGATCTGCACCATGGTGAATACTGTTGAATTCTGTCGTATCAGCGGCCCCTATGGCTATAAATGGCCGTCGCTGGCCGAGCTCTATTGGAAGCTGTTCGAGCTCCGTCATGAGGAAGCTCATGACGCGGGAGGCGATGTCGCCGCTTGCGCGAAGTGTTTCTTCGAGCTCAGAAGGCGGGGCGTCCTTGCGGGTTAGAAGGAAGAGAATCCTATGCTCCCGGATAAAAACTCCGGCGGCACCTCCAAATACCCGGACAGGCTGCTCGGTACGCCCCCCAGCGGAAGCATCGTGAATAGGGCCGCATAAGCCGAGACTCTTCAAGCGGAGGTTTTTTGTTTCAATATCTCGACCGCGGCCGAAGCCCTTTGATTGGATAATCCCGCTATAATTAGAGCGCTTTTATCGGATTTTATGAACAGCGCTTTCCGCGAAAACTTGTCCGTGATCCCGAAAGAGGTAACGGCCGAGTAATTGTGAACCAGCCATTGCGTTTTTCCGAGGGAGCGGCTTTTTCGGATCAGAATACGAAAGTTGGTCAGGTAATATCGGGTCGTCGGTTTCATGAGTGTCAAAAGCAGCAATCCGCCTAGACCTGAAAGGAAAAAGGCAAATGAAAGCAATGAAGGATACTCGTTCGAAGGGATGGTCGAAAAAAATAGAAGTGCCCAGCAGAAGAGCGCGGCTGGCATGAAGAAAAGCTTCGATGCGTCCGCCATGAAAAGAATATCTTCTTCCTTAGGCAATCCGAGCAAGCGTTTTTCTCTGGCGGCCGGGATTTCTTCGGCCTCCTTCTTTCCCAAGCGCCGCATGCCATCTCCAGCCTGTACCGTGTTAAGCGGGACGGCTCTCGGCCCGGCGGAGCTCAAGGGGAAGAGAAGCGGGGACGCATGCCGGGGAGCATGCGTTTCATTGTTCGGGAGGAATTTTTTGTCCCCTTCGCGGTAAAACTTTATTTGGAAGTAAATGAGCGCTGAGAAAAACAATGCCAGCAATACGGCATAGGTAAAAGTCCGAAATTGGCCATGGATTATGGAAAGTGCGGCAATTGGCGCAAAAGACGCCAAGGAAAGCGCCGAAATGGCCCAAAATCGTTTTTGTTGCATCCCCTCATCCCCCAACCCGGATGATTCATGAAGCTTCTACTGCGGCGACGGATCCTCATGAATAATCCGGGCTAAAACCTGTAAATCTTTATCCCGAGTCTGCGCTTGTTCTCAATCGCCTTTGCCTTGTACTCATAAATCTTGTCATCCGGAAGTCGCTTCAGGTACAGTGAAAAACCGAGGAAGAACAATAACAGAAGCAGCCAGAAGCCGAGACTGAGGTAAAGGAAGGGGGGAAAGTAGCCGGAGTCCATGGTTATTCTCTCTCCATATAGAGCGGCGGCGGCGCGACGGCCGTCCGTGGGGTCCATTTGCGGAACATGCTTATAACAACAAAAACCGGGACAGCAACTAGCACGGTGAATACCGAAACATGCATGTCCCCGACATAAGGGTGGTAATTGATAGGGATATTGAATTGATATATAGTGGCGGCAAAAAACCCTGCCGCTATGGACCAGAATGCCGCGTCGGGATGGGCTTTTTGCCAGTAAATTCCAAAGAAAATCACGACGAGGGTAACGGAGCGCAACGCGTAGACGAAAAAGGCCTGTTTTAGAAGCTCGGGCAACGTCGTGGCGCCCAGCATCGCTATGCCGCCGACGACGATAACGGAAATCCTCGTCCATCGCAGAACCGTTTGGTCGTCGGCATGCGGATGCATCCATCTCTGCAACAGATCTTTCGCCAGAATGCTTGCGGCGGCGAACAGGACGGAATCCGCGGTGGAAATGATGGCGGCAAAAATGGCCAGCGATCCCAAGACACCGATCCAAGATGGCAGGGATGTCAAGGCGGAAATCAGCGCAAGTTTGGGTTCTTCTGTTAATCCGGCCGTTTTGGCGTACAGGCCCAACGTCCCTGTCCATATCGATAGAGGAACGATAAGAGCTGCCGCCAGAATGGGGGCCAGCCGAGCGACCTTCCAATTGCGGGCCCCAAAGGCGTAATTGACGGTGGCCTGGGCTGCTGGAACGGCAAGGATTCCGCCGATGAAGAATCCCAGCACCACCTTGGGCGACAGGCTGAAGGGACTGAACCAGAAGCTCGGATCCATGTTCTTGTGAATCATGGCATTCGCCATACCGGTGAAGCCGGCGGCTCCTTCGGACCCTGCCAGTTCGGGGACGCAAAATTTCAATACATAAAAAAATGCGAGAGGGAGGCCGAGGTATATCAGGGCCATGTAAAGCATGCTGATATAAGCAATGGACCACATGCCCGCAGCCAGCAGATAAAGCACTACGAGGATGGCGGCTAACATAGCGGAAGTTTGAATCGCCATGCCTGTGAGCCCGGCGATGATGGAGCCAAGGGCGACAATTTCGATAATTCCAAAAAATGTATAAGCCACGAAATTCAAGACGGCATTCACTTTCCATGTTTTGATGTCGTACAGGTAATAGAGATACTCCGGAATTGTCTGGATGCCGTATTTGCGGTAGTAATGCGCAAAAAAAAGACCGAACAGGAGAATGCCGCCCGCGGCGGCTATGTGATACCAGACAACACCCATGCCGTCATTGAAAGCTCTTTCGGATACGCCGACGGTTCCCAGCCCTCCCATGTATTCGGCGGCCAAAGAGCAGGCCACAAAGAAAAGGCCCAGCGAGCGGCCCGAAACGAGCATGTCTTCCGAAGATTTTATGCGGCGCGAGGCCAGAGCTCCGATGAAGAAAATGAAGAGAATGGTTGCAGCGATCGATCCTAGGTGTATCGGATGGAGTTCTCCCACCCCATGGCTCCCTAAATTGAGGCGAGGGTAAAACAGAAACCCCAGATAAAAAGAGCGCCGTAGAGAATTGCAAATAGGATATCGGAGCGGTACAGAAGGCTCAGGTTTCTGCTGTCGGATTCGGCTACGCGGATCTCCATTTTTTCGCCTTTTGGTTGAATGCTCCCGGCCGTTGGTTCGGCCCGGGTTAATGGATACTATTAAAGCACAGAAGGGCACCAGACCGCCATCGCCTTTAGAATTTCGCGGCCGTTTCAATCGAATTGACTCGATTTTGTGGACAGGGTTTCACGGCGCCTTGCTGCGAGTCCCCATGAATCATCGGGGTAAAAAGTGCGGGGCCGCCGAAAATCGGCGCTTACCTCTCTTTTCGCAGCAGCGGACTTTAAGATTCAGACATCGATTTCGGGCTGGGGGGTTATTTTTTTAAGAGACTTCTTCCTGTAAGCGCGGTCCAGGTGGCGGATCTCATAGGAGACCATGATATAGGTAACAGCAAAAGAAACCAGGTCGGCGGCGGGAAAGGAAAGCCAGACGCCGCGAAGCCCCAGGATTCGCGACAGGATGACGACCAGGGGAATAAGAAACAGGACTTGGCGCGACAGAGCGAGAAAAATCGCGGGTTTTGCCTTGCCGAGGGCCTGAAACAGGCTGGTCCCTATATTTTGATATCCAATAAGAGGGAATCCGAGGACGAGCCAGCGGGTGGCTTCCGTCCCCATCGCGATCAGCTTTTCATCGGTGCTGAATACCTGCAGGATGCTTCCGGGAAAAATAAAGAAGACAAGAAATCCGGCGCACGCAATGGCCGTTGCGCTCTGATTGGCCAGCCGCAGGCTTCCTTTGACCCGGTCGAACTGCCCGGCTCCGTAATTGAATCCCAGGATGGGCTGCGCTCCCTGGGCGATTCCGATCATGGGCATGAAAGCAAAGCTGATGATCCTGAAAATAATTCCGAAGGTCGCAATCGGAAGCTCTCCGCCCAGACTGCGAAGGATATTGTTGAAGAGGGCAGACGTCAGGCTCATTGCAGCCGTTCGCGCGAAATCCGAAGATCCCACCGCAAAAATCTCTATTGCGATGGCCTTTTTCAGCTTCAAATGATGCAGTTGAATCAGAATTTCACTCTTCCCGCTCAGAAAGTATTTGAGAAGGAATAGGCAGGAAGCCGCTATGGAAATGACGGTCGCGATAGCGGCGCCCTGTACTCCGAGATCCAGAAATACGATGAAAACCGGGTCGAGGGCAATGTTTAAAATAGCCCCGATCAGCATGGTGTTCATGGCCACGTTGGCGTTGCCCTCAGCCCTGGCCGCCGAACTCGCAACCATGGAAAACGTGATGAGGGGACTGGCCAGCAAGATCACCAGAATGTAGTCCTTTGAATAGGGAAGAAGAACGTCATTTGCGCCGAAGATGATCAGGAGGGGCTTCAACGCAAATAATCCGCCGACCAGGCAAAGGAAACCGGTTATCAGGGAAAGCAGGATCATGTTTCCAAGCGCAAGCGAAGCTCCTTCAGAGTCCCTTGCTCCCATGCGGCGCGAAAGAATGGAGGCGCCTCCTATCCCAATGGTCATCCCGATCCCCATGAGAATCATCTGGATGGGGAAGGCGATTGCGATTCCTCCAATGCCGAGAGTGCCCGTAAAGCGACCTACGAAAAAGGTGTCCACGATGTTGTACAAGCCGTGGACCATCATTCCGATGATGGCGGGGACGGACAGCTTCCACAAAAGCCTGCCGATTTTTTCCCGGGCAAGCATGTCGGTTCTGGTTTTGATGGTTTTTTGTTCTGTCACTATATTCCTTCTCCGCAATCTCGGCTCGTGTTATTAATTGCGTGGAAAGCTGAGACAAACGGTACGGCCGGGCGCCAATCTTCTTTCGTTTGAATTCATCGCCTGTGTAATGCGGGCCATGAATCCTGAGTTATTGGAATGAACTGCGTCCTAATGCAGCTCGCCTGCAGGGTGCTCCGCAATTTCCAAGAAATGCATTATATTGCTTTTGGAGCGTTCCTTCAAATGCCCATGTCGCCGGCCGGAAGCGGTCCCACGAATGGGGATCCTGTAAATCGCGCCGGGTCTTTGAGCGGTTTTTTGCGGAAGAGGAACAGGACGGCTGAAATTGCTGAAATCCCAGGCAGGCCCCTCGGGCGATATTAAAATTGTAATATAGGCGTATTTCCTTTTGAGGGGAAGGAAGTGAAAAATCCTGATGTCATAGTGGTCGGCGCCGGCATAAGCGGACTCTCTTTTGCGTGGAATGCGGCCCGGGCGGGGCGCCGCGCGCTTGTTTTGGAACGGGAAGACCAGGCCGGTGGCTGTATTTGCTCGCATCGCCTCGAGGACGGCTTCTGGTACGAGATGGGAGCCCATACCGTATATAACTCCTACGGGGCGCTGCTGGACATCATCCTGCAGGCGGGCTTGGCGGATAAACTCGTTCGGCGGGGGCCGGCCCGGGTCCATTTCGGATTGCTGCAGAACGGGGAAATCGACTGGCTCACTCCGCCCAAAGTCCTGCTGCGGCTCGGATGGCTGGAAGCCGCTTTGCATGCGCCGGCCGGCTTCTTCCGGAAGAAACGCGGCCGCTCCGTGGAGCAGTACTATTCGGGGCTAGTCGGGCCGGGCAACTTCCGCCGGATTCTATCGCCGTTCTTCGCCGCGGTTCCCTCGCAGTGCGCGGATGCCTTTCCGGCGGAAGGAGCCGGTTCGCTATTTAAAAAGCGGAGCCGCCGCAAGGAATTCCCCCGCAGTTTCGGCCTGACGCTCGGCCTGCAGACCGTCTGCGATGCCGTGGCGAAGCACCCGAATATCGAGGTCCGCGCTCGCAGCGAGGTAACGGCGCTTCAAACATGCCCGCGCGGCTTCCGCATTCAGCTGCAGCAGGGAGACGCCTTTGATGCCCCCATCGCGGCCGTTGCCGTAAATCCGAAGGCAGCGGCGTATTTGCTGCGGGATCATTTCTCCGAACTCGCAGCGGCTGTCGGCCGGCTGAATACCGTCGATTTGGAAAGCATGGGCGCGCGCGTGCGCCGCAGCAAGTGCCGTTTGAAGGAATGCGCTTTTGTAGTGCCGGTCGGCGATCTGTTTTTTTCGGCCGTCAGCCGGGACCCCTTTCCGGATCCGGATTGGCGGGCGTTTGCGCTTCACTTCCGGCCCGGCCTGGAGCGCGCGCGGAAAATCCAACGCCTCTGCGAACTGCTGGATGTCTTTCCCGAAGACCTCGACGGCCTGGCTGAACGGCGTCTAACGCTTCCGGCTCCGCGGATAGGCCATCCCAGATTGATCGCCGAAATCCAAAACCTTCTCGAAAACACCGGGCTTGCCCTGGTGGGGAATTATTTCATGGGGCTTGCCATTGAAGACTGCATCGAGCGTTCCAACAGCGAGTGGCGGCGAGTGAGTTCCCGATAAAGATTCCTGGAATTTTCCCGGCGGCGCTTTAAGCCTCAAAGGGCGCGAACCCGGGGGAATAACCGCGGGTCAATCACCCGACTTTGTCGGCCTCGGCCTTTGCCTTTTTCAGGCCTTCGCGGCGGCTTTTTTCAAATTCCAACCGGCCGGCAGGAGCTTCCCCGCCGGGCAGGGAATTCAGCGCTTCGTCGAAAATCTCCCTCAGTTCATCCTTGAACTCCGGATGGCTGAAAATATAGAGATTGTTCCGCTTGATGCCCTCCAGGACTTTTTCCCCTACTTCTTCAGGCGCCATGCCGAGCTTGTGAATTTCCGGAAGAAGATCCATTGTTTTCTGGCTCTTTGCGGTGTTTTCTGGGGAGGCAAAGCGCGCCGGGCGTATTTTCTCGCTTTCATAAATCACGCTGTTGATCAGCCCGGGGCAAAAAACGGAGACTCCTATATTGTATGGGTAGAGACTCAGCCGGAGCGCCTCGCTGAGCCCGCGAACAGCGAATTTTGCGGCTGTATATATCCCGGCGGCGGCGCTGGGAAGGAAAGCGGCCATCGAGGCGGTGTTGACGATATGTCCGCCCTCGCCGTGGCGCCGAATGCGGGGTATGAAGGTCTGGATTCCGTTGACAACGCCGCCGAAATTAACGCCCATGACCCAGTCCCAGTCGTTGTAGGTGCATTCTTCAATGGGGACAAACAGGTTGATGCCGGCGTTGTTGCAGACGATGTGCACCTTGCCGAACACTCTCTCGGCTTCGTCCGCAGCTTGTGCAAATGCTGCGCGATCCGTCACGTCCAGGCGGACGGCGTGCACGTCCGGATTATTCCGGAAATAAGCCATGGCCCGGTCTATGCTGTCCTGCCGTATATCGGCAAGGACTACTTTTATGCCGTTTCTCGCAAACACCTGCGCCATGCCGAATCCGGCGCCGTTGGCGCCGCCCGTGATAAATGCCACTTTCCCTTCGATTTTTTTCATTGGACGTTTCCCTCGTCTTGCAGAATTCCACTCCTGCAGAATTCCACTCCAAAGATACATGCTGAACCTAATTCTCGGACACGCTCCGAGGCCGCCTTGGTTCCGCGGTGATTTTTCTCTTTGTATATAGCGCGCCGCTTAGAGCTTGGCAAGGCTGCTCGAGGAGCCTGGAGGAAAGATGTGCATGGCGGGCGATCTGCGGGAAGCCCGATGATAGGACGGATGAAGCGTTCGATCGTTCCGAGGACGGGGAATCCGCAAGGTTGAATCTTTGCGAGGGGCGCGGATTCGCTGTTCATTCCACAGGCCCGATGGGCTAAAATCGCGTGGCGCCGACTGCGGGGCCGCAGCGGAGCGCGGAAAAAGCTTCATGAAACAACAAACGAAGGAGCCTCGGGCACGGCCGGATAAGGAGGCCGCGGTTCCGAGGCGCTTTCATAAAATAGAGCGCGCGCGACATGACGGCAAAAACCTGGAACAGATATAAAGAGGAAAAGCATCAAAAACCTTCTCCGTTGAAAGGCATCAAGGTGCTGGAGGTCTGCACCATGCTTCTGGGCCCGTTCGGGCCGGCTTTGCTTGCCCAACTGGGCGCGGAGGTCATCCGATGTGAAATTCCGCCTTTGGGAGACGCCACCCGGTCTCTGAATCCATTTGGATGGTTTTTCAGGGACCAGAGCCCGCTTTTGTTTCATATCAATCAAAACAAATATTGGGTGGGGCTCGATCTTCATAAGCCGGAAGGCCAAAGAGTATTTTGCGAGCTTGCCGCCAAATGCGATATTGTGGAGAACAATTTCCGTCCCGGAGTCATGGAGGAGTGGAACATCGGCTATCGGCAGATCCGGGACATCAATCCAGGCATCATTTTTATCTCAAAGAACGGATACGGTCAGTGGGGACAATACGCAAAAGAAAACAGGCCGTCCAACGACGGAGCCTCTCAGGCGCTGACCGGATATTCGTGGATGTCGCGCTTTCCGGGCCGAACCCCTCTAAAGCTGCGCGCCTATATCGGAGACAACTACGGCGCATTATGCGCCGAAATCGCCGTTCTCGCCGCCCTTCATCACCGCGATAAAACGGGAGAAGGCCAATTCATCGAATTTTCGCAGACGGAGAATGTGATGCGCGCCATGTCGTGGATTTGGCCCTATCAACAACTCGCGGGCAAACCGGCGCAGCCTTCGGGCAACCGCGATTTATCGATATGCCCGGCGGACACTTTCCGCTGCGCCGACGACACGTTTGTCGCTCTCGCGGCTCCGGCGCCGGAAGAATTCGCCGGCCTGTGCGCCGCCATGGGAAGGCCGGAGCTTTCCGAAGACGAGAGGTTCCGGGACCACCCCATCCGGCTGAAAGAAGAGAACGCGGTGGAGATTCTGCGCATCATCGCCGAATGGGCCCGGACTCGAACCGCCGGCGAGATTGAGGCTTTGGCCGAGAAGCACGGATTTGCGGCGACGCATTTGTACACCGCCAGGGATCTGGTTGAGAGCGAGCATTTTAACGCCCGCGATTCCAGGCCCGAAATCGATGATCCGCTCTACGGCGTCTATAGGAACTATGAATTCCCGGTGAAAATGTCCCGCACTCCGCCGAAAACCAAATGGTCCGTCAGGCCGGTTGGATTCGACAACGAGTATGTCATGAAAGGCATTTTGGGAAAGAGCGATGCGGAGATCGAGCAGCTGTATGAATGCGGCGCACTGGGAAAATGGAAGGACGTCCAGGGGCGCCGGCCGCCGCCGGGCTGGGACGGCAAGGCGGGGCGCATCATAAAAAAATAGGCATCATGGGCTGAAAGAAGGGTAGCGATATGGCCGGCAAGGTTCGGAAGGATTGGTCGGAGTGGTCGGATTGGGCGAGGGAAAACGACGATCCCAGGTTTGCGGACGCCAAACCGGAGGCCCTCGACGATGTTACGGTTTTGGATCTCAGCTATAAAAGCTTTGCCGGATGCCATTGTTCAACGGCGCTGTCCGAATTCGGAGCCCACGTGCTGCGCATGGAGCCTCCGGGCGGCGACTTCATCCGCACGTGCACGCCGTACGGATTTATGTACAAAGGCGAAGGCCTGAATTATCTGACCGAGGGGCGGAACAAATTTCATATCACTCTCGACCTGGCCAAATCCGAGGGGCGGAAGATTCTCAGGGATCTGGTCCATCAGGCCGATGTCCTTATCGAGACCTACAAGCCCGGAACCATGGACGATTGGGGCATCGGGTATGAGGACCTCAAAAAAATCAACCCGAGGCTGATTTTTGCGTCGATCACCTCATTCGGGAACTTCGGCCCCCTGAGCCGCAGCCGGATGCCGGATTACGATAATATCGCCCAGGCAATGTCCGGGTTCCATTACGATTCGGGAGAGATGCTTCCTCCTGGGAAAAGCTATGAAGAATGTCCATGGGCTGTGCCGACGCGGTCGGGGCCGTGGATTGCATGGTATATGTGCGGATCCTTCATGGCTCTCGGCATCCTTGCGGCTTTGCACTGGAGGACGATAACGGGAGAAGGGCAGGCGCTGGACGTCGCGACCGCGGAAGCCTATGCGCGCATCGACGACTTCGTGGCGATGTGGTACGAGTATGAGGGGCAGATAAACGAGCGGTTCGGGAATCTGGACACCGCCTTGTGGCTTTATTGTTTTGCCCCCACAAAGGACGGCGCTGTTTTTTTAGGCGGCCTGAGGCTGGAAATGTGGCAGGCCTTTGCGGATATGGTGGGAAAATGGGAGGAGTGGGGCGCGGCCGGCTGGACCAGCGTTGCTCCTTTCACCCAGAAAGAGGAACAGCTCAAATGGTCGGCCCTGGTTTTCGAGGAAACCTGCAAGTATACCAGCGAAGAGCTGTTGAACCTGTCGCTCGAGTACTCCAAGCACGGACGTCTGGCGCCGATTACGTGCGTCGTCGCGCCGGTCCTCTCTCCGGAGGACGCCATGAAAGATCCCAATTGGAAGGACCGCGGCATTTTCACTCCCGTTTCCGATCCCGTATACGGGGATATCATCGTAGCCCAAGCGCAGTATAAGATGACGGCGACGCCGATAAGAACCAAATGGGTCTGCCGTCCGGTCGGATACGACAACGAATATATCTACCTGAAGCATCTGGGATTGGGTCCCACAAGACTGAAGGAATTGAAATCCCGGGGGATCATTTGACAGCCGGTTCGCGCGGATTCCCTGCATAGAAATCCTGCTTAACCCGGCGATCCGCGGCAAGCAACAATGAAAGAACAAACCTACCAGAATACCATTGCAGTTCTTTTCGCTTTGACCTGGGGCCTGGTGCTGCTGGACAGAAATGCAATCACCTTCTTGTTTCCGGTGCTGATGAAGACGTTCGGCCTGAACAATGCACAAACCGGGCAGATTGTCATGGTGACGGGATTCGGTTTCGTAATCTCCTCCCTTTTTCTGACTCCCCTTGCGGATAAATCCGGTTTAAAAAAAGTATGGCTGGTTCCCGTGATCCTGCTCTCCGGGATATTCTCGGGAAGCACCGCCTTGGCGGGCTCCCTCGCTGTAATGCTGCTCGTCCGATTCCTGACGGGATTTGCCGACGGTCCCATATACCCTTTGATGACATCCGTGCTCAAAATTCAGGGGAAACCGAATAGATTCGCCTCCTATATCGGCCTGATCCAGTTCTCCGTGGGTCTGATCGCCATGATTCTCGGCCCGTCATTAACGATACAACTCGCGCTTCGTTTGGATTGGCATTATGCGTTTATTTTCACCAGTCTGCCGACCGCGATAGTAGGAATAATCATTTGGCTGGTGCTCAGGGAAGTTCGTCCGGCCGGCATGCACACCGCGGCCGACGGCAGTTCAAATTTGCAGCCCGTCGGCGACGGGGCCATGAGATGGAAGGACGTGCCGAGGATATTCACATATCGAAACAGCACGCTGTCCTATATTGCCAATGTCCTGGTCATGGTGGGCTTTTGGGGGGTGGTCAGTTTCGGTACGACCTACTGGGTGCACGAAGGCGGACTCACGCTGGAACAAACGGGTTATATGACGTCGCTTTCCGGCATAGTAGGCCTCGGCTGGGCGGTTGCAATTCCCATAATTCTCGATAGGATCGGCCGGAAGCCTTCGGCCTCCATATTGACTTTCTATATTGCCGCGTCCATGTTTTTAATCTACATGACCCAGGGCCTGCTTGCCCAGATTTCTTTTGTCCTCGTCATTGGGTGCTGCGGATTCGTGTCGGTTCTTTTCGTTGCGATTATTTGCCAGGAATCCGTGCCCCCCGCCATAGCCGCCACAACGACGGCGATCGGGATGGCCATCGGCGAGCTTTTCGGCACCTCCATAGCTCCCCGTCTCCTCGGGTCGATGGCCGACTTATACGGATTAAGAACGATATTTCTGGTGGGAGCCGTCAGCAACTTAACCGCCTTCTTTATTACTTTCGCCCTGACGGAAACACGCAAGAAGGAATCCTGCTAACTCTCCCCGGCGCCGCGCGCTCCGGTCAGCGCGCCTCTGCCTTCGCGGAATGCCCGGATATTGATCTCGTGGAGTTTGTCGGGGAGAAAGCCGCGGATGGCGTCGATCCATTGCGATTCCTGCAGTTCCGCGAAAAAATTGGAAAAGGCCCCGATGAGAACTACGTTGGCGACCAGGGGATTGCCCAGCGACTTCGCCATTTCATTTCCGTTGATGATCCAGACATTGTCCTTGAAGTGCTTTCGAAACGTCTGCTCCACGTCTCCGGGATAGGCTTGCTTGCCCAGGCTGACGTCGGGAGGCAGGATGGAGCAGTTATTAAGAAGGATCTTTCCTTGAGGTTTCAGCCAGTGAATGTAGCGGAGCGCTTCGAGCAGCTCGAAGGAAATGAGATAATCCACTTCGCCCTGTTTGATGAGCGGGGAGTGCACTCTTCCCCCGAATCGGAAATGAGTGGTGACATCTCCGCCGCGCTGGGCCATGCCGTGCACTTCCGCCTTTTTGACATCATAGCCCGCCTGGAGCATCACCTCCCCGAGGAGTTTGCTTGCGAGAATCGCGCCCTGTCCTCCCACTCCGGCTAAGAAGATGTTCCTGGTTTCGGCGTTGTGAATCATAGTGCGGCTCCTTTTTCTTCCAGGGGAACAATGCTGCCGAATTCGCAGACATGCGTGCAGACTTCGCAGCCCACGCATTGGTCCGGGTCGATGAATGCGACGCCTTTCCGCCTGCGCCCGTCCTTGGTGATTCCCGGGGCTGCCTTCCAGCTTATCGCCGGACAATTGATCTGCAGACACAGCCGGCATCCCGTGCAGGAATCCTCGTCGATCCTGAAGGAGGCGTGTTCGAATCGGTCGAGAGGGTTGTTCCGGCGCAGAAGCATGCAGGGACTGTTGACGGTTACGATGACGGACGCTTCTTCTCGATTCGCTTCTTCTCGGATCACATTGATGGTTTCCTCAATGTTGTACGGGTCGACGGTGCGCACATGGCGGACTCCCAGGGCGCGGGCCAATTGCGCATAATCGACGGCCGGAGCCCGGTTCCCATGGATTGTATAACCCGTGCCGGGATGCTCCTGCTGGCCCGTCATTGCGGTAATCCTGTTGTCCAGAATGATCGTCGTGGAGTACCCGCCGTTATATACCGCATCCATGAGGGGCGCGACGCCGCTGTGCAGAAACGTCGAATCCCCAATGACGGCGCAGACTTTTCCAACCGCTTCGCGGCCCAGTACCTTGGCGGCGCCATAGGCTCCGCCCACGCTCGCTCCCATGCAGGTGCAGGTGTGCATGGCGGAGAGCGGCGGAGACGCCGCCAGCGCATAGCAGCCGATATCTCCGAAAACAAAAAGCCCCAGTTTCTTCAGGGCCATAAACAGGGGCCGATGCGCGCAGCCCGCGCAGAGGTTCGGAGGCCGTTTCGGGAGTTCTCCCGGCCGGACCATAGGTTTTGTGCTTTTGGAGCGCTTGCGCGTAACCGCGCGAGAAAGGGATCTTTCTATGATGCTCGGCGTGAGTTCTCCGATCGCGGGGATCAGGTCTTTCCCGTGGCGCACCTTGAAACCCATAGCCCGGATTTCGGTTTCAAGAAACGGATCCAGTTCCTCGACCACAATCACCTTTTTGACCGCTCTGAAAAATTCTGCAATCCGTTTCTTAGGAAGCGGCCAGATCATTCCAAGCTTTAGGAAGGAATATTGCGGGAATACTTCCTTCGTATAGAGGTAGGAAACGCCGGAGGCGATGAAGCCGACTGAAGGGTCCCCCATCTCGACGGCGTTATAAGGGAATTCCTCTTCCGCATAAGCAGCGAGCTTGGCGGTCCTTTCTTCCACAAGAACGCGCCGGGCCCTTGCATAGATCGGCACCATCACGGTCTTGGGCGTATTTTTGCGGTCGAGCCCTTTGGGGATCGGGTTTTCTTCCCTTTCTCCCAATTCCACGGAGGAGTCGCAGTGGGATACCCTGGTTTCGCTCCGGATCAGCACGGGGGTGTCGAATCTTTCGCTGACGGCGAAGGCCAGGCGGGTGTAATCCTTGCATTCCTGGGAGTCGGCGGGTTCCAGCATGGGCACTTTTGCAAACCGGGTCCAATGACGGCTGTCCTGTTCGTTCTGCGAGCTGTGCTGCCCTGGATCATCCGCAACGGCAATGACCATGCCTCCGCGAACGCCGGTGTAGGATATGATCATGAAGGGGTCGGCGGCGACATTCATTCCCACGTGCTTCATGCAGACAAGAGCGCGGCCTCCCGCTAAAGAAGCTCCATGTCCTACTTCCATCGACACTTTTTCGTTCGGCGACCATTCCGTATAAACGTCGGGATATTCGGACAGCTTCGCCATGATTTCGCTGCTCGGCGTGCCGGGATAGGCGCATCCTACGGTGACGCCCGCTTCCCAGGCTCCCCGGGCGATCGCTTCATTCCCCTGCAAGATCTTCTTCATGCGTCCTCCTTTCGGGCGCGGTTTTATAGATGAGATCTTAACACAAAGCGAATCCGTGCGGGCCTGCGGCCGCGTGTTTTATCGGCGGCGGCATGGAGAAAACTTCCGGGCAAAAAGAGCTCCCGGGGTTTTATCCTGAACCCTCAAAATGTTTGCCCTAAACCGTGTGTTATGACAAACTGCACCTTTCTTAACCGGAATTAACCAGTCCAACGGAGCAACGTCTATGAAGCGAATTATTATCTTTTATCTTTGCGTGTCCGCCCTGGTCTTAATAGCGGGATGCCGGACGGACAGAAAGGACCCCCTCTCCATGACCCAAAAAGTCTTCGGCGTGCTTCCCGACGGCCGCCAAGTATTCCAGTACACGTTGCAGAACAGCTCCGGAGCCATCGTCCGGATTATCAACTATGGAGCGGTCGTTACGGAACTGCGGGTTCCGGACCGCAATGGGACAATAGAGGATGTCGTCCTCGGATACGATTCCTTGCAGAAGTATATCGATGACACCGGGCATTTCGGCGCCATCGTGGGCCGCTACGGCAATCGCATCGGCAAAGGGCGTTTTGAACTGGACGGAGTCCAGTACCAGCTGGCGACCAACAACGGGGAGAACCACCTCCATGGGGGCCCCCGGGGTTTCGATAAGGTGCTGTGGGATGCGCAGCTCGTCGAAAAAGCTGCCGGCCCGTCTCTTGAGCTTCAATATGTCAGCCCGGACGGAGAAGAAGGATATCCGGGGACGGTAACTCTGAAAGTCGCGTATACGCTGACCGAGGAGAATGAGCTGCGCATCGACTATGAAGGGACGACGGACAAACCCACCCTCCTGAATCCGACCCACCATTCGTATTTTAATCTCTCGGGATCTTTCACCGAAACAATCCTCGACCATCTGCTGATCATAGAAGCGGACAGCATGACGCCGGTCGACAGCGGCCTCATCCCGACCGGAGAAATCGCGAGCGTGGAAGACACGCCCATGGATTTCCGCAGCCCTGCGGTGATCGGCGCGCGCATCAACGATGCGTCGGAGCAGCTGGAGTTCGGAAAAGGCTACGATCACAACTTTGTTTTAAGAGGCAGTGCGGGCAGCGTGCGGAAAGCCGCGGAGCTTTACGACCCGTCGAGCGGCCGCTTGATGACGGTCTTCACGGATCAAGCGGGGCTCCAGTTCTATTCCGGAAACTTTCTCAATGGAACAGCCGAGGGGAAGGGAGGGATTTCGTACGGGCACCGGACCGGTCTCTGCCTGGAAGCCCAGGCGTTCCCCGATTCTCCCAATAAGCCGCATTTTCCGTCCGTGACGCTGAGGCCCGGGCAGGTATACCGGCAAACAACCATCTATAAATTTTCGACACGGTAGAAATCCAGAGGAGAACTGCACATGAGCATCCTGCACCCTGTTGATTGGATCGTCATTCTTGCATATTTCGCTGTGATCGGCGGAATTGCCGTGTGGGTGGTGAGAAGGCAGAAAAAGACATCGGACGGCTATTTCCTTGCAGGGAGAGAATTAGGTTGGTTTATTGTCGGGGCCTCCATATTTGCGTCCAATATCGGGTCCGAACACCTGGTGGGGCTGGCTGCTTCGGGCGCCACCGACGGCGTAGCCATGGCCCACTATGAACTCCATGCATGGTGCCTGCTGGTTCTGGCATGGGTCATGGTCCCTTTTTACATGCGATCAAAAATATTCACCATGCCGGAGTTTCTCGAGAGGAGGTTTTCCCCGACATCCCGCACCGTGCTTTCTGTCATCTCGCTGGTCGCCTATGTTCTTACTAAAATAGCAGTGGGCATTTTCGCCGGCGGCGTCGTCTTTTCAGTGCTTCTGCCTGAACTGAGCTTCTGGAAATTGGACAGTTTCTGGATCGGTTCCCTGGCAGTCATCGTGATCACCGGGCTGTATACGATTACGGGAGGCATGAGAGCGGTTGCGTATACCGAAGCGCTGCAGACAATCGTGCTGATTATCGGATCGGCACTGGTGACCGTTTTCGGCCTGCAAGCGCTGGGCGGATGGGCCGAACTGCGGGAAATCGTTCCATCGGAAATGTTCAATTTGTGGAAACCTTTGGTGCCGGACGGGCTCCAAAGCACCTGGGCTCCGGTTCGGGATTCGCAGCAGATGGCCTGGTATTTCAATGACAACTATCCGTGGCTGGGAATGCTCATATGCGCGCCGGTCATCGGCCTCTGGTACTGGTGTACGGACCAGTACATCGTCCAGCGCGCCCTTTCGGCGCCCAACGAAACCGAGGCGCGCAGAGGATCCATCACGGCGGCTTTTTTCAAGCTGCTTCCGGTGTTTATTTTTATAATCCCCGGAATCATCTGCTATGCGCTGGCGGTATCGGGGAAAATGCCCGGCTTCCAGGAATTATTAATCGGCCCGGACGGCAGCATCATCCGGGATAACGCCCAGCAAGCTTTTCCTCTTATGGTGGCCAATGTTCTTCCCATCGGCATCCGCGGCATTGTGGTTGCGGGTCTGCTTGCGGCGCTGATGAGTTCGCTGGCCGGAGCCTTCAACGCAAGCGCCACGCTCTTCACAATTGATTTTTACGGCCGGCTGCGCCGGGGGGTGTCTCAGGAACGGCTTGTTTGGGTCGGGCGGGTCGCCACGGCCGTCATGGTGCTCATCGGCATTTTCTGGATTCCGGTGATTAAAGGCGGAAAGGGCCTTTATGACTATCTGCAGGGGGTGCAATCCTACCTGGCGCCGCCGATATTCGTCGTTTTCTTCCTGGGAGTGTTTTATAAGCGCTTGAACGCCAAGGGATGCTTGTGGGCATTGATTTCCGGGTTCATTCTGGGCCTTTTCCGGCTTGCGGTGGACACGCCGGTAAAAATGATTCAGGGATTTCAATACACGGAAGGATCGTTCCTTTGGGTCGTGAATAATATATTTTTTCAATACTACAGCATGATCATCCTTTTGGTTTCTGCGGGCGTCATGATCCTGGTCAGCCATATGACGGCCGTTCCCGACTATTCCAAAATAAGCGGTCTGACCTATGCCACAAGGACTGACGAGCATAAACGGGCGAGCAGGGCAAGCTGGAGGGCGATCGATGTGATCCTGTCTGCGCTGGTGATTGCTCTGATTTTGGCCGCCTATCTGTATTTTGTGGGATAAAGAAGGAAACCGGAATGTGTCCGTATGCGATAGGCCTCGACTTCGGCACTAATTCCTGCCGTTCCCTCCTCGTGGATGTGTGTTCGGGAAGGGAATTGGCCGGCCACGTTTTCCCCTATCCCTCGGGCGCCGATGGTGTTCTCCTGGATGTTTCGGATCCAAACCTGGCGCGCCAAAATCCCGCCGATTACGCGCTGGGAATCGAAGAAACCATAAGGGAAGCCATCCGGAAGGGAAGAAATGCGGATCCGCAATTCAGCCCCGAGGGGATTATCGGCATCGGGATTGATACCACCGGAAGCAGCCCGATGCCGGTGGACGCACGGGGATGGCCCCTCTCTTTCCAGGAGAGATTCCACAATGAGCCGGCTGCAATGGTATGGCTGTGGAAGGATCACACAAGCTATAAAGAAGCGCAGAGGATCACACAAACCGCAGCGGAACTCCGGCCCCGGTATCTGTCGAGAATCGGCGGGACCTACTCGTCTGAATGGTGGTGGAGTAAAATTCTGCACTGCAAAAACACGGCGGTCGGCGTCTTCGATGCCGCGGAGAGCTGGGTGGAGATCTGCGATTGGATTCCCGCCCTGCTGACGGGGGAATTGTCGCCGGGGAAATTAAAAAGAAGCATATGCGCCGCCGGACATAAAGCGATGTTTGACTTCTCCTGGGGCGGTCTGCCGGATGAAGAGTTTCTCAACGCGCTGTCTCCGGGACTGGGATCACTCCGGCGGCGGCTGTACAATGCCGCTTATACCTCCGATCACCGGGCCGGGACTCTATCGCCTGAATGGGCCCGCAAGCTCGGCCTTTCGTCTTCTGTCGCCGTGGCGGTCGGGGCTTTTGACGCGCATATGGGCGCCGTAGGCGCAGGTATAGGTCCGGGAACTCTGGTGAAAATTATCGGGACAAGCACCTGCGACATCATGATCCATCCGAACAGGGAAGTGCTGCGGGATATTCCGGGAGTTTGCGGCATCGTCGACGGATCCGTTATAAGCGGATATTACGGCATAGAAGCGGGACAATCCGGCGTCGGGGATATTTTCCTTTGGTTCGTAAACAATCTTGCCCCTGAAAGGTACGGGCGGACTACGGTGGAGCAGTTTGCGGCCTTGGAGAAAGCGGCCGCCGAGGTGAAGCCGGGGGAAAGCGGGCTGATTGCACTGGATTGGAACAACGGAAATAGAACCATTCTCGTGGACGTGCGTCTTACGGGATTGCTGATAGGACAGACGCTTCACACGCAGGCTCACCACATCTATCGAGCTTTGCTGGAAGCCACCGGCTTTGGCGCCCTTGTGATCATTGACCGCATTGAGGAATACAGCGTGCCGATCCGGGAAGTGATCAACTGCGGAGGCCTGGCGGCAAGGAATTCCCTTTTGATGCAAATCTATGCGGATATTGCCGGACGGCCGATGAAAATTTCCCAAAGCGAGCAGGCGCCCGCTCTTGGGGCGTCCGTCTTCGCCGCCGTCGCGGCAGGTTCAAAAGCCGGAGGGTACGATACAGTCGCCGCGGCTCAGAAAGCGATGGTGGGGATCGGCAGGGAATACCGCCCGATCGAGGAAAACCACAGGATCTATAAACGGCTGTATTCAATTTATCGGAACCTTCATGACGCCTTCGGCGTCAGGGGATGGTCCGGCGAAGTGTCTCATGTGATGAAAGAATTGCTGGACATCCGCGATGAGGCGCGGAGATTGGAATGAATTACGATGAGCTTAAAGCGGCCGTTTTTGAGGCGAACCGGGAGCTGGTCCGTTACGGGCTCGTGATCCTTACATGGGGAAATGTCAGCGGTATCGATCGCTCGGGCGCGCCGTCCATGGCCATTAAACCGAGCGGCGTCGATTATGAGTCGCTTACGAGCGGGGATATGATTGTCGTAGACCTTAACGGCAATGTCCTCGACGGGAAGCTGCGCCCCTCTTCAGACACGGCGACGCACCTGGAATTGTACAAGGCATTCCCGGAGATCGGCGGCATCGTTCATACGCATAGCCTGTATGCGACGATGTTTGCGCAGGCATGCCGTGAAATCCCGTGCCTTGGAACCACGCACGCGGATCATTTTAACGGGCCCATTCCCATAACGCGATTCCTGACTGCAGGCGAGGTGCAGAAAGGGTATGAACGGGAGACCGGCAGGATCATTGTAGAGCGATTGGCCGGCTCCAATCCAATGGATATCCCCGGAATTCTGGTGGCGGGACACGGTCCTTTTGCCTGGGGAAAAGACGCTGAGGATGCGGTCCAAAACGCTTTCATCCTGGAAAGGGTGGCTGAGATGGCGTTCGGATCGATTCAACTGAATTCTTCCATCAATCCGCTTCCCGCGCATATCCGGGACAAGCATTATCAGCGAAAACACGGGGCCAATGCCTATTACGGCCAGAAAGAGCCAAAAGGATGATTCCTATGAAAAATATTCCCGAGATCAAACTTGGCGTCGTTGCGGTCAGCCGCGACTGTTTTCCCATTGAACTTTCCCGAACGCGTCGCAACCGCGTGATTTCCGCGTGCCGGGCGCGGGGCGTGCCGGCGATCGAAATCGAAACCATCATCGAGAACGAGAATGATGTTGTAAAAGCCCTGGATGAAGCGAAGCGGAAAGGAATCAATGCGCTGGCGCTTTACTTGGGGAATTTCGGTCCGGAAGGCCCTACGACGCTGATGGCCCAGGAGTTTTGGGGGCCTGTCATGCTCGCCGCGGCCGCCGAGGACAGCGGCAGGGACTTGGTCCAGGGGAGAGGCGATGCCTATTGCGGAATGCTCAGCGCCTCCTACAATATCGGGCTCAGGCGCCTCCGGCCCCATATCCCGGAGTATCCCGTCGGAGATCCCGACGACATTGCGGCAATGCTGGCGGAATTTATCCCTGTGGCCCGGATCGTTGTCGGAGTCCGCAATTTGAAAATCATTACGTTCGGCCCGCGGCCCTTCGATTTTGTGACCTGCCACGCGCCGATTCAACCGCTTTATGACCTCGGCGTCGAGATTATGGAAAACAGCGAGCTGGATCTCTATGACTTGGTGCAGGCCGAGAAAGGAAATCCTGAAGCCCAAACCGTCGCCCGAGAGATGGCGGCGGAATTGGGAGAAGGCAATACCTATCCCGAATTGATCGAAACTCTGGCTCGATATGAATGCGCGCTTGAAAAACACATGCAGGCAAACTTGGGAGCGTCCGAATACGCCGCGTTTGCCAACAAATGCTGGCCGTCTTTCGAAAAATACTTCGGCCATGTCCCCTGCTATGTGAACTCGCGCATGGCGGCGAGAGGGGTGCCGATTGCATGCGAGGCGGATATTTACGGCGCCCTGAGCGAATACATGTGCGCCTGCGCCACTGAGCTTCCGCCCGCTATTCTGGACATCAACAACTCTGTCCCGAAGGATATGTATGAAGAGCACCGTCAAGCGGTCGGCGGCTATACTCTCGACGATCTCTGGATGGGCTTCCATTGCGGCAATGTTTCCAGCTCCCGTCTCGAGAATCCGGCGATGCGGTACCAATTGATCATGCACCGGCTCATGGAACCCGGCAGGGAACCGGATATCACGCGGGGGACTCTGGAGGGGCGGATTCATGCAGGCCCCATATCCGTTTTCCGCATTCAGTCCACGCCGGACGCGCAGATACAGGCTTACGTCGCGAACGGGGAAGTGCTCGATTTGGACCCGAGATCCTTCGGTTCCATCGGCGTATTCGCGGTCAAGGAAATGGGACGTTTTTACCGGCATGTGCTCGTGGAAAGGCGTTTCCCGCATCACACGGCGGTGGCGTTCGAACACGCGGGCAAAAGTCTGTTTGCGGCCTGCCGGATGCTCGGTCTTCGCGACCTTTTCTTCAATTATCCCAAAGGATTGTATTACCCCACCGAGAATCCGTTCTAAGGTTGCAAAGCGTGCCACGGCAATGGAAGCCCCTTCGCCTTGGCGCTTTTCTCGGCAACTATCCGGTTAGAAAGATTCTCCCGCGCGAAGGTCGGCGCGGCGTGGAGAAGCAGGTTTGGACATCCATGACGACTATTATCAAAGTGCCGGATTTTATCGAAGGGCTTATTTTTGACTGCGACGGGACGCTGGTGGATTCCATGCCTTTGCATATGAGGGCGTGGGAGCATGCCATAACGGCGAACGGCGGGTTTTGGGACCTTGATTTTTTTAACTCGAGAAAAGGAGTTCCGGAGAAGGATATCATCGCTCTGTACAATGCTCATTTCAGGACCGCTTTGGATCCCGCGGAGACAGTTGGATCTAAGCATCGGTTCTTTTTAGCCCGTGTTTCCGAGCTTAAACCTATCCCTCATGTCGTTGATGTTGTGTTGAAGTATCGAAACCGTCTGCCCATGGCCATAGCCTCGGGCGGCATTCGGGAAAACGTGGATCTTGAGCTGGAAATTCTTCATATCAAGGACCACTTTAAAGTGATCCTCACAGCCGACGACGCGCTCAAGCCCAAGCCGGAGCCGGACCTCTTTATTGAGGCGGCAAGGCGTCTTGGGATCGCCCCGGAGAAATGCCAGGTTTTCGAGGACGGAGACCTCGGACTGGAGGCCGCTCGAAAAGCAGGCATGCTGCCGACGGATATCCGATAGCAGGCGTTAGTTATTATAAAAGATCAGCATAATCCGGATTATTCATTTGGACTCGCAGCGAGTCGGCGAAAGCACGCCCGGATCCTCCGCAGTGGTAACTTCATGAATTATCCGGGCCAAAAACAAAACGCCTTGAAACCGCCTGTAAAGTCCTGCTTTTAATCGACCGATTAAGTGTTGGAAAGAGGGGTTATTGATACAGTGGATTATATTATTCAACTGGGCCTGAACAAGCTGCGTAAATCCGATGCGAGGAATCCGGCAGTCCATGCAATTTGGCTTATTGATCAGCTGCTGGACATGATAGGCGAAAACATTGCGGAGGGCGATGCCGGCGGCAATTCCTTTCGTTCCCGGCTTGAAGCGCTTCGGAGAGGAATACTCTCGGCCGGCGAACACAACCTTTACGAACAGACGGCTCTGAACGCTCTGGCTTTGTGCCGGGGACAGTTTAAGCAATGGCACTCCAGAAATCGGCAACGAAATGAGCATTTGGGGGAAATCATACTCTTTCTGAGGAATGCTTTGGCCAACATCAGCGGAGAATCCAGAATATTTAATGAGGATTTGCACAAAACCACGGACCGCATCAAACAGTATATGCAGTTGCAGGACATCCGGCAGCTTAAAGCCAGAATAACCGCTGAAGTCGATGAGCTCAACAGGACCGTTACGGAGAAACAGAAGCGGGAGCAAACCCAGTTTTCAAAGCTTTCGGAACAGGTTTCCGTGCTGCAGCGCAAATTGGATACGGCTAAAGCGGAAGCGTCTCTGGACGGCCTTACGGGGATCGCCAATCGGAGAAACTTTGATTTCACCATACAGCGGTGGGTGATTTCCCACGAAAAGAGCGAAGATCCCTTTACCATCGCCATCATCGATCTCGACAATTTCAAAAAGATCAACGACAATTATGGGCATCAAATCGGGGACCAGGTCATGATAGCCGCCGCCATAGAACTCGGCGGAAATATACGGACAACCGACTTTCTGGGGCGTTACGGCGGAGACGAATTTGTAATTCTTTCCGAGGGAATGAAATTGGAGGAATCGCAAAAACGCTTTTCGATATTGATGGAGAAGATTGAAAAGACCCGGTTCGATTGTACGGACGCTGAAAAGGGAAGCGTTGGAATTTCTCTAACCGCCAGCTGCGGCCTTGCGGAATATGCGCTGGGAGAAAGCGCAATGGATTTGATCCGCCGCGCCGATGAAGCCCTGTACGAAGCGAAGCGGACGGGTAAAAACCGCGTGTCTACAAAGCGCCGGCGTCTGATTGGCGCTTTTTATGAAGGGCGGCGCCGCAATTCGATCGCGTAGACCCGAAAATCCGGAGTCAGGGGGCGTCGGTCCGCCAGTATACCAGCGCCGACCTTACATCAGGCGGCCACAAGTACCGGCTCCCGTCCCACGTCAATCTGCGCTGAAGCAATTCCTTCAGGTAGCCGTCGTGAATATCGGATTCTTCCAGCCCAAGATAACGTTTCATGCTCTGAAAGGCTTCTTCAAGACTTGAACTGGCCTTAGGGTTCCATAAACCGGTGTTTTCCATCAACACGTTGGCATAAATGCCCGCCTGAATCAGGATGTTGTAGGCGATGGTGAAATTGGGACTGTCAATCGGCTGCTCCCAAATATGCGCAGCCGCCTCGGCGCGCACTCCATCAGGGGCCACGGCGCGCAGAATCATGAAACACATGCGCCGGGTAGCCGATGCCATTTTAAGCACGAAGGCTGACAGATCGGGAGCGCCGTACATGGCATGGGAGCAAAGAGAAAAATCATGCGGCTCCACGGACACGTCGGGCCATGATCCCTGTACAACGGATACATTGGCAATGCTTTCGGCCGCCAGACTTTCCCGAAGGACCCGGATCATGGCCGGCGACGGCTCAACTGCGGTGACGTGTTTAGCGTAGCGGGCTATCAGGGCGGACCAGGATCCGGTCCCTGCCCCGATATCCAATACCGTCGCTTCGGGATCAAGCTGCGAAAGAATAAAGTCGCGGCTGGAATCGGGGGATTCCCAGCGGCGTCTTACCCCTTCCTTGAATTCAATCGCCCGGTTTTCCCAAATATCTTCCTGGGATGAGCGGGCGGCTCTGCTTTTGCTGCTGCGCGCTTTAATCTCGACGAGTTCCCGCCAGAGAGAGTTCCAATCGGGGATTTTTTCCATGCAGGCGAATTCTATTCAATAAGATAACCGATATCGACGCCGTCCTGCGTCCCGGCCAGCGCCCTTTCCAACAGAGCGATCAACTTTACGTCGGCGCCCTGCTCCTTAAGGTAATCGATGGTATCCGGGAATAAAAGGTATTCCTCGTCCTCATTAAAATCCTCTTCCAGATTTTCCCAAAGGAAATCCAGTTGATCCTCGGTGAGGATTCCCAGGATTTCACGTTCGCAGGTGTCCGGGTGCTCTTTATAAAATTGAATAACGCTCATCGATATCTCGTCGCAAACATGTGAATTATACCAATATCTTAGTCCGTTTCATAATTCAACGCGGGGCGTCGACAAAATGCAGAGCGGCGGCTCAACCTCGAAGCCTGCCGGAGACGATGAAATTCGCGCCGCGGCTGAAGATTGATGAATCATGCGGGTTGCTAGGCTCCTATGGGGATTCCGAGGATGCCGCATATTTCATTCTCGATGCCCGGCGCGTACAAAACGCAATGCTCCTCGTCAATACGGTCGTTTCCGTTTTTTGTCCGGAAATGCGCCCCGCTTTCCGCGGCGATGATTTGAACGGGGGCATAGTCCCATTCCATTCCTCTTCCGCTCAACCAAATTTCGGCTTTGCCTCGAGCAAACATAATAACATCGTAGCTGCCGCCGTAGCACCGAACCGTCCAGCAGCTACGCGTCAGCCTCTGTATCGCCTCCGCGGGCCAGGAATCCCATGCGGCGTTAAAACCGCTTACCATGAGAATCGATTTCGCCAAGGCATTCACTTTTGAAGCCGCGACGCGGGCGTTGTTCAAGTAGCAGCCGGACCCGGCTGCGGCGTGGAGCATTTCGTTCAGGCATGGGCAGTAAATGACACCCAGCACGACCCTGTCCCTTATCTGCAGCGCCAGCTGGACCGACCAAAAGGGATTCCCGCGAATGAAATCTTTTGTTCCGTCAATAGGATCAATGATCCAACGGCGCCCCGATCGGGAGGGGACGCGCGCGCCCTCCTCTCCCAATATTCCGTCATCGGGGAAGGCCTGCCGCAGGCTTCCGCTCAGGAATGTTTCGCATTCGCGGTCCGCTTCGGTAACCGGAGACGCGTCCTCTTTTTCTTCCGGCGCAATGCCGCGGTCAAAAAACCGCAGGGCCAATTCTCCCGCTTGCCGGGCGGTTTCCAGCGCATACTGAAGTTCTCGTTCATAAGCCATAAAGATTCGTCCCCTTATTCCGGGCCGGCGGATGTTCACCGTACAATCATTTCCATCATCCCGCAATTATAGAGAAAAGGCGGCCCGAGAAGCTACGGGAACCCCATCGTCCGCGCGGAAAAAGCCTGAAATAGTCTTGTCCGTTGAAAAGGCGGCGAATTATAGAAGGGAAGGCTTGATTTGCCTCAAATGCGGCGCCTATGATGTTTTTTTAATGAATTCCCGCGGTTGTAAAGGAATATTCCGGGCTGGCAGAACGGAATAAACAGGAGATCAACTGATTTCCTGCGCTTCCCGGAGCGCCGCGCCGCCGAGGCAAGAGCCTATGAAAGTTTTGCACCTAAATCTCAGGGAGCGACGTTATCCCATATGGGTGGGAGCGGGATTGATTTCCGAGGCCGGTCCCCGGCTGGCCGGAATCGGTTTCGGTTCGCCGCCGATCGTGATTTGCAATTCCACAATCCTGCGCTATCACGGCCCGGCGCTGATGAAATCTCTCGAAAGAGAGTTCGGGCCCCCGGCCGTTATTCGTATCGGGGATGGGGAGCGTTTTAAGAATCACAGGACTCTGTTGAAAATTTACGACGGCATGTTTCGGGCGCATGCCGACAGAAATTCCTGGATTCTGGCATTCGGCGGCGGGGTTGTTGGAGACGTCGCGGGGTTCGCGGCGGCCACATTCATGCGCGGAATTCCATTCGTGATGGCGCCGACGACATTGCTGGCCCAGGTGGACAGTTCCATCGGCGGCAAAGTGGGATTGAATGTGGCTCAAGGCAAGAATCTGATAGGCGCCTTTCAACAACCGGCCGCCGTATTATCGGATACGAGAGTCCTGAAAACTCTTCCGAAAAAGGAAGTGGCTTCGGGACTCTATGAAGTCATCAAATGCGGAGCTATCCGCTCGGAGCTCCTGTTGCGCTATGTGGAGCGAAACCTTGACGGAATCGTCAATTGCCGCAGCGCCGAAATGGAGCATATCGTGACGGCATCGGCGCGGATCAAGGCCGCGGTCGTTGAGGAAGACGAGAAGGAAAGCGGATTGCGGATGATCCTTAATTACGGCCACACGGTCGGCCACGCCATCGAGGCGGCCACGGACTATAAGAGATTTAAGCATGGCGAGGCCGTCGCCTGGGGAATGATCGCCGCCCTGGGATATGCTGAAGAACTCGGCCTGATGCAGGCCTCCTCTTCTGCGCGGCTGGCCGGGCTTATTCACCGCGTGCACCGGCTTCCGTCTTTGAGCGGAATCTCGTTGACGCAGCTGTGGAACGGACTCCTGCGCGACAAAAAGTTCCGATCCGGAGACATCCATATGGTATTTCTAAGAAGGCTGGGCTGCGCCGAGGTCCATGCCGGCATCGATCCTTTATCGCTGCGGAAATATCTAAAAAGGTTTCTGCACTCAAAGGGAAGTATTGTTTAAAGGCCGCCGTCTCTTGCAACGCAATAAAGAAGAAAACAAACCGCTTAAAGTCCGCAAAATGTTTGGGGCTATCGCGGCGCGCTACGATTTTTTGAACCACGCCCTCTCGGCCACCATTGATCGCCGGTGGAGAAAGGCCTGCGTTCGAGAAATAGGCAAAAGAATTTCGCATTCCTCTCCCGGAATCCTTGACATCGGCTGCGGAACCGCGGATCTGGCGCTGGCATTCTCAAAGCTGGGACCTGTAATCGGCTGCGATTTCTGCCGCCCCATGCTGAACATCGCCGCCCGAAAAGTGAGGGAGAGCAGTAAGCAATTTCGCGTTTCTCTATTGGAAGCGGATGCGCTGGCCCTTCCCTTCGCGGATGCCTCTTTTGACGTCGTGGTATCGGCTTTTGTTTTGCGGAACCTTGCGGACATCGATTTGGGATTCAGGGAAATGCGCCGTGTGCTGCGAAAAGGCGGCGCCTTGGGCGTTCTGGAATTCGGGATGCCTAAAACGCCGCTGCTGGCGTGGCTTTATCGTTGGTATTTCCTGAATATTCTTCCTGAAATAGGGAGGATGATTTCAGGAGTGGACGGCCCTTATGCATACTTGCCGAACAGCGTGCAGGAATTTCCGCCCCCCGAAGACCTGAAGCGAAGAGCCGGCCTGGCGGGTTTTGTAAATATTGAATGCCGGCTGTTGACTGGGGGAATTGCGGTTCTCCTGGTTGGCAAAGCAGGGCAACCGCCATCCTGTAAGAATCAAGTTCGCCTGTCAAGCGACTGACTGCGCAAACTCCGCGCTGTTGATATGCTGCTAAAAAACAGCGGCAGGTGAAAGCCGGGAGTCGGGAGCTAACGTGTTTTCCCCGAGAGCCAGCCGGGCAAAGCTCCGCTTTTGCGCGCTTCCTTTTCCAGATCCTGAAGCTCTGCTTTTGCCTTTGCCAGGTTTTCTTTATTCAGGTCCTGTTCGTAGAAGGTTTTTTGGATCTCCCGCTGGATCATTTCGCGCTTAAATCCGTCGTCCTCGCTATAAAACTCGTTGTGTAAACGATTGAGCTTCAAGACCAGCACGGTTGCTTCGTTCTCAAAATCCTTAACCTTTTTTCGCGCTTCATACATGGTCTCGCGCCAGTAGCTTTCGGGCCTGCCTTGGAAGTCCACAGGTTCATCCGGATCCGTCTTTTCAGCTTGCTCTTGCGTCGCTGATTCACCTTCGGTTTCTTTGGAATCCTCCTTAGCTGGCGGTTGATCTTCGTCAATAAAAGCTTTTTCCGGCTCGGTCCTGAATTTATCCGCTTGTTCCTTTGTAATGACGCGCTCGTTGGTTACCTGATCGCGGCGTTGCTGTTCCTCGGCCGCAAGATCAGCCAGCGATTGCGAATACGCCGTCGAAGCAAACACAACGAAGAGAGCCGTCGCCCAGAATGCGGCAAATTTTTTCATTAAAGCACCTCGTTTCTTCCCTTCAGAAAAATTTCCAACGTTATATTTCAATTTATTCTTTATTGATGGGGGATTCCATAGCTTTCCTTATCCTTTATATTAAGCCAGTACTCGAACTGCTTCGCTGAGTTTCAATCCGAATTTTCGATGGGTCTTGGGATCGGCGAGGAGGCTTGATCCGGCTATCGTGACCGCGACGGTGCATACTTCGCTTCCCAGCGCTGTTGTATTGCCATCCGCATCGTAATATTCCATGGAAAATTCGGAAATATAACCGGCGATAATCTGCGCCGGACCATTTCCGGGCACGACCTCGAGCGATCTTGTGCGTTTGTTGTAGCGGATGGTTATATTCTCTCCGGAATCTTCCATATCGCCGTCCGGATCCCCTTTGTCCGGATTTTGCGCGCCCGAGGATCCTGTGATATCCGAACATATTTTTACTTCCGACCCTCCAACAATGGTTATTCCACATAAGCCGGTATTATGAGGATCGTTTCCCGCCTGTCGAATATATCGCTGCACAGTCCGCATCGCCATCCGGGTATTGTTGATTACCTGCTGCACTTCGCCCTGGTAACCGGCCGTTTGCTGGATTTCCGTGAGCAGGCCGAAAACGGCCGCCGCAGCCATGGCGGTGACGAAGGTTGCGATCAACAATTCCAAAAGCGTGAATCCGCGGCTCTCGCCGCGGCGGTTGTCGGCCTGTGGTTTCGCGACTGCAAATTGTGACGCTGTCATTTCATCCTCAAACTGAAGATGGTCGCTACATTGAATACCTTGTTAAAGGGGCTGCGGCTGTTTTTTGCCCCATTAGCATGGACGGGCGTGGCCTCCACTCGCACAAGTTTGGCTTCCTTGCCCTTGCCCGGACGCGGGTCCGGAACAAAGCTCACGGTCCACGCCAGGTCGAATCGATTCAGTACGGTTCCGTCGGAGGGATTTATGATGCGGCTGCGCACCGGGCCGTGAGTCCCGGGAGTCAGCTCCTCCGCCGACGGATTCCTGCTGTAAAGAGCTGCAAGCCACTCCAGTTTGTCCTCCGCTGCAATAGTCGCGGCTCCCATGGACCGCGCAAGCGAATCCGAGCTTGCGGCGATGGCGAACAAGCTTGAGGAAGCCAAAACGCCGGAAGCTATCAAAACGAGGGCAATCATCGCCTCTATGAGGCTGAAGCCCTGAATCCTGTTCAAGCGAATTGTTACTGTCATGGGTCTACACAATTCCTTTATCTAATCGGCAGGATCGCCGTTCTTTCTTAGATGACATTTCGCGGGAATTTCGCCGCGGATTTTTTTCGTAATCGCATAGTTTTACGGATATACTCATTAAAATGAATATTATCGAGGGGATTCAAAGGGTAGTCGAAGGACAGCATCTCAGCCGTTCTGAAGCCGAATCGCTTATGAATGAAGTCATGAGCGGGAAGGCGACGGATGTTCAGATTGCTTCGTTTCTGACGGCGCTGCGTATGAAGTGCGAGACTGTCGATGAACTCATTGGATTTGCCAGGGTTATTCGAGCAAAGGCGACCCGCGTCTGCCCTCATGCGATGGTTGCGGCGGGCGGTTCTCCGAACGGCGGGGAAAAACTTGTGGATACCTGCGGTACGGGGGGCGACAGAGCAGGCACCTTCAACATCTCCACTGCGACCGCCTTCGTTATCGCCGGCGCAGGCGTAAAGGTGGCCAAGCACGGCAACCGGAGCGTTTCGAGTCGCTGCGGCAGCGCGGATGTGATGGAAGCTCTCGGCATAAGCTTGAACCTCGATCCCGGTGCCATGGCAAAATGCATTGATGAGGCCGGAATCGGATTCCTTTTTGCGCCGCTGCTGCATGGAGCGATGCGCTATGTCGGGACTGCGCGGCGCGAAATGAAAATACGGACGGTATTCAATATCCTGGGGCCTGTCTGCAATCCGGCCGGGGCCAACGCTCAAATCCTCGGCGTCTATAGCGAGGGTCTTACTGAAATAATGGCGCAGGTTCTCCGAGAACTTGGAACGGAACGTGCCTTTGTGGTTCATGGTTTGGACGGATTGGATGAGATTACCATTACGGGAGAGAGCAAGATTTCCGAAGTCAAGAACGGGGATGTCCGGACCTACTACATAGCTCCCGAGGATTTTGGAATCCGCCGCGCTCCCATGAGCGCTGTCAGCGGGGGCGATGCCATGGAAAATGCGCAAATTATACGCAAGGTTCTTTCCGGCAGCGGCGGCGCGCAGCAGGACATCGTTCTTTTGAATGCCGCCGCAGGCCTCGTGGCGGCGGGAACAGCCGTAAATATACGGGGCGGCATCGAGATTGCGCGCGAATCGATCCGCTCCGGAAACGCCATGGCGCATCTGCAGAAGCTGATAAATCTTAGTCAAAGCCTGGCTCCTCAATAATCCGACACTGCAAAACACGCCGTGGTTGCGAAAACAGCATGCGTTTCCGCAGGACGGAAGAGACATTTTTTGTTTGGCGCTCCTTTGTGACAAATGTCGAATAAGCCGCGATTTCAGGGCCTGGATCAATTTCTTTGAATCCGAATCCTTCCGCCGGGGCTTACGACAACGGCATAGGATCCTGCTTCTCCTTTGACTATGTAAGTCCCGGCCGGAGCCGCGTTGCCGTGCTGGTAAAAACGCAGCGGGCGCCTTGGAGAAGACTCGATGCGGATGCCGCCCGAAAGGTGCCGGACGGAGGCGGTGAACGCCTCGCCGCTTTCCGGATCCTCCCAATAGAACTTGCGCCTGTTGTCTCCCACTCTGAAAAGCACGGGCGCATTGAAGGAAACGGCGTACATCCTGCCCCATTGCAGGGAAGTTTCCAGCATTCTGGCTCCTCCCCAGAGATTCCACTCCTTTTGCAGGCGGGCGACATTGGGCACTGCGGCGAGGCCGATAACGGCTGCGCAGGCTATGACAATCAACAATTCCGCAAAAGTGTGTCCTTCAAAGGCGAGTGGATCGAGCAATCTGCTTTTTACCATGCCTGTTGAATGGTTTTTCCCGGTTTTGAGCCAAAAAATTATCGAGGAATTCTTAAATACCAGCGCCAGAAAACAAGACCGTAGAAAAGGCTGATTGCGGACCCTATTCCCAGAAAGACTCCCAGGGGCAGCTTGGTTTGCAGGCTTTTATTGCGGAAGAGTATAAGAAAGACGCCGACGAGCGTTCCGATCACCGAACCGATGAGAACCGTCAAAATGGCCATCCGCAGACCCAGGAAGGCTCCCACCATTGCCATCATTTTTACGTCGCCCATTCCGAGCCCCTGCTTCTTGCGGAGCATTTCATAGAAAAAGGCCAGAAGGAACAAACTTCCTCCTCCGATCACTGCGCCCAGCGCCGAACCTGCCAGCGACCATGCAATCTGCGAATTCTCAAGACCGACAATCGAAGCCGTTTTTAAGGAAAGCCAATCTTCAAAAAACTCGGACGATTGAAAGGGGCTCAGAATCAAGCCGGCGGCCGTTCCGGGCAGAGTCAGTTTATTCGGAAGAATTTGGTGATGGTAGTCGGTAAAAACGAGAACGATGACGATGGAAAGGAAAAGGGAGTTTATAAAAGTCGGCGGCGAGAAATGCCAGGTTTTCCAGCAGCTGTAGAAAGCGATCGCCGTCAGTAATTCCACCATCGGATATTGAAGCGATATGGGTTTGCCGCAGGACCGGCATTTCCCTCCCAAGAGGAGGAAAGAAAGAATCGGGATATTGTCGTAGAAGCGTATGGGAGCTCCGCAATGGGGGCATGCGGAGCCCGGGAATACGATTGATTTCCCCAAGGGGATTCGATGGATGCACACATTCAAAAAGCTGCCGATCACCAGTCCGAACAAGGCATAGATAAGAGCTTCGCTATTCATGGGGCGATTGTAAATGATTTAATGCGAAATGGAGAGGGAAATGCGCGGGATGTTTGAATTGCGGTTGGCGATCGATACTGCGGATCCCCAACCGCAAATCGTCGACGATGGCTATTTCAAGCTGGCAACGCTTTCGGAACTGTCCTTGGCAATCTCGAATTGATTGGATTCGATGAGCGTATACATTGCCTTTTGAAGGGTGATCACCGCCTGTTTGTAACGGATTAATGCCTGCAGTTCCTGATACTGCGCCGAGGAAACTTCGTTTTGCCGCTGCAGCACCAGATAGTTCTGGCTGAGACCCGCATTGAACCGCTTTTCTTCTCCCCTCAGGCGTTCTTCGGCCAGTTTGCGCGCCACTTCAGCCGTCTCCACCTGCTTGCGGTTGGTTTCCAGAGCTTGAATCGCGTTGCGCACGTCCACCTGAATGGTCTGTTCGGTTTTTCGGATAGTCATAAGCTCTTGCTGCTTCTGAATCCGTTGCTGGGCGATCTGCGCATCGAGGCTTCTATTCCGGAGCGGAACCGTCACCTGGAAGGCCACCTGCCAATTTGTGAATCCTTCGGTAAACATGGTTTTGTAAGAATTGCCAATGCCGCCGACCAAGGCTGGCGGCGTCAGCAGAATCGGCTTTCCGTCCAGCCCCGTTCGACACTCTCCCGAAATGGGATCTTTCTGGCATCCTTGGGGGCCTGCAGTTCCGCTGCTTCCTAATTCCGCGGTTAGGTCCACCTGCCATTTGCGGTTGTTTTCATTCAATCGTTGCCGTATATCCATCTGCCTTAGATTAATAGCCGCCTGTTCGAGCTCGGGCCTGTTTTTCAGGGCTGTTTCTATGGCGGTGGATATATCGACTTTATACTCTTCAAAGTCGGGCGCGTCGGTAGGCACGATCACTTTGCCCCAGATTTCCGAATTTCGATCATTGGAAATCAACGAACGCAGCGTATTTTCCGAGCGCAGGATCGTTTCTTCCGCTCCGATTAAATCCACTTCACGGGATGCTACATTGGCTTCTGCATCCGTGACCTCGATGGGGGCAAGCGTGCCGACCTCCACTTTTTTCCTGTTGTCCCGGAGGTTGGTTTGAGCCAACTCCACCGAGTCGCGCCGGATTTCATAATTTCGGATTGCGGCCACCAGGTCCCAATAACTGTTTTGGATATTTGCAATAATATCGGTAACTTTTTGTTTGAATTGGCTGTCGCTGGTTTCGAGGTCCAGATTCGCCAATTTGATATTGGAACGGTTGCTGTCGATCCTCAAGTTGCGCCACAGGGGCTGTTTGAATTGAACGGACACGGTGCTGTTGTATCGGGGATTAAACACAGCGCTGTTGCTGTTGCTTTCAGATCTATTGGAGTTCCACTGCGCCGTCAAAGATCCGCCGCTTTTGACCGGCTGAGTGAAGCTAAAAGTCCACTGGGCGGTGTCGTTCTTGTTAAAAGCCTCCGATGAATAGTCGAACTGAGACGTGTTGGCGTTCTTTCTCGAATTAAAGCTGAGCTGGGCGGTTAATTGAGGATCATAGCTGCCGTATTGCTGCAGAATCCTCTGTTGATTCAATTGCTCGTTCGTGTCCTGGATCGCAATGTCAAGGTTGTACTGAAGCGCCATTTTTGTCAGATCCTGCAGCGAGACCCGCAGGGCCGTTCCGTCTTTCTCCGCCTTTTCTATCGGGCTTAGCGGCAGGGGAGGAAGACTGTCCGAATCAGACTGCTGTGCCTGCTCCGGAGAAGCTGAATCGGTTTCCTGCGCGATAATGACGGGGGATGAAACCGCTGCGGAAGACAAAACCAACCCAAGTATGCCCAATACTGGCAGGACACAGCGTCGCAAAGCAGCACATTTTTTCATACTAAGCTCCTTGATGATTAATTGCAGCCAACATTGCTAACAGCTATCAATACGATGGATAAGGGAAAACTGTTTCAAATAGCTGATGATCGCCGAAATTCTTTTGGATGCTGTTCCATCCTCCGCGTAAGGCGCATGCCTAAAGCAAGAAATCAGCGCCAGCCGCTAAAAAAAGCGGCGCATAATTCATGTTTTCATCGCAGGAATTCAAGATCAGCGCACGGAAGATCCAATCATGGATACGGCAATCGGAAACTTCATGAATAATCCGGATTGAACGCCCGCGGCTTGCTGGCGGCAATGGCAATTATTGTTCTTCGGGACGCTTCAGCGTCGGCCGTTTCCTTTCGGGGGAATCCTCTTCGTCACCTTCAGCACCGGGATCCCGGCCGTCCCTGTCCGATGTCCGGCGTTTCAGCGTCGGCCTTTTCTGTTCCGGGGCTTCGGCATCTTCGGCCTTTTGGGCAATGTCTATGGACAGCAGGCGGCCTTTTACGCGGTCGAATTCTGAAGTATTGACGATGTAATAGTCCTTTTCAGGCAAGTAACGCTGTTCGTCAAGAGAAGCCAGGATGCGGTCCTCCGTTGACGGATGCGTTCGGAACCACCCCGACAACCTGCCGGGATTGCTCGCTTCCTCTTCTTGCAGCTTTTCAAAGAAGGAAACAAAGGCATTGGGGTCATATCCCGTGTTCCACAGGTACTGAATTCCCAGCTGATCCGCTTCTCTTTCGGATTCCCGGGTGATGCCGAGAATGCTGAGATCGATGCCCAACCCCAAAGCGTTTTGAATTCCCATTTGCGCTATATATCCCCCGACAAAAAGCGCGGGAATGGATGCCAGCTGAAGGTACTGGCCCTTTGAAAGCCTCTCTGTGGCGTGCCTCGCTATGACATGAGAAATTTCGTGAGCCATAACGCCGACCAGTTCCGCTTCATTATCCGCGGCCAAAACCAGGCCCTTGTTAACATAAAAATAGCCGCCGGGGAACGCAAATGCGTTAACCTCGTCGGTATCTACAACCTTCACGTGAAAGGGAACCTTGGCATCGGAATGCTTGACAAGGTTTTGAGCGAGTCGATCCACATATTCGCATAGGACGGGGTCTTCAACAAGGCGGGCTGTCTGTTCGAACTCCGCCGCCAATTCGGCTCCCAAGCTGACTTCCTTTTCCAGGGATATCCAGTTGGGTAAAATGCCGAAAATCCGACCTGAAACGTTGCGGTTGCCGATATTTTCAACATCGCCGTGTTTCCTGTCCGCGAATGAATACGGCGCAACCAAGACGGCCGCCAATATAAACGCAACCGGTTTTATGCGCAGCATCTTCATAAGGCCCTCCACCAGGAGCAATTGTTTTATCCCCTGCAGCCCGCTATGCTAATGGCGAAAACAAAAGCGGCCAAGCATCTATTGACTCCCGTTAAGATGCCTCCGACGCCCTTATGTCTCACTTTTTAATTTTGGCCGCTTTTCAAGGGGGTGTCAACTGCTCCTTGGCGGCATAGGACGCCGGGCGGGTTGCGGGCGGGCGACAAAATTGGTTTTGCGCGGTTCTCCGAAGATAGGGTACGGTAAACTATGAAGAGTGGATTGCCATTAGGGAGGTCCTGATGAAAATACTGACAGCGGCGCAAATAGCGGAAGTGGACAAACTCACCACGGAGCGGTATTTCATCCCGTCTCTTTTGCTGATGGAAAACGCCGGCCGATCTTTTACGGACGAGCTTGCCAAAGCTTGCCCGGGGCTCTACGGCAAGCGAATTGCAGTTTTCTGCGGCAAGGGGAACAACGGAGGGGATGGATTTGTTGTGGCGCGGCATCTGGCGCTTCGGGGCGCCGTGCCGTCGATATTCCTCTTAGCGGATCCCAAGAATCTCAAGGGGGACGCCTTGACGAATTATAGAATCGACCAAGCCATCGGATTGCCGATTCAGGCCCTGTCCGCTGCGGAGTCAGTTCGGACTCATTTGAAAAAAGCCGGCG
The DNA here is from genome assembly GCA_964506795.1 of uncultured Acidobacteriota bacterium. Lineage (GTDB taxonomy): Bacteria > Acidobacteriota > UBA6911 > UBA6911 > UBA6911 > UBA6911. Next base: position 73,208 of record CAZDMR010000004.1, on the reverse strand, counting down.
ATTTCGATGTGATCGTGGATGCGCTTTTCGGAACGGGGCTTACCAAAGCCGTCGGGCCCGATTACCGCTACGCGGTGGAATGGATCAACAAATCGTCGGCGCACGCCTTTGTGGCCTCCGTCGACATCCCTTCCGGCCTCATGGCCGATGCCTCGGAAATTCCGGGGCCTGCCGTCAAGGCGCGGCTGACGGTCACTTTTTCGGCTTTGAAGCTCGCCCACGTAATGCCTCCCGCTTCGGATTTCGCCGGCAACGTCATTGTCGTTCCCATAGGCTCGCCCGCGGCTTTATTTGAGAACCCGGGTTTTCGCACAAACGTGACGGATCCGCTGCAAGTGCGCCAGTCCCTTCCCAAAAGAGCTCGGGACAGCCATAAAGGCTCTTTCGGCCATGTCTACGTCGTAGCCGGTTCCCGGGGCAAGAGCGGCGCCGCATTGATGACGGGCCTTGCCGCGCTTCGTTCAGGATCTGGATTGGTTACCCTGTGGCTCCCCGAAAGCCTCCAGGGCAGCGTTGCGGGGAGATTTCCCGAACTGATGACGGAGTTTCTTCCCGAAACCAAAGAAGGATCCCTGGACGAGACAGGGGCCGAAAGAGTGATTGCGCAACTGCCTCAAGCGGATGCTCTGGCGATCGGCCCGGGCTTGACGACCCATCCTTCGACTCGGCGGCTTGTATGGAAGCTTGTTCGGCGGTCTCCCGTGCCCGTGGTGCTGGACGCGGACGGCATCAACGCGTATGTGCCGCCGGCGGAGCCGCTTCAGAATGGAGAAAACCAACCCATCATTATTACTCCGCATCCCGGAGAGATGGCGCGCCTGATCGGGGAAAAGACAGCGGATGTGCAAAAAAGCAGGCTGAAGACGGCCGAAAGCTTCGCGGCTGCGCACCAGTGTTATGTCGTCCTAAAAGGATTTCAAACCGTAATTGCGACTCCGAAGCGCGACCTTTTCATAAATCTCACGGGGAATCCCGGCATGGCCACCGGGGGAACCGGCGACATTCTCGCGGGGATGACAGCCAGATTTGTCGCCGGCTGGATGATCCGGCACGGTCGTGAACCCGGCGCCGATTTGGCGGATTTCCTTTCGGCCGCCGTCTACCTTCATGGATCCGCCGGAGATCTGGCCGCGGAAGCGGAAGGGATGGAGCCTCTGATAGCAACCGATCTTCTGGTGCACTTGCCCCGCGCTATTGAAAGAGCATGGGCCTCATGAATGCCCGCGCAACTGGGGGAAAATTGCTGAAGAAAACATTTCTCAGCGAGTCTTCCGAGGAAACTCAACGGATCGGGGCCGCCATTGCCGAGCGCCTGCCTATTCCGGCCGTCGTGCTTCTTCGGGGAGATCTAGGAACGGGAAAAACAACTCTCACTCGAGGCATTGCTCAGGGACTCGGCTTAAGCGATCCCGGCGCAGTCAGCAGTCCTTCTTTCACGATAGTAAACATCTACCGCGGGGACTGTCCCATATACCATGTGGACCTTTATCGCCTTCACGGGAAAAGAGATCTTTATTCGATAGGACTCGAGGATTTTTTGGGGATTGATGGGGTCACAGTCGTGGAGTGGAGCGAGCGGCTGTCTCCCATGCCGGAGGGGGCCGTGCAAATTGAAATCGAAGATGCCGGCGGCGACCGGCGGACCCTGCACATTATCTGCCCCGGGGGGAAAGCGGAATAACCGCGGGAGCGGCGGTTGTCGGCCGGGAACTCGCGGCATGGATGAAATTGACGGGCGTGCGAAGAACTCCGGATCGATTTTATCCGCCTGCGCGCGGTTGTGTTTTTATCGCCGGCCGCTGGGAGCGCGCACCATATATACTTGCACCGCAGGCTGCTATGGTATAATCACACATCCTAATTAGAGAGAAGGCGATGTTCCGAGAGCGAGCGATTCTTTATAACAGGCTGCAGCTGATTGCGGATATTCTCCTGACTTGTGCGGCTTTTCCCTTTGCCTATTGGAGCCGCATCCATATAGAGCATGTTCTCCCTGCAACGCTGGACGGGCTCTTGAATCCCGCTTTATTGCCGATAAGCCGATATTTCTGGATCGTTGGATTGGCTTTGGCCTGCTGGATGGCCGTGGCGGCTTCTCTGGGGCTCTACCGCATTTCCATTCGACGCTCCGATTTGGAGAAGCTGAGAATCGTTTTTGAGAGCTCCATCGTCCTTTGGCTGTTTTTGGGATTTTTCTCGTTTGCTTTAAAACTGGATCTCAGCCGTCCCTTGATAGCGCTTTTTGTTTTTTACCAGGCGCTTTTGCTGACGGCAAGCCGGCTCCTGGTATTTTTTCATTCAAAAAGGAGAGGGCGGGCGTTTGTCTCGAAGGATAGCCGGAATATCCTCATCGTCGGTTCCATCGGAAAAGCGAGGAAAATGGGAGATTTGATTTCGCGCTATTCCGAATGGGGATTGAATGTTTTGGGTTATGTGGATGCCGGCACGGAAGGATGCGGATCGGCCGACGGCGATGTCTTGGGATGCGTTTCAGATCTGCCCGGCATTATCGACAACAATGTCGTGGATGAGATCATTTTTTTGGGGGAACGCCCGAACCTCGATATTCTTGATGGAATCTTGGAATTATGCAAAGAGCAGGGCATCCGGACCCGGCTTGCGGCCGATTTTTTCCCTGCAAAGGTTACCAACCTTTCCATGGAGTTTCTCGAAAATGTTCCGATCATAACGTTCAGCACCGCCCCCGATCACGCGGCTTCTTTGCTGGTGAAGCGCATTCTGGACATAATCCTGTCCGCCACCCTGCTTGTGGTTTTAATGCCGTTTCTGATAATCGTGGCAATTCTGGTTAAGGGGACGTCGAAGGGGAGCGTTATTTACCGGCAGGTCCGCTGCGGGCTTTACGGGCGCAAATTTGTCCTCTATAAGATCCGGAGCATGCATGAGGGCGCCGAGGATGTCCTATGGGAAATCAAACATCTGAATGAAATGGGAGGGCCGGTTTTTAAAATGCGCAACGATCCGCGCATCACCTGGCTGGGCCGCTTCCTTCGGAAGAGTTCCATTGACGAGTGGCCTCAGTTCTGGAATGTGCTTAAGGGCGATATGAGTCTTGTCGGCCCGCGTGCGCCCCTCCCGGATGAAGTTAAGGAATACACGCGCTGGCAGCGGAGACGGCTGAGCGTAAAGCCCGGGATCACTTGCCTTTGGCAAGTTTCGGGTCGGAATGAAATAGATTTCCATGAATGGATGAAACTGGATCTGCACTACATTGACAATTGGTCGCTGATGCTTGATCTCAAAATTCTTCTGCGGACGTTCCCGGTTGTGCTCTTCGGCAAGGGAGCGAGATAGCGGCGCGTAGTAAAAGTACAGCAGACCGCGTTCCGGCGGCGGGCATGATACGAGTGGGAGGATGCGGTTCCCCAAACTCAACGCAAGACGGTTCCCTCCATTTTACGGGTCAGGCTCATCTACTATACGAATAATGTCAGCGGCTTGAAGGGTCGGGGCGCATGTCTTTATAGGGCACCAGGGCGCCTTGTCGCGAAGCAAACTCCACCGCATAACTTGCGAATTCCCTTTTATAATTCGGATAGGACAGCTCGAACTTTGCGATTTCATCAGGAGCGATTTCATCCTTGTCCATGCGCACGATCGTGGTCCGCAGCACGCGTCCGTCGTGGGAATAAAAGCGGATCGCCGCTTCCATTCCCTCAATGGATTGGGGCGTGATATTCCTCACCACTCCCCGGACCAGAAATTCGCCGTTCCGGATTTCGTCGCCCAAGTACAGTAAAGCGATTTGTTCCTGAGGCGCGGCGTGATAGCGCGACCGGATGCCGTCGGCGAGACTGTCAACCGCGGGTTGCGGGAGCAGAATCAACACAAATCCCGCGGCAACCAGGAGGCTTAAGATGATAAGAAGGGCCCGTCCTATATCGGCCAGCAAGGACGAATGGTTCAGCATGGCAAAAGAAGGGGATGCCGGGGAATCGGCCGGAGCGGAAGAAGCCGCCGGAGATCGGGAGGGCTTTTCTTCCGGGTTCGAGAGCGTTTCTTTGCCGCCCGATTCCGGTTGGACGCCGCGCATCTTTGATTTATCCAATTTCTTTTTTTTTCTGCAATCCGCAGAAATGACGGCCGCAATGCAGACGCCGCCATCGAAAATCAATAAGATCTAAAACAGCCGGCTTTCCGGAAAAGACTGATCTCAGCAAAGCTACCTGTGCGGAATTGTCGGGAATTTCGGTTGACGGGGATCAACGGGCTGAGGCGTCTGTCCCCAGAATCCCTTTCTTCTGTTCGCAGGAGCATCCTCTTCCATCAGCTTGACGCTTATCTTTCCCAGCAGGCGCCGCTCAATTATACCCAGGGAATCGAGGGGAATCCATTTTTCCGTACCGTCAATGTCTTTATTCAATGCTTCTATTTTGGTGTGTATCGTGACCATGGTTTGCGTCGGGCTGACTATTTCCAATAGAGCTTCAACGGAGTACTGGGCTCGGATCCAATTTTCCGCGCGTGTTTCCGCCACATCCGCAATCTTTCGAGCCTCGCTTGCTGTCAGTGAGCCCGCAATAAATTCGTAGGGCCGTGTGGTGATGATTCCGCCCTGCTGGTCCGTAAGCTCGATTTTGAATTCCATATCTTCAAAGACGGCCCTGACGGCAGTGGCTACGATATCGATTTTTTTCGAAAATTTGACGGGGTCCGGAAGACTCCGCTCTTGCGACTGGCCCGCAAGGAAGGATTGCCGACAGAAAAAGCATGAAATAAAAAGAATAAAAAATGGGATAGATCTATGATGCAATATCGCCAATCCAGAAAGCATAGTGGGATCCTAGCATCCGCGCAATTCCAAGTCAATATTGGCGGCGCGAGGGTTCATCTTTGGGCGGCGCGCTCCATGCAGGGCGGGCGCCGCCTCGCTGCGAATCCTCATCAATAATCCCAGGCAATAAAAGTCTCGAAAAGTGCCAAGCGAAAGGCTAGACTTTATGAAATCAAGTTGCAATTCAAAATATGGAGGCGAGATGAAATCGGTAAAATACTTGTTGGCGGCGTTGATACTATTGTCGGCACCCATATATGCTGCAGCGCAGGAATACGGCACCGAATTTCAGGGCCATTATCAATCGTATCAAAAATTCAGTTTTAAAACTGGATATGAGTCCTATGATATAAAAGATACAAATCTTAATGGCGGCGGCTTTACTTTCGCCCAAAACCTGGCGCCGTGGTTTGCATTCTACACTCAGTTTAATTTCTACGGTTCGGCCTCAAGGCCCAATTTCAGCATCTCAATGTTTACGAACCACTACGGAGCCCGGTATCAGACCAAACAGCGCGGCCCTTTCGTATTTTATGCCAAAGGCGGATTGGGCTATACCCGTTACAGTTATACCGTCGATGCTTATGGACTCAGCGAAACAAAGTTCAGTGTCGGCTACGGCGGGGGAATGCAGGTCTGGGTAAGCGATCATTTCGGCGGCGTTATCGATGCGGCCCATATTGTCAGCGGGGTTCCACAGTTGTCCATCATGGCAAACCGGGATAAATGGGATTCCGGGCTTACACTGACCGCAGGTGTCGCCGTAAGATTTTAGAACTGTCGGAACCGTGTGTTAGAGTCGGATTCCCTGTCGCCGAACGCGAAAGACGCCGGCATGCTTGCGATTCATGGCGGTTCCTTAATCAGAACGGGATCTAGTTTCATGCCAAAATATCCAACAAAGTGGCTGGATTATAGACTGGCTGCCGGCCAAGATTATTCCGTGGCGGTCTGCGGATACAGCGGAAGAGTGCGGCAGCTGTATATCGGTAAGGACCCATTGCGCCGCGCGCTTGTCCGGCATGTGCAAGTGGAGAACAATTGGTGCGAAGCGGGCGACCATTGCATGGCGCTGGAATGCGCGCTCAACAGGGCCGAACCGCAAAAACTCCTTCATCTGCTGGATATGAACGAAGACGAAACTCTCGACGCCGAGTCGGCCCAGCAATGGGGGACGACAAGCATGCTTGAAAGTTTTTTGAAATTTGCCAGAAAAGTGACGGAATCACTGCCGGAGGAATTCAGAAAACAGAAGCCGCCCATAGATGAATGAAACTCGCAGCTTTTTTCAGTTCGTTGTCCCCCCGTGGCGAGAAAGGGATTTTTGGTACTTATTTACTGCGCGCGTATGCGATTGAAGGTCTTTGGAAAAATGGTGGGTCCCGTCATTGCGGGAAACATAATATAAATAGTGCGTTCTTGCGGGCTTGAGAGCGGCGCGCAGCGAATCGGCTCCCGGGTTGCAGATAGGGCCCGGAGGCAGATTTAAATGGAGATACGTGTTATAAGGGGAATCCATTTTCAAGTCCGACTTGCTTAAGTTGCCGTCGTAGGTTCCCGCAATTTTCATGGCATAGAGAATTGTGGCGTCGCAGGAGAGGGGGATCCCTCTTTCCAGCCGGTTGATCAAGACGGAAGACACCAAGGGGCCCTCTTCCTTTTCCCTTACCTCTTTTTCAATCATGGAGGCAAGGATAACTACCCGCCGAACATCCCACCCGGGTTCGGGCGGATGCGTCTCCAAAATTTCGGTGAACCGCTTGCTGAATTGACCGATCATCGCCTTAAGAATCGATGGCGAATCGGCGTCGCGGCCGAAACGATAAGTTTCCGGGAATAAATATCCTTCGAGATTCTGCGCCGCCGGATCCAAATCGCGGATCCAGTCCGTTCGCAAAAAAAGCTTTTCCATCTCCGAGGAATCCCCCAACCCGTTTCGCGCAAGCAACTCAAACGTTTCGCGCGCCGTCAAGCCTTCGGGAACCGTTATTGAATTGAAATAGACGTCTCCCCGGATCAAGCGACGGGCTATGCGCCTTGGCGTGTCGGGCCCGGTGAAATGGTATTCTCCCGCCTGAATTCGATGCCCCATACGCCTGTAACGCACGTACATGAGAAACGGCAGCCGGGAGCGGAGAAGCCCGGAGCTTTCAAGCAGCTCGGCTATTTGGGTCGTATTCATGCCTCTGTGTATTTGAACAAAGGTCTCCGGTCCCGCCGCTCCGTAGTATGGAGTTTCCAGCTCCGATTGAAGCCGCATTAAAAATAAAACCAGCCCGGCAACAATAAGTATTACAACAGCAGTAATGATGAGCGCCCAATGCCGCAAGTCTAATGATCCTTAAGATATCTGTCCAATATGAAAGCCGCCGCCAGCGAATCTACGGTCCGATATTTTTTCTGCTGTTTCGGGGTCATATCCCGCCAGAGTTTAAGCGCCTCAACCGTGGAAAGCCGTTCGTCAATTCCGGTGAGGGGCAGGTGAAGGGACTTTTTCATTGCTTCCATCAATTCTTCCATGCGGGCGGCGGCGTCGCCGCGCGCGCCGTCCATTCTGAGCGGAATTCCCAGGACCAATTCCCGGATATCCAGCGCGCGTATGGTATCCCGCAGCAATTTGAAAAAACCGCTTCGTCCGGGATTGGGCCTTGAGGGTAGAGGCCGCACAATCAATCCCAGCTCGTCCGTGCACGCAAGGCCTATGTTCTTTTCGCCGTAATCCACTGCAAGGATGCGTCCCTTGAAAGGCATCAAATTATTTCATCATATAGATTCATCAGCGTCAATAAGCAGTCGGCGTCCCTGCGGCGCTCGGAACGCGGCCCTTTGTGCTTCCAGCAAGGGCTGTTAACTCCGGTTGAAAGGCAGGTGTGATTGCTATAATATTCACAAGTCTTATCCTGCCCACAGGAGAGGGTTAATGTCCAAAAGCAAGTGGCTGTTTTTTGTCGGTTCTTTTATCGTCATTCTATACGGCATATCCGCTCAGTTTTACGGGCGAGTTGTAGCGGAAAATGACGCCTATAAGGAACTGGCTGTATTTATTCACGTACTCGACAAAATCAACAACGATTATGTTGAAGCTCCCGATATGGACAAGGTTCAGGATGGAGCGATGCAAGGGCTTATTAACGCGTTGGATCCTTATTGCAGCTTCCTGTCCAAGCAACAGTATGAGGTGCTGGAGAATCGAAAAGAGAACGGCAATGCCGGCACCGGCATTATTATCTCGAAGAGGTCTGACGTAATTTATGTTGTTGCGTGCGAAAAAGATAGTCCGGCGGCGGAAGCGGGCATACGACCCGGGGATTATTTGTTGTCGATTAACGGCCGAGATATAGAGGGAATGAGCATCCTGGAGGCGGACAGTCTTCTTCGCGGGACTCCGGGCGAGAAAGTCAAAGTTTCCCTATTCCGGGACGCCAGGACCAAGCCTTTGGATATCGAAATGACCTTGAGGGAACAATCCACGATTCCGGTTGAGTCCAAAATGCTGGATGGGAAGGTGGGATCCCTGGATGTGTCGTCCCTTGCGAACTCGGCAGTGGAGCAAGCGAGGATTAAGCTGAAGATGCTGATCTCCGCCGGAGCAGAAAAAATCCTATTGGATCTTCGAGACTGCGCCGATGGAACGCCTTCGGCGGGAGCCGATTTAGCTAATTATTTCATTCACAGCGGGGTTCTTTATTACAGCCAGAACCGGCATGGAGAAAAAGTCCATGTTGTAGAAGCGGAGCAGGGAAAATTTATTACAGATTTGCCGATGGTCGTCCTGATCAATGGATCCACGGCTGGGGCGGCGGAAATTGCCGCAGGCGCGCTGAAGGATTCCAAACGGGCCACCATCGTAGGAGAAAAATCATTTGGAGTGGGTTCGGCCCAGAAGACAATCCAGTTGAAAAGCGGAGCTATTCTTATACTGTCAACAGCCAAATATTGCACGCCCGGCGGGAAGGTTATTCAGGATGAATCGGCGCGCAAAGCGGGAATTCAGCCGGACATACAGGCTCCTGACGACGAGACGCGCCGGGATTTGGCCGTTGAGTCCTATTATGATGAACAGGATGACGCCGGCAGGTACCGGCAGCTGCTGGAAAGAATTGACAGAATCCAGATCGATGCTGCGCTGGATGCTTTATTAAAAGACTATATGCCGGTAAAAGAGGCGGCATAAAAGCAAATAGTATTGACACTATTTCAACCTTTTTGATAGTCTAAGTCCTTATTTTTTAGGCGCGTAGCTCAGGGGGAGAGCACTTCCTTGACGCGGAAGGGGTCAGCGGTTCAAATCCGCTCGCGCCTACCATTAAGTTTAACCTCATTGATGAGAGTGCTTGTATCGTCGAATCCGAATTGCATTTCCTGCCCGGTTTTCATACAAATGATCAGGAAGGATTTCTTTTCCCGCTCAATTTATTGAGCCTCTAATAGATTGAGCAGGCAAGGGGATGTTATAGAGAGATGTCGTTAAAAATCAGATATGCAGATGGAAGTGTTGGCGAGGAGACAGATCTCTCCGCTGCGGTGGAGATCTATCGCCATAGCATTTCCCATCTTATGGCGGCGGCGGTCACCAGCCTTTTCCCGGGAACGCACTTGGGAATCGGCCCGGCAATCAGCGACGGTTTTTATTACGACTTCGAGCGCTCGGAAAATTTTGTAGAGGAGGATCTCGGAAAGATCGAAGCCCGAATGAAGGAACTGGTTTCCCGGGATCTGAGTTTCGAACCGTTTATGCTTTCCAAAGCCGCAGCTGTCGAATATTTCAGCCGTTTGGGAGAAAAGCTGAAAGTCGAACTGATAGAGGAAAAAGCGGGGGAACAACTTTCCTGTTACCGGTTGGGAGAGCTGGTCGATTTTTGTACAGGGCCGCATCTATGCTCCACCGGGCAAATCGATCCCGGCAGCTTTCGAGTCCTCAACATGGCGGGGTCCTATTGGAGGGGAGACGAGCATAGGCAGCAATTGCAGCGCATTTACGGCGCGGCTTTTCTGACGCCGGGAGAGCTTTCCGAATACCTGAAGCAATTGGAGGAAGCGAAGAAACGGGATCATCGGAAATTGGGCCGCGAGCTTGATTTATTCAGTATCTCGGAGGAAGTGGGGCCGGGCTTGATATTGTGGCATCCCAAAGGCACCCGGATGCGATTTATTATCGAGGATTTTCTGCGCAACGAACTGTTTCGCCGCGGATATGAGTTTGTGGCGACGCCTCATATCGCGCGGGATCTGTTGTGGAAAACATCGGGGCACTATGATTATTACCGCCAGAATATGTATGTTTTCAACATCGACGACGACGAATTCGTCATCAAGCCGATGAACTGCCCCGAGCATATTCAGATCTATAAATCGCAGATGCGGAGCTATCGTGATCTGCCTGTCCGATTTGCGGAATTCGGCACGGTCTATCGTTACGAGAAAAGCGGCGTGTTGCACGGCATGCTTCGAGTTCGCGGCTTCACCCAGGATGACGCACATGTGTTCTGCACTCGGGAGCAAGTGCAGGGTGAAATCTCCGATTGCATCGATCTTGTCTTGTACGTGATGAAGAGCTTCGGATTCGATCAATACAAGGTCGAGCTGTCTGTCCGGGACGATTCCAAGAAGGATGAGTACGCGGGCACGGAAGAAGACTGGCGCATGGCGGAGGAGGCGCTGACCGAATCCCTGCGCTCCAGAGGGATCGAATGGACCCGAATGGAGGGAGAGGCCGTATTTTACGGGCCGAAAATCGACGTCAAGCTTATCGATGCCATCGGACGCCCTTGGCAGTTGTCCACAGTCCAATTCGACTTTACTCTGCCCAAGCGGTTCGGTTTATCCTACATTGGAGCCGACGGCCGCGAACACCAGCCCGTCATGGTGCACCGGGCTCTGCTCGGGTCGCTGGAACGGTTCATGGGAGTGCTCATTGAGCACTATGCGGGAGCATTCCCCATTTGGCTTGCGCCCGTGCAGGCAGTGGTCATTCCAATATCGGAGCGGCATCAGGAATACGCGAAAAAGGTATTGCGCCGGTTGACCGACGAGGGCCTCCGCGCGGAGATGGACGATAGAAACGAGAAAATGGGATACAAGATACGGGCGGCGCAGACAAGAAAGATTCCCTACATGTTGGTCGTTGGAGACAAGGAATCGCAATCCGGGGCTGTTTCCGTTCGCAACCGGTTTGCGGGGGATGAAGGGTCTCAATCCATGGAAGGCTTTTTGAAGAAGATCGACCAATATATAAAAAACAGGGATGTGCGGCCTTAGCAGCCCGTGGTAAAAGTAAAATAGATCGCGCGCCTGGAGCTCTTGCGAGCCAAGCTCCAGGCGTGAGGAAGAGTCGATGGGGTGCATCGTCGACGACGAACAACGAAGAAATTGCCCGCAAGCTCCTCGCGCCCGAAGGATTCCGGCGGCGCAAGGGCATTTGCGGCGTTGGCGCTCCTCAATGACGGCCTACATCAACTGCGGCGCGCCGCTTGGCATCCGGCCCTGCGGCGCTCGGAACGCGGCCTGCTAGTCCGCGCCGGTTTTTGACAAAAGGAGGTTGCCAATCACAGCAAACAAACCAGTGAGGGTTCGTGTTAATGAAATGATCCGGACCAAAGAAATCCGGGTCGTTGATGAAGAAGCCGGACAGCTTGGGATTATGTCGCCGGAAGAAGCCCTGTCAATCGCACGATCGCGCGAATTGGACCTTGTGGAAGTGGCGCCCGGCGCAAATCCTCCCGTTTGCCGCATCATGAATTACGGCAAGTTTCAATACCAGAAAAGCAAGCGAGCCCATGAAGCGAAGAAGCATCAAAGACAGGTTATTTTAAAAGAAGTAAAATTCCGGCCGAAAACGGAGGAGCATGATTTTCAGTTCAAAAAAAATCACATCTTGCGTTTTCTGGCGGAAGGCAACAAGGCGAAGGCATCCGTCGTTTTTCGTGGAAGAGAAATGAGCCACCAGGAACTTGGGCGGAGCCTCATGGAGAGGTTGATTGAGGATCTGAAGGAAATAGCCGAACTGGAGCGGCCGCCGAAAATGGAAGGATACACATATGTGGCCATCTTCCTTCCGAAAAAACGCTAGCTCAGCCCGTTGAGTTGATGAGGATCGCCTTGCGGAAGCATCCGAACGGCGTGAAGAAAGCGATTGATTTTTACACTTTAAGCAGGGAGAAATTGCTGTGAAGCAGAAGACAAGCAAGAGTGCCGCAAAGCGGTTTAGAGTAACGGGAACCGGAAAGATCATGCGCCGCCATAGCCATGCTCGCCATATCCTGACCAAAAAACCGCGGAAGCGCGTGAGAAAGCTGGTGGATAGCGCATTGGTAAGCGCGTCGGACGTCAAACGCGTAAAACGGATGCTGAATATTTGATTTTCAGATCGCACGTTGGAGAGAGGAAATGCCAAGAGTAAAAAGAGGGAACAAACGGGTCCAGCGCCGGAAGAAAATTCTGGGGCTGGCGAAGGGTTATCGTTTAACCAAAAGCAAGTTGCATCGATCCGCAAAGGAATCCGTGGATCGAGGTCTGCGCTTTGCTTACCGAGACAGACGCGCCAAGAAGCGCGATTTTCGCAGCCTGTTCATCATAAGACTGGGCGCTGCAGCCCGGAGCAACAATATTTCATACAGCCGGTTTATCAGCGGCCTGAAAAAAGCCGGCATCGCCTTGGACCGGCGGGTTCTTGCGGAAATCGCGATCCAAGATCCCGAGACTTTTGCCAAACTGACCGAGAGCGCCAAAGCTGCATTGGCAGCCGCCTGAACATCTCCGTTTTTCAGGTTCGGATAACAAGAGCGCCCGGGTGGCCCGCCACGCGGGCGTTTTTTTTGAAGGCCCCCTCGTTCTGCATCCGGGATTGAGGTTTCTTAGGAGTTTAACCGTGGATGAGGGCGCCGCGGCCCCATCCCCATAGAGGTTACGTGATGAACGAAGCCATCGACAGATTGCGGAGGCTGTTCGAAGAGGACTTCCGCAAAATCACGGGCATGGAGACATGGAAATCCGTGAGGGACAAGTTTCTTGCGCGCGATAACGGGATGATCACGCTGGAGCTGAAGAAACTCCGCGACCTTCCCAAAGAAGAACGCCCCGCTTTCGGCCAAGCAATGAACCAACTCCGCGCGTTCGTGGAAGAAAAGCTCAAAGAGAGGCTCGCCGCTGAAAAAGCGGCCGAACTCTCGTCAAAGCGGCAAACTATCGATGTTACCAGGCCGGGATTCCCCTTTGCGGCGGGGACTGTCCATCCCATTAAGAGGCTTCAGGCGGATATCGAGCGGATTTTTGTGAGCATGGGCTTCCGGGTTTTCAGCTTTCCCGAAATTGAAACGGACTACTACAACTTTGAAGGCTTAAATATGCCCCGCAACCACCCGGCTCGAGATTCTCAGGACACGTTCTACTTCGACGAGTCGACCCTCTTGAGAACCCATTGCTCTTCGGTCCAGGTTCATTCCATGGAGCTTTTAAAGCCGCCGATTCGGGCTATCAGCGCCGGGAAGGTATACCGGCGGGATCCCTTCGACGCCACGCACTCTCCTATGTTTTATCAGGTCGACGTGATTGTCATTGAAGAGGGCATTACCATGGGCGACCTCAAAGGCATGCTCGATGCGTTTTTAAAGCGTGTTTTCCATCCCGGCATCCGTATGCGGCTGAGGCCGGGTTTTTTCCCTTTTGTCGAGCCGGGAGCAGAAGTGGACATCAGCTGCATATTCTGCTCCGGCCGAGGGTGCCCGAGATGCAAACAGAGCGGCTGGATCGAAATCCTGGGCGCCGGAATGGTCCACCCCAAGGTATTGCGGATGTCGGGCATCGACGATTCCCGCTATTCAGGTTTTGCGTGGGGCATGGGAATCGACCGGGTTGCGATGCTCAAATACGGCGTGGACGACATCCGGCTTTTCTTCGAAAACGATCTCAGATTTTTAAGACAATTTTGAGGCAGGAGATTCTCCCATGAAAGTCAGCGTGGAGTGGCTTAAAGAATATGTTGATATCCCTGAAAGCCCGGAAAAGCTGAAGGAAGATCTCACCATGGTCGGACTTCTGGTGGAGTCCGTCGAGGAATCCGCGGGGACCTCCGTCCTCGAGATTGAGGTAACTTCAAACCGGCCGGACTGCCTGAGTCATATCGGAATAGCGAGAGAAGTTGCCGCCATTTATCGGCGGCCTTTGAGGTATCCTCCCAGCCGGGAGACATTAAGCGCCGCCGCCGATCCAATCTCCTATGACATTGAAATCCGGGACGCGGATCTCTGCCCCCGGTACGTGGCGTTGGTGCTCGACGGCATTCAAATCGGCGATTCCCCCGAATGGATGCGGCGCCGCCTTGAAGCCGCCGGGATGCGTCCTCTGAACAACATGGTGGACATTACGAATTATGTTCTGCTGGAACTGGGGCATCCGCTGCACGCCTTTGATTTCGATGTTTTGCGGAAGGGAAGGATCGTTGTTGCGAGATCTCGGGAAGGGCAGCGGATGCGGACGCTGGATGGTTTGGAGCGCAATCTGGATTCGCAAATGCTGATGATCAATGACGGCGAGGGTGCTGTGGCGATCGCAGGCGTGATGGGCGGAATGAACTCGGAAATTTCTCAGTCGACGACGCGGGTCCTTCTGGAATCCGCGTATTTCGCGCCGGAGTCCATTCGCCGCACTTCGAGGAAACTGGGCCTTTCAACCGAGGCCAGCTATCGATTCGAGCGCGGCGCGGATTGGGAGAACACGCTGGCCGCGATCGCTCGCGCGTGCTATCTGGCGGAAAAGGTCGCGGGCGGGCGCATCGCCGGGAGCCTTAAGGACGTGTACCCGAAGAAAAAAGATCCTGCGCGCATACGGCTGCATCGGCAACACGCAACCGCTTTGCTGGGCGTCGAACTGAGCGAGGATTTCATAAAGTCGATCCTGGAGCGGCTGAATTTCAAAATAGAACCCGGGGAGAGAGATGTATGGGAAGTAACATGCCCTACATTCCGGGCCGACATGGAACTGGAAGCGGATTTGATTGAGGAATTGGCCCGCTATTACGGCTATCAAAACATCCCGGCCACCCTTCCTCCATGCGAAACCATCGGAACGCCGTCTCCCGTATCTTCGCTGGAGGAGGCGGTGCGGAATTTGATGGCGGGCCGGGGCTACAGCGAGGCCGTCAACCTCAGCTTCTCCGCCGAGTCGGATTACGCGGAGTTCCCTCCACTCGATCCCGGCAGGGTTACGGTAAATAACCCGCTCACGGAGGATACCCAATTCATGCGCGCCGCGCTGGCGCCCGGCCTTGTGCGTTCGGCCAAGCGGAATTTTAATTACGGGCAGCGCTTGATCCGGCTTTTTGAAATCGGAAAAATCTTCCGGCCGGGTCCCGACGGCGTTCCCCTTGAAAGAAACGCGCTGGGCATACTGGGCAGCGGCGGATTTACAAATCAAAATTGGATGGTGCCGTCGGCCGACTACGGCTTTTTCCACCTCAAAGGTTTGCTTGAAACGCTTCTAGAGAGCTTAAGAATCCGTTCTTTCGAAATCAGGGCTTCCGACGAGATCGGTTGGCTGAATCCCGCCGAATCGGCGACCCTTCGCATCGGCAGCGAAGTCATCGGCGTCATGGGCGCGCTGGCGCCCTCGATTCTGGAGCGAGCCAAACTTAAGCAGCCGGTATACATGGCGGAAATCGATTTTGAACGTCTGCAGGCCCATGCCCTTCCCCCGGTCGCCTTTGCCCCGCTCCCTAAATTCCCGTCCGTGGAGCGCGACATATCGATAGTCGTCGACCGGGATCTGACCTACGGCGAAATACAAAAAGCCGTCGCGGGGCTCAAAATAGCCGAGTTGATCGATATGAATCTTATCGATGTTTATCAAGGGGAAAAAATTCCCGCGGACAAGGTGAGCCTGACTTTGCGCGTTAAGTTTCAGGATCCCGAAAAAACCCTTACAATGGACCGCGTGCAGAGTTTCATTGATACTGTCATTTCCAATTTGAAGAAGAGTTATGGTGCGGAGCTAAGATCCTTATGAGCGAAAGCAAATTTCAATCGGAAACATCGGGGCTGGAGCGATTCAGCCATCTTGAAGACAAGATCTTCCGCATCGTCGAAGAATTCAAGACGGTCCGGAAAGACAATGAAAACCTCCGGGCCGAAAATGCTCAGCTGAAAGAGCAGATCCGAACCCTGAATGAGAATAAGTCCTCAGCTCAGGATGATCTTGTGCAGTTTCAGAAGGAGCGCGAAGAACTGCGGGCGCGCGTTGAAAAAGCGCTGGATCTTCTCTCCACTTTGGAAGCATGATGCCAGCGGCCTATTGTACTTTTACAACGGGCGGCTAAAGCCGAGCTTAGCGGCTGCAGTGCAAGGGCGGGTCTATGAGTGAACAGCAGGAGCCCAGTTCTGTCCGAGCCAAAATTTACGACCGGGAATATGTGCTGCGGACCACAGGCGATCCCGAATTGCTTCGGGAATTATGCGCGGGACTCGATCAACGAATGCGCGAAGTTGCAGCCTCCACCGGGGCAGTGGACACATTAAAAGTCGCCGTGCTGGCGGCCCTCAGCCTGGCGGATGACTTGCAGCGGTCCAGGGAAGAAGCGAAAAAGCTTGACGAATCGATCGGGCGCCGCTCCATCGCGTGTGTTTCTATGCTCGACCGGCTTTTCCCTTAGGAGCCTACCCCCGGTTACGGAAAAGGCAGATTGAGGCGTTCGATACCGAGCGCGCGTCCGGTGGTTTCTTCTATTTCAATGACAGCTCCGCATAATCTGAGGTTCCCCGTCGCGGGTTCAAGCCGTTTGGGCACCTGTTGGATGAAACGGTCCAATGCCGCTTCCAGCGCACTTCCTATCACGGAATCATGGGGCCCGGTCATCCCCAAGTCCGTCATATACGCCGTGCCTTTGGGAAGGATGCGTTCATCCGCGGTTTGAACATGCGTATGCGTCCCTATCACGGCGCTTACCCGGCCGTCCATGTACCAGCCCATGGCTTGCTTTTCCGATGTGGCTTCTGCATGAAAATCAACGAGAATAATGGGGGTTTGTTTCCGGATAGTTTCGACGGCGGCGCTGCCCGTGAGAAACGGGCAGTCGATGGACGGCATAAATACGCGGCCCTGGATATTGAGAACCCCGACGCGCACGCCGCAATTGGTATCGCCGATATAAACTCCGGTTCCCGGAACGCCTTTCGGATAGTTGTGCGGCCGCAGGATTCTCGGCTGCTCCGCCAGATAGGGAAGGATAGCCCGCTTGTCCCAGATATGATTGCCCGAGGTTAGCAAATCGATCCCCGCGTTCAGAAGGTCGTCGGCGATCTGGGGAGTGACGCCGAATCCGGCGGCGGCATTTTCAACATTGGCGATACAAAAATCGATGCGGTATTCGTGGATTAAGCCGGGAAGCTTTTCCTGAGTCAATCTTCGGCCGGGTTTGCCGAATATATCCCCTATAAAAAGAACTCGCATTTGTCCCAAGTTTTATGGCTGAGGGGCTGTTCGGTCGCGCTGATCGCCGCGCGGAGTATCCGCGCCCGCCTGTGCCGCCTGCCAACGATAGGCCGTTCCGCACCCCTTGAACTCCGTGGCTGCGAATACGGGGTTTCAAAAAAACGCCCCCGCGCCGCCGTGTGGCTAGTCTATTTGAACCTTGTTACCAAGGGGGTGTTCTACACACTGCGTCAGGCAAACTCATTCCCGCGGGAAGAGCTCGCACACGGCAGTATGACGCAAACTCCCGTCAAATAGAATGTTGGCTCAAATAATTATCGCCATCACCAACATTGCAGGGGCCCTTACATAATACTCAATACAGATCCGCCGGCACAAGAGCCGCTAAAGGCTTTCCATCTGCGCATTTTTTTGAACGGCGGAGCCTCCGGCTCGGCTTACCTCCAGGCATCGATGGATACGCCCCTTCCGGCCATGAAATCCGTTATAAACCAGACGCTCGCCGTGCTTCCGCCTACAACGATGGTGCGAATGTTGCGGGGATTGGGGTAATGCTTTATCAGGGCGTCGCGGGGAAGCTTTATCCAGGTTGCATAGGGTTCAAGCCCCTGTTTGCCCAGGGGGCCCATCATTCCGGAAGCGATGGAGTTAGCCCAATACATCCCCGCAGTCGTTTCAGCGTTCTGCGAGAGCCATTCGGCAAGCGCTGCTTTGGTTGGAAAACCCTGGGAGTTCTTGAGCAGCTTAGCGACGGACGGATCCATAATTAATGTGGCGGCCCCGGTTGCTGCCAGCACCCGCATGAAGTCGCGCATCAAAAGCTGCGGGGCGTAATGCTCCACGACCGAACCGGAACAGTTCACGAAATTCCAGCCCATGAACATGGTAAGGACGCTGTCTTCGGGTTTATGGCCCATCAGCACATGAACAGGTTCCCATCCCTCGGGGAGCGCCTCTTCGTTTTCCGCTATGGTCATGTTGTTGTAGAGGAGCGGATTGCTCAGCGAGGAAAAGCCGGTGACGCCTTCGCGGTAGCCTTGGATTATTTTGTGGATCAGCACCATGGACCGGCCTATGACGGAATTGGCTTCATTATTCGGCCCCAGCGCTCCGATGCCTGAATTCATTCCGATCTCCCTGCGCATCGGTCCATTCACAAGCACCATGCTTGCGTTGGAGGTGGTGGAATCCATATACGGCACTTGGCTGGCGAGCGCCAGAATCACGGGGAAGTACTCGGGTTTGGCGCCCGCCATGACGGCGATGACGGCAACCTTTTCCACCGTAAAGGGGCGGGTCGTCCCGAAGGTGCCGGATTCTTTTTTAACCAATTCCTCGGACTTGTGGCTGGTGCCCTTAAGCATCGCGGCCACTCTCTCCTCTGTCGGGAGGATGACCGGGTTATAATCGGTCCAGTGTTTATCTTTAAACAGGCGCTGCAGATTATCTTCGGTATCCGGGGTCAGGAATCTAGGTTCGGGCGCCGCCTGGGGCGGGACCCCCGTTTTCGTTTCCTCGTCGGTCAGGGGTTTTGTCAGACAGTCGACGATCGCCTGCATCAGGGGCATGCCGCTGACGCTATCCTTGCCTTCAAGATAGCTTTCCAACATTTCCTCCTTGATACCCGTAAACGGATACGGCATTCCGACGAAACGAAGAGGCATGCCGGTGGTGTATTTAAAATGAGCATTAAGCCCGAACGACACAATGTTTTCATTGGAAAGCGAAACGGTGGGGATTCCGTATTGTCTTTCCAGAGTTCCGGAAAAGCGGCTCACGGCCGCGAGGCAGCCCCATCAACCGGCGACGCCGAGGATGACGCCGTCGCCATTATTGGCGGCGATCTCTTTCCATAATGCGGGATCATCCTCAACATAATTGCCGCTCTTGAGCTTGAGGATCGTCTTTGTTCCGGGCATGTTTCCTGCAAACCACGCCTGCATTTCCTTCATAACGGGCGTGCCCCCGATTCCCTCGTAGTTCATGTCGACCAGGTATAGGGTTTTACCTTTTAAGGTGTCCAAGCGGGGCGCCAGCGGCATGCGCTCCGCAAGCTTTTCGGTAACAGCCGGATTCAGAACGGCAATCAATTTTTCCTTGGACGCAGCGGCGCTCCCTTCGGCTTGCTCGGGCGGAATACCGACCAGGATCGCGACTGCAATGCCCACTAGGAAACAAGACAACAGCAGCTTTCGTTTCATTTATACCTCCTCTTGGGGGATGGTTTCCGATCCCCGGCTCTATCATGGCAAGGCGCGGCCGAGTGAAATCCGGTTTCAAATCCCTGCAAAACACCCAGCGGCTTGATGGAAATAACGTAACCGTATTTATAGCACAGTCGTTCGCGCCTCGATATATGGATTGAAAATGGCAAGTACTTCAGGGATAAAGGGGCCCGGGGAAAAAATTTCCGCGTGGATCCTTCGAGCCCCTTCGCAGCCGGATTAAGGATGCCGCGCTTGGTTTCACGGTCAATCCCAGCCCTTCAGGAAGCCGCGGCGCAGAAATTCCTTTGCGGCGCGCCGGGTGATGTCGCTCATCATTTGAAGTTCATAGCGGTGGTCGTATACGTAAGATTTGATCCGGAGCTGAAGATACGGCCTGCGATTGAACTCGTGGGAGACGAGTGTGACGATCGGCTTTTGCGCCAGCAAGAACGGCGAGCAAGCCGCCGCTTCGTAGCCGATTTCGATGGCGGCGTCCGGATCCGTGTGCAGGGGCAGATAAAGCTCGGTAACAACCTGGCAGTGCGGCACCCCGGAATTTGCATTAAAAACCTGTCGATTGAGAACATCCAGGTTGGGGATCGTCACCCGCGTGTCTTCGGTTGTGGTTAATTTGGTGCTGCGCAGTCCGACATGGTCGATTTCACCGTAGGCGTCGCCGATTCTTACGCGGTCGCCGAGCTGATAGGGCCGGTCGATGAGAATAACAATGCCTCCGATGACGTTCTTGATCAGGTCTTGGGCGCCGAGACCAACGGCCAGCCCGAGAGACGCCAGGGAAGCGAGGAATGCTTCGTAGGATGGAGCCAGAAGCCTGATGATCAAAAAGATGACCAAGAACCATATCCCAATTCGCGCGGCGGGCTCCAGCAGTTTCATCAGAAAACGCGAGCGGGGGATCTTGCTGCCGAGCAGATTGAATAATTTTGCCAGCCAGCGTATCGCAAGCCAAGCAATCAGAATCAGCAGTGCGATTGCCGCCACTTTGCCGAAGGTGATTTTTTCGGGCAGCGAGAATTGTTCCAGTTGAACGGCCAGACAAAAGCAGCTTTCCGTACCGTGCATCGAATTCTCCCCTCAAAGCAAGTTTTGTCGATAGAGAGCCTGGCGCACCATGCGTCCGGCTTCAGGCCTGACCCTGAAGCCGGGGCAGCTCGGATCCGGTTCCGCGATTTCCCATGCAAGCAACCTATCGATACAGCTTCTGCTCTTTTCGCGGGAGAAATCGAATATCAGCGATATTTCTTCAGGGGTCAGACTGCCGTGCTGCAGGATGGCCTGTAATATGAATGAATCTTCAGGCGTCAGCCGGGATATTATCCCATCAAAGGACGGATCTGAAGGATGCAGCATGTAGAGGACGCCACCCTCGACCCGATCCACCGATTGCTGCCACAATTCGAATGCCGAACGGAATATGCCTTCGGATCGCCGGTACAACGACTCGAAGTAAACCTGTTCGGCATCCTTCTCGAATCCAAAAAGCTGACTGATCTTTCTTTTTTGAGAAACGGGGGACGGAGGATCGGCAAAATGCAGCCTGAGCCCGGACAGGTTGTGTCTCATAAGGACGGCGCTGCGCAGATGAGCCGGGGCCACAGCCGTGGCATTAATCCTGTGGGAGAAATATGGATCCATGCCGACCGCTCTCGTGAGATAGTGGAGCGCATTTTCGTTGAGGCTAAGAATCCAGAGTGTGTGTCTGCAAGTCGCGGAAATAAGGTCCAAGAGAGCGCGCAACGCATGAAATCCGCCGACGCACCGTATAAAGGTGCGCTCGAGTTCCTCAAGCACAACCAGCCGCTTAATGGATTTAAGACTCTGCTCCAGATCCGCAGCATCAGCCTCAAGGAGCGACGAAAGGAAAACGCGCATGTCTTCCGCCGCAGTGATTCTTTCCCGGAATTGTCCGCTAGCCACCGCGAGATCGCCGAAAACGGACGCGCAGGCGCAATTCAGAAAACTAGTCTTCCCGCTCCCGCGCGCCCCGGTTACAAGGATGGCGACCGAGCGGCCCTCCTCCCAAAAATTGCGCGCCTGCACGACAGCGGCCATTTCCGCTTGGCGTCCCACCAGGAACCGCTGGTCTTCAACCGGGGCCAGGCGGAAGAGGCGCTTGTAGATTGCCGGCAGCTCCCTTGGACCCGCCTTCAGGTTCAATAACTCTCCCAAATATTCCCGCCGGACTACGGGCTTCAAAGCAACCGTTGAAGGGGGGGACCATCCCAGTTTCGCCAGGACAAATCGATTGACTTGAGCGATCCGATCGTTGAGCCATCGTGATGCGGTTGTTATTCTGGAGAGGCTTGCCTCCATTCCTGCGCGAACAGCCCGGCTTCCCTTTTGACGGGCTAGGTGCTTTAAAAGACCCAGCCTGCTTTCTTCCATGCGCATATGGAATTGAAGGAAAGCGGAAGCAAGGGCTTCCGTAATTCTCGCCTCAACCACCGGGCGATAATCCGTTGCGGATTTTTTCTGGTAATCAAGCAGCGAAAGCGCGTTGGCAATGCCGTCCCGGGCGACCTGACGATCCTCTTCTTCCTTAGGCTCGCTGTTGCTGACTTCAATACTATATGCGGCCACCTCGCGGGCGCGTTCAATGTCGCGGACGACGGCTCGATGCCCTTCCTCGGCCTCGCTGAAACCGGCCAACGCCGTTTCGCGGCCGGCGGCGGATATGGATTTTGCAAAGTAGTCGTCCACGGCGATCGATCGCCTCTTTGTGCGGCGCCCCGGAAGAGCGCGATTCAGATCCATGGATTCGATATGCACGGGCAGGACGGCTCGCGATTCCGCCTCCAGCCTGCGCGCCCATTCAGCAGATCGATCCTGCGCCGACACTAGACGCGCTTCCGGCGAAGGGAAGGGCGAGTCCGCTTGGGTCACCTGCCAATCCGTCAACCATTGGCTCGCTTTGTCGAGTTCTGATAGGAGCTTCGCGTGTTCCTCATCTACGGAGGCAATCGATTCTGCGGAGAAGGCGGCCGCGTTTTCCAGCAACCGGGCCGAAGAGGCTTCGATCTCAAGGTGGGCCAGGATCACTCTTTGCTGGCCGGACCAGAATCGGAAGCAGTTCTGCCATCGGTCCCTGGCGCGATTCCTGAGGGCGGACGAGAGGCGCCTGTCTCCCGCCAGGATCGCTGAGGCAAGGCGCCGCGGAAGCTTGCGATTCCAAGCGTTGTAGCCGGCGAGATTCCGAGCGCCGGGTTTGCCAAAGGCCGATACCAACTGCAGCCATTCGCCCCGCGCTTCCGCCGCGGCCTGGGGGCTGGATGAATTCGTTGACAGAGCTTTCAGAGCGTCGTTGCGGACAAACTGCCAGGGCATCAACAAGGAAAGCGTCGCGCGCGAAAAGAGCAGCAGCATGCGTCCGTCGTATCGCAGGCGCCGGGCGCTATGCTCCAGAAGCGCCTGCCGCATCGCCGCGCGTATTTTGAAGGTCAGGGGCCTCACCCCAAGATTCAGAAAAAGACGCCGGAAGCGTTTATTTTCCCAATCCAGGCAGCCTTTCAGATCCTTCCGGGAAACGGTAATGCTATCCGGCAAAAGGCGAACGACATCTTCAATGCCGGACTGATAATAGTCAATGGCATTGAGCGCTCTTTCCTGCGGCCGGGCTTTCTTCAAAGCAACCAGCGGTTCAAAAAGGAAAAGCGAACCTTTTGTTTTCGCCAGATCGAGTATGGAGGAGAGGCTGCGGGAGGAGGCATTCTGCCATTCCGAGTTTGAGATTTTATCGGCATGCTTCCGAACAAGCGCAGCCAGGTTATTCCAGGATAATTCAATTTCCGAATAGAGCTTCTGGTGCCTTGCTTCCAGCTCGCTTGTGAATCGGGTCCATATCGGTGAAAAATCGCCCGTGTCCATTCCGCCCCGTCAAGTGGCATCCCTGCCCGCTATGCAATTTGTCCGCAAGGCCTTGAATCTGCCCCAATAATATTCTGTCCTATTCCGCAAAACCAGCGATTAAATATGCGCAACATCCAAAGCGCCATCCGTTTGGTTTTTGCGTTGCCGGCAGGCGAGAGGCCGTGAGCAAACGGCGGCGCGGGGCCGATGGCCGATTGTTTCCTTTTTACGGGCGGTGGTTTCATTGGGCGGCGCGGATTTCGCGCATAAATGTCGATGCACGGCTGCCGCAGCCGCATGGTCCAAAAAGACGGTTCCCTCATAAGAAGCCGCCCAGTATCCGGCCGGTGTATGAGTCTTTGCATTCGGCCAGGTGCTCCGGGGTTCCTTCAAATACGACGTAGCCTCCGGCTTCTCCTCCTTCCGGACCGAGGTCGATCACCCAATCCGCTGTTTTGACGACGTCCATGTTATGTTCGATTACGAGGATGGAATTGCCGGAGCTGACAATCCTGTCAAAGGCCGCAAGCAATTTTCGAATATCGTCAAAATGCAGTCCCGTCGTCGGCTCGTCGAATACATAGAGGGTGTTCTTTGCGCTGGATTGGGAAATATGCGCCGCAAGCTTGACTCTTTGCGCTTCTCCGCCCGACAGGGAGGTGGCGGACTGGCCCAGCCGAAGATAGCCCAGTCCGACTTCTTCCAGAACGCGCAATTTGCGGATCAATGCGGTCTTCGCCGCAAAAAACTCCAGGGCTTCATGGACCGTCATCTCCAGTACATCTGCAATGTTCTTGGATTTATAGCGCACTTCCAAGACGGAGCTTTTGAAACGCTTCCCCCCGCAATCTTCGCAGGTCAGTTCGACGTCGGCCAAAAACTGCATTTCGACCGTAACGGTTCCATTCCCCTGGCATGTCGGGCAGCGTCCCGCCGGAAGATTGAAGGAGAAATGACCGGGTCCGAATCCCCGGTTGCAGGCGTCCCGAGTTTCGGAAAAGATCCGGCGAATATCGTCAAATGCCTTCATGTAAGTTGCCGGGTTTGACCGGGGAGTCCTGCCGATAGGCGACTGGTCCACGAGAATCACATCGGAAACAAACCGCGCTCCCTGGATCGAATCGAATCCCGACAAAGGTTCTTTAAGCCCGCCCTTTTCTTTTTTAATGGCATTGTAAAGTATGTCGTGCACGAGGGTGGATTTCCCGCTTCCGCTGACTCCGGTAACGCAGACAAAAATTCCGAGCGGTATTTGAATATCGAGGTGCTTCAGATTGTGCCTGTAGGCGTTCTTAATACGGATTGCTTTATCGTTTCTCTTGCGTCGGAAAAGAGGGGTGGGGATCCGGCTTTCTCCTTTAAGATACAAGGCTGTGAGCGAGTTTTTGCTCTGCAGAAGGGACGGGAAGGTCCCCTGAAAAACCACCTCTCCTCCGTTTTCTCCCGCTCGGGGCCCCATGTCGATTATGGTGTCGGCGGACCGCATAATTTCAGCATCGTGCTCCACCACAAGCACCGTGTTGCCGAGGTTCTTCAGGTTGTTCAGAATTTCGATCAGTCTCCGCGTGTCTCTTGGATGGAGCCCGATGCTGGGTTCATCGAGCACATAGAGAGCGCCGGTGAGGGTGGATCCCAGGGATGTCGCCAACTGAATCCGCTGGGATTCCCCGCCGGAAAGCGAAGAAGAAAGGCGATCCAGCGAAATATAATCCAGCCCTACCCGGACGAGAAGATCCAGTCTATGGCGGATTTCCGACAGAACCTGCTCCGCTATCGACGTCTGAGAAGGAGAGAGCTGCAGCGTGGAAAAAAAATCTGCGGCCCCGGCGACTGTCATCGCGGTGACTTGTCCGATGGACTTGCCGGCGATCAATACATTTCGGGCTTCCGGCCGCAACCGGTCTCCATGACACTTTGGGCAAGTCGCATATCCCCGGTACCGGCTCAGGAATATGCGGACATACATCTTGTATTTCTTCCGTTCCAGATAATCAAAAAATCCCATAATGCCGGGAAATTTCTCAAAGCCGTTTAGGATTTTTCCCTGATCTCTTTCGGAAAGCTCATTCCACGGAACGTCGGCAGGGATCCTTTCGCGCTCGGCGAACTGAAGCAGCCGGCTTTGGAAGCTCCGATAGCGCGGCCTTGTCCACGGATGCACAGCGCCTTGCCGCAGGCTTTTTGATTTGTCGGGAATGACCAGATCCAAATCGATCGTCAGAATGTTGCCGAAACCCTGGCACTCGGGGCAGGCTCCGAAAGGATTATTGAATGAGAAGAGCCTCGGTTCCGGTTCGAGGTAGGCGATGTGGCACAGCGGGCATTCGAACGCCTCGCTGAATTTGACAAGAACGCCGCCCGGATGAGGAAGCCACCCGATATGCGGATATTGGCTTTTGAGCATCCGTTCCATTTCCTCCGGCTTGTCGGCCAATAGGAGAATTTCAACATGCCCCTCGGACTCGCGGCTGCAGATCTCGATCGAATCCACAAGGCGCTTCCTGATGTCGTCCCGGACGACGAGGCGGTCGACGATGATGTGCGCTTCTTTGCGTTTGCTTTGTTTAAGAGCGTCCGTCGCCTGCTGGAGGTCCACCGCTTGTCCGTCGATCAGGAGCCTCACGAAGCCCTGCTGCTGCAATCCCGGGAGGATGAGGGCCAGGCGATCTTCGGGTCTGGCCGCTGAGAAAGAAACCTTTCCGGAGCGGCGCGCGGAGGACGGCGAAGGGCCGGCGGGAGCATCCAGCGGGAGCTGAAAACAGATGTACAGGCGCTGGCCGCAGGGAAGGGACATAACAAAATCGGCGATACTCTGGGGCGTATCCTTCCCCACCACTCTTCCGCAGCCGCTGCAGTAAGTTGTGCCGATGCGGGCAAAAAGAAGCCGAATGTAATCGTTTATCTCGGTAACCGTGCCGACTGTGGAACGGGGATTCCTGGATTGGTTTTTCTGGCGGATCGCCAACGCGGGGCAGATCCCCTCGATATCGTCAACATCGGGGCGGTCGATGCGCTCCAGAAACTGCCGCGCATAGGCCGAGAGGGAGGCAATGTATCGGCGCTGCCCTTCAGCGTATAGGGTGTCAAAAGCAAGGCTGCTTTTCCCGCTCCCCGAAACGCCCGTAATCACCGTCAGGGAATTCAGCGGTATCTCAGCCGAAATACTCTTCAGATTGTGGACTCTCGCCCCCCTTATAACAATGGAGTTGCTTGTATCGGTATCAAGAGACAAGGACGGGATCCCCCAGCAGCAGGCAAACTTAAAATGTTATTTTGAGATCCGGGGATTGTCAATGCCGCCGCTTCTGGATGACAGATGACCCGCTGCGGAGGCTGGCAGCGCGTCGTAAAAGCACAAAAGGTCGGCCCGCGATTTTGCATTGCCCAGGCCATGCGGGCCATGTAACATTTTTCCGCATGCGAAAACAACAGGATTTGAATATTCTGGAAGCGGTGCCGCCCAATGGAGTCCCCGGAGGCGCGCTTGCCATCCTCTGCCGCGGGTTCCGGCCGGGGGCAAATTCCAAAGTGCTAGTCGGCGACGAAGAAGCGTTTATTGCATCGGCTTCTGAAGACAAAGTTGTTGTGAACCTGCCTGAAAGCCCTAAAAGCCTCGGGATTGTTCTGAAGGTTGATGAGAAAGTATCCCCGCTGTTCCCATTCAATTTGGCTGAGCTTTTATCCTCGGGCGTCCAGCCGCTGACAAATCCGGCAATTGCCGCCGACGGGTCCATCGTCACCACCGTAAGCGCGGAGCAAGGGCAAGAGATCAACCAATCCATCGTTCGGATTACGAGACAGGGCGACATAATCCCCTATAATTGCGAAATTACAAATCCGACCGGGCTGGCGTTTTCTCCCGACGGCCAGTTGTATGTTTCAAGCCGTACAGAAGGGACCCTTTTGCGCTACACGGATTATGAACATCTGGATACGGTGGCGGAGGATCTTGGAATCCCATGCGGGATGGTTTTTGATTCCAGCGGAATGTTGTATGTAGGCGACAGGACCGGCAAGATCCATCGAATTAGTCCGTCCGGACGCAAGGAAGAATTTGCTCAGCTCGAACCCAGCATTTCCGCTTTTCATCTCGCGATAGATTCCAAAGACCGTCTTTACGTAACGGGTCCTACTTTCGCCATGCGCGATTGCTTATATCGCTTTTCGAAAAACGGCCGACTGGAACGACTTGTCGATGGACTGGCGAGACCTCAGGGAATGGCCTTTCTTTCGGACGGCGACCTCCTGATCTCGGCAGGCTATGAAGGGAAAAAGGGGGTTTTCAAATATTCGATTAAAGATGGCACCCTGCAGCACTACGTCACGGCGCCGATTCTCGTGGGACTGGCGGTCTCCGGCCAGGATGGTTTCCTTGCGACGAGCAGTTCCATCTATTGGATGCGGTTCCCAGGGAATGCCCATAAATTGAATTAGCCAATGGTTGCGGCAACCGACGCCGTTGCGCGGATTGCGGGATCAACGCCGCAATTCGAAAACCGGCGGATGGCGACAGGAAATCACTTTACACAATGAATCATGCAGACCCTCGGGGACAGAGAATGGCGGCCGCTTCGAAATTCGGGTATGAGGTATTGCACCGGGACACAGCGACAAACGCGCGATGCGGAGTATTGCATACCGCCCACGGAGACGTGCCCACGCCGATGTTCATGCCTGTCGGGACTGCGGGAGCCGTTAAGGCGATGCCCAACGAAGCGTTGGAAGCGCTCGATGCCCGCATTATCCTGGCCAATACATATCATTTGTACCTGCGCCCCGGCCATGAGCTGATTAAAAGCCTTGGCGGCCTGCATAATTTTATGTCGTGGGATCGAGCTATTCTGACCGACAGCGGGGGCTATCAGGTATTCAGCCACAGGGAGCTCCGGAGCATTTCCGAGGAAGGAGTCCGCTTTCAGTCGCACATTGACGGAAGCAAGAGCTTCTTCACTCCGGAAAAAGTCATCGAGATTCAACAGGATTTGGGATCCGACATTGCGATGGTTTTTGACGATTGCACGCCGTATCCGGCCGGCCGCGCAGACGCCGAAGCATCGATGGAGCTTTCATTGCGCTGGGCAAAGAGATGCCTGGATCATTGGGACCGGAAGGATAACGGGAAGAAGGCTC
Source organism: uncultured Acidobacteriota bacterium (assembly GCA_964506795.1). Lineage (GTDB taxonomy): Bacteria > Acidobacteriota > UBA6911 > UBA6911 > UBA6911 > UBA6911. The sequence continues at coordinate 44,789 of CAZDMR010000004.1, read as the reverse complement.
TTTTCGGCATTGTTCAAGGCAGTGTCTATCCGGATCTGAGAAAACGCTCCGCGGAGTTTCTTGCCGACCTTGGTTTCTCGGGCATGGCGTTGGGCGGACTGAGCGTCGGGGAGCCTAAATCCCTCATGCACGATATTGTGGAATCCACCGTTCCCTATTTGCCCCGCGAACAGCCGCGCTATCTAATGGGCGTAGGCACTCCCGAAGACCTGATCCGCAGCGTTGCAATGGGAATCGACATGTTTGATTGTGTTCTTCCCACTCGCAACGCCCGAAACGGGTGTCTTTTTACCAGCCTCGGGAAAATTTTGATAAAAAATGCAGCCTATGCAAAGGATCCCCGTCCCCTCGATCCGGAATGTCCCTGCCCCGTTTGCCGGAGATATTCACGCGCCTATCTGAGACATTTGTTTCTCTCGGGCGAGCACCTTTATGCGGTATACGCGACGCTGCATAATCTGACCTTTTATCTTGACATGATGCAGAAAATAAGACAGGCTATTTTCCTTGGCACTTTTGGTAACTGGCTCGATTTAATAAAGAAAGAGGGGGGACAGCAGACGGAATAATTTCAATATCCGTCTGAAGCTCAGCCCTGTCGGATAGCCTCCTGAATAAGCTGAGAAATAGGGTAAATATAATGGAACAACCGGTCCTGATACTGCAATCCGCATCATCATCCGATATTTTTCTCAATCTGGCGCCCATTCTGCTGGTCGGCATCATTTTCTACCTTCTTATTTTTATGCCCATGAGAAAAAGGCAGAAGAAGGTTGAAATGATGATCGGGGCATTAAAGAACGGCGACAAGGTGATTACCAGTTCAGGAATCTACGGAGTGGTGGCTGGCGTCAAGGATAAGACATTTATTCTCAAAATCGCCGATCAAGTCAAGATTGAGGTTGCGAAGAATGCCATAGCTGGTCTCCAGGGGCCTGAACAGACCTAGCGCAAAGCAAAGGACCCGGGAGCGCGATGCTGGAGCTTTTCTGAACTATTTCACCGGCCGCCCATTTCCGAATTTTTTCAAAAAAGATGCAAATCATTGTTTTAGAGGGATTATGCAGAAGAATTTAAGATGGAAACTCATCTTGATCCTCGTTTTCATGGCGATCTGCGTTTATCTGTTTGTCAGCCCGAGAAGCAAGGGAGAACCTTTCTTTTCGAGGCTGAATCTCGGACTCGACCTTAAAGGCGGGATTCACATGGTTCTGCAAGTTGTAACGGACGAAGCATTAAACCAGGAGCTTCTGCAGGACGCTGAAAAGATTTCCCAGTACCTCAAATCAAAGAGCATTTCCTTTGATTCCGCCAAAAAGGGGAACGGTTATTCGGTGGAGATAGCCGGCGTAGATTCGGCCCAAAACAACGAAGTCCGGTCCTACTTAAGCGATATTTACGACAGGAAATACACTATCCGCAGCTCCATTTCCGAGGGCAGGACGGATTTCAGTCTGGTCCTTATGGGTTCCTATATGCGCGATATGCGCGAATCCACGGTGAGGCAGGCCCTGGAAACAATCCGGCGCCGGGTGGATGCTCTCGGAGTTACGGAGCCCAGCCTCCAGGTCTATGGAGGCAGCGGCCAGGATGTTCAGGACCAGATTATTGTGGAGCTTCCCGGAATCGACGATCCCGACCGGGTTAAAGGGTTGATTGAAAATACCGCTCAGTTAAGGCTCTGCCTGGTAAAAAAAGAGAACGGCGGGCCGTTTTCAACACTTGAAGCGGCGCTCGATGCCAACAACGGACGAATTCCGGACGAATACGAAGTTCTCCCTTATCGGGAAGACAGAGGCGAATTAAGCCGCAGGGAATATATTATAGTAAGCAAAACTCCGGTGATTACGGGCAAAGACCTGAAAACGGCGCGCCGGGGAGCGGACAGTAATGGAGCTCCGGCGGTCAATTTCTTCCTGAATTCCGAAGGGGCCGATGTCTTTGCCGACGCCACCGGAGCGCATGTGGGGGAACAGCTTGCGATCATTCTGGATGATGTCGTAAGCTCCGCGCCGAACATTAAAGAGCGCATATCCGGCGGCGAGGGGATCATCACCGGGAGCTTTACCATGCAGCAGGCGGAAGATCTTTCATTGCTGCTTCGCTCCGGAGCGCTTCCCGCGTCCCTTACCGTTCTGCACGAGCAGACCGTGGGGGCTTCCCTCGGCAGCGATTCCATCCGCGCCGGGATTACGGCTTCCATCATCGGGTTCAGCCTGGTGGTGATAATCGTGCTTTTATATTATAAGCGCTCCGGTCTGAACGCCGTCTGGTGCCTTTTGGGGAATCTCATTATTCTCATGGGATTTATGGGCGGCGTAGGCGCCACCCTGACTTTGCCCGGCATCGCGGGAATAATCCTTACAATCGGTATGGCCGTAGATGCGAATATTCTTATATTTGAGAGGATTCGCGAGGAATTGCGCACGGGTAAAACTGTGCGTGCGGCCGTCGATTCCGCTTTCGGCAAAGTTTTCTGGACGATTTTCGACACTAATGTCACTACATTGGTCGCCGCGGCGTTTCTGTTTCAATTCGGCACCGGCCCGATCCGCGGGTTTGCCGTCACCCTGACGGTCGGCCTGTTGGCCAACTTGTTTACAGCGGTATACGTGTCGCATCGGCTGTTTGAAATGATGTTGGGAAACAGGAGAGTCGAAGTTTTATCAATCTAAAGGGAACTCCGGAGCGCCGGACGGTGTCCAATAGTCCGTAAAGTTCCGGCAGGCCCCTGAGGGAATGGGCTGTGGAAATTTTAAAAGACGTTTCAATCGACTGGTTGAGCAAAAAGTGGTGGTTCTTCAGTTTTTCTTTATTGATGATTGTGTTGGGAACAGCCGGATACGTTATGAACAGCGGCCTGAAGTACGGCATTGACTTCACGGGGGGAACCCTCGTTCAGTTAAAGTTTAAGGAAGTGCCGGATATGAATATGCTGCGTGAATCCTTAAAGTCGGAAGCGGCGACGCCGCCTTTGATACAAAGATACGGGCGGGCGTCTGAAAATTCGGTCCAGGTGCGCATGCAGACAGGTTTGGGAAGCGGGGGAGATTTGGAATCAGGCCGCAGGGAACTGCGGGCGGCTTTGCGCAAGACATTCGATCCGGATCATGTGAAGGGCGAAAAAGCGGATTTCAACAACACGGGGCTCAGCGCAATTACGGATCATCTGCTGCAGTCCGACCCCGATAATCTAAGGACGCAGGAGAAAACAACGCAGCAAGTGGATTCCTACTATCGAGAGCTGGCCCAAAAAATGTTGGATTACCGGGACGAAGAAAAGCGCGGTTTGGTGGAATCGCTGGAAGAATTAAAAGAAGCAGCGGGCGTGTCCGACGATGTGATTTCAAGCCTCGGCAAGGATTTTTATGCAGGCCCTTTTACCATTAAGGGCTATGAAAGCGTGGGGGCGGTGGTCGGGTCGGATTTGAGACGCCGGACGCAATGGGCGGTGGGGCTCTCGTTTTTGGGGATGCTTGTCTATGTGGGATTCCGTTTTAAATTCATATTCGGCGTGGCTTCGGTTATTGCGGTCATTCACGACCTTGCGATTACGGTCGGACTTTTTGCTTTGACGCAAAAGGAGATTTCGCTCACCGTCATCGCTGCTTTCTTGACTTTGGTGGGGTATTCGATGAACGATACCATTGTCGTGTTTGACCGTGTCCGGGAAAACCTGAGAATTATGCGGAAGGAATCGCCGTCCCGAATTTTGAATCTCAGCATCAATCAAACGCTGGCCCGAACCATCATGACTTCGGGCACGACCTTTCTGTCGGTCTGCGCGCTGTTTATTTTCGGCGGAGATGTGCTCAACGGTTTCTCATTTGCTTTGACCGTCGGAATCATCATCGGTACCTATTCCTCAATCGGAATGGCGGCGCCTGTTGTGGAGTGGTGGTATCGATTCGGAGAACAAAAATCGAAACGCAAAGCCGCCTAGCGCATATATGGGGTTTAGTGCCGTGCCGCCGGGGAACTATCGGAAAGAATTGAAAATTAGAGAAATGCAGGTGGAAAAATTTCTTGACAGCTTTTTGAACGCGATATTTAATATCGGCCCGTACCTGATGCCGTCGCCAGCCGAACCCACTTCTTCCGAGGCCCGCGGGCAATGTCGAGGGGGGATATATGTTTGAAGATGTAGATAAGATGGGTAAGTCCGATTTGGGCAAACGCCTCATTGCCATGGTTGTATCGATAATTGCGCATGCGGTGCTCATCCTTACCATTATTATTGTTCCGCTCTGGTTTTTTAATGTGCTGCCGGAGGGCGAGCTTTTGACCTTTTTGATAGCGCCGCCGCCGCCGCCGCCACCACCACCACCACCGCCGCCCCCGCCGACGAATGTTAAGCCGGTCGTTCAGAGGGCGGTCATCGATCCCAATCAGTTTGTTGCACCGACGGAGATCCCCACCAAAATTCCCCCTCCCATGGAGGAGGAGCCGGTTGTTGGAGTGGTGAGCAATATCGTGGGCGGAATTCCGGGAGGGATCGCGGGAGGAGTTGCCGGAGGCGTTCCGGGCGGGGTCATCGGAGGATTGCTTCCGGACGTTCCGACAGTCGCGCCGCCGCCGCCGCCTAAGCCCGTGAAGCGCGAGCCCATCAGGGTCGGCGGCAATGTTCAGGAATCCAAGCTTATCCGGAGAGTGGATCCCGGTTACCCGGAGTTGGCGAAGCGCGCGCGCGTTGAAGGAAGAGTCATTCTCAATGTAACAGTTGATGAAGAAGGAAATGTTGCCGATATCCGCGTTTTAAGCGGCCACCCTTTGTTGAACGATGCGGCTGTCACTGCCGTTAAACAATGGAAATACTCGCCGACTCTCTTAAACGGAGAACCGGTCCCGGTGACAGCTACTGTAACGGTCTTTTTCACTTTGAAGAAATAGTACCCCAATTATCAATCGGAGGTTATAAATTCGATGGGACAAATTAATCTGTACGAGCTGTGGGAAGCAATGGGCGGAATTGCCAGAGGCGTCGTCATCCTCCTGGCTCTTATGTCAGCCTACTCGATAAGCGTGATGATCGAAAGATGGCTCACGTACCGGCAAGCGCGCAAGCAATCCCGGCTTTTCACTCCCGCAGTCGCTGAATGTCTGAGAGACGGCAAAATCGACGAAGCCATAGCTTTGGGCGAACAGTATAACAAGAGCCACCTGGCCAAGGTTCTGGTTTCGGGCTTAAACGAACTCCAGGCGCACTCGAAAAGCCAGGAAATTCCGGGAGAAAGCATTGAAGCGTCCAAGCGGGCGTTGGAGAGAGCCACCGCCATCAATATAGAGGACTTGAAGAGAGGCCTGAGCGGTTTGGCGACCATTGGTTCCACGGCTCCCTTTGTGGGGCTGTTCGGCACAACGGTCGGTATCATCAATGCGTTCCAAGGGATGAAAACGGAAGAAACGGCCGGTATTGCGGCGGTCGCGGGCGGAATCGCGGAGGCTCTGGTTGCGACAGCGTTCGGTTTGTTTGTGGCGGTCCCGGCTGTCTGGGCGTTTAATATTTTTACAAATAGAATCGAAACGTTTACGGTGGAGATGGATAATTCCTCTTCTGAACTGATCGATTATTTCATTAAGAGACGGAGCGAACCCCGTGGCTAGACGTGGAATGGGAAAAGGCGGTGTCATGTCGGAGATCAACGTTACGCCTATGGCGGACGTTATGCTCGTTTTGTTGATTATTTTTATGATCACGACGCCTCTGTTGTCGACCGGTATCACGGTAAACCTTCCCAAAGCGAAGAATCCTCTCGATGCGCCTGAAGCGGACAGCGAGGAAGCCGTGGTTATCGCCATAAACAGTCAAGGAAAGCTCTACTGGAAGAAGAATCCGATTACGGAGGCGGAATTAATAGACGCTCTCGTAAAAAAGTACGCTGGAGGCGAAATCAACAGGACAATCTTTTTGAAAGGGGACCAAGCGGTGCCCTATGGCCGCGTGGTTCAGATTGTCAACAGTTGTCGTAGTGCCGGTGTAGAGCGCATAGGTTTAATGGCGGAACTGGATAAAAGTGAATAAGCGGGCAAACGTCTCCTTTTTAAGGGGAGTTTGCGCGCCGAAAGCTGCGGTACGCGAAATTGCGGCCTGGGCGGCTGAATGCGGAGGGCGCCGCAAGCGCCTTTTTAAGCATGCCGTCGAAATGCTGCAATATCCGGCTTCGCGGTCCCGGCATCTTATGGAAGTGCGGAATATATCGCAACAACACATACGGCACTGCGAGAAAGAAAGGGATTTACTATGGCAATGAGTGTTGGAGGCAGAAAGGGGGCAATGTCGGATATCAATATAACTCCGTATATTGATATCCTTCTGGTTCTCCTAATCATTTTTATGGTCATTACGCCCGTGCGTCAAATGGATTTGGACGTTAAAGTGCCTCAGGCATCGCAGGATCCCACAGCTGCTGTTGATCCGAGCGTAATTGTTGTTTCCATTGGGGAACATGGAGCGCTGGCTATCAATTCGGAGCAAACGACCTTCGCAAAGCTGGGCGACGAGCTTCGGGATATTTACAGCAAACGATCCAATAAAAACATGTTCGTTTCCGGGAGTCCCAACTTGCCTTATGGCGATGTGGTGCGAATCATTGATATCGCCAAGGGGGCCGGCGTAGGAGATGTCGGATTGATAACGGATGAAATCCGATGATGGGAAAATCGAAATCGCACTCAGTTTAATTTAATAGTTTGGAGACCACGATGAGGCTCAACAGCAAGTGGCTTGCAGTTTTTCTACTATTGATGGTTGTTCCCTTGTCGGGCTGCGGTTTTATTCAAAAACTGCGAGCCCGGGACAACCTCAACAAAGGCGTTAAGGCGTTCACGGAGCAGAAATACTCTGCGGCTACACAATTTTTCCAGAAAGCAATTAAGCTGGATCCGGAATTTGAAACTCCTCGTATGTATCTCGCGACAGCTTATTCCTTCCAGTATGTTCCGGGTTCCATGGATCCCAAAAGCGAGGAAATGGCCCATAAAGCCATTGAGACTTTTAAGGAAGTGGTGGATAGGGCTGTTGATCCCGCGAAGCCCAATATAGATGCAATGGTGAGTATTGCAAGTCTCTATTACCAGCTTAAGGACTACGAAAAATCCAAGGAATGGTGCAATAAAATTCTGAAAGTCGATCCAAACAACGCCGACGCGTATTACCGAATAGCAGTGATCGATTTTGACGACACATTGGAAAAAACCGGGGTTCAGGGAGAGAACGTCACTTATATGAGCCCCGAGGAAAAAGAACAAACCATGGCGAATATCGATGAGGCGCTGGCGAGTATCGATAAGGCGCTGGAGATCAAGCCGGACTATTTTGATGCCATGGAGTATAAAAATCTGCTGTGGAGGGAAAAAGCCAAATTCGAGGAGGATGAAGAGAAAAAGGCCGAACTCCTTCATATGGCCGATAAAATATCCAATGAGGCCCTTGCCCTTCGTTTGAAGGCCCAGCAGGAGGAAGCCAAAAAACTGAAGAAAATGGTCGTGGATTAAAGATTATTCAGCGCGGCTTTAGACAGGCTTGGCTTCATCGCGGCTCTGAAAGAATGCAAAGGGAGCGGATCTGATTCTGCTCCCTTTTTTTGTGCCCGGCGCTTTGCCGCAGCCTTGGCGAGCAGTAGGAGCCGGGCCCCTTGCATTGGATTGGCGAATGCTCTCTTTTGCTGCGGTTCCCCTCTATTTTATAATGGTGAGGTATTTGTTGTTTGAATCTTGGCACTGGTGGGGATAATTACGATGACGGTTGCGGCGGGCGGCAACACACCGGAGCCCGTTCCGCCGGGGTCGGAAGGGCTCAAAGGCATTAAATATCGCTTGAGTTAAGCGGCAACAACGGAGGCGATGTTCCTTTTCTTTTCTCGCGGGAGTCCGAGAGCCGACGTTGCCGTAATTCCGAACACCGGTACTTAGAGCGCGCGGAAGCCTATGATACGTTATGAAGATCTGGCGGAAAAGATAAGCCGTTATCATCCTGAAGCTTCCCTTGAAATGATACAGCGCGGGTACGTGGTATCCGCTAAATATCATAAGGGACAGGTTAGAATGAACGGCGAGCCTTACCTGACCCATCCGCTCGAAGTCGCGAATATTCTCGCCGAACTCAAATTGGATGTAGTGACCGTCACGGCGGGATTGCTGCATGATGTGCTGGAAGATACTCTGATGTCTCCCGAGGAGCTGCGCAAGCAGTTCGGAGACGAGGTTTGCCAGCTCGTAGACGGAGTAACAAAAATCGCGCATGTCTACATGACCTCGCGGCAATACAAGCAAGCTGAGAATTTCCGCAAGATGCTCCTTGCGATGGTGAGCGACATCCGCGTGCTTTTCGTAAAGCTTGCCGATCGCCTTCACAATATGCGGACGCTCCAATATCTTTCCCCCGACCGCCGGGAGCGGATATCGCTGGAAACCATGGAGATTTACGCTCCTCTTGCCCATCGCTTGGGAATGGCTAAGATTCGCGGCGAACTTGAAGACCTTGCATTCAGCTTCCTGGATCCGGCCTCGTATCAGAATACAGTGGCTCTGATTGAGGCGCGCCGCGCGGTGAACCAGGATTTTATCCAGGAATCCGAGCAGATTATCGCCAAGGAACTGGCGGAATATAATATTCCGGCCCGGCTGGAGAGCCGCATCAAGGGCATTTATGGCGTTTATACCAAGATGAAACGCCAGAAGATCAGCATTGACGAAGTCTTCGACTTCATCGCCATCCGCGTAATTACAGACAGCATTAAAAACTGTTACAGCATTCTGGGGATCCTTCACAATATCTGGAAGCCGGTGCCGGGCCGCATCAAGGACTATATCGCCATTCCGCGTCCGAACCTCTATCAGTCTCTTCACACTTCAGTTATAGGGCGCAACGGCCAGCCGTTCGAAATTCAGATCCGAACGCAGGAAATGCACCGAATCGCCGAAGAAGGAATTGCGGCCCATTGGAAATATAAGGAGGGCAAACACGGCGCGGTCGAAGGAGAGGAGCAGTTCCGCTGGCTGAGGCAGCTTATTGAATCCCAGAACGATGTCAGCGATCCCAGGGAGTTTCTGAGCAACCTTAAAGTGGATCTCTACCCCGACGAAGTTTACTGCTTCACGCCTAAAGGGGAAGTGATCACACTGCCGCGGGATGCGACGCCGGTGGACTTTGCCTATGCCATTCACACTGAAGTTGGCCACAGATGCGTCGCTGCCAAAGTCAACAGCCGCATCGTTCCGTTGAGGCATAGAATCAAAAACGGCGAAATCGTTGAAGTGGTGACCGGCAAAGATGCTTCTCCGAGCCGGGATTGGCTCTCCTTTGTGAAGACCGCGCGTGCCAGGGGAAAAATCAAGCACTGGATTCATCAGAGGGAAAAGGAAGCAGCGGCGGAACTGGGGAAAAAATTGATGGAAAAAGAGGCGCGGAAGTTCAAAACCAGTATGAAAAAAGTGCTGGTCATGAAAGAACTGCCCTCCGCCGTTGCCCAATGCGGACTTCAGAGTCCTGAGGATATCTATCCCGCCGTCGGTTTCGGGAAAGTGGCGCCACGACAGATACTTTCATTGCTGCTGCCGGATCGGATCCCGGCACCGGATGCGAAGCCGCCGAAATCCCCCATCCCCTCCATGGTTCGAAAGGCATTGGGGCGGATGGATACGGTCATTACCGTCAAAGGGCAAGACGGGCTGCTGATTTACCGCGCCAAATGCTGTAATCCTATACCTGGAGACGATATTGTGGGCTACATTACCCGGGGGAAGGGAATTTCCGTGCACACAACGTCGTGTCCCAATCTGGCTAATTTTTGGGGATCTGATCGATTGACCGAAGTGGAATGGGTTGATGGCGCGAGAGACGAGGTCTACGGTGTGCGCTTGGCAATTACCGTGGAAGACCGTCAGGGAGTCCTTGCGGATATTACTTCAATGATATCAAATCTAAAAACCAACATCCGCGAATCGAGATCCTCGAGCGACACAAACTCCGGGAGCGGCAGGGTTGAAATCACCGTAGACATATCTGATGTAAAACACCTGCAGAAGGTTATCCAGGGGCTAAAAACCATTCGGGGCATCAAGGATGTCGAGCGAATAAGCAGAATCCCTTGAATCGCCGCCGGTGTTCTCATTCACCGTTGGGGATTCAGTGGGCGGACGGGGGCTTTGGAAGAGATGATCGGCGGCAATCAGTTTCCGCTGAAGAGGGCCTTCTTGACTTTGCCTGATCTCAGGCAGCGGGTGCAGACACGAACACGCTTCACTGAGCCGTTCTCCAAAATCTTAACGCTGTGGAGGTTCGGATAAAATTTTCGCGGCCGGACATTATGCGCATGCGAGACCGTATGGCCGAAAATCGGCTTTTTTGCACAAAAATAACATTGCATCGCCATTTTTCTGCTCTCCCGTTAAAACGGCTGGATGTTACCAAGCGGCGCTTCCGGAGTCAATAGTCTTTAACCATCACAATCGGCAGCGGCAATAGAAAACAGCGTGGCAGTCGGCAGTGGCGGGCGGAATTTCCTTAAAAAAGTGTAATTAAGGGATCTAAAGTCTTTAACCACCGCGGGCGCCGCCGGAATCCAAGTTAAATCAGATCTTCTCCGCCGTCCACTCTTATGACATTGCCTGTCATCCATGCTGAGTGGCATTGGCTTAGTAAAACCACCGCTTCAGCGACATCCTCCGGGATCGTCAGGCGCTTCCCCGGATTCAACGCGAGGGCGCGCGCAAACATTTTTTCGCTGTCCGGAATTTTCCTGGCCGCGGGCGTGTCGGTGACACCCGCTTGGAGCGCGTTGACCGATATGCCGAAAGGGGCCAATTCAACCGCCAGTTGCCGCACATGGGATTCAAGGGCGGCCTTTGCTGCGGAAATCGCCCCATAGGTCGGCCAGACGCGGTGGCTTCCCGCGCTGGTCATTGCAAAGATTGCGGCGCCCCGGCGCAGCAACCCCGCGTCCAGCAATTCCCGCGTCCAATACACGAGGCTGTGCGCCATAACATCCAGCGTCATGTTCATGTCGCTCGGTTTAATGGAGCGGCCCCGGTCATCGGCCACATAAGGTTTTAGACTGCCGAAGGCAAGCGAGTGAAGCATGGAACGAATGCCTATGCAGCCCGGCTGCGTTTCGACAATTTGCCGCACGGCTTCGATTATTTCCGAGCGGCGTTCGGGATCAGCGGCGTTGGCATTAAAAAACAGCGCCCGCCGTCCGTTGCTTCGAATATCAGCGGCTACGGCTTCCGCATTAGCCGCCGTGGCCCTGCGATCCAGATGCACTCCGGCGATATCGTAGCCATGAAGCGACAGAGCCCTGCAAGCCGCCGCACCGAAGCCGCTTGAGGCGCCGAGAACCAAAGCCCACTTTGGTGCTATGTTTTCTGCCACGGGGATTCTCCCTATCTGAGATCTGCTATGATAGGATATCGGCGTGGAAATCGGTATAGTTTTTAACCTGCGTTTTTTGCATAAAGCCGGTTCCGGAAACCGTGAAATGAAAAATATGATTGCTCAATCTACGATCTATGGATTAGATATATTGCGGGCGGGCAAAAAAACAGCAGAGAAAGGGATTGCATAATGGCAGATGATCGGGGCAACAAAAACAAAGCAATCGATGTCGCTCTGGCGCAAATTGAAAAGCAATTCGGAAAAGGGTCGATCATGCGTCTTGGGGACCGCATCGATGCCGCCGGCGTGCAATCCATCTCCACGGGGTGCATCTCTTTTGATGTTGCATTAGGCGTCGGAGGTTTTCCCAAAGGCCGCGTGGTGGAGATTTTCGGCCCGGAATCGAGCGGAAAAACAACTATTGCACTTCACGCAATCGCGGAGGCGCAGAAAAATGGAGGGTCCGCCGCTTTTATTGACGCCGAACACGCCATGGATGCCTCTTATGCGCAAATGCTCGGCGTTAATACGGATGAATTGCTGGTATCCCAGCCGGACAATGGAGAACAGGCTTTGGAAATTGCGGAAGTGCTTGTGCGCAGCGGCGCCATCGATATCCTGGTTGTGGATTCGGTTGCGGCGCTGGTGCCGAGGGCGGAGCTGGAAGGCGAAATGGGAGATTCCCTCCCCGGACTACAGGCTCGGCTGATGTCGCAGGCATTGCGCAAATTGACGGCTATTGTCTCCAAATCCAACACGTGTATGATTTTCATCAACCAGATGCGCGAAAAAATCGGCGTTATGTTCGGCAATCCGGAAACAACGACTGGAGGACGAGCCCTGAAGTTTTATTCTTCCATTCGCGTGGACATTCGACGGATCGGTTCCATTAAGGAGGGAGACCAGATAGTAGGAAACAGAACGCGAGTCAAAATCGTCAAGAACAAACTCGCCCCGCCGTTCCGAGATGCGGAATTCGATATCATGTACAACCAAGGCATATCGTTTGAAGGAGATCTGTTGGACCTAGCGGTGGAGAAAAAACTGGTGGATAAGAGCGGAGCTTGGTTTTCATATAAGGGCGAGAGGCTGGGGCAGGGGCGCGAAAACGCTAAACAGTTTCTCCGGGAGCATGGTGAAATAGCAGACACCCTGAGTATAAAAGTGCGGGAATTGACGGGGCTTATAAAACCTGCCGCCGGCGGTCCTGAAAAAAGTAAGGCCGGATAAAAACTTGGGGCGGCTAAGGCAAATGCCCGGGTTGAAACGATCGCCGGGCTTTTTAAATCACGGATCCGCCGTTTGTTTTATTGTTATCGGTATCTTAAAATAGATTGTGACGGAGTCGGCCAGGCAATCGCGGCCTGAACAGGGCCGAGGAAAGTCCGAACTCCAAAGGGCAGTGCGCCTCGTAACGCGAGGGAGGGGCGACCCTACGGAAAGTGCCACAGAAAATATACCGCCCCGCATGGCGGGGTAAGGGTGAAAAGGTGCGGTAAGAGCGCACCGCGTCTTTGGCAACAAAGACGGCAGGGCAAACCCCGCACGGAGCAAGGTCAAATAGAAAAGCGTTCCCGAAAGGGATGAAGGATTGCCCGTCCGATGCTTTTGGGTAGACCGCTGGATCTCAGGAGCGATCCTGAGGCAAGATGAATGATTGCCGTCCCCGCGACGCCGAAGCATCAGCTTGTCGGGTGTATCGGTTTCGTGGAGAAACAGAATTCGGCTTACGGCCGGCTCCGGCTATAAAACCCGGCAATAAAAAGCGCCTCGCCGAAGGCATGGAAGGATTCCGGATCAAGGATTCGCGTTCGGAGTACCAAATTCGAGTCCTTTGAGTTTGCCGAGAACCTTGCCCAGCTTGACTTTAATTTCAAATTGGACGGGCAGCTTTTTCTCATCCGCGGAAAACCAGATCCAGAGTTGTCCTCCCTCCTTAAACAATCCTCCCGACAGCGCGGTAGTCTTAGTCCTCCATGCCGCGAATTTTCCTGCAGGAGTCTCAATGTTTTCCATCTTCTCAACGAAAGTTTGGATTTCCTTCACCCGGTCGTCATGCCCGACCATGAAGGTTCTGGTATGTTTGACGGACAATGGCTCCATGCGCAGGAGATAGATCGCCGACAGCGGGTCGTGGACGCAAGGGGGAATGTCGCCTATGGTTTTGTCCTTCTTGAGCTCGGGCGGGTCCGTGGACTCGTCAAGTTCCCGGATATGAAGTTCGCCCGCTTCCCGCAAATATCGAACATCAATCTGGCGCCGGCGCTTGCCTTCGTGAATTTTTCTTGAGACAGCCAAGGAACAGAGCGTTTCGGGTTCCGCAAGGTATAGGAATTTATCTTCAATGTCCAGCCTTGCCAGCCGGGACAAAATACCGCTGGAGTTTGCTTGAAACGTAATCCGGACCGCTTTTTTGCCGCAATAGTCTGTTTCCCCGGGCGATTGAATTTCTAAAGTGCCGGCTTCCATGGTTGGGAGGAAAAGAAAATACCATGGAGGATCCCATTCAACGCTGAACACAAGGCGTTCGCCGGCAAAGGAGCCGGGAGAAACGCTGCCGCGGGATTGTTCAGCGCGCTCATCCTGATGCGCCCGGCTGGTAACCAAAGCCGCAGGGGCGATCAAGGCAAGGAAAAACAACAATTTAAGAATGCGCAAACGGAATATCCCTCCGATTTCCGAGACGCCGGATTACGGCGGAAAACACTTCCTCCACTGGAATATCCATACATTCGTTATTCATCGGACAGGTTCTTCCATAGCAATAGCTGCATGGCAGCACATGGGATACCGCTTCGTCGGAATCGCGCCACGGACCGTTTCTGATGGGCGATGTGGGCCCGAAAATGCCGACAACGGCTGTCCCAAGCGAACATGCAAGGTGAAACGGTCCGGTGTCTCCGGAAACGAGCAGCCGCGCTTTTTTCAACAAAGGCACCAGCTGCAGAAACGGGAGCTGAAAATGATACGGGACCGCGTCGCCGCTATGCTCCGATATGATGGAGTACAAATTATCTTCCCCCGGGCCGGTCGTCACGACTACGCGCAATCCAAGTTCGCTCCGGATTTTTTTTGCCAGAAGACCGTATCGCTTGGGATCCCATCTTTTTGTCGGCCATCCGCCGCCCGGATTCATAACGACAAAATCTTCAAGCCGGTTCTCGCCTAGAAGGGAGTCGACCCTTCGCCGGTCCGCTTCGGAAATAATGAATTCCCATCGAGCCGAGGACGGGCGGCTCCCCGCCGCCTGCGCCAGCATCCGGTTCAGTGTGACGACATGGATTTGCTTTTCCGGTTTGTTCAAAACCCTTTGATACAGCCAGTGTGCCGGAGGTTCGCGAACAAGGTCTTTTGAAAAGCCAAGCCGCAATGAGGGCCCGCTGAGAAAGCCGAGGAATGCCGTTTTTAACAACCCCTGAAAATCTATGGATAAATCGTACCGTTGCGATCTCATATTGCCCACGGTGTGGATGATCCGGCGCCATGCGGAACCGCTTCGGGACACCGGCCGCAGAGAATCGGTGTCGATATCGTAAAGGCAGTCGATGCCGGGGACTGCGGATAGAAGAAATTTGAACCGCGTGGAAACCAACCAATCGATCCGTGCATCCGGAAAGGTCGTTCGCAAGTCCATGAATGCCGGAAGAGCGTGCAGGATATCTCCTAATGAGCTGAGGCGAATGATCAAGATTTTCAGAGAAAGGCTCATGAACGGAATTTGGATAAAATAGTCTTAATCAGACTCTCTGTCGAATGATCTTTCGGGTCGCCTACAACAGCCACCCGGCCGCCGTATCTGCGGACCGTTTCCCGTTCGGGCACGGTCCCTTCCGTGTAGTCCGTGCCTTTGGCGTGAACGTCCGGTTTCAATTCTTCCAGGATAGCATCTGCGGTATTGGTGTCAAACAGGAGCGCGTAATCAACGCATTCCAGCGAAGCGATAATTTCCGACCGCTCTTTTTCATGCTGAATGGGGCGCATTTCCCCTTTCAGCGCCTTTACGCCCGCATCGCTGTTTATCCCCACTATGAGTATGTCGCCCAGTGATTTTGCGCTCTGCAGATAACGGATATGGCCTGCGTGAAGCAGGTCGAAACAGCCGTTGGCAAATACGATCTTTTGGCCCGAAGCTTGGAGTCCGGATACAATCGCTTTGAGCTCTTCGGTCGACTTGATTTTATGCCTGGGATCGATTCGCGACATAATTTATCAAAATCCTGTCAAGATTGTCGGCGGAAATCAGACGTTCAGGATCGCGCCCCTCAGCTCTCGGCAGGTTAAAGTTGCCGTCCCTCGTTTTGTGACCACAATACCGCCTGCGATATTGGCGAGACGCGCCGCTTGGTCCGGCGCGGCGCCGCAGGCAAGCGCAAGAGTGAAGACGGCGATTACCGTGTCGCCGGCTCCCGTGACGTCTGCGACCTCGTCGCCTCCGTAGACGGGAATATGAAGCGGATCCTTGTCGAGTTCGAAGAGGGTCATCCCGAATCGTCCCTGGGTGACCAGAAGCGAACGCAAATTCTGGCTGCGCAAAACCCGGCGGCCGATTCTTTTCAGTTTCTTGGCATCGTTTCCGATCAAAACGCCCGCGGCCGCTTCCAGTTCGGTGATGTTGGGAGTGATGGCTGTCACGTCCCGAAATTCCCGCATGCGGAATCTCGAGTCCACAACAATCGGGATATTGCGTTTTTCGGCTGTGCGGCGCAATGCGGACAGCAGAGAGGGACTGATTGTTCCCAGTCCATAATCGCTTACGATAATGCCGTCCGCTCGGCTCAGGCTATGCTGAAGGAGTTTCCATGAGGGCTGACAGTTCGCAGCGGCATCGTGAATGCGGTCCACGCGAACCAGCTGTTGAAGAGACGAGTGATGGGCTCCCGCCAGGATGCGCGTTTTTATGGGCGTGGCATAATCTTGAAGCCGCCGGAGCGCCTGGAGATCGGCCCCTTTATCCCGTAGAACCGCCGCGAGGTGATTCCCTGCGTCGTCTTTTCCCAAGACGCCGGCAACCGCTACCTTGCATCCCAGATCAAGCAGATTATTGGCGGCGTTAGCCGCGCCTCCCGGCAGGCGCATCAGGTCCCGATATTCGAGAACGAGGACCGGTGCTTCGCGCGATATCCTGGAAATCTGGCCGTGCAAAAATTCGTCCGCGATAAGATCGCCCACAACCGCGATCTTCCGACGCGGGAATAGGTCCAGGATGTCCAGAAGTTTTGTTTGCATTTCAGGTGCGAAAATTTAACAGAGATCCGTTGAAAATACAATTGCGCCTATCCGTGACGCAGATCACGGTCTTTCTTTCGCCGGGGGCATAAGATCATCATGCTTAACAATCCATCCGCGGCCGGATTCCGGAGCTTCGGAAAGCGGGGGATGCCCGAGCTTAAATCCGGCCGCGGAGCTGTTCGTCAAGCTTTTTACCCGCTTCTTCCAAAACTCTCTGCACCGATATTCCCTTCATGCAGCGAAAATCAAGGGGGCATTTTCTCAAGAAACAGGGGCTGCATTCGACCGCGTGCTTAATGACTACGGCATGGGGGCTGAGGGGACCGGTGGCTTTCTCGCTTGTGGATCCAAAAAGCGCGATCTGCGGAACATCCAGCGCCGCTGCAAGGTGCATGGGTCCGGAATCGTTTGTAATCAAGAGGATGCATTCCTTAATAAGAGCCATAAGCTGGCCGAGACTTGTGCGTCCCGCCAAGATCAATGGGGAATGCTTCATGGCGGAGGCAACCTCTTTGACGACCGGAAGATCGTCGGAGGAGCCGAACAGGACTATCTGCACGCCGTATTGCTTCACAAGCTCGTCGGCGAGCGCGGCATAACGGTCGGCGAGCCAGCGCTTGGCTTCCCCGTAGGAAGCGCCGGCGTTAATCCCGACCAATTTTTGCGTTTCGGGAATGCCGCGGCTGCGCAGCATTTCCAGGGCGGCCCTCTTGTCTTCCTCGCGGATTCCGACGCTGATGGAAAGGTCTTGGCCTGAATATTCCCACGGGCGCTTTTCTATGAGGCCGGCGCCCGAAAGGATGCCCAGGTAATAGTACACTTGATGCATTTGGCGCACGGCGGCATCGATCCTGCACGCATTGGTAAGAAGAAAGCTCCTTGCGTCGCGCGCATATCCTATCCGCCTCGGGATTCGAGCGCACCAGGCAAGGAGCGCGGCTTCGAAGGCATTTTGCAGCAGGACGGCGAGATCGAAATGCCGCCTCTCGAGGTCGGAAACAAGCCTGTAAAACCCGGCCCAGCCGCGGTGGATTCCCTGCCGGTCATAGTTTAAAACCTCGTCCACAAAATCAGCCTTCGCGTAAATATCGCGGACCCAAGGGCGGACAAGCAAGGAAATATGGGCATGCGGGAAAAGACGCCGAAGTTGCTTCATTGCCGGAATTGAAATCACGGCGTCCCCGATCCAGTTCGTTCCCCGAATTAATATTTTCTCCGGATGGCCGGATTTGGAGTGCTTCACAGGCGTTCCTGTATGCATTGTTTCAATGCCGCTTCAAACATATCCTCATCGGATATCTCGGTTGATTGAACCGCAACCAGCAGAGGAAAATCGGGCGGCTCCGAGATCTTGACCGCATCCTTTTCCGTTGTAATGATGGCGTCCACTCCTTTGCCGCCGGCCTCCTGGACGCAATGATTCCAGTCCTTCCTGCGGATACGATAGTGATCGCCGAACGCACGCACCCCCCGCACCTCAATTCCAAGCCGTCCGATGTCGCGGCGATAGCGTTCGGGATTCCCCACCGCCGACACCAGATACGCCGACCGGGGATTCTCGATGGGGGCGGCGGGCTCTCTGTCCTGCTCCCATAGATGGAATGGGACTAGGGAGCGGACGGCCTGCTCGCAGCGAAAGATCTTTGCCTGTCCATGAAAGGCGCGGATCTGCGCTTCCAGAGGGTCGGGGACGAGCAGGTCGGTTACGCCGTTAACGATGATGAGATGGCTGCGGCGCAGCGCGGCGAGAGGTTCGCGCAGGGTTCCTCTCGGCAGCAGCCGGTTGGTTTTAAACGGCTGAAGGCGATCGAGAATCACGATATCCAGATCTCTCTGCAGCTTCCTATGCTGGAAACCGTCGTCGAGCAAAAAGACAACGCCGGGTTCCTGCGAGGCAATGCTGCGGCCGGTATGGAATCGATTTTTGGAGATTCCCATCCACGCCGAGGATAAATGGCGGCGCATCAACGCCGGCTCGTCACCGAGAGTTTCAGCCGGCGCCGGAACCGTTTCTTCCGGAGCGAGAATCCAGGAAGCATTGGGCCGCCGGCGTCCGTATCCGCGGGTTAATATCGCGGGCAGGAATCCCAATTTGAAAAGCATCCGGGAAACATGAATAACCAGGGGAGTTTTTCCGGTGCCCCCGACGGTGACATTTCCGATGCTGAGGACCGGTCCCGGAAGGCGGTATTGCGGGAGCACCGCGGCGGCATACAGCGCGGCGCGCGCACGAACCCACGCTTCGAATATTAATCCGGCGGCAAAACCGGCGGGCGCAAGAGGGAAGGGAATCCTATGCATAAGGCGACAGATTAGCATAAAATCCGCCGCGGCGGCACTTGCTGTGTCAACGACTCCCGCGGGCGTCCCGCATCGAATGCTTCGCAACTTTTGTTTCCGCCTTTGCGGCGCTCGGAGCCCGGGCTGTCGGCCTCCGGCCGCGGGGCGCTATAGCGGAGGGAACGATCTTAGACTTGTATAATTAATCAAATTACTGCATAATAAATCATTACGGTGCCTGAGATGAAAAAAGGTGCGCGCCAGGGCAAACTGCTTGAAATTGTTCAAAACCGCCGGATTCGCAGCCAGCAAGAACTGTCGGCCCATCTCGGTCGCGAGGGTCTTTCGGTGACTCAATCGACCCTTTCGCGGGACATCCGCGAATTGGGGCTGGTGAAGATCAGGGGGAGCTACCAGGTTTCGGGGACATTAAATTCGGCGCCTCCGAACGAGATCCTTCGCCGCGCGTTCCGGCAGTTTGTCATTCAATCGGGCTATTCCGGCAATATGGTTATGGTTAAGACATCGCCGGGCAATGCCCATTCCGTTGGAGTAGTTTTGGATTCAGCCCAGTGGCCGGAAGTATTAGGCACGGTTGCGGGCGACGATACCGTCTTTGTTCTTCTGCGAAGCAGCAGGTACGGCGCAAGGGTCCTGGATAGAATCCGGGAATTTATAACATGAAGGTCTGAAGGAGAATCCTCGGGCGGGTTCCCAAAGCTGTGCGTCAAGCACCGGCCATACGGAGGTTGATTCCGCGGCGGCCGCGGAAGCGGTGCGTCGGTTAGTTTCACGCTGGTATCGGACATCGGGAGAAATGCCATTGCGCATAACGGTCAAATTGGGCGGCAGCATTCTGGAGGACGGAAACATTCGAATGCGTCTTCTGGAGCAGATTGCGGGCATGTCGGCTCAAAGCAACGAAATAATCCTTGTGCACGGCGGAGGCAAGAGCTTGAACCGGCGGCTGGCTCAAATGCAAATGGAATCACACTTTATTGAAGGCTTGAGAGTTACCGACGCCCAAACTCTCGGCGTGGCCGTAATGGTATTGGCCGGAGAAGTAAATAAAACCATAGTGGCGGAGTTGAGCAAATTAAAGATCGAAGCCCTGGGTATCTGCGGCGCCGATGCCGGCGCCGTGCGCTGCACCAGGCTTTCGGGATCACCGGGATATCCGGCTGGAATAGGATTTGTAGGGGAGCCGGCCGCGGTGAACCGGCCCTTTTTTGATTTGATCCTCCATTCAGGAAGAATTCCCGTTGTTGCCAGCATAGGCTTGGGGGAAAACGCCCAGCTTTACAATGTCAATGCGGATCAAATGGCGGCCGCCTGTGCTTCGGGCACCCACTGTGATTGCCTGATTTACCTGACGGATGTCCCGGGTGTAAAGGACGAAAATGGTTCCGTGATCCCCAGCCTGGGCGAAGAGCAAATCGTGAAGCTGCGGGCCGGTGGAATCCTCTCCGGAGGGATGCTTCCTAAGACATCTTCCTGCCTCGAAGCTCTTAAGGCAGGAGTTCACGAGGTTTATATCCTGCCCGGAGCGAGTCCCGATATTTTAAAGAAATTTTCCGAAAGAACTCTGGCGGAAGGAACAAGTATCCATGAAAGCAATTGAGGCGGTTCAAGTCAAACAGGGAAAACTTCAAGTGAAAAAGGAGGTGCCCATGCTTGAAAATACGCAGGCCGGTCCCATGCAAGAGGCGCTAAATCAGCAGATCGCTGTCCGGAAGGCCCGTTTGGCCGACGTGAACGATATGCACAAGCTTATCAATCATTATGCCGAATTACAGCTGATGTTGCCCAAAACGCATCTGCAGTTGTACGAAAACCTGCGCGATTACACCGTTGCCGTGGAAAATAATGCGGGATCGGATCGGTTGGTGGGCTGCGGGGCATTGCATTTCTACTGGGAAGATCTTGCGGAAATACGCGCGGTAGCGATAGCGCCCGGATCGGTTCGCAAAGGCGTCGGGACGCTCTTGGTGGACCGGCTCATAAATGAGGGTCGGGAACTGGAAATCGAACGACTGTTTTTATTCACCCTTGAACCGAAATTTTTCGGCCGTTTCGGTTTCATTCAAGTTGAACACAGCGAGCTGCCGTTGAAGGTCTACAACGATTGCTTCAATTGTCCGAAATTCAATAAATGCGACGAAATCGCCATGATTTTGCATCCATGACTGCTCAAGATTCTAAATCAAAAAGGCGTGACATTTCTTCCTGGCATGCCATTGAAGGCGGCGTTACGAGCCCTCAAGGATACCTAGCCGCCGGGGTGTCGGCGGGAATTAAGAAAAAGAATTTGGACCTTGCAGTTTTATTTTCTTCACAACCGGCATCGGCTGCCGGAGTTTTCACCCTCAACCAGGTACAGGCGGCTCCCGTTTTGCTGAGCAAGAGGAATTTAAAGGAATCCAAAGGCCGCATGCGTGGGGTTCTGATCAACTCGGGCTGTGCGAATGCCTGTACCGGCAAAAGAGGAATGGAAGACGCCCGAATCACAGCGCGCTGTCTTGCCTCCCGTCTCGACGTAGAGCCCAGCAGGATTTTTGTGGCGAGCACCGGCATGATCGGCAGCTTCCTCCCGGTGCGAAAGATGATGAAGGGGATTTCCGCAGCAGTGTCGGCGCTGAGCTCAGAGGGCGGATTCGCGGCGGCGCAAGCTATTATGACGACAGACACGCGGGAAAAATATTTCGCCGTGGAGGGACGCATTGCGGGGAAAAAAGTGCGCATCGGGGGAATAGCTAAAGGCGCAGGAATGATCCACCCCCAGATGGCGACTATGATTGCCGTGCTGACTACAGATGCATGGATTCCTCCGGGGAGATTGAATCGGCTGTTGCACCGTGCCGTAGACCGCACGTTTAATTGTCTTACTATAGATGGAGACACATCCACAAACGATACGGTCGCGATTCTGGCCAACGGCGCCTCCGCTGCGGTTATTTCAGACGGCCGGGCCGAGTCTTATTTTGAGAAGGGTTTAACGATTGTTTGCGAGGAGCTTGCCAAGAGCATCGCGCGCGACGGAGAAGGCGCAACGAAATTTGTTGAAATCCTGGTTACGGGATCCTCCGATTTCAAAAGCGCCCGCACCGTTGCCAAAGCGATTGCTCATTCCAGCCTGGTTAAGACGGCTATTTACGGAGAGCAACTGAACTGGGGCAGGATTCTCAGCGCCGTCGGCTATAGCGGGATCCCCTTCAATCCAGCTCGAATACGGCTAAGCTTGAATGGAATTCCGATTTTCCGCGAAGGCTCGCCGGTAGTTTCCACCCGGTTGCGGGCTGAGAAAGCCATGCGGTTGCATGATTTACTGATTGAAGTGGACCTTGGCGACGGCCGCGCTTCCGCCCGGGTTTGGACTTGCGACCTAAGCCGAGAATACGTCGATATCAACGCCAGTTATTTATCCTAATGGCAGCCAGCTGCTGTTTTAGCAGGAAATCGGACGCAGCCCTTGCCTGATTAAATCCGTAGATTGCGCAAATATTCCTATTGCCGGGAGTTTGTCGCTGACGGCTGCGCGGCTGATTCTCCAGAATCCGGAAACCTTTGTCGCGCCCGGAGCGAACCTTTTTCAGCGCGCCGCGCACCCACTTGCTAATCGTCATTTTGTCTTGACAATATGCGATGCCGGAATAAGATACCGATGAGATTAAGATGATATCTGGAGTGAATTTAGATGAGACTTCATGAATTGGTTCGATGCGAGGCAATTTTCTACCTTCGAATGCTCCTCCTTTAAACCCGGATTGTTCATGAGGATTCACAGCGAGGCGGCATGGATAGGCGTGGATAGAAAGTGTGCGGTCGAGTGCCCCGCAGGGCTTACTCGATAGCGCTTCGAGAAGTCAAAGAGAGCGCATAAACATCTTTGGATCCGTCGCGGCCGCGGAAGCTTCGTGAATAATCCGGGTTAATGACCGTTCTACTGCCTCCGTGCGGGAACTCCTCGAGAAATTGCAAGACGGAGGCTAATATCCATAAAGATCAGTGAAAGGATTCAGGCGATGGACCGAGTACTCATTTTCGATACAACCTTAAGGGATGGGGAACAATCTCCCGGCGCCAGTATGACTATCAACGACAAATTGATGCTGGCCCGGCAGCTCGAACGGTTAAAGGTAGATGTGATCGAGGCTGGTTTCCCGATTTCTTCGGACGGAGACTTCGAGTCTGTTAAACGCATTTCCGAGGAAATTCGGACAATCTCGATCGCGGGATTGGCAAGATGTACAAAGGGAGACATAGATCGTTGCTGGGAAGCCGTCCGAAACGCGGCAAAGCCGAGAATTCACGTGTTTATAGCGACATCCGATATACATTTAAAGTATAAATTGAAAAAAACTAGAGACGAAGTTCTGGCGGAAGCTCGTTGGGCGGCAGAATACGCAAAGTCGCTATGCGAAGATGTTGAATTCTCAGCGGAAGATTCAACTCGTTCGGATTTAGACTTCCTGTGCCAGATAACCGAAGCTGTCATCGATGCGGGTGCCACCGTGGTGAATATGCCTGATACCGTGGGATATACGATTCCCACGGAATATGCCGAGCGCGTTCGCTATCTTCGCGAGCATGTGCCTAATATCGATCGGACTGTATTGTCGGTCCACTGCCATAATGATCTGGGACTCGCCGTCGCAAACTCGTTGATTGCCATTCAAAACGGAGCGCGGCAGGTTGAATGCACCATCAACGGCATAGGGGAACGGGCGGGCAATGCTTCCCTGGAAGAAATTGTCATGGCTTTGCACACCCGGAGGGATTTGCTTCAAATGGAATGCGGGGTGGACACCAGAGAACTCTATCCTTCCAGCACCATGATTACGAATCTGACGGGAATAATAGTTCAGCCGAACAAAGCCATTGTGGGGAAAAATGCTTTTGCCCACGAAGCGGGGATTCATCAGGATGGAATCATTAAGGAAAAATTGACTTACGAGATTATGCGGCCCGAGGATGTGGGAATCAAGGAGAGCAAACTGGTAATGGGAAAGCATTCCGGCCGGCATGCTCTGAGGAAAAAGTACGAGGAATTAGGATTTCAATTGAGCGATGCGGAGTTGGAAAAGGCCTATATCCTTCTCAAAAAGGTCGCCGACAAGAAAAAGGAGGTTTTTGACGAAGACCTTATTGTAACAGTTCGCGACGCCCTGAGAATCGTCCCGCCCGTATATAAGGTGAAATACATACAATCCACGGGAGGAAATCAGATCGTCGCAACGGCAACCGTTGTGCTCGAGAAGGAAGGGATTGCTTATCAGGATTCGGCCACCGGCAACGGTCCCGTTGACGCGGCGATACAAGCTATTAAAAGAGTCACCTCCACCGAAGGGAAGCTGGTGGAATACAATGTGCGCAGCGTTACCAGCGGCGCCGACGCCGTAGGTGAAGTTTTCATGAAGGTCGATTTCGGCAAAGCGACATTTATTGGGAAAGCGGCCAGCCTGGATATCGTGGATGCCAGCGCCCGCGCATATGTCGATGCGTTGAATAAGCTGATTCACTATCAAACAGCGCTGGCGCAGCAGAAGGCGGCGCAAATATAGAAAAGGCCGCGCAAGGATGGCGTGCGCCGCGAGCCGAAACGGGAGACGCCCGCCAAGGTATCACATCGGCCGCCATATCCCGAAAAATGAAACAAACGTCCATTAAAGTACGGCCGGGAACCCGTGTAGCTTTTCAGGGAGAGTTGGGTTCATTCAGCCATCATGCCGGCTTAAAGATATTTGGGGCTGCAATAGCGACTTATCATTGCGGCGCTTTCGAAGACGTCTTCGAAGCAGTCTCCCAGAAAAAAGCGGAACTGGCCGTCATCCCCATAGAGAATACGCTCGCCGGGAGCATTCATAAAAATTACGATCTGCTTGCGCGCCATTCGCTGGAGGTTATAGCGGAAACCTCGTTGCGGGTCGAACATAATCTGATAGCGCTTCCCGGCGTAACCTTCCGGCAGATCCGGCAGATTTATTCCCACCCGGCGGCGCTGGAACAATGTTCGCGGATGCTCCGTCGGCTTCGGGCAATCGAGAAAATTTCCTTCTACGACACCGCGGGAAGTGTGCGTTTCATTCGCGATAACGGCTTAAGAAATGCCGCCGGCATTGCTTCAGCGGATGCGGCGCAGATCTATGGCATGAAGATCCTACGCCGTAGCATTGAGGATGAACCGGAGAATTACACGCGTTTTCTAGCACTGGCCCCTCACCGCCATTTCCAGGCCGGAGGGCAAAAGACCAGTATTGTATTCGGCCTCAAGAACGAAGCCGGCATTTTATTTAAGGCATTATCGGTTTTTGCCTTAAGGAACATCGATCTCACCAAGATCGAATCGCGTCCAATCCGGGGTAAACCTTGGCAATACCTATTTTACCTGGATCTGAGAAGCGATATACGGAGCCGCGAGTGCATCAATGCGCTTCGCCACCTGCGGGAGTTAGCCCCCTATTTAAAAGTGCTTGGTTCCTATCCCGTTCTCTGATGCGACACGCCGCTTAAAAGATGCCGTCAAAGTCCGAAGGCAAAACAATGTCTTTGGGCTGTTTAAACTCGCGCTAATCCGGGTATGAAGCTGTTTTGGATGCCGCAAAAGGACCGTTTAATATTCGCGCGCTCCTTTCCCCTAGGCCAGTGGGTGAGGTGAAGCGAAGGGCTGAAGCCCGCCTTTTATCATTCATTATTGGTTTATCTATTTATTAATAAATAATTTATGGGACCTCATCCCCGATTTAAAATCTATTCTTGAAGCTCTGCCGGCATGTTACAATTTTCAGTCTGTGCCGAAAGCGAGGAAGTCTTATGGTTCGAGCGGTTATTGTCGGGAGCGGCGCCTGCATTCCTCCCAACCTGGTGACCAACGATATGCTGTCCAGAATTATGGACACGAGCGATAATTGGATCAGGGAAAGAAGCGGTGTTGAAACGCGATATTATGTAGACGAAGGCACCGCGACATCGGATCTGGGGTTGGCGGCTGCTTCCGAAGCTCTCAGAATGGCTTCGGTGGACAAAAACGAAATAGATTTGATAATTTTCGCAACCATGACTCCCGATCACTATTTCCCGGGATCCGGAGGCCTTCTCCAAGCGAAGTTGGGAATCAAAAACATTCCGTGCTTTGACATCCGGCAGCAATGTGCCGGGTTTTTATACGGTATGCAGCTTGCGGACGTTCACATCCGCACCGGGATGGCCAAGACTGTTTTACTTGTTGGCGCTGAAACCCATACGGGCTTCATGCCTTGGACTCCGGATAATTATAGTTATCTTTACGGCAATACAAACAACCCGCCGACTCCCGAGGAATACGCCTGGAATACTCGCTTTCGGAATCTGACGGTGCTTTTTGGAGATGCGGGCGCCGCCGTACTGCTCCAGGCATCCAATGGCGATAATCGCGGCGTGATCGACAGCATCTTGCGTACCGATGGGAGCGACTTCGAAAAGATTTATGTGCCTGGCGCGGGATTTAAGCACCGGCCCTATGTGGATTCCGAACAGATCAAACGGGGCGACCACATTCCGGTAATGAAAGGGACCTATGTTTTCCGCAGCGCCACAAACAACATGGCAAGCGTTTCCAGGGAGATATTGGAACGCAACCATCTGACGCTTGAAGATGTTTCAATGGTCTTAATGCATCAGGCAAACAGGCGCATCAATGAGCGTGTGCAGAAAATGCTGGACATCCCCGACGATAAGATGATCCATAATATTCAAAAATACGGGAATACAACGGCAGCGACCATTCCTTTGCTCTGGGATGAATGCGTTCGTACAGGTCGTATTCGCAGGGGGGATTTGGTGCTTATGGTCGCTTTCGGAGCGGGAATGAATTGGGGGGCATTGCTTTTAAGGGTCTAGCGGCCCGTTCTAGAATTAGGATATGCCGGAATTGCTATAAATGTCTTAAATCTCTATAATCGGCGGTTTTAATGCTCTTGGTATGTTCCGAGCTCCTAAATTTTTGATAATGATGATTATTGAGGCTTCCCGGATATGAGTAAAGGATTTGATAAAGAAACGCTCGATTTGACTCTTGAATCTTTAAAGGACTTTGTAGCATCCCGCCTGCCGGAGACGATGATTCTGGAACTTGACGCTAATAAGGAATTTCCGATTGAAATCGTGAAAGATATGTGCGGCCCCGACCTGGGGATTCAGTTGCTGTTCATCCCTGAGGAATTCGAGGGAATGGGCGGGGGTGCTTTCGATATATACAGGGTATGCGAGGAATTGGCACGCGTCGACTTGGGCCTGGCAACCGGAGTATTGGCAACGTTTCTCGGAAGCGATCCGATCATTTTCGGCGGTACCTACGAACAGAAAAAACGGTGGATGTCGCGAATCGGCATGGAAGGGCTGCTTATGGCTTATGGAGCCACGGAGCCGGAAGCGGGCAGCGATCTATCGGTGTTGAGAACGGTAGCGGAACGTGTAATGAAGGATGGAAAAATCGAGGGTTATAAAATTACGGGAAACAAGCAATGGATCAGCAACGGAGGGTACGCCGATCTTTATTGCATTCTTGCCGCCACCCCCTCGGGGCCCAGCTGGTTTGTCATCGAAAAGGACGTTCAGGGGTTGAGCCACGGCAAACCGGAGGACAAACACGGCATCCGGATCAGCAACACCGCCACCGTGTCGCTGGAAGATGTTTATGTCGATGCCGACCGCTTGGTCGGGGGCGAAGAAGGATTGGGCCTTCTCCAGGCGCAACTGGTTTTCGGATATACGAGGCTAATGGTTGCAGCCTTTGGCCTTGGGGCCGGATGGGCGGCGCTTGATCGCGCGATCCCCTATTCAAAAGAGCGCATTCAGGGAGGGTCGGCGCTTTCGGAGAAGCAGGGATATACCCATAAGCTCATCGTTCCAAATGTAGTATTGCTGGAAACTGCCCGCGCGTTTATTGAAGAGACAGCCGAGCGTATTGACGCCGATGAGGGGAACCTGAATACCGAGGGCGCTATCGCAAAATATCTGGCTACCGAGGCGGGGAATTTGGCGGCGGATGCTGCTATTCAAGCGCTGGGAGGATACGGATATACGCGCGAGTTCATGGTGGAAAAAATCAAGCGCGATGTCCGCATCACGAGAATCTATGAAGGGACTTCCGAGATTATGGAGATGACTATCTGCCGCGACAGGTGGCAGCTGCATCTCAAAACGCGGGGCCGGTTTTATCACGAGGAAGCGCAAAAGATGGAGGAACTTCACAAACAGAACGATCAGGTGGGGGCGCAGACGGTAAGCTACTGCCTGCACGCCCTTGCCGAAATTCTCGAAGTGGCTCGCGCGCACCGGCTTACACGCCATCAACATATCCTTTTCCGATTGGGCGAGTGGATAGCCCACGCAGAAGGATCCGCGAGCCTTGCCCGGCGGGCGGCAGGTGCGGCTCGGAACGCGTTAAATGAAAAAGCGTACCTGCGTTTCAATCCGCAGGCTATGGCGCTTCTCAGCCGGATTTCAGCCCGCATTTCCGCTGCTAAAGTAGTCAATGAGGCGAGGCAATGGCTTGGAAGCCTGATTCCAGAGGCGGCTGTTGCGGATTTCGAAAAGAAACTGTATATCCCCCAAATCCTTCGCGCGCAGACGGGGTTGATTCAAGATATGGATTCGATGGCAGATATCCTATACGAGAGGAACAAAGGATAATATAAGAAGCCGGGAGTCGCGCAAATTCACCATAAGCGCATTTTGAGCGATTGCGATTTCCGGTGGTTGGAGGCATTGCAAGAATGAAAGTATCTGTAGCAGAAAGAGCAGTTGCGATTGTGGGAGTGGGAGCCCTTTTGCCGGACGCACCTAATGCGCAAAGATTCTGGCAGAATCTCAGGGAAGGCCGTTACAGCATCACGGAAGTTATTCGCGAGCGCTGGGATCCCGAACTGTACTACGATCCGGACCCCAAAGCTCCCGATAAAAGCTATACAAAAATCGGCGGTTGGGTGCGCGAATGGGAGTGGGATCCTCTGAAATGGAAGCTTCCAATCCCCCCCAGGGTCAGCCAGGCGATGGATCTTACCCAGAAATGGGCAGTCGCGACGGCGCGCGAGGCCTTGAACGATTATGGATATCCGCGGCGGAGTCTGAATCCGGAGCGCACGGCGGTAATTCTGGGCAATGCCATGGGCGGAGATACCCACCTTTATTCTGCCGCCAGAATCCTTTTCCCTGAAATTGCCGAAGAGCTCAAGAATTCTCCCGGTTTTTCTTCGCTGCCGCTTGATATACGCCAGGCGATCATGGAACAGCTCCGTGAGGGAGTCGGCAGGAAAACGCCCGATATCACTGAAGATACGATGCCCGGGGAGCTCGCCAATATTGTCGCCGCCCGGATTGCCGCCCTTTACGATTTCAAAGGGCCGAATTTTGTCGCCGATGCGGCCTGTGCATCAACCATGGCGGCCATGAGCGCCGCCGTTGAGGGCCTCAATTCCGAGCATTACGATGCCGTTCTGACCGGCGGGATCGATTCCAACATGAGCCCTTCAACTTTTGTGAAATTCTGCAAAATCGGCACGTTGTCCGCCACCGGCTCGCGGCCTTATGACGAAAAAGCGGACGGATTCGTAATGGGCGAAGGGGCTGTATCGTTGCTGCTGAAGCGGTTGGCGGATGCGGAACGGGATGGAGACAGAATTTATGCCGTCATCCGCGCCATGGGTTCATCGAGCGACGGAAAAGGAAGGGGCATTACCGCTCCTAATCCGATTGGACAACAGATCTGCGTCGTACGCGCCTGGAAGAATGCGGGCTTTATGCCGTCTCCGGGGGACGTGATTGAGGGACACGGCACCTCTACGCCTGTCGGGGATATCGCTGAGCTTGTGAGCCTCGGAGAGGCTTTCAAAGATCTCGGACTCCCCCCGAAATCAATTGCCCTGGCATCGGTGAAATCGAACATCGGGCATCTTAAGGGCGCCGCGGGCGCCGCAGGTATTTTGAAAGCGGCGTTTACTCTAAAAGAAAAGGAATTGCCGCCTAGTCTGAATTTCGAACAGCCCAACGCAAATTTTGATTTTGAGAAATCCCCCTTCTATGTGAACGCGGAACTGAGGGAATGGGAAGTTCCAAAGAACGGCGTGCGCCGGTCCGGCGTCAGCGCCTTCGGTTTCGGCGGGACAAATTTTCACATGGTAATGGAGGAATATATACCCGGCAGGATTGCGGCTGAACTCAAATCGCAAATCGCCGTCGGGGGATTTTCCGCTGAAAGCGGTCTGCGGGCGGAATTGAAAAAACCGCTTCGGGGCGCGCTGGTATTGGGGGCAAAGAACGAAGGGGAGCTTTTGACGCGGCTGAAGGCAGTCCTGCGGGATGCCGCGGCCGGCAAAGCGCCCGAGCCGGCGCCGCCTTCCGAGTCGGACTTGCGCGCGGAAGTGCGGATGGCGATTGATTATGAAAACGCCTCGGAACTGGCGGATAAAATCGAAAAGGCTATTAAGGCTTTCGATGAGGATCAAGCCGCGAGATGGAAGGCCTTGCGCCCGAAGGGAATTTTCCTCGGGAAAGGGCCTGTGCCTAAGGTGGCTTTTCTGTTTACGGGACAAGGGTCCCAGTATGTCAATATGCTCAGTAACCTTCGAGAAACCGAACCCTTTGTCGCCGGAGTGTTCGAGGAGGCGGACCGCGTTATGGAACCGCTGTTGGGCAAGCCGCTGAGCCGCTGCATTTACCTGGACGAATCCGATGCGGAGGCGGTTGCTGCGGCCGAAGAAGGGTTGAAACAGACGGCGATAACACAGCCTGCAGTGCTGGCGGTTGAAGTGGCGCTGGCGCGCATGATAGGGGCCTATGGAATTACGGCGGACATGGTGATAGGGCACAGCCTCGGCGAATACGGGGCTCTGGTAGTGGCAGGGGCCATGTCTTTTGAAGAGGCGCTGAAGGCCGTGAGCGCGCGGGGCAGCGAAATGACCCGGTGCGCTCTGGAAGACAACGGATTGATGGCGGCGGTTTTCGGCCCCATTGACAAGATCGAAAAGATATTAGGAACAATCGAGGAATACGTAGTCATTGCCAATATCAACAGCACCAGAGAAGCAGTAATCGGGGGTTCCACGGCTGGAGTAAATAAGGCTATGGCAGCCTTGCGCGAAGCCGGTTATGTGGCGCGCGAACTGCAGGTGAGCCATGCATTTCACACGAAAATCGTTGCTCCGGCGGGCGATTCGCTGGAAAGAGTCCTGAGTTCCATGGACCTTCGTCCGCCGGCAATTCCCATCGTGGCCAACGTAACCGGAGAATTTTATCCCATGGGCCCCGGCGTACTTCCCGAAATGATCAGCCTGCTCGGAAGACAGGTTTATTCGCCGGTTCAGTTCATCAAGGGACTCCATACTCTTTACGACGCCGGCGCGCGCATTTTTGTCGAGATGGGGCCGAAACGAATCCTTTACGGTTTTGTGGAGGATGTGCTTGGCGGACGCGAGGGAGTGGTTTCCCTGTTCACCAACCATCCGAGGATCGGGGAGGCTGCATCCTTGAACCTCGCTCTGTGCGGGCTATACGCTGCCGGCCTCGGTTTTGGCGAATCCCGAAAGGAACCCGTTGCGGATTTCCGGATGAAATCCGGGGAGACGGGTGAAGCGGCCGCTCAGGCTCCTCTTGTCCCGCCGCCGGTTGCAATGCAGTCTCACGGAATTGAGGGGGCAATGGATGCGCAGCCTCGGAGTGCGGCCGTGGAAACCGATCGGTATGCCGAATTGGGCAAACTGTTTACAGAATTTCTCGACCGTGGATTTCAGATTTACACCGGTGGAAAGCGGGCGCAGCCTCCTGTGGACATCTGCATAACTGGAGGGGCTTTGGGATTGCCCGGAGTGGAAGGCGTTTTCGACGATGCCAATGTGGAACGCATGCTGCGGGGCGATGTCTTTATCGATCAAATTCCCATGTCCATGCGCCATGCAATGGTTGAAAAGAACATTACGCGTCTGGTGAAGACGGAAAGCGGGGAGGGCAGGTTCGAATCGATCGAGAAGATAGAGGATGTCATCAAACTAGCGGCCCGCGCCAAGGGATTCGACATTGTCCGCGATTTCGGTTATCCCGAAGACCGGCTGCTGGCGTTGGATCGAGTTACGAAGCTGGCGATCGGCGCAGGAATTGATGCATTGCGCGATGCTGGAATTCCGCTGGTAATGCACTATAAAACAACCACGAAGGGGACCAAGCTGCCGGATCGATGGATGCTTCCCGAGAAAATGAGGGACGATACGGGGGTTCTTTTTACTTCGGCCTTCCCCGGCTGCGATTCCTTTGCGGAAATAATTACAGGATACTACCAGGATCGAATACGCCGCGAGCGCCTGGAGGAGCTGGCCAACCTCCAGGATATTGCGAGACGCAGCGGCAACGGAATGTCCGCGGAAATCGAGCGGAGGATGGAAGCCCTCCGCAGCGAAATCGAAAGCAATCCCTATCATTTTGATCGGAGATTTCTATTCCGCGTGCTCAGCATGGGGCATTCTCAATTCGCCGAATATATCGGGGCGAGGGGTCCGAATACCTCGACCAATGCCGCTTGTTCCAGCGGAACGCAGGCCGCGGGGCTTGCGAGCGACTGGATCCGAACCGGGCGATGCCGCCGGGTCATCGTTATTTCAGCGGACGATATCACTTCCGATAATCTAATGGGATGGTTCGGATCGGGATTCCTGGCTTCCGGCTCGGCGGCGACTGATGAAGTGGTTGAAGATGCCGCTACGCCCTTCGACCGCAGGCGCCATGGACTGATTGTCGGCATGGGCGCTTCGGCCATTGTGATTGAAAGCATGGAATCCGCGCGGGAACGGGGCATTCGTCCCCTATGCCAGGTTCTGGGTTCCGTAGTGGCCAACAGCGCTTTTCACGGGACGCGGCTGGATGTCACCCACATCCGGCATGTTATGGAAAAAATGATTTCCGAAGCCGAAGCGCAGTGGGGCATAAACCGGTATCAGATGGCCCCGGAAATGGTTTTCGTTTCCCACGAAACATACACGCCGGCCCGCGGCGGCAGCGCTTCTGCGGAGGTTTTTGCGCTGCGGCATGTGTTTAAAGATGCCGTTGATAAGATCATTGTCGCCAATACCAAGGGGGCAACCGGCCACCCGATGGCCGTCGGCTTCGAAGATGTCGTTTCGGCCAAAATTTTGGAAACGGGGATTATTCCCCCTGTCCCCAATTTCAAGGAAATCGATCCGGAGCTCGGCTATCTGAACCTTTCGCAGGGCGGATACCAGCCGAAGCGCTACGTATTGCGCTTGGCGGCAGGCTTCGGATCGCAGATATCTATGATGCTGCTGCGATGGATTCCGACGCCGGACGGCAGGCGGCAACCGCCGAATGCTCTCGGATTCCATTACCGCATTGAAAACCCGTCGGCTTGGAACAACTGGCTGAAGCGTCTGACCGGATACGATTCTCCGGAACTGGAAATAGTTCAGCGCACTCTCAGAATCAAAGACCAAGGTCCGACCGCATGGGCTGAGAACGGAACCTCGACTGTGACGGCGCCGCTTCCGAAACCCTTGCCTCAGCCGAAGGCCCCTGCGGTGCAGGGAGCTGCTTCGGCGAAGTTGCTGGAACCCTCCTCGCCGCCAAAACCGGCGGAGGTTACAATTCAACCGGCGACTGCGGGAGTGAAAGAAGCGGACATAGTGCAAGAAACAGTCCTGCGCCTTATTTCTGAGAAGACAGGGTATCCAAAAGATATGCTGGATCTGGATTTGGATCTGGAGGCAGATCTCGGTATCGACACGGTCAAGCAGGCGGAAATGTTCGCGGCGATCCGCGCGGCCTACGATATCCCGCAGGAAGACAATCTTAGACTGCGCGATTTCCCGACGCTGGCGCATGCGGTGAAGTTCGTCTATGACCGCAGGCCGGATCTAAAAGCGGTTTCAGGCGGCCGCGCGCCGGAAAGCGCGAAAGCGGCTCCGGCGGTCGAGCAAAAGGTTCTTCCCAAGGATACGGTGCGGGAAGAGGTGCTGGGCATCATCGCCGAAAAGACCGGCTATCCGAGAGATATGCTGGACCCCGACCTGGATCTGGAGGCGGATCTCGGCATAGACACGGTCAAGCAGGCGGAAATGTTCGCGGCGATCCGCGCCGCCTACAATATCCCGCAGGAAGACAATCTCAAGCTGCGCGACTTCCCGACGCTGGCTCATGTGATTCAATTCGTCTATGACCGCAGGCCGGATCTAAAAGCGGTTTCAGGCGGTCCCGCGCCCGAAAGCGCGAAAGCGGCTCCGGCGGTCGAGCAAAAGGTTCTTCCCAAGGATACGGTGCGGGAAGAGGTGCTGGGCATCATCGCCGAAAAGACCGGCTATCCGAGAGATATGCTGGACCCCGACCTGGATCTGGAGGCGGATCTCGGCATAGACACGGTCAAGCAGGCGGAAATGTTCGCGGCGATCCGCGCCGCCTACAATATCCCGCAGGAAGACAATCTCAAGCTGCGCGACTTCCCGACGCTGGCTCATGTGATTCAATTCGTCTATGACCGCAGGCCGGATCTAAAAGCGGTTTCAGGCGGTCCCGCGCCCGAAAGCGCGAAAGCGGCTCCGGCGGTCGAGCAAAAGGTTGCTCCCAAGGATAGGGTGCGGGAAGAAGTGCTGGGCATCATCGCTGAAAAGACGGGTTATCCGAAGGACATGCTGGATCCGGAACTGGATCTGGAAGCGGATCTCGGTATCGACACGGTCAAGCAGGCGGAAATGTTTGCGGCGATCCGCGCCGCCTACGACATCCCGCAGGAAGACAATCTCAAGCTGCGCGACTTCCCGACGCTAGCCCACACGATACAGTTTGTTTACGACCGTAAACCGGAGCTTAGAAAAGGAGCTTCCTTACAAACTGAGCCGCATGCCGAACCCGCGGCGGCGGCCGCCGGGGGCATCCGCCCCGCGTCTGCGGCGGGCAGTCTGGAAGCGGCAAATTCCATCCCGCGGAGGGTGCCGGCGCCGATGCTTCGTCCGGCGCTTGACTATTGTAAACGCACCGATGTGGTTCTTAAGGCAGGAAGCCGCGTTGTTGTCATGCCGGATCAGGGCGGCGTGGGCAAAGCTCTGATAGGAAAGTTGAAGAAACTCGGCGTCGAGGCGCTGGCGATAGAAGGCGCTCCGGATCAGAAATCTCTGGCTGAACAAATCGGCCGCTGGAAGGAAAGCGGACCGATTGACGGCGTTTATTGGCTGGCGGCGCTGGATGTTGCGCCTGACATGCCCGCGATGACTTATGCGGAATGGAGCGAGGCCGTAAGAGTTCGCGTGAAGCTGTTATTTACCGCCGTGAAAGTTCTTTATAAGGATTTGGAGCGGCCCGGAGCCTTTTTGATAGCCGCAACGCGTCTTGGGGGCGTTCACGGATACGATGACGCCGGCGCGCTGGATCCATTGGGCGGGGCCGTCGCGGGGTTTGCCAAAGCCTGCAAGCGCGAAAGGAACGAAGCGGCCGTCAAGGTGATCGATTTCGAAGCGAGCCGGAAAACAAGCGCGCTTGCCGACCTTCTGATCGAGGAGACCTTGCGCGATCCCGGGGCGGTGGAAATAGGCTACAAAGACGGGTTGCGTTGGACCGTCGGCGTAAAGGAGCAGAAGCTGCCGGAAGTCGAACCGATGCCGCTGTCGAAGGAAACCGTTTTCGTCATCACGGGCGCCGCGGGGAGCATCGTCTCGGCGATTACGGCCGATCTGGCTGCGGCCTCGGGCGGAGTTTTCTATCTGCTGGACCGCGTCCCGGAACCGGATTCAAACAGCAAGGATCTCGCGCGCTTCGATGCGGACAAGGAAGGACTCAAGAAAGATATTTTCGAGCGGCTCAAGGAAAAAGGCGAACGCGTCACTCCGATAATGGTGGATAAGGAGATGGCGGCGCTCGAACGGTCCCGCGCGGCCCTGGCTGCCATTCAGGCCGTTCAGGCCTCGGGAGGAACGGCTAATTATAGGAGTGTTGATCTGACGGACCACCCGTCGGTCGCACGCGTCGTCAATGAAATTAGGGATGCGCACGGCCGCATCGACGTCCTCATACATGCGGCCGGCCTCGAAATCAGCCGGTCCGTATCGGAAAAAAGCCAGGATGAATTCGATCTGGTCTTCGGCGTCAAGAGCGACGGATGGTTCAATCTGATCTCCGGTATCGGCGCCATGCCGCTGGGCTCCGCGGTGGTTTTCAGCTCCGTGGCGGGGCGTTTCGGCAACGCCGGCCAAACCGATTACAGCGCGGCGAACGATCTGCTCTGCAAATGCATTTCGAATTTCCGGACGACACGGCCGCAGACGAGAGGCATTGCCATTGACTGGACCGCGTGGAGTGGAATCGGAATGGCCGCAAGGGGTTCGATCCCGACGATCATGAAACAGGCCGGAATCGACATGCTGCCGCCGGAAGCGGGAATTCCGATTGTGCGCAGGGAACTGGTTGCGCGGACACGCGGTGAGTTGATTATTGGCAATAGGCTTGGAATCCTGCTCGAGGAATTCGATCGGGAGGGGGGGCTTGACGTCTCCGCCGATGGACCGCTGCAAACCGCTTTGAATTCCAAAGGGGTTATGATCGGAGACGTTCTTGGAATGGGCTTATACGGAGGACTGACCATCGAAACGACCCTGGACCCGACAAAACAGCCGTTTCTCTATGATCATCGGATAAACGAAGTCCCGGTTCTGCCTGGCGTTATGGGCATTGAGGCTATGGCTGAAGCCGCAATGCTTCTCTTTCCCCACCGCTGCATCACCGCGATCGAGGATGTGAATTTCCTCGCTCCTTTTAAGTTTTACCGAAACCAACCGCGCACGGTTACGATTCAAACGGAATTCACAGTCGACGGAAGCGATATCCTGGCTCATTGCAGGCTGCTGGGAGCGCGCAGGCTTCACGGTCAGGCCGAGCCGGAAATCAGCACGCATTTTTCGGGCGTCGTGCGTATGGCTGCTGAAAAACCGCAGGCGGAAAAGGAACCCAAGCCTCCCCGGATGAACGGAGCCGCCGTCATCGAGGCGCCTCATGTGTACCAGATCTATTTCCATGGTCCCGCCTATCAGGTGATCCAAAGCGCATGCAGAGCGGGCGAAGAGGTCATCGGAATGTTTGCACAAAATCTTCCGGCAAACCATGAGCCCGCCGACTTGCCGCTTGCCGCAAGCCCGCGGTTTGTGGAGTTGTGTTTCCAGACCGCCAGCTTATCCGGTCTCGCGCTTGAATCCCGTCTGGGGCTGCCCCATGCGTTCCGGGACCTTAGAATTTTTTATTCTTCGGATAAGGCCCCGGCGAAAGAATGGTTTTCAGTCGTCGCCGCAAACCCCGATGGCACCTATGATGCGAAGGTGGTCGACAACAAAGGGAATGTGCACTTGGTCCTGCGCGGCTATCGGACCATGGACCTGCCGGACACTGTTTCAGCGGAGCTGGTTGAGCCCATAAAAAGGGCGTTTCAAGTCTAATTCGAGATTCAAAATTCGGAATTCGGGTTTCGTTTCGAACAAGCGATTTCTGATCTCGAATGAAGCAATGCACAAACACATATACTGGTTGACCCAGACATTTGCAGATGTGCCGGAGAATGATGAATGGCTCGGCGAAAATGAACGGCTCGTTCTCGCCCGGCTGCGTTTTCCAAAACGGCGCAGGGATTGGCGGCTGGGACGCTGGACGGCCAAGTGCGGAGTCTGTGCATATAAGGACGGGCAATGCGCGGCGCCGCCTTATCTGGAGATTCTAGCCGCTCCGGACGGAGCTCCGGAAGCGATTTGGAAGGGCAAGCCGGCGGGTGTTTCACTTTCAATCAGCCACAGCCATGAAAGAAGCTTTTGCGTCGTAGGCCCGCCTGATGCGGCAGTCGGCTGCGACCTCGAATACATGGAGCCGAGAGAGGAAAGTTTTATCCGGGATTACTTTGCCCCCGAAGAAATCTCCCTTTCAGAACAATCGCCGCCGAGGCAAAAGGCCCTGGTCGTCAATTTGATATGGAGCGCCAAGGAATCCTCCCTCAAGGCGTTGCGGCAGGGATTGCGCCGCGATACGCGCAGTATCGTCATCCATCCGGATTTTAGAAGCAGCGAAAGCGCAGGAAATACCTGGACCGGCCATTGCCTGGAATCCTCGCGTGTTTTCTGTGGACACTGGTGGGCTCAAGACGGCTATATCCACACGATTGCGTCCGATTGCCCTGGATATTTGCCCGAACAGCTTTGTTAATCAAAAACAGCGGGACGCTGTTTATCCGCCAGCGCGGCGAAGGCGTCATCAATATGGCGCCGGTTGGTGCGCTGGTTTGAGAGAATGCGGGGAAGATCTTCGCGGGAGAAGAATTTAACTTCCGAGGTCTCCTTGCTGGGTCGAGCTACGCCGTCAATGATTTCACAAAGGAAAACGATTTTAAAGGCGTGGAAGATTTCAAGCGCACCGAGCCGGTTCGCGTCGTAAATGCCGATGACCTTGGTCGCTTTGACGCGAAAGCCGGCTTCTTCCCAGACTTCTCGTTCGGCGGCGCGGGAGGGCAAATCGCCCACGTCCGCCCACCCCCCCGGGAGGGTCCATCCTCCGTCAAGGCGCTCGCGGACAAACAGGAGATTCCCGTCGCGGAATACGGCTCCACGGACATCGATTCTCGGAGTCGCGTAGCCTGTTTGAGATTTAAAGATTTTTGCAAGCTGCATGAAGTCCGCATCCGAATCGCTGCTGATCATGTCGGCGGCAATTTCGAGCAAGCGATTGCAGCGGTCTTTCTGAAATTCGTCCTTGGCAAAATGCAATCCGGTTTGCGCCAATGCTTGAATTTCGCGCGCCCATTGCAATAATTTCGGTATTTCCGTCATAACCCGGCCATTTTACAGGAAGACGCCGATAATGGGGATAAACTTCCCGGAAGGGCCGAAAAAATCCGGAGCAGCCTGGCAATGATCCGCGGATTTACCGTCAGCAGAAGCTGTGTTCGCATCGGCCCCTGTGATATCCTAGCAGCCATTGGCAAAGGTATCATGGGCCGCTCGCAACGCGGCCTGTTATACTTTTACCACGGGCTTTTAGCTCGGATGATTCATGAGGGATTCACCCCCTCGGGGCGGACCCTCATGGATCATCCCGGTTGAACACTCCATGAAAGGGAAAGCGCATACGGTGCGGCCTAAGACGTTGCAACCCTTCCCTCGATCCGCTGTCAGATTTCGGCCGGATTATCTGGACTTTCAGAAAGGCATCCGCGTCGGGAATCTGGAAGAGAATGAACGAATCACGCGTATCCTCAAACTCGCCTTGGAATCGCGATACGGGCAATCTTTCGTGACGGAACGTTACGGCCGCGGCGTTTATTGGAAATGGATCGGCTTCCTGCCGCGGGACAATAGGAGCGCCAAGCCTTTGTCCTCAAATGTAAGTTTTGGATGTTCCAAATTCTTTCTGACGATGGATGCGGAGGCCGGGCTTTTTAAATGCGGATTCTCCGTAGAACGCGGCATGGTGCGGGCGCCGGCTGATTTCCCGAAAATCGAGTTGAAGCCGGATTGGGATTGGCACCGGTTGTTGGACGCCTTAAAGCCGGCGGGCGTCATGGAGCGGGAACTCAGGCGGCTGGTATTGAGGGAAGGTTTCTGGATCGATGCGGGCGCATGGGAGAACCGGCCCGTGGCGACCCCCCAAGGATTTCCCGGCATGAGACAACTAAAGCGGATCCTCAAGGATGCTCCGCCGGATTCTTGGGCCGGTTTCCAGGTTTATTACCCGATGCCGGAAAAAGAAGTGCGGAACTCATCCGGGATTGATTTGATTGAATCGATGCTGGCGATTTTTGAAGAGGTAACGCCGGCAATGAACCTGTGCATGCAGATAAGGCTTCTATAGCGCGGCGGTGCGGGTCGCAGAGTCAGAGAATTTGCGGGGATTGAACAATGGGAGCGAGAATCGTGGCGGGCGGGGGGAAAAAGAGCCGAAGGAAAACGAACGGTTCCGTACTTTCTGAAAGGGAATCGGCGACAGACGAAATTAAAATCCTGCTGTTGGAGAACATTCATCAAGCGGCGGAAGACAATTTTCTCGCTGCAGGGTATCGCAGGGTTGAAAGATATTCGGAATCCTTGTCGGAAGATCGTCTGATAAAAATACTGCCGGGAACGCAAATCCTCGGGGTGCGTTCGAAAACACGGATCAGCGAGCGGGTGCTGCGGGCGGCGCCGCAGTTGATTGCCGTCGGCTGTTTCTGTATCGGGACCGATCAGGTGGATATAGATGGGGCCACGCGGCGCGGCGTCGCGGTTTTTAATGCGCCCTTCAGCAATACTCGGAGCGTGGCCGAACTCACGATCGCGGAAATCATCATGCTGGCGCGGAGAGCGGCGCAACGGTCGATGCAATTGCACGGCGGACGCTGGGAAAAATCGGCGGCCGGGTGCATTGAGGTGCGGCGAAAAACCGTTGGAATCGTCGGGTACGGGCACATAGGGCCGCAGGTGGGGCTTCTAGCGGAATCGATGGGGATGAAGGTTGTTTTTTACGACATCGTAAAAAAACTGCCCCTGGGCAATGCCAGGCAAGCCTCCAGTCTCGAGGAGCTTTTGAATGTTTCGGATTTCGTTACCTTGCATGTCCCCGATACTGCATTGACGCGCGGCATGATGGATAGCGGGCGGATGAAGCAAATGCGGTGTGGAAGCTATTTGCTGAATCTCAGCAGGGGAACAGTTGTGAATATCCCCGCCTTAAGGCAAGCGCTGGCGGACGGTCATCTGGCGGGAGCGGCGGTCGATGTTTTTCCCGAGGAGCCCGGCTCGGGAAAAAGCGATTTCCAATCGGAATTGCGGGGCCTGGATAATGTTATCTTGACCCCGCATATCGGCGGCAGTACGGAGGAAGCACAGCGCAATATAGGAATTGAGGTTTCGGAGGCGCTGATTTCCTACCTCGACACGGGCAACACGACCGGCGCGGCCAACTTGCCGGAGGCGCAGCTGCCCAGGCTTGAAGACAGCTGCCGCGTGCTGAACATACACAAAGATGTTCCCGGAGTCCTCGGAAGAATAAACGGTTTGATTGCGCGTATGAGCGTCAATATCAAGGCGCAGTCTTATCATACGCGCGGCGGCATTGGATATCTGATCATGGATGCGGAGCGAAGCCTGTCCCCGGACATAAAAATGCAAATCGAATCCTTGGGCAGCAATATACGGACTCGCCTATTGTTCTGAAGCCGGAGGTTTCCTAAATGACCAAGCAAGTCGGTATATTGACTGCGGGCGGCGACAGTCCCGGCCTGAACGCTTTGCTGCGGGGCATAGGCAAGGCGTCACAGGAATTTTTTAAAATGGATATCGTCGGCTTCCGAGACGGCTTTCGGGGCTTAATGGAAAACCGGACAATGAATCTGGACGGAAACGCTTTGTCCGGGATTCTGACTCTGGGCGGAACGATACTCGGAACCAGTCGAGACAAACCCCACAAGATGCTGGTGGGCGGAAAATACGCGGATATGACGGACGCCATTGTCCAAAACTATCGCCGGAATCATCTTGATGTTCTGGTATGCATCGGCGGCGGGGGTACGCACAAGAACGCTTATCGTTTGATGCAAAAGGGATTGAATATCATTACGCTGCCGAAAACCATCGACAACGATGTGGCGATGACGGACGTTTCCTTCGGCTTCAATACGGCGCTCGGTATAGCAACGGAGGCGGTCGACCGGCTGCACAGCACAGCCCACAGCCACCACCGAATTATCCTTGTGGAAACGATGGGGCACCGCGCCGGATGGCTGGCATTGGGAGCGGGCGTTGCCGGGGGCGCGGATGTAATCCTGATTCCGGAAATTCCCTATAGCGTCGAAAAGATAGCCAAGGCGATTTCGGATCGGAGACGCGGCGGCAAGCATTTCAGCATCGTTGCGGTAGCTGAGGGAGCGGTTCCATTGGAGGCATCCGTCTCCAAAAAATCCGGAAAAAAGAAGGAGAAAAAGGCGGAAAACAAAACTCCGAAGGCGAGTGGCGGATCTGCAATTCCCTATCAGACACACGGGAGCAATACGTTAAAGCTGGCCGCCGAATTGGAAAAGCTTACGAGATTGGAATCGCGGGTTACCATTTTAGGATACCTGCAGCGCGGCGGGACGCCTTCCGCAAATGACCGGATTCTGGCTACGCGGCTGGGGACGGCTTGTGCGGCTTTAATCGATGAAGGGGTCTATGGAGTGATGCTGGCGGCTCGCGGCGATCGGGCAAAACCCGTTCCCTTGGAACAGGTCGTCGGCAAAATCAAGACGGTTCCTATAGACCATTCATGGATCCAGAGCGCGCGGCTGGTTGGAACATGCTTCGGCGATTGATCTTCCTATTTCTCTTGCGGTTTTTATTTGCCTCCGCTGAAAACGATTTTTCCGCCCACGTAACCAAGTGAAACGACGATAGGAAGCAGGAGAAGTTGGAGCACCAGCACGGGAACGTCGATCCGCTCCACCGGCAGCGGACCGCGGGCCGCGTGCAAGGCCAGCGCCGTAGCGCCTATCAGAAGCAGCACCGGGGAAACGATCATTTTAAATCGAAAGTAGAAATTCCATTTTGCGCCAAACCTGTAATACCAATGGAAAAACCCGGTCGCATAAGCGGGCAGGGCCGTGATCATTCCCGCCGTGAGGATGAAAAAGCTGGTGCGCTCAAAATCCTGGAGTTTGTAAAAATAAGCCAGCCCTAGAAAAACGGGGGCAAAAGTGAAAAAAGCCTGGGGAAAATGTACGAAAATGGGATGAGGGTGAAGGCTGAGCAGCTTGATGCTCCAAGCGGGCAACGGCTTCGCGCTTTTCCGGGGCTTTTCGATGAGCTCGCCCACCAGCCGGACATTCTCGAAGACTTCCTTCCCGTGAGGGGCTCGGGAAAGCTTGTCCGAAAGGTCCGCTCCGGCTTGGTGCTCTGTCATGTGGCTCCCCTTCGGCCATAGATTGCTTCCGCTGACGTCATAAACCCTGCCCTCGAAAGCCACATAAGCCCGGCGCCCTTCCTTGCCGTCGTTTTCCGCTAAATCCGCCGTTGTGAATTTCTTCATAAGGATCACCTTCTAGGGGGTAAACTTCTTGTTGGCTCCAGTGGAAGCAGAATAGCATCCGTCGGTGCGTTAATCAATGAATCACGGGAACATGCTAACGCTAATGTATGAAGGACAATAGAGGCAGCTTGCCGTTATGTTGGCGCATTGTCTTAAAAAAATTGACCGAGGACGTAAAAGATTTTAATCTGTCTGTAACAATTGTGCGCCCATAGCTCAGTTGGATAGAGCATCTGCCTTCTAAGCTTCAAATATCGTATTTTGTAAACCACTGGAAACATTACGAGACCCGCTCCAGCAGCGGGTTTTCGTATGTTTGGGCTTTAATCGTAATTCATCACAATTCATCACAAATTAGCAGGAATTCCACTACGATTTTCACTACGGTTTGCCCTGCGGCTTTTTGATAGGGCGTTTTTTAAAGGCAGATGAATTGCCGAAAAACGTAAGTGTAGGGAAAAGTGTAGGAGAATTCTTATTTCGGATTCCGGCGGGCGGCTTCTTTGCAAGCCAATTTGAAAAACTGAATATCGCTGAATCGCTTTCCCTTACTGTGGCCAAGTCCTTCAGAATTCCAAAGCATCATCTTATCATTCCAGGACATACTGCTACATTGGGTTATGAAATCAGCGAGCCGTTTATAAAACCTGTGCAAGGCTACAGATTCCCGATTAGCCTTTTTATGCGCCGGCTGTGCGGCATGAAAGCGAAAGCGGCATGTAGGCGAGCAGAAACAACGGCCTTTTTGCAGCTTTCGCGTTTGAATGAAAAAGCAGCCGCAATCGGCGCACTTTGAAAACCTCTGCACAAGCTCCGCATCCGATACCAGGCAGGCAAGGCGATAGAAATGATCGGCGTACGCCGGATCAAAAAGCAACCATGGGGACCGGGCACGCAGAGCCCGCGATACTGATATTTTCCCTGCTCGCTGTTTGCCTATGACGATATTGGCCGGGATTGCTACCCGGACCCGGGAAGCATCCAATATTTTTTGCACCTGTCCCCGGAAATGAAGAATGAAATCCCTTTTAAGCGGCCGCTCTGTAAGCAAGCGGTTTGCGAGTCCTATAAGTTTGACGTGCATCTCCGGCGGCTGTCCATCGGGATCATTCAAGAATTCCAACAATCCATCGTACTCGAAACGGTCATAACTGTAATCACGCATAATTGGCAAAACCTCATTTACGAATGATTATCAGCTAAAATTGACAAGCGTGTCAAGTGTGAATCACAATGCACACCATGATGAATGAAAAAACGCAAATCTTAACAGTGGGCGAGGCGGCGCGTTACCTAAACCGCAGCGCCAGCGCGGTGCGCAAATACGAAGCGCAAGGGCGCATTAGTGCAATGCGGAGTGAGCGCGGATACCGATTTTATTTCCTTGAAGAGCTGGAGCGCTTGCGCGCGGAGCTGGCGAGATGAAAGCGCAGGGCCGCGAGCGAAATCCCAAAAACGGGGCAACGTTACGAATTTGGGAAGCCGCGATTTATCTAGGCGAAACGGAAGCAGTTGTACGCTCCCGGATCAAACGCGGCGTATTGCCATACCGCCGGCTTGGAGGCCGGATCGTCCTCCTCCGCAGCGAGCTGGACGCTTACTTAATGGCACTGCCGGGCATAACGCTCGAAGAGGCCCGCAAGAATATCGAGGGAAAACATGAGTATTGAATGTTTAGAGTTTCGGGAATACGAAAAAAATACCCTGCGGGGATTCTGCACACTCGTTTTAAGGCCGAGCGGGATGGTGATTAAAGACTGTACGCTCCATCAAAAAAACGGCTCGCAGTGGATCGGTTTCCCGAGCAAGCCTTGGGCGGATAAAACCGGCAAGACAGGATACAAAAATATAATCGAATTTGAAACGCGCGCTG
This sequence comes from uncultured Acidobacteriota bacterium, assembly GCA_964506795.1. Lineage (GTDB taxonomy): Bacteria > Acidobacteriota > UBA6911 > UBA6911 > UBA6911 > UBA6911. Next base: position 3 of record CAZDMR010000004.1, on the reverse strand, counting down.
AGG